>CAYFIB010000022.1:0-52707 GCA_964342855.1 uncultured Caulobacterales bacterium
GACGGCCTTCTCATGACGGATGATCTCTCCATGAAAGCCCTCGACGGCGCCATGGTGGACCGGTGCCGGTCATCGCTCGCCGCCGGATGCGACATGCTTCTCCACTGCAATGGCGATATGCCGGAAATGCGCGCCATCGCCTCCATTGCACCCGCTCTGTCCGGGCGCGCGGCAGAGCGGGCGAGGGCGGCGGAGGGCGCGATCAGGCCTGCAATCGAAGCGGTGGATCTGGCGGCGGCCTTCACCGAATTTGATCGGGCGTTCGCCTGAAAGCCGACCCTCCGAACGCCTCTGCGTCAGGCGTGCGGAAAGCTTCGCCGCGTCAGTCAATCGATCTCGCGATAGGCGGCGCGAAGAATCGCCGATAGGGTTCGATAATGAGCGACGAGTCCGAAACAAGCGTGGAGACGAAGGCGATGACGAGCGTCGCTGACGATTTCGACGCGCCTGTTCGCGGCGCGCCGGAAGCGGATGAGTTCGATCCGGATGCGCTGATCGTCAACATCGAGGGCTTCGAAGGCCCGCTCGATGTCCTTCTGGTCCTCGCTCGCAAACAGAAGGTCGATCTTCTTCAGATCTCCATCGTCGAGCTGGTTGATCAGTATCTCGAGTTCATCGCCGCCGCGCGTCTTAAACGGCTGGAGCTGGCGGCGGACTATCTTGTCGCAGCGTCGTGGCTGGCGTTCCTCAAGTCAAAGCTCCTTCTGCCGAAGCCGGAGGTCGCCGAGGGCGAGGAGCCGACCGGCGAAGAGATGGCCGCGATCCTCGCCTTTCAGCTTCGTCGTCTGGAGGCGATGCGCGAGGCCTCCGACGAGCTGAGCTCCCTGCCGCAGCTGGGGCAGGACACCTTCGCCCGCGGCGCGCCGGAGGGCGTGCGCGTCATTTCCTCGCCCCGCTGGACGACCAACGTATACGACCTCACCAAGGCCTATGCGGCGCAACGGCTCAAAGGCGTCGACGCGACGATCCGCATCCAGAAGCCGAAGCTGTTCCAAATCGAGGAGGCGCGCGCGCGGTTCGAACGCATGCTCGGCGCGGCGCCGGATTGGGCGCAGCTTGATCTCTTTTCGGACTTCGAACCGATCGACGCGCCGCTGTCGTCGGTGACGGCAAGTTCCTTCGTGGCGGCGCTGGAGTTCGCCAAGGCGGGCCGCATCGAACTGAGACAGGAAGGCGCTTTCGCGCCGATTTTCGTGCGCGCGCGCCATGACGCGGCGAGCGACATCAATGGAGCCTCCTAAGCCCATGGACGGACACGCATTCGGTCACGATGAGGACGATCCGCGCGAGGAGCGCGGCGTCCGCGACGCGCAGGTGAAAATCGCCGAAGCGTTCGGCAAGACGTTCGTCGATCCGTCGCCGGAGGATGGCGAGTTGACCGGCGAGGTGGTCGCCGCGCCGACGGAGTCGGAGGCGGACGCCCCAGAGCCGGAGACCAATGCGGATTTCGAGGAAGACGACGATCTGGAAGTCGCCGCGCAGGCGGCGCTCGACCGCGCGCAGCAGGTCCGCATGGCCGAGGCGCTCCTCTTCGCCGCCGCCGAGCCGCTCGATCTCGCGACCCTGAAAGCGCAGATGCCGGAAGGCTCGAACGTCGAGGCGGCGGTGGATGCCGTCCGCGTACGGTACGAGTCGGCGGGCGTTCGGCTGGTGGAGATCGACGGGCGCTGGACGTTCCGCACCGCGCCGGACCTCGCCCATCTTCTGGAGCGCCATCGCGAACAGCCGAAAAAGCTCTCGCGCGCGGCGACGGAGACCCTCGCTATCATCGCCTATCACCAGCCGTGCACGCGGGCCGACATTGAAGACGTGCGCGGCGTCGCCGTCTCCAAAGGCTCGCTCGACGTTCTACTGGAGATCGGCTGGATCGTGCAGCAGGGGCGTCGCGAAACGCCGGGCCGCCCCGCGCTTTACGTGACGACGCCGGCGTTCCTGTCGCATTTCAATCTCGCCTCGGTGTCGGAGCTTCCGGGGCTCGCCGACCTCAAGGCTGCCGGACTGCTCGACGGACGCCTGCCGCCGGGCTTCACCGTGCCGGCGCCGCAGGACGCGGCCGTTCTCGAGGACGAGACGGCGGAAGAGGCGGAGTTCGTCGGCGAATTCGTCTTCGACGCGCCGGAGGATTCCGAAGAAGCGACTTTCACCGAGCCGGGGGAGACAATCGCTTCCGATGATGACGAGCCGACTTCAGAGGATGGTTTGTAAACCAGACCTCGCGAGAGTATCTCAGGCGAAATTGAGTCACGAAGGAAAGTGAGGCCGTCATGGCTCCTGGTTTTTGGCAAATTGCGCTGGTCGTTCTTCTCGCCGTCCTCCTCTTCGGGGGACGCGGGCGCATCTCGTCCATCATGGGCGATCTGGCGAAGGGCCTCACCGCCTTCCGCAAAGGGCTGAAGGACGATGAGGAAGAAACGTCCGCGGCTGCGCCGGGTCTGACGTCATCTGCTGACGCCGACGCGACGCCGCAGGAGACGCGCGAGAAAACCCAAGCTTAAGGCGAGCTCCCATGTCGCTCGTACCTTCCATCGGCGCGTTCGAGCTGATGCTCGTCGCTATCGTCGCGCTTCTGGTCGTCGGCCCGAAAGACCTGCCGAAGCTGATGCGCTCCGTGGCCGGATTGGTCCGTAAGGCGCGCGAACTGGCCTCTGAATTCACGGCAGGTTTCGAGCAGATGGCCCGTGAAGCCGAGATGGAGGAAATGCGCGCGGAGATCGACCGGCTGCGTCGTGAAAACCCCGTGCACGAAGCGAAAAAGACGTTCGACGACGCGACCCGGCCCGTGTCCGAAGCCGCCGCGGAGGCGGCGCGCGATGCGAACAAGGCGGGGAGCGACGCGTGAGCGAGACCGCCGTCGCGTCCGAGCCCGGCGCCGAAGCCGATGACGAGGTGGAAGCGTCGCGCGCGCCTCTGATCGATCATCTCATCGAGCTGCGTTCGCGCCTCATCCGCGCGCTTATCGCGCTCGCGGGGGCGTTCATCTTCTGCTTCTTTTTCGCCGATCAGATATTTCGCGTGCTGATGGTCCCCTATGAGCGGGTGGCGGACGACACCGAAAACCTGCGGCTCATTTTTACGGCGCCGCTTGAGTATTTCTTCGCTAAACTCCGCCTTGCGCTGTTCGGCGCCATCGTCATCGCATTCCCCGTCATCGCCTGGCAGGCCTACCGCTTCGTCGCGCCGGGGCTCTACAAGAACGAGCGTCAGGCGTTCTGGCCGTTTCTCGCCGCCACACCGGTTCTCTTCGCCGCCGGGGCGTCGCTCGTCTATTTTCTCATTCTGCCCCTCGTCATGCAGTTTGCGCTCGACCAGCAGCAGGCGGGCGGGGAGGGCGTCGCCGCCATCGAATATCTCGGGCGCGTGCAGGACTATCTCGCGCTCATCACCACGCTCATTCTCGCCTTCGGCGCCGCCTTCCAGCTGCCGGTGCTTCTGACCCTGATGGCGCGCGCGGGCCTGTTGACGTCGAAAACGCTCCGGGACGGGCGCCGCTACGCGATTGTCGGCATCTTTCTGGTCGCCGCGTTCCTGACGCCGCCGGACCCGATCTCTCAGCTCGCATTGGGGCTCTGTGTCATCGCGCTCTACGAATTTTCAATTCTTGCCGTGCGTTTCGTTGAACGCCGAAACGAGGACGAGCCCGCAGGCTCTGATTGAGCGGACGCGACTTTAATAGCCAATACCTAGAATTTTAGAAGAGAGGCGCTGCGCCCCTCGGTGAGTCGTCTTGCGAGTTCCTGTCAAAACGCTCAACCGAGACGCGATTTTCTTTGTTAACAATTGCTTACGACACAATATCAAACTACATTGATGGGGCATGCATTTTGTGGGAGGCCAAACATGCAGTTTCGGAAATCACTGGGAGTCGCAGCCGCGGCTGCGGCGATGTCAGCCGCGGCGCCAGCGAGTGCGGCTGAAATTCTCTTCGGTTTTGTCGGGCAGTCGTCCTATGTGGCCGACGGTCAGGCCATTGCGAGTTACGTCAACTCGCTGACCGGCATGAACGTTACGACGCGGTACTTCGATACGACGTACGTCAACGACTTCGCCAATTACGATCAGATCTGGGTCTACGACCTCGTTACGGGGCCGAACAACAACGCGACCCAAATGCAGAACTATCAAGGCGTCGCCGACTGGTTCAACGCGCGCTCGGATAAAGAAATGATCGCCGACGGCAGGATCATTTCGTCTGGGCCGGCTTGGACACCCGGCGGCGAACCCGCGTGGATCCAGAACTACGCCATTCAGCTGGACGCCCGCGGCGGCGGTCTTTTCCTGGGTACGGACCACGCCAACTTCAATCAGGACACGGGCGTCTTCGTCGATGGCATCAACACCATCAACGACCTGATCGGCATCAACCGGTTCAACAGCTACTATTACGAGTATCCGTTCGAATCGCTGGTGGACAAGAACTCGCCGCTCTACATCCCGACGCTTGACGCCTGCACCACGGTGCCGGGCGAGCAGTGCATCAATGACAACTCTTCGACCAGCATCGCGCCGTCTGGCCAGCAGTCGAACGGCATCTTCCTGACGCCGGTCGCCTACCATGTCGGCACGGACAACGCCTATGAGACGACGTCGGTCTCTGCGACGTTCGGCTCGATCACTTTCGGCACCTGCGGCGATCCGGGCGAACCGCCGTGCGACCCGCCGACGGACGTCTCCGAAGCGGCGCCGATCGGGCTCATGGGCCTCGGCGTTCTCGGCCTCGGCTTCGCTGCGACGCGTCGCCGCCGCGCCTGACGCGTCGGGCGACACCTTATCGACCGTGAAACGGCGGGCCCTCGGGCTCGCCGTTTTCGTTTGAGCGGTCGCATTGCACGGGCGACCGCGCCGCCGCCTTTCGCGTCGCAGCGTTTGCGCTTAAGACGCGCCCCATGCACGACATCAAACTCATCCGCGACAACCCTGACGCCTTCGACGCTGGCCTCACGCGCCGCGGGCTCCCTCCGCAGGCGAACAAGCTGGCGTCCATGGACGCTGACCTGCGGGCCGTCATCACCGAGCTCGGCGAGCTGCAGGCCCTGCGCAATTCCGCCTCGAAGGCCATCGGCGCGGCCATGGGCAAGGGCGACAAGGACGAAGCCGAGCGCCTGAAGGCGCAGGTCGCCGACGCCAAGGCTAGGATGGAAGCGCTGGAGGCGCGCAAGGAGGAGGCGGAGACGCACCTCAACAACGTACTCCTCGGCCTGCCGAACATCCCCGCGGACGATGTTCCCGACGGCGAAGACGAGGCGGCGAACGTCGAAGTCCGCGTCTGGGGGACGCCGAAAGAGATCGACGCCGCGAAGGAGCATTTCGATATCGGCGAGGCGCTCGGCCTCCTTGATTTCGAGACGGCGGCGAAGCTTTCAGGGGCGCGCTTCAACATCCTCTATGGAGGTCTTGCGCGGCTGGAGCGCGCCATCGCGAGCTTCATGCTCGATTTGCACACTGCGGAGTTCGGTTATCTTGAAACGGTGACCCCGGTGCTGGTGCGCGACGAGCCGCTCTACGGTACGGGCCAGCTGCCGAAGTTCGAAGAAGACCTGTTCAAAACCGAAAACGGCTTCTGGCTGATCCCGACCGCTGAGGTCACGCTCACCAATACGGTGCGGGAGCAGATCATCGCCGACGAAGAGCTGCCGAAGCGCTTCACGGCGTGGACCCAGTGCTTCCGGTCCGAGGCGGGTTCCGCCGGGCGCGACACGCGCGGGCTCATCCGTCTTCACCAGTTCTCCAAGGTCGAGCTTGTCTCCATAACGACGCCGGAGAAATCCGAGGAAGAGCACGAACGCATGACGGCGTGCGCGGAGGAGGTGCTGAAACGCCTCGATCTCGCTTACCGCGTCATGGCGCTCTCGACCGGCGATATGGGCTTCTCCGCGAAGAAGACCTACGACCTCGAGGTCTGGCTGCCGGGCCAGAAGCAGTTCCGCGAAATCTCGTCCTGCTCAAATTGCGGCGACTTTCAGGCCCGCCGCATGAAAGCGCGTTGCCGACCGCAGGGCGAAAAACAGACGCGCTTCGTCCATACGCTGAACGGCTCCGGCCTCGCCGTCGGCCGCACCATGGTCGCCATCATGGAAACCTATCAGCAGCCGGACGGCTCCATCGCCGTGCCGGAGGCGCTGAAGCCCTATATGGGCGGCGCCGAGCGCATCGAAGGGATCAAGTAATGCGTATTCTCTGTTCAAACGACGACGGCATCCACGCGCCGGGGCTCGGCGTTCTGGAGCGCATCGCGCGCGAGGTGTCGGACGATGTCTGGGTCGTCGCGCCGGAGACTGAGCAGTCAGGCGCGGCGCGGGCGCTGACCATCTCCCAGCCGCTCCGCTTGCGGAAAGTATCGGAGAAGAAGTTCGCCGTCTCCGGCACGCCGTCCGACGCCGTCGCCATGGCGATGGAGCATGTGCTGACGGACAAGCGGCCGGACCTCATCCTCTCCGGCGTCAATAACGGCCAGAACATCGCCGAGGACGTGACCGTCTCCGGCACCATCGCCGCCGCCTTCGAGGGCATGACCCTCGGCGTCCCGTCCATCGCCCTGTCGCTTGCGCGCTTCTCCTACGACCGCGCGCGCTGGCGCACGGCGGAGGTGCACGCGCCGACGATCATCCGGAAGTTGCTGGAGACCGGCTGGCCGGAGAACGTCGTCGTCAACGTCAACTTCCCGGACGTCGAGGCCGAGGCGGTGACCGAGATCGAAGTCACCCGTCAGGGCTTCCGCGACCAGCACCAGCTGATGATCGAGGAGCGCACGGACCTCCGTGGCCGGACTTATTACTGGTTCGGCTTCAAGGGTCAGAAATCCCAGCCCGATGACGGCACGGACCTTAAAGCGATCTATGAGGGCCGCATCTCCATCACGCCGCTCCACCTGCAACTCACCCACGAAGAAAGCCGCAAGACGCTCGAGACGGCGCTCTCCGGTCCGCCGCTGGTCTCGCTGACGGAATAATCAGACCAAACAGCAGGGTAACCCTAGAAATGGAAGTCATTTCTAAGCACGCGGAAGCGTTTGCGACGCTTCTTTCCGTGGCAGTCGCGCTCATCCTCGCCTGGTTCGGGTTTCGCGAGAACCAGCGTCGTGAGCGGATGGAGTATACCGTCAGCGTGCTGTTGGAGCGGTTTCGCAACGAACACGTGCGAACAGCCCGACGAATTCTCTATGAGCGTCTCGACAACGATCTGCCTGTCAGGCGCGAGGATTTTACCGAGCCCCAGTTTCACGACGTGATGAACCTGCTCGCCTTCTATGAGTTCATTGCGATCTCGACCTATCAACGTCGTCTGGATCTGCCGACCATTCGCCGGCTATCAGGCAATTCCATCAAGCGCGGGTACAACGGGTGCCGCGAGATGGTGCGCGAGCGCCGTGAGAGCTTCGGACGGCCCGGAATGTTCCGCGAGCTCGAGCGGTTCGTCGATCAGAAGCTCAAGAACGTCGAGTAACCAGCGGCGGATCCTTAACGGCCCGTTAACCAAAGTGAGTAAAGCGTTTCTGCGAATCGTATCGAGGGCCTCGCCCTCTTGGCGGAGGCGGACATGCGACATCACCGACCGGCCGGCGCGGCGAGCGCTTGCGCAACCTTTCTTCTGGCGCTCGGCGCCTGCACCTCGGCGAAGAACTATGCGCCGGTGGAGTATGCGAGCGGCCTGACGCGGCCCGCGGGGTCACCCGCGGAGCTGCCGCCCGTTGCTACTTATGACCCCGCGCGCCGACAGGATACGACGTACGCCCCGGAACAGACGACGCGCCTTTCCGATCTGACGGTCCGCACCGTCGAGCCCGCGCAGATCACGCCCGTCGCTGACGGGCCGCAGCGCCGCACAGCGCTGCGCCCGATCGAGCCGCGCCCCATCGAGCCGCGTCCCATTCCGGCGGTGGATCGTCGCGAGGAGGCGTTCTCGCCGCCCATCGGCTATGTCCGCGTAGAACCGGGCGATACGGTCTACGCGCTTGCGCGTAAAACCGGCGCGACGCCGGAAGAAATCATCCGCGCCAACGACATGCGCGTGCCCTATGCGCTCGCCGTCGGCCAGTTCATCCGAATTCCGGGCGGTCGTCCGGCGTCGGTCGCGTCTTCGTCTCAGAGCCTTCCGACGGCTCCAGCGCGCGTCGCGTCCGTCTCCAACCGCTCATCCGGTTCGCATACGGTCCGTCGCGGCGATACGCTTTATTCCATCGCGACGGACGCCGGTTTCAGCGTCGATGAGGTCGCCCGCGCGAACGGTCTGCGCGCGCCGTACACGCTCGCCGTCGGTCAGCAGTTGCGCCTGCCGGGCGGGGCTTCCATCGATCATCGCGAGGCGGATATTCCGCCGGTGCGTCTTGTTCAAGCTTCCGAACGTCGCGAGATCGCCGCTCCGGCGCCTGCGCCTGTTCGGTCAAGCGCGCCTGCGCCCGCTCGTTCAAGCGCACCTGCGACGACCAGCGCGCGGGCGTCGAAATCAGCGCCCGCGTCCGCCAACTCCGCGCTCGCTGGCGCTTTCGACTGGCCCGTTCGCGGACCGGTTCTCTCCGAATACGGCGTGCAGCCGTCCGGTCGGCGCAATGACGGCATCAACATCTCCGCGCCTGCGGGAACGCCCGTGCGCGCGGCGGCGTCGGGCACGGTCATTTACAAGGGCTCCGAGCTTGAGGGGTACGGGAACCTCATCCTCATCAAGCACGCAGGCGGCTGGGTGACGGCTTACGCGCACGCCGACCAGATCATCGTCAACAAGGGCGATGAGGTCGAACGTGGTCAGATCATCGGCAAGGTCGGACAGACCGGCTCGGTCAACCGTCCGCAGCTTCACTTCGAACTCCGTAAGGAGCTGAAAGCGATCGATCCGCGGACCGCGTTGGGGTCGGCTTAAGCCGACTTCGCGTCGAGCGCGGCGGCGGCTTCCGCCGCAACGCTTTCGGCGCGCAGGGTCTTCGCGATCGCGGCGACGTCCTGAGACGCCGGCGACAGGGCGTGACGGGCCCACGAGGCTTGTTGGGCGCGCACCGCTTCACGGACTTTCGCGTCCCGGCGGATGACGCCGAGGAGCGGCGGCTCGACTTTCAGAAACTCACGGCAGGCGGCGGCGAAGGTCTCCGCGGCGGCGCGGCCGGTTTTTGCGGTTTCCGCCTGATTGACGACGACGCGGACAGCTTCTGCGCGGTCGATATAGCCGAGCACTTTCATCATGGCGTAGGAGTCGGAGGCCGCGCTCGGGTCTTCCGTCAGTACGGCAATGATCTCGTTGGCGTCGGCGCAGAAGGCCGTAACGGCGCGGTCGAGGCCGGGGCCGAGATCGACGATCACGCGGTCATAATGGTCGGCGAGGGCGAGGACGCCGCGGCGAAGGCCTGCAAGCTCTTCATCACTGAGAAGCGCAAGCGCGCCGTAGCCGGAGCGTCCGGAGACGACGTCGAAGCCATAGGGCGCGCGGTCGGCGCTGTCGCAGCCGCCGGCGAAAGGCGTCACCGCGGCTCCGAAATCAGCGCCGCCGGCGACGATGTCGGCGAGGTCCGCATCCGGCGCGAGGCCGAGCTGCACGTCCACGTTCGCAAGAGCAAGGTCGCCGTCGACGAGCAGGACCCGCTCGCCTTTCTGGGCGAGGGCGCCGGCGAGGCTGGCGGCGAGCCAGGTTTTGCCCGTCCCGCCTTTGCCGGAGGCGATCGCCGTGACGCGGCGGCCTTCGACGATCGGGAACGACGGTTCGCGCCGGTTCTCTTGCGATTTGCGGAACATCAGTAAACGTCCTCTTCGTCGAGCAGGCGACCGGGAGCGGCGGCGAGCAGGCGGCGGGCGAGAAATTCCGGCGTGGCGTCGCGGATGCCTTCGCCGATGAATGCGGTGTCGGAGAAATGGGCGAGGGCGTAGCCGTGAGCGAACGCCGCCCCGACGCCGGCGCCGACGCGGCGGGTCGCGTCGAATTTCGTCAGGATGATCCGTTTTGCGCCGAACTCGCTGAAGGCCTGCGCCCAATCGGCGTGTTCGGAAGGATCGCCGCTGGTCGGTAAAACGAGAAGCGGCTCGGCGTCGGCGGCCTCAAGGAAGCTTTTCAGCGCCGCCATGTCGCCGCCATCAAAGGGCGAGACGCCTGGCGTATCGAGAATGACGCAGCCGCGGTGCTGACCGGAGGCGAGGGCGCGGCGCACGTCCGCGGGCGCTTCGACCGGCACGAAGGCGGCGTCGAGCGCTTCGGCGTAGGTGCGCAGCTGCTCGACCGCGCCGGCGCGGCCGATATCGGCGGTGAAGAGCGCGGCTTTCGACCCCGCGGCGATGGCGCGCGCGGCGAGCTTTGCGGCGGAGGAGGTTTTGCCTGCGCCCGTCGGTCCGCACAGCATGATCGGCTGCAATGGCGTCAGCTGCAGGGGGGCGAAGCGGAAGATGTCGTCGAAGGCCGTCGCCAGCGCATGGACTTCGTTGTCGGTGTCGAGCGTGGAGACTTTCGCCGCGACCGCGGCGAGCAGCGCGTCGCCGAGACTGTGATCGCCGATGGCGCGACGCAGCTCCCGCATGACCGGATCGTCCGACGAAATGGCGCCGCGCGCGCCGTCCTTGCTCGTGAGGTTCGAACGCAGATGTTGCAGCACCTGCTGCGCGATGCGCTGTTCGAGCTCCTGATTGAGCCCCGCCTTGTCCACGATCTTGCGCGGCTCCGGCTGCGCTTCGGGCGCGCGCTCAATGTCCGCATCACGGTCGGCGGCGCGCCGTTTCGGCGGCTCGTCATAGGACGGCTCGTTCCGGCTGTCAGAATTGGGGGCGACGATCGGTTCGACGCGGTCGTCGTCTTTCGATTTCCCGAAGCCGAACCAACCGCGCTTTTTCTTGGATCGTTCCTCAAGACCGGCGCGGATCTCGACGCCGGAGCGGGTCTCGCGCTCGGAAAGAATGACCGCATCCTCGCCCATCGCCTCGCGCATTTTGCGCACGGCCTGGTAGCGATCGGGAGCGGAAAAAGTGCGAAGGCGCATAGAGTACGGACCTGTCCAATGTCGACGACGTGCGGACGCAGCGCGTCCTGTTGAGACATGTGTAAAGTCCGAAACGCTTTTGATGAAGTGGCGACGGTGGCGTTCCGCCCTTTCGGGCGCACGCTTCATGGCGATTTGGGTCGCTTCCGCCTGTTGCATGGGACGCGTTCCGGCTCCTCCGGCTGACGCGTCCCTTGTCCCCCGTTATGGTAAAGATCGCCTTGACCGTCAGGCGGTCTGGCGAATTTTAGCGATATTGTTGAACGCGGGTCGCACGTAGGCCCTGCAGGCCGTGGCGGTCGATGGCGCGTTCCCAGGAGAGAAACTCTTCGGTCGTGAGGTTATAGCGCTCGCAGGCCTGTTCGAGCGACAGAAGATCGCCGCGCACGGCGGCCACGACTTCCGCCTTGCGGCGGATCACCCAACGTTTGGTGTTCGCGCGCGGCAGGTCCGCGAGCGTTAAAGAGGTGCCGTCCGGTCCGACGACCGACCGCACCGGGGGCTCGACCGCGGTCAAATTCGCCGCAGAAACGCTACTCATCACACAGTTCTCCTGCCGTCAGCAGGTGAGAACCTACGCTGTCGCTCTGAAAAAACGGCTAAAGGTTAGGATGAATGGAAGCCTAAGCCATTGAAAGAATAGAAAGAATATCCCGAAATGGGACGCGGAGCCGTCCCGTTTTGAACCCAAGGGGCGGGCGGGCGTCAGGGACGATTGAGTTCGCGCGCGCGCGGGGCCATATCCCGCGGCCATGATTGATCTCGACGCCTTCGCCCGTGACCATGTTCGCCTCGATGCGCCCGCCGGGGCGCGCGTGGTCGTCGCCATGTCCGGCGGCGTCGATTCCTCGGTGACGGCGGCGCTGGTGCAGCGCGCGGGATACGATGTCGTCGGCGTCACCCTGCAGCTCTACGACCACGGCGTTGCGGTGCAAAAGAACGGCGCCTGTTGCGCGGGGCAGGACATTCACGACGCGCGTCGCGTCGCCGACCGTCTCGGCTTTCCCCACTACGTTCTCGATTATGAGGACCGCTTTTCCGAAGCGGTGATGGAAGATTTCGCCGATACTTATCTTGCGGGCGCGACGCCGATCCCCTGCGTGCGCTGCAATGAGCGCGTGAAGTTCAAGGATCTTCTCGAAACAGCTCGCGATCTCGGGGGCCACTGCATGGCGACCGGCCACTATATTCAGCGCCTCGATGGCGGCGCCGGGCCGGAGCTTCATCGCGCCGCCGATCCCGGCAAGGACCAGAGCTATTTCCTGTTTTCGACGACGCGCGATCAGCTCGACTTCCTGCGATTCCCGCTCGGCGGCCTGTCGAAAGACGTGACGCGCGATCTCGCGCGCGCGCTGGACCTTGAGGTCGCCGACAAGCCGGACAGTCAGGACATCTGCTTCGTGCCGGAGGGCAAATACGCGAGCGTCGTGGAGCGTCTGCGTCCCGGCGCGGCGGAGCCGGGCGACATCGTCGATCTCGACGGCGCCGTACTCGCGCGGCACGCTGGCGTCATCCACTATACCGTCGGCCAGCGTCGAGGCCTCGGCGTCGCGACCGGCGATCCGCTTTATGTCGTACGTCTGGACGCGGAGAAGCGTCAGGTCGTCGTCGGTCCGCGCGAGGCGCTGTCGACGGCGATGGTGGTGCTGAAAGAATTGAACTGGCTCGGCGACGAACCGCTCGACGCGGCGCTCGCGCGCGAGGCGCCTATCGCGGTGAAAGTGCGCTCCACGCGCCCGCCGACGCCCGCGCGGCTTGTCGCGGTCGAAGGGCGACCAGCGGCGGTTCTGGAAGAGCCGGAAGAGGGCGTCGCGCCCGGGCAGGCGTGCGTTTTTTATGCGCCGGAGAACGACTTCAGTCGCGTCTTGGGAGGCGGCTGGATCGCTGGAACGCGCGCTGCTTAGAAGCGACGGCTGAGCGCGCCGCCGCCGAACCAGACGCCGCGCTCGCCGCGTTCGGCGACGATCGGGCTCTCAAAGGCGTCGTTGATGTAGTGGCGGTAAGTGCCGGTCGCGATCAGTCTCCAGTCGCCCCATAGACCGACGACCAGGGTCGCGCGACCGCCATAGTCCTTCCAGCCTTCATCGGCGTCGAACGTCGGCAAGCCGCTCGCAAGCGCCGCTGACGGCGTCACGTCGTAAAAAGCGTTCATGAACTCTTCGGACGCATACGTTGCGAACGGCCCCGCCTGCACGGCGATGCGTTTGTTCATCCGCCCGCGATAGCGGAGCATGACGCGCGCGAGATAGCCGTCATGGCCGCTGGTCACGTCTTCGACGTAGCTGCCTTCGAGCGTGAGGGCGTCGCGGATTTTCGGCGTGAAGGGCGCCGGAAAGTTCATGGCGAAGAAGCCGCCGACTTCGATCGATTCCTCAACGACCGGCAGCGCATCAAGAACGGGGTCCTGCGTGCCGGAATCGCCGCCGCCGCGACCGAAGCGGTACGAAATTTCAGGCCCTGCCTCGATGAAACGCCAGCCCACGATGTCCGCGCGCACGCCGCCGCCATCGGTGCCGATAAAGTACCGGTTGCCCCAGCGGACCTGCGCGAAGATGAACGGCGTCTCACGGTATTCGTCAGAGCCTTCGAAACGGGTCGTTTCCGCCGCCCCAAGCCCCAGAAGAACGATCGGCTTTTCCGCCGCCGCTTCGCCGCAGAGAACACACGCCGCCGCGCCGATGCTCGCCAATACCGCTTTCACGTTCGTTCTTCCCCCGCTTGCCTTCGACGCCGGAGCGCGACACTACCGGAAACTTTCTAAGAAAGCCTCGCCCTCATGCCTGTTCGCTACGACTGTTCGAAATGCCCCGCCTATTGCTGCTCCTACGCGCGCATCCCGGTCGTTGACAAGGATGTGAAGCGCCTGGCGAGCTATTTCGGTCTCGACATCGAAACTGCACGGAAAAAGTTCACAAAAAAAGGCGCCGAGCCGGGAGAGCGCATTCTGCGTCATGGCGAGGACGAGCACTTCGTGACGGCCTGTCGGTTTCTCGACCAGGAAACGCGCAACTGCACGATCTACGAAGCGCGCCCCGAAATCTGCCGGGATTTTCCGGACACGAAGCATTGCGGCTATTACGAGTTCCTGCGCTTCGAGCGGCGCACGCAGGACGATCCGGACTGGGTTTCGACAACCGGAAACTAGAATTCATCAGCGTTCGATGAACTGAATTGCTGCAAAGCACCTATTAACGGCTCCACCTTATTCGAAGCTCGACCTGTAACTGTCGAGCACCCATGGTTGAACGCGCCCTCAGCATGCGTCGTAGTTTTACGCGCCGGTATATTTTGGGGCTGTCGATTATCGCGGTGCTCGCCTCGGTGTCGCTCGCGGTGATCTATGTGATGACCCTTCGCGAGGAGAGCCGCGCAAGCATCCTCAACCTCGCGACGGGTCAACGCGCTCTCAGCCAGCGCATCGCCTTTCACGTGAATGCGTTGGCGGTTTCCGATACCGATCATGAGCGCGCCGAGCTGCGTCAGGAGCTCGACACTTCGATCCGCGCCATGAGCCGCGCTCATGATCTCCTGACCGGCGAAGTCACGTCGACCGGGCCGATCCGCGCGTTTCTCGCGCCGATCCATAATATCTATTTCAATTCGTCCGAGCCATTCGACGTCGAAGTTCGGCGGTTCCTGAGCCTCGCACGTTCGATCGTCGACGCCGACGCAGCCGGGCGGACCATCGAGCGCGCCTCAATACAGGAACTCAATCTGTTCGCACGCTCCTCGATCATGCAGACGCATGACCTGATCGGGTTGATGCTGGAGCGGGAGGCGCGGCTCTCGGTTGAGGCGGCCGGCGTCGCGCAGACGGTCATCTGGATGCTGATGCTTTTGGCGATCGTCATCGAGGCGCCGCTCATCTTCAACCCTATGGGGCGAGAGATCGAAAGTGCGATCCGTCAGGCGAAACTCGCCGAAGAAGCTGCGCGGCATGAGGCTGAAAAGGCGCGCACGGCGAACGAGGCGAAGTCGCAATTCCTCCGGGTGATGAGCCATGAACTGCGCACGCCGCTCAACGCCGTCATCGGTCTGACGGAGCTTGCTCGGGGCGTTTCTGACGACACTCAGCGCGAACATTATCTGCAGCACGTCCGGGAGGCGGGCGACCATATGCTGCAGCTTGTCAATGACGTGCTGGACGCCAGCCGCATCACCGCCGGAAAATTGAAACTTGAGCCGGCCCCGACCGATGTTCACGCCGTCGTCGAAAGCGCGACCGCCATGCTGCGTGCTCGGGCGGAGGCGAAGGGTCTGTCGTTGTCGATGCGTGGTTCAAGAGGGTCGACGGTGTCGATCGACGCCGGCCGTCTGCGTCAGGTCGTCATCAATCTGGTCGGGAACGCCGTCAAATTTACCGAGACGGGCTCCATAGGCGTCGAACTTGAGCAGGTTGAAACCGACAGCGGTGAAGCGGAAATCGAAATCCGCGTCCGCGATACGGGCGTCGGGATACCCGAAGACAAACTCGCCGCCATTTTTGAAGAGTACGAACAGTTGGGAGCGACGGGCGCGGAAGCAGGCACCGGACTTGGCCTCTCGATCTGTCAGATGATCATGACCGCCATCGGCGGTGAAATCGGCGTCGAGAGCGTCGTCGGCGAAGGCAGCATCTTCACGGTGCGGTTCCGGGCCGAAGCTTCGGAGCCGAGCCAGGAACCGATCAGCGTGGACGCGGCGACATCAACATCGCTCGACGGCGAAGGGCTCATTCTGGTCGTCGATGACAACCTGCCGAACCGGTTGATCGTGAAATCATATATTGAGGCGTCAGGATACGACGTCCTGCAGGCGGAAAACGGCGCGCTGGCGATTGACGCGTGTACGGAGAACGAGCGCATTGCAGCGGTCCTGATGGATATCGATATGCCGGTCATGCGCGGCGACGAAGCGACGCGTCGCCTGCGCGCCATGGGCGGACGTTTCGCAAAGCTTCCGATCATCGCCCTGACCGCGAACGTTCTTCAGGAGGATCGAGAAAAACTCTTCAAGGCGGGCGTCGACGGCGTTCTGCATAAGCCGATCAAGCGCGACGCCTTGCTGGAGGGGCTTGCGAATACCAGACGCTTCGGCGGCGTAACGCGAGCGGCGTCGTGAGGGTGAACGGATGAAACGGAAGCACTTCCTCTCGGGACTGATTGCGGCCACGGGCGCATCGGCGTCGTTGATTATCGGCGGGCTCGGCGTCGCCAACGAAAACGAAGACTTCGCGAGTATTGTCGGATCTTCGACCGTGTACCCCTTCGCACGAGCAGTCGCTTTTCAACTTGAAAAAGAGGGCGTGCTGATCGACGTTCGACCGACCGGAACCGGCGGAGGCATCCAGTTTTTCTGCAGCGGTTCGGGCACCGCATACCCGTCCGCCGTCATGGCGTCCCGTCCGATCAAGGAGAGCGAGCGGGCGGAATGTGCGCAAACCGGGACGCCGGCGATTGAGGAACGGATCATCGGTCGCAGCGGCATCGTGTTCGCGCGCCGCGCCGGGACCAAAGGCCTCGACCTGAAACGCAGCGATATCTTTCTGGCGGTAGTCGCCATGACGCCCGCGGCGGATGACGACTGTCGGCTCATTCCCAACCCGCACAGGCTCTGGAGCGACATTCGGCCTGAATTGCCTACGGAGCCGATCGCCGTTCTCGGGCCGCCGTTATCATCTGGAACCCGCGCTTCGTTTCTGGATCTGGTTCTCGATCCCGGCGCGAGTGAAATTCCGTGTCTTGCGCAATTGGCGACGCGTGATCCGGCAGCCTTCAAGATGGCGATTCGGACCCTGCGCGTCGATGGCGGCTGGGTGGATGCGGGGGAGAATGATCCCGCGATTGTCGCCGCCGTTCAGCGGATGCGCGGCACCGTCGGCATTTTCGGTTATGCGCACTACGCCAGCCAGCGCGACAAGCTGAAAGCCGCCTGTATCGACGGGGTCGATCCGACCGACGCGACGATCCTCTCCGGCGCCTATCCGCTCGCGCGCGTTCTGCGCATCTACGCGCCCCCCTCCGCCGTGGAGCGTCATGGGCCGACGGAACGCTTTCTCGATGAGTTCCGCGCGGACCGCGCCATCGGGGAGGGCGGTTATCTCCGCGAAATGGCGCTTATCCCGGCGGCGGACGGCTGATGATTTTCAAAGAGTTGGTAGCGGAGGGCGGGCTTGAACCGCCGACCTCAGGGTTATGAATCCTGCGCTCTCACCAGCTGAGCTACTCCGCCCCGACCGGGGTCTATGCCGACCGCCGGGCCGCGTCAGATAGGCGAAAAGGATCGGGGTGTCCATCCTGCGAAAGCGGGCGAAGCGGGTTATCCGATCAGGCTCGAAAGGAGCGTCCCATGGCCCGGTTTCCGGACTTTCTCTGCGTCGGTCAACAAAAGGCCGGAACGACGTGGTTGTGGCGCAATCTGCGCGACCACCCGGAGGTCTATTGTCCGTTCGTGAAGGAGGTCGACTATTTCAATGACCTCTACATTCCCGAACACCGGTCTTGGATCAGCCGCACACGGCGACTTCGGGAGTTTCTCTCCGGCCGCGAACGCGTCGCTGACGAAGACGCCGATGCTTTCGAGGACCTCGCGCGTTTCGCCCGTTTCGCGCCGAACGACGCCTGGTACGCCTCCATGTTCGAGCCTGCGGGCGCGCGCGTCGCGGGGGATATGACGCCCGGCTACGCGCTGCTGCCCGAGGTCGGGCTGTGGCATGCGCGCCGTCTCAATCCGCGAGCGCGCGTCCTTGTCCTCGTGCGCGACCCGGTGGAGCGCTCCTGGTCGGCCGTGCGGCACTATCTCCGCGCCGACGACGCCAGCCTGGACGCGGTCGATCTCATCGACTTCATCGAGAGACGGCCCGATATCCTTGCGTATTCCGACGCCGCGACGATTGTCGCGCGCTGGCGGTCGATCTTCCCGGCGGAGCAGGTTTCCGTCTTCCGCCACGCCGATATTTCCAGCGCGCCGGAACAGGTCCTCGCCTCCGTCTGCGACCTTATCGGCGTTGATGCAGCGTTCGCGTTTCCGCGCGCTCGAACGCCCATTTTTGAAGGGGAGGAGGCGGACATGCCCGATGACGTGCGCGCATTTCTCTCCGAAAAGCTCGCCGGCGCGTATGAGGGGCTCGCGCAGTTGTTTCCGACCGCGGCTTGAAGCCGCGCGGGTGCGGCTTCACCTGTGGCCGAATGGTCGGCTAGGTCGGATGACAAAGTCGTCGCCCGATTGAGAAAGGGGCCCGCGATGTCCGCGGATTCGCTCGCCCCGCGAGCCCAAGAGAACGCCATGGCCTTGTCTGACGCCGGTTTCGATGACCCGGCGCTCATCGATCCGGCGTTTCGCCCCTCCAATCTCAACGGCTCGGTCGATCGCGCCATCGGCGACGCTGTCGACTGGCTCCGCGCCCGTCAGAAGCCTGACGGGCATTGGGTCGCGCGTCTGGAGACGAACGCCTCCATGGAAGCGGAATGGATCCTCGCGCTCTGGTTCATGGGCCGTGAAGGTCATCCGATCGTCCCGGGCCTCGTGAAGGCTCTCCTGCGCGACCAGCGTCCCGACGGGTCGTGGCAGGTCTACGCCGGGGCTGCGGCGGGCGATGTCAACGCGACGGTCGAAGCCTATGCGGCGTTGCGGTGCGCGGGGCTCGATAAGGATTGCGACGCGCTCCGTAGGGCGCGCTCATGGATTCTGGAGCGCAACGGGCTGTCGCACCTTCGCGTGTTCACGCGCTATTGGCTCGCGCTCATCGGCGAATGGCCGTGGACTGAGACGCCGAACCTGCCGCCTGAGGTCGTTTGGTTCCCCAGCTGGTTCCGCTTCTCCATCTACAATTTCGCCTCGTGGGCCCGCGCGACCCTGATGCCTATCGCCGTCCTCTCCGCGCGCCGGATAAGCCGACCGCTTCCAGCGGGACGCCGCCTCGACGAGCTTTTCCCCAAGGGCCGCGACGTTTTCGATTATCGCCTGAGCAAGACAAGCCAGCCCTTCAGCTGGAAGCAGTTTTTCCTCACCGTTGATCGCGGCCTGCACGGCGTCCAGTCCCTTGGGGCGACGCCGGGGCGTGAAAAGGCGATCAAGGATGTCGTCGAGTGGATCGTCGACCATCAGGATGCGGACGGCGTCTGGGGCGGCATTCAACCGCCGTGGGTCTACGGCTTGATGGCGCTGCACATCGAAGGGTTCGATGGCGATCACCCCGTCATGCGAAAAGGGCTCGGCGCGCTCGACGATCCGCGCTGGCGTTGGGAGGAGGATGGCGCGGTTTACGTGCAGGCCTGCGTCTCGCCGGTCTGGGACACGGTGCTCGCGCTTCTCAGCCTCCAGGACGCCGGCGTCGACGGCGACGACAAGACGTCTTCCAACGCAGCATACCAGTGGGTGCTCGACAATCAGGTGCTGGAGCCGGGCGACTGGGCGGTGAAGGCGCCGAAGGCGGAGCCCGGCGGCTGGGCCTTCGAATACGCCAACCGCTGGTATCCGGATACGGACGACACCGCCGTCGCGCTCATCGTTCTGGCGGCCATCAAGGACGATCCCGAATGGAAAGAAAGAGGGGTCGAAGAGGCGATCCGTAAAGGCGTCGACTGGCTCTTCGCCATGCAGTGCCGCGATGGCGGCTGGGGCGCCTTCGACAAGGACAACGACGACACGTTCCTGACCAAGATCCCGTTCTGCGATTTCGGCGAAGCGCTCGACCCGCCGAGCGTCGACGTCACGGCGCACATTCTGGAAGCCTTCGGCAAGCTGGGCCTTTCCAAGGACGATCCCCGCATCGCCAAGGCGATCTCGTGGGTGAAATCGGAACAGGAGGCCGATGGCGGTTGGTTCGGTCGCTGGGGCGTCAACTACGTCTACGGCGCGGGAGCCGTCCTGCCGGCGCTGGAAGCCATCGGCGAGGACATGTCGCAGGCGTATGTCCGCCGCGCCGCCGACTGGCTAATCGACCGTCAGAACGCGGACGGCGGCTGGGGCGAGAGCTGTGCGTCGTACATGGATCACGCCCAGCGCGGGCGGGGAGTGTCGACGGCCTCGCAAACGGCGTGGGCGCTTATGGGTCTCGTCGCGGTCGGCCGTCCGGAAGACGCCGCCGCCATTCGTCGCGGCGTCGCGTTCCTGACCGAGAACCAGCGAGCGGGCACGTGGGTGGAGACCGAGTACACGGGCACCGGCTTTCCGGGCTACGGCGTCGGCTCGCACATCAAGCTGGATGACCCGGCCTTGAAGGAGCGCCTGTCGCAAGGCGTCGAACTCAGCCGCGCCTTCATGATCCGCTATCACATGTATCGGCACTACTTTCCGATCATGGCGCTCGCGCGGGCGCGCAAATTTCTCGGCGACGCCACGCACGCGTGAACGCGCCGCAGGCGCCGATGCCTTGCGAGTGACTTGCACTGTCACTAGTGTCCGGTCTCCTGCTTTTACGAGGCCCCATGTCCCTCGCTCACGCTGAAGATCTTGAACCCGTCGCCGACGCGAGCCCTCTAACGGCTTTCGCCGTCGGTGAAACCGCACGCGTCGCCGGCTTCCAGACGGAGGTCGCCAAACTGGAAGACGCCTTGCGCGAAATCGGCTTCGCGGAAGGCGACGAGGTCGAAATCATCCGTAAAGGACCTTATGGGGATGTCCTCGCCGTCCGCGTCGGCCGCGCGCAGATCGGGCTGCGCCACGACGAGGCGGCGGCTGTTCTCGCGGTGGCCTCATGAGCGAGGCGGCGACCCTCCGGCTCGCCCTCGTCGGCGCGCCGAACTCCGGCAAGACAACCCTCTTCAACGGCCTCACCGGCGGTCGCGCACGCGTCGGCAACTATGCGGGCGTGACGGTGGAAAGCCGTATCGGGCGTCTGCGGACGGAAGCGGGGCGCGAAGTCGAGGTCGTGGACCTGCCGGGCGTCTACGGCCTGACGGCGAGGTCGTCGGATGAAGCGGTCACGCTCGACGCGCTCTCCGGTCGGATCGACGGCGCCGCGCCGGACGTGCTCGCGGTGGTGGTCGACGCCTGCAATCTGCGCGCGCACCTTCAGTCCGTTCTCCAGTTGAAGACGCTCGGGCGCCCCATGCTGGTCGCCGTCAACATGATGGATCTTGCGGAACGCGACGGGATCGAAATCGACCTTCGTGTCCTTGAGGCGCGTCTCGGCGTTCCGGTCATCGGCGTGACGGCGACGCGCGCCCGCGGTCGGGAGGAGTTTCTGAAACGCCTCGATGCGGCTGTCCCCGAAAGCATTTTAGCGGGCGCGGAGCTTTCCCTGCGCGACGTGCAAAGACAGGCTCGCGACATCGCCTCGGAGGCGGTCGTTCGTGAGGCGCCGTTCCATGCGGCGACGCGGGCGATCGACAAATTCGTCCTGCACCCGGTCGCGGGACCGGCGGTCTTCTTCGCGATCCTGTTCGTCATTTTTCAGGCCGTCTTCGCTTGGGCGACGCCGGCGATGGACGCCATTGAATCGGGTTTCGGCGCGCTGGGAGCCGTCGTCGCCTCGGCGACGCCCGACAACTGGGTGCGCTCGCTGATCGTCGACGGCGCCATCGCCGGCGTCGGCTCGGTCCTCGTCTTCCTGCCGCAGATCGTCATTCTCTTCGCTGCGCTCTACGGGCTCGAAGCCTCCGGCTATATGGCGCGTGCGGCCTATCTGGCGGACACGCTGATGCGCAAGGCGGGGCTCAACGGTCGCGCGCTCATTCCGCTGCTGTCCGGCTTCGCCTGCGCCATTCCCGGCATGATGGCCGCGCGCACCATGACGGAGGAGCGCGACCGCCTGACCACCGTGCTCGTCACGCCCCTGATGACCTGTTCGGCGCGCTTACCCGTTTACACGCTGATGATCGCCGCCTTCATTCCGTCCTCGCCGGTCGGCCCCTTTAATCTGCAGGGGATCGTGCTCTTCGGCCTTTACCTCGCCGGCATCGTTTCCGCGCTCGTCGTCGCCGCCATTCTCCGGCGCACCTCGCTGGCAGGGGCCGAGCAGCCGATGATCATGGAGATGCCGACCTATAAATGGCCGACCCTGCGCGATCTCTGGGCGACGCTCTATGAGCGCGTCGGCGCGTTCGTGCGGCGCGCGGGGACGCTCATTTTCGGCACCTCGGTCGCGCTCTGGTTCCTCGCCAGCTACCCGGCCTCGGACGACGGCGTACGCGGCTCCTTCGCCGGCATGATCGGGCGCGTCCTGGAGCCGTTGTTGAAGCCCATCGGCTTCAATCTGGAGATCGCCATCGCTCTCGTGCCCGGCATGGCGGCGCGCGAGGTCGCGGTCGCGAGCCTCGGCACCGTCTATGCGCTCTCCGGCGATGATGAAGCCGTCGCCGAGGGGCTGACGAGCCTTCTCGCGAACGCCTGGGAGCTTCCGACGGCGCTCGCCTTCCTCGCCTGGTACGTCTTCGCGCCCCAGTGCTTCGCGACCATCGCCGTCGCCCGCCGCGAGACGAACTCCTGGAAATGGACCGGCTTCATGGTCGGCTATCTGTTCGCGGCGGCCTATATCGCCGCAGGGGCGACGTACTGGATCGCCCGCGCGTTTGTTTGATCCTAGAGATATAGAGACCAGCCGCGTTGCAACTTTTTGTTGCGCGGCAACATGGTTAAGCTTTAGGTGGTCGTTCACAACAAATGGGTGAACGGCGATGGTGAAATTCAGATCAGCAATTCTTGCGACAGCTGCGGGGTTTTCAGCCTCTTCCTGCGCGTCGATGTTCAGTGGTACGACGGATACGCTTACGATCCGAACGTCAAATCCGGAAGCAGAGATATTCGTCAACGATGCGTTGAGAGGCCATGGCTCAGTCGTCGCTGAGGTGGACAAGAAAGATAGTTCCGTCATCAGAGTCGAAGCCGAGGGCTGCAAACCGTCGCAGGTCGCCGTCGCGAAAAAGTTCGACCCGGTGTCTCTTCTGGGAATCCTTATCGACTTTGGGATTATCAGTATATTGATCGTAGACTACGCCGCTACGGGGTCGGTCAATAAGGCAAAGCACACGAACTATGTGATAGAGCCGATCTGTCCGGATGTGGATCCTGTTACAGCTATTCAATCGTACTGACTGGCTGGCGCAATAAGCTCGATCAGATAGCCTGGTTGCGCTGGTCCTTGTCTGGGCGGCGTTCAACAATTCCTTCCAGCGAAGTGGAGCTACGGTACGCAGGAGGGACAAGTCGCTCTCGCTTCTGCGTTCTCAAGGGGTTTTATCGCTTCGGGCGCGCCGCCTCGATGACGTCGGACAGCCGCTCGAAGGCGGACCGGAAATAATCCGAATACGCCTCGATGGCGGAGCGTGCGAACGATGACTGGATGGCGAGAGCCTGATCCGGCGTTCCGACTTTGGCGAGTTCACGGGCCGTGGCGAACCCGGCTTCCATGCGCGCGCCGCAGAGATTGAAGATCGACGCCTGACTTTCGGCCGCAGCCGTCATCGCCGCCGCGCCGATCGACGAGGCGGCCTGAATGACGTCCGGATGCATCGTATTATTCTTGGAGAAGTCGAACGCGCCTGCGGGAGCGTGCGCCATTTCCTTCGGCGCAGCCTTCGTCGCGCCGCTCGGCCGACCCGCGCTGGCGCGCGAGCTGGTTGTTTGGTCTTCAGGTCTCTGAGTGGTCGTCGTGGAGCCGTCCGGCATGTCGCTTACCTCCATAAGAAGCAGGTGAACGCAACGATGACGTCAGGATTCCGCGTTGAAGCGGGCGCGCGCAAGACACGCAGAACGGGCGCCTAAAGCGAACAAAATCAACGAGAAACGGCCGCGTCATCTCTGACGCGACCGTTCATTCCACTCAAAATTGTATCGTGGCGACGACATGAGCCGTATAAGGATCGTGTCGTAAGATGAGCGCCTAGTTCGCGCGGATGCGTCCGCTCTTCGCCAGATAGTCGGCGATCATTTCAGCCGCTTCCTCGGCGGACATGGCCGTCGTGTCGACGGTGATCTCCGGGTTCTCCGGCGGCTCGTAGGGGCTGTCGATGCCGGTGAAGTTCTTGATCTCGCCAGCGCGGGCTTTCTTGTAGAGGCCCTTCACGTCGCGCTGTTCGGCGACTTCAAGCGGCGTCGCGACGAAGATCTCCACGAACTCGCCGTCCTCCAGAAGATCGCGCGCGAGGCGGCGTTCGGCACGGAAAGGCGAGATGAAGGAGACGAGGGCGACAAGGCCCGCTTCCGTCATCAGCTTGGAGACTTCCGCCACGCGGCGGATGTTCTCCACCCGGTCTTCTTCCTTGAAGCCGAGGTCCTTGTTGAGCCCATGACGGACATTGTCGCCGTCGAGGGTCATCGTGTGGACGCCGCGGGCGAGGAGGAGTTTTTCCAGCGCGTTGGCGATGGTCGATTTTCCCGAGCCGGAAAGCCCCGTGAACCACAGGACGGACGGTTTCTGCGCTTTCAGATCGGCCCGCGCCTGCTTGTCGACGTCGAGAGCCTGCCAGTGGATGTTGGAAGCGCGACGCAGGGCGAAGTTCAGCATGCCCATGCCGACCGTGTTGTTGGTCGACCGGTCGACGATGATGAAGCCGCCCATATCGCGGTTGGCGTCATACGGATCAAACGCGATCTGACGGTCAAGGGAGAGCGTCGTCACGCCGATCTCGTTGAGCTCCAGCGTTTTCGCCGCAAGGTGCTCCAGCGTGTTGACGTTCACCTTGTGCTTCGGCGCGTTGATGGTCGCCGTTGCTGTCTGCGCGCCAATCTTGATGAGGTAGGGCCGACCCGGCAGCATGGGCTGGTCCGCCATCCACAGAATACGCGCTTCGAACTGGTCGGAAACCTCGCACGGATCATCGCCCGCCGCGATCACGTCGCCGCGGGAGATGTCGATCTCGTCCTCCAGCGTGACAGTCACGGACTGGCCTGCGACCGCGACGTCGAGATTGCCGTCCATGGTGACGACTTCTTTGACCACGGAGGATTTCGCGGACGGCATCGCCTTGATGAGATCACCCGGACGCACGGAGCCCGACGCGATAAGGCCGGAGAAGCCGCGGAAGTCGAGATTGGGCCGGCTCACCCACTGCACGGGCATGCGGAACGGCAGCGCCTGCTTCGTCTCGGCGACTTCGACGGTTTCCAGATGCTCCATGAGTGTCGGGCCGTCGTACCAGGACGTATTCTTCGAATGGGCGACGATGTTGTCGCCAGCGAGGGCGGACAACGGGATCGCCTGAATGTGGCCGATATCGAGCTTCTCCGCGAAGGCGCGGTATTCGGCTTTGATCTCTTCGAAGCGGTCGCGAGAGTAGTCGACCAGATCCATCTTATTGATGGCGAGAACGACGTTCCGGATGCCGAGGAGCGAAACGATGTAAGAGTGGCGGCGCGTCTGCGTCAGGACGCCCTGACGCGCGTCGATGAGAAGAATCGCAAGATCTGCGGTCGAGGCGCCCGTCGCCATATTGCGTGTGTACTGCTCATGCCCCGGGGTGTCGGCGACGATGAACT
The DNA here is from genome assembly GCA_964342855.1 of uncultured Caulobacterales bacterium. GTDB lineage: Bacteria > Pseudomonadota > Alphaproteobacteria > Caulobacterales > Parvularculaceae > JBCBJX01. The sequence goes on from CAYFIB010000022.1 coordinate 25,340, forward strand.
TGCGCTTGTCAGTGGAAAAGAACCGGTAGGCGACGTCGATGGTGATGCCCTGTTCGCGCTCTGCGGCGAGGCCGTCGACGAGGAGGGCGAAGTCGAGCTTCTCGCCCTGCGTGCCCATTTTCTTCGATTCAGCTTCAAGCGTGGCGAGCTGATCTTCGAAGATCATTTTCGATTCGTACAGCAATCGTCCGATGAGGGTCGATTTGCCGTCATCCACGGAGCCGCAGGTGATGAAGCGCAGAAGGCTCTTGTGTTCGTGCGCCTTGAGGTACGCGTCGATGTCCTCGGCGATGAGATCGGATTTGTGGGCCATCGTTAGAAATAGCCTTCCTGTTTCTTCTTCTCCATGGAGGCGGCCTGGTCGTGGTCGATGACCCGGCCGGCGCGTTCCGAGGAGGTGGTGAGCAGCATTTCCTGAATGACTTTCGGCAGCGTATCCGCGCGGCTTTCGACAGCGGCGGTCAGCGGGTAGCAGCCGAGTGTGCGGAAGCGGACCCAGCGCATTTCCGGCGTTTCGCCGTCTTTCAGCGGCATGCGGTCGTCATCGACCATGAACCACTGGCCGTCGCGTTTCACGACCGGGCGTTCCTGCGCGAGATAAAGCGAGGGGAGCGGAATATTTTCGAGGTGGATGTACTGCCAGACGTCGAGTTCGGTCCAATTGGAGATCGGGAAGGCGCGGAAGCTTTCGCCCTGCGCCTTGCGGGTGTTGTAGAGGTTCCAGAGCTCCGGACGCTGATTTTTCGGGTCCCAGCGGTGCTGCGCGGTTCGGAAGGAGAGGACGCGCTCCTTGGCGCGGGACTTCTCCTCGTCGCGACGCGCGCCGCCGAAGGCCGCGTCGAACTTGTACTTGTCGAGCGCCTGTTTCAGCGCCTGCGTCTTCATCACATCGGTGTGGACCGCGGAGCCGTGGGTGAAGGGGCCGACGCCGTCTTTCAGGCCGTCCGGGTTCGTGTGGACGAGCAGCTTCACGCCGAGACGGTCCGGCAGCGCGTCCCGAAACGAGATCATTTCAGAGAATTTCCACGTCGTGTCGACATGGAGGAGCGGGAAGGGCGGCGGCGCGGGATAGAACGCCTTCATGGCGAGGTGGAGGAGAACTGCGGAGTCCTTGCCGATAGAATAGAGAAGAACCGGGTTCTCCGCTTCGGACGCGACTTCGCGGATAATGTGGATGCTCTCCGCCTCTAGGCGTTGAAGGTGTGTGAGATCAATCATGGCGGCTCCGTCGGCGCGGGGCGCGCGCAAACCGTCTGCGCGAATCCTGCCGGTCGGCGCGGTGCGTTGCAAACACCGGGCCTGCGGTCAATATCGCGGCGCAACAAAAGCGACGGGACGGCGCGAGGCCGTCAGCGGTTCAGCAACCAGAACGCGACCGTCAGCAATGCGCTGAGAACGATCGATGTGGCGAGAGGTAAATAGAACTGGAAATCTGGTCGCTCGACCGCAATGTCTCCCGGCAGGCGGGCGAACTCGAATTTCTCCAAAAGCGGAAATCCGAACGCGGCGGCAGTCGCAACCGCAATAATGATGACAAGCCCCTTCACCATTTCTCAACGATGTTCCGAACGACGAGGGAATTCAAGATTTCTCGAGTTCGCCAGCCGCGAAATTCGATCGGGCGATATCATGCTATAGCGCCGCGATGATCGAACCTGTCTCACCTCATCGCTTTTGCGTGGCGCCGATGATCGACTGGACGGACCGGCATTGCCGGTTTTTCCACAGGCGGCTCAGCAAACGCGCGCGTCTCTATACGGAGATGATCGTCGATGAGGCGGTGCTGCACGGAGATCGGGATCGGCTTCTCGGCTTCCATGCGGAGGAGCATCCCCTCGCGTTGCAGCTCGGCGGATCGGATGCGGTCAAGCTCGCCGAGGCCGCGCGCATCGGCGAAAGCTATGGATATGATGAGATCAATCTGAATGTCGGCTGCCCGTCAGATCGCGTGCAGTCGGGCACGTTCGGCGCCTGCCTGATGAAAGAGCCCGACACCGTCGCGCGCGCTGTCGAGGCCATGCGCGGCGCCGTCTCGGTCCCTGTCACCGTCAAATGCCGGATCGGCGTCGATGATCAAGACCCGCGCGAGAGCCTGTTCGGCTTCGTCAGCACGGTCGCCGACGCCGGGTGCGAGACTTTCATCGTCCACGCGCGCAAGGCTTGGCTGAAAGGGCTGTCGCCGAAAGAGAACCGCGAGATCCCGCCGCTCGACTACGGCCTTGTCGAGGAGCTAAAGGCCGCACGGCCGGACCTGACGATCATCCTCAACGGCGGGATCCGGACGCTGGACGCTTCAATCGCGCACTTGGACGTCTTCGACGGCGTCATGCTGGGCCGGGCCGCCTATGAGGCGCCATCCATTCTCGGTGGCGTCGACAGGGCGCTCTTCGGCGCTGACTTCTCGGTCGATCCGGGGACCGCTGCGGAGGAGATGATCCCTTATTTGGAAGCGCACGTCGCTGCGGGCGGCCGCCCGCATCAGGTGACGCGCCATATGCTCGGCCTTTTTCACGGACGACCGGGCGCGCGCGGCTGGCGGCGCACGCTCAGCGTGGAGGCGACAACGCCGGATGCAGACGCTTCGATCCTACGCCGCGCCCTCGACAATCTGCCTGCCGCCGCGCTGACGACCGCCGCCTGAATTATGGAACGATGACATGAGTTTTGACGGGACGTTGCTCGTCCTTTTTTTCGGCCTACTCGGCGTCGGCCTCTTCGCCGGTCTTATCGGCGGGCTGTTCGGCATCGGCGGCGGCATCGTCATCGTTCCGGCGCTTTATGCGGTGTTCGGATTTCTCGGCGTCCCGGATGCGGTGAACATCAAGCTCGCCGTCGGCACGTCGCTCGCCACCATCCTCGTCACTTCCGCTCGCTCGCTTAAAGCGCACGCCGATCACGGGGCGGTGGACTTCGCGATCCTGAAAGAATGGGCGCCGTGGATCGGGCTCGGCGCGCTCGGCGGCGCGGTGGCGGCGCGTTATCTGTCAGCGGATGTTCTGACGCTCATCTTCGCGCTCGGCGCGTTCGCGGTCGCCGTCCGTCGGCTTCTTGATACAAAGTCGGTCGAACATCCCGAACGGTCGATGCCGCATGGGCTTTTGCGGGACGCGCTCGGCGTCGGCGTCGGATTCGTGTCCGCGCTCATGGGCATCGGCGGCGGCGTCATCGGCGTCATGATCATGACAGGCTTCGGACGCAGCATTCATCAGGCGATCGCGACGGCCTCGGGCTTCGGCCTCGCCATCGCCATCCCCGGCGCGCTCGGGTTCATGGTCGCAGGGTGGGGCGTGGAAGGCGCGCCGGCTTTCTCAGTCGGGTACGTGAACCTCGCCGCTTTCGTCGTCGTGGCGGCGATGACGGCGGTTACGGCGCCTATCGGCGCGCGGCTCGCGCACCGCCTGAAGAAAACGCTCCTCTCACGGATTTTTGCAGGCTACCTCGCCTTAACGGCGGCGCTGCTCATCCGGGATGTTCTCGCGGGCTGAGGGCGTCAGGCGCGGACGGCGTCGCGGCGATCGACGACGCGGAAACGTTCGTTCGGCAGCTGGAGGGTGATCTCCGCGCCGCCGCTTTCGGACGAGCCGATCATCACGTCGCCGCCGTGGAGTTCGGCGATCTTCTTTGAGAACGGAAGGCCGATGCCGACTCCTTCTGTCGATCGGGTCAACGTACCTTCGTCCTGCGCAAACGGATTGAAGACGCGCTCGCGCAATTCCTCGCTGATGCCGGGGCCCGTATCGGAGACGATGATGACCAGCCCACGCTCATTCGTTTCGGAGCGAAGCTGGATGGCGCCGCCATCCGGGCTGAAATTGATCGCATTCTCCAGAAGGTGGGCGATAGCGTGCTGAATGAGCCGCGCGTCGATCCAAAGTTCGACGTTTTCAAGACCTGAGGCGATCCGCACATCGAATTTCAGATTACGCTCGGAAGCTCGCGCTCGGGAAAGACCGACGCTGTCCGCGAGGAAGGTCGGCAGGGAGACGTGCGACAGGTTCAGCTCCAGTTTGCCGGACTCGGCGCGGGTGTAGTGAATGATGTCGTTGACGATTTTCAGGAGCGACCGTCCGGCGTCGTTGATGGAAGATGCGAACTGCACGTATTGCGGCGACTGAATTTTTCCGAGGGTCTCGTTCATGATGATGTCCGAGAACCCGATGATCGAATTCAGCGGCGTGCGCAGCTCATGCGATATGACGGAGAGGAAGCTTTTTTTGGCTTCTTCAGCGGCCTTCGATTCGCGCAGCAGGTCGACGATCTTATCCGTATACTCCTGCAACAGGATCTTGCGCGCATAGCTGCGCCGAGCCTGCATCTCTTGGCGGTATCGCGCCTGAAGAACGAAGAGCGACGAGCCGATCATGAAGAACGCCGCGGTGATCGTGTCCGTTCGGTCGAGCGGCGCGATCATCCAGGTGCTGAGCGCGTAAAAGAGGTTGATCGCGCCGAGGGTCAGCACCGTTACGATAATCTGGGTCTGGAACAGAAAACCCACGGCCATGTGCACGACCATGATGCCCATGACGTAGTAGAGCCGCGCCGGGCCGTCGATGAACAGGGTCATCGCCCCGATGCTTCCGCCGGCGATGGAGCAGATGCCGAAGGTGAAGAGCTGCACGCGTCGATAGTTTTCTTTGATCGACGCCAACAGGAAAAACACCATGCCCAGCGGGAAACTGACGGCGAACCGGATCGTAAGGGCGGCGCCTCGGTCTTCGCCAAGCGTAAACCAGTCGAGTACGCCGAACAGGGCCCATAAAAAAATCGCGGCGAAGAACGTGAAGCGCAGATAGGCGGCTTCGTCGGCGGCGATGAAGCGTTGAAAGCGCAGCTCAAGGTCGGTGTCTCGGAACGTGACGGAAACAGGGCTCACCGCCGCCCAGCCGGACCGTTCCGGCTGCAGCTGCGTGTGATCCTTCGCTTGCGCGTCAGAGTTCGGGCGCTCGTTCATTCATTTCGAATTACGCGCTTTTGCTTAATCCGACCTGAACAATCCGCCTGAAGCGGCGCGAACAAACAAATTTTATGGAAAACGTCGATCGCCCGTTTCTGATTGTAATTCGTTAGCGAATAACTGTCAGTGAAGCGGGGCGTTGCATCGGGGAGTAGACCTTTGCGTTCTAAACAATTTCTGCGCGTATCCTTCGGCGCCGCCGCGGCGGTTCTGGCGCCGAGCGCAGCGACCGCCTCCGGCTTTCAGATCAATCAGGCGGATGCCCGGGCCATCGGGCTCGCTTATGCCGGCGTCGCCTCGATTACCGGCGATGTCGGGCTTCTGGCCTTCACTCCCGCGGCCCTGCGGGGTCTGAAGGGGTTGCAGGCGACCCTCGGCGGCGTCTACATCGCGCCGACTTCGGAATATCAGAACGCGCAAGCCTCGGTGCTGGGCGGTCTCGTCCCGGTTTCCGGAGCGACCGGCGGCGATGACGCGACGCCGGGCGTCTTCATTCCTACCGCCGCTATCGGCGCGAAGCTAAGCGACCGCCTTGCCGTCGGCTTCTCGCTGCACACGCCGTTCGGCCTTTCCACGGAATACGACCCAAGTTGGGTCGGTCGCTATCAGGCGATCAAATCAGAAATCGTCTCGGTCGCAGGAACTTTCTCGGTCGCCCACGATATTCATCCGCGCGCGACCATCGCGGCGGGCCTTCGGGTTCAGTATTTCGAGGCGCAGTTCACCAACGCGGTCGATGCCGGGTCGGTCGCCGCCGCGCCCCCGATTTCAAGCCCCATTGCCGTCCCGACCGGCGAAGACATGTTCGCGGATGCGAGCGGGGACGATATCGGCTACGGCTTCGTTCTCGGCGTTTCGGCGGAACCGATCGACGGTTTTCGAGTCGGCGCGAGCTATGTTTCCGCCATCGAGCATGAACTTGAAGGCGACGCGGTGTTCGCCCTCAACGGCTCTGCCTCGGGTGCGGCGCTGCAGTCATTCGGTCTTCTGACGAACAGTCCGGTCACTGCGGACATCGAAACCCCGGCGACGCTTGCGCTGTCGGCGGACGCTGATCTCGGCGAGAAAACGCGGCTCGCGGTTTCGCTGCGCCGCACCTTCTGGTCCACATTCGAGGAAGTCCGGATCGAGTTCGCCAATCCGGCGCAGCCGGACGAAGTGACCAGCTTCAACTACAAAGATCAGTGGGCGTACTCCATCGGCGTTGAGCATCAGGTGACGGAAAACGCCGTCGCGCGTTTCGGCGTCATGCGAGATGAGACGCCGGTCTCCGACAGCTTCGGCTCGCCGCGCGTCCCCGACGAGAGCCGCTGGACCGTCTCCGCGGGCCTTGGCGTGGCGTTGTCGGAACGTGTCGGCCTCGATCTTGCGCTTTCCTATCTGCGCACCGACGACGCCCGCGTCGTCGTCAACGGCGCGTTGCCGGAGAACGCCGCGCGCGGTTCGCTCGCCTTTGACGCCAAGACAGACGGCGTTATCGGCGCGCTGCGCCTGACCGCCGCGTTCAACTAGAAGCAGCGTCGCCCTTTCGGCGCGCGGCTTGCGCGCCGACGCGGCCCCGCATAGACCGGCTGGATGTCATTCGCATCCGGGGCGTTCGCGCAGCGGCGGCCCGGCTGAAGGCCGCCTTTTATGCCCCTGCCGCTCATCCGTCCGGCCCGCGCCGATGATATCGATGCATTCGCCGAGTTCGCCGCGCTTTCGGGCGGCGGCATGACGAACCTGCCCAACGACCGCCACGCGCTGGCCGTGCGCCTGGAGCGCTCCGCCGCCGCGTTCGCGCGCCCGGACGGACCTCCGGATGACGAACTCTATATTTTCGCGCTGGAGATCGATGGCGTAGTTTCCGGCACGGTGATGCTCTTTTCGCGGATCGGATCGGAATACGGCTTCGTCAATTTCAAGCGCATGACGCTTGTTCACGCCTCGACGCAGATCAAGAAGCGGGTCGATTGCGAACTGCTCGTCCTCAACCACGACTTCACCCACGCCTCAGAAGTCGGCGGACTTTTTCTGCATCCGGAGCGTCGCGGCGGCGGCGTCGGACGGTTTCTCGCCCGCAGCCGGTATCTCTTCATCGCTCAGTCACCGGAGCGGTTTTCGGACCGCATCGTCGCGGAACTGCGCGGTTGGCGCGCGCCGGACGGACGACAGCCTTTCTGGGAGGCGGTGGGCCATCGCTTCTTCGATATGGAGTTCGAGGAAGCTGATCTCATGAACTCGCGCCTTGGCAACCGGTTCATCGCCGATCTCATGCCGCAGCATCCGGTCTACGTCGCCATGCTGCCGGACGACGCGCGCTACTGTCTTGGCCGCCCGCATGACACCGGCGCGCCGGCATACCGTATGCTGATCGACGAAGGGTTTCGCGACGACGGTTATGTAGACATCTTTGACGGCGGTCCGCTGGTGACAGCCCATCAGCAGGACATCAAGGCCATCCACGAAAGCCGCACCATGAAGGTCGCTGACGGCGCCGCGGGCGAGGACGCCGCCGACAGGCTGATCGCGCGCGGAACCGGCGCCGCGTTCCGCTGCGCGCGGGGCGGCGCGGAATTCACTGCGAACGGGGAGGTGCGCCTTTCCGAGCCGCTTCGTCGCGCGCTCAAAGTCGACGCGGGCGAAGAGGTTCGCGCGCTCTAATTTAAGACGGAAGGAGTTCCCGATGTCGAAACTCATCATCAACGGCGAGGATCGCGAAGGCCGCGGCGCGGCGTTCGACGCCGAAGCGCCGCACACGGGCGCGCCGTCCTGGGAAGGGAACGCAGCGAGCGCGGACGATGTCGCCGACGCCGTCGCAGCGGCGCGCGCCGCGTTTCTCAACTGGCGCCGCGCGCCGCTCGACAAGCGGTTGGAGCTTCTGAAGCGCTACAAGCAGGTCGTCTCTGACAAGAACGACGAACTGGCGCGACTTATCTCGGACGCCGTCGGCAAACCGAAATGGGAGGCGGACACTGAGGCGGGCGCTGTCGCGGGCAAGATCGACATCTCCATCAAGGCGTACGAGGAACGAACGGGCGAGCGCTCCGCAGACGGACCGACCGGACGCGCCGTCCTGCGCCACCGGCCCCTCGGCGTGATGGCCGTGCTCGGGCCTTTCAACTTTCCCGCTCACCTCGCGAACGGCCATATGGTTCCGGCGATCCTCGCGGGCAATGCAGTGGTGTTCAAACCTTCTGAACTCGCTCCGGCGCCGGGGGCCTTCCTCGTCGACGCCTGGCGCGAGGCGGGGGCGCCCGCCGGGCTCGTCAATCTCGTGCAGGGCGGTCGCGCGACGGGCGAGGCGCTCTCCAAACATCCGGACATCAACGGCGTCCTCTTCACCGGCGGCGTAAACGCGGGGCTCGCCCTGCACCGACAATTTGCGGGGCGCCCGGACATCATGCTGGCGCTGGAGCTCGGCGGAAACAATCCGCTGGTCGTGCGCAATGTCGCCGACGCGGAGGCCGCGGCGTTCGCCATCATTCAGTCCGCCTACCTCACTGCCGGGCAGCGCTGCACCTGCGCGCGCCGATTGATCGTAGAGGAAGGAGCGCAGGGCGACCGGGTGATCGAGGCGCTCGCCGCGCTCATCGACCGCATCCGTATCAGCGCGCCTTATGACGATCCGGAGCCGTTCATGGGCCCTGTCATCAACGCCGCCGCCGCTGGCCGCGTGGTGAACGCGGCGGCGGACTTCGTTTCTGCTGGCGGGGAGGCCATCCGCGCGCCGCGCATCGCCGAGCCGGGACCTGCATTCGTCACGCCGGGCCTCATCGACGTGACGAGAGTCGCGAACCGCAAGGACGAGGAGGTCTTCGGACCGCTCCTTCAGGTGATCCGGGTGAAGAGCTTCGACGACGCAATCGATGTCGCGAACGACACCCGCTTCGGGCTCTCCGCCGGGCTCCTCTCCGACGACTGGTCCGACTGGGCGCGCTTCCGCGAGGAGATCCGGGCGGGCGTCGTCAACTGGAACCGGCAGATCACCGGCGCTTCGGGATCGGCTCCCTTCGGCGGGCCGGGGCTTTCCGGCAACATGCGCCCGAGCGCCTACTACGCCGCCGATTATTGCGCGTACCCCATGTCGTCCGTCGAAGGCGATGAGCTGGTGAAGCCGGACGCGCAGCCGAAGGGCTTCGCGGCGTGAGCGCGCGGGAGGCGAATTTCGACGGGCTGATCGGGCCAACGCACAACTACGCGGGCCTCGCCCTCGGCAACGTCGCCTCGGCGACCAATAAGGGCGCGGCGGCGAACCCCAGGGCCGCCGCCCTGCAGGGCCTCGCCAAGGCCAAGGCCGTCGCCGATCTGGGGCTCGTGCAGGGCGTCCTGCCGCCCCATCCGCGTCCGGATTTTCGCACGCTGCATGCGCTCGGTTTCCGCGGAACGGATGCGCAGGTGATCGAGCAGGCGGCGAAACAGGCCCCGGACATACTCGCCAACTGTTATTCCGCCTCCGCCATGTGGACGGCGAACGCCGCGACCGTCGCGCCGTCCACCGATACGCCGGACGGGCGTGTACACTTCACGCCGGCGAACCTCTCCAGCCACCTCCATCGTTCGCTGGAAGCGCCGCAGACGGCGCGGGCGTTGAAAACGATTTTCGCGGACGAGACGCGCTTCGCCCACCACGACCCGCTGCCCATGGCCGCGGGGCTGGGCGACGAGGGCGCAGCGAACCACACGCGCCTCCATGCGGACGGCGCGGGCGCGGCGCACATCTTCGTCTATGGCCTCGACGGCGAGTGCTTCCGTGCGCGCCAGGCGCGGCGCGCGTCGGAGGGCGTCGCCCGGCTGCATGGCCTCTCGGCGGACCGGTGCGCCTTCATCTCGCAATCGCGCGAGGCGATCGATGCGGGCGCCTTCCACAACGATGTCGTCGGCGTCGGAAACGGGTGCGTCTATTTCTTCCACGAGAAGAGCTTCGAAGACCCCGAGGCGGCGAGGGCGGAGATCCTCCGCATCGCGCCTTATGCGGAGTTCGTCATGGCGCCCGCCGAAGAGGTCCCGCTCGCCGACACCATCCGCTCCTATCTCTTCAACTCGCAGCTTCTGACGCTTCCGGACGGAACGATGACCCTCGTTCTGCCGAAAGAGGCCGAAGAGAACGACGCGGCGCGGCGCTTTGTAGAAAAAACCGTGGAGGCGGAGAACTCGATCGGCGCCGCGCGCTACTTCGACGTCCGCGAAAGCATGAGAAACGGCGGCGGCCCCGCCTGCCTGCGCTTGCGTGTGACGCTGACGAAGGAGGAGGTCGCAGCCGTTCACCCGGGCTTCCTGCTGACGGACGAGAACTACGAAAAGCTAACCGGCTGGGTCGAGAAGCACTATCGCGACCGTCTCGCCCCGGACGACCTCGCCGACCCGGCGCTTGCGCGCGAGAGTCTGGAAGCGACGGAGGCGTTGGCGCAGGTGTTGGGGGCGCCGGAGTTGTACGCTTCCTGACGGGTCGTGGGCTTGTCACAGGACGAACCTGCGGCTAGTCACCCCGCCGCCATCTCCCGTTCCAGAAGCTCTTTCCAGATCGCGACGGTCTCGCCAAAGAACGTGCGCGCCGCGGTCTCCTGATCTTTCTGTTTCAGAAGCGTCGAGACCGGCAGCACCGCGCCGAAGAAGCCTTCGGTCTGATAGCGGCACTTCGACTTCAGTTTCGGCAGGCCGGAACGCGGATGGCGCGGCCACGGATAGGAGTAGAAGTAAAACTCCGAGTAGAGCTTGTCCGGCACGGCGAGGCCGACGCCGATGCCGCGGGCGACCTCGAAGGGCGCTTCCTCAAGGGTGATGAAGAGCCCCGTATCAAAATGGTGCGGCCAGGATCGCACGCGGTCCGGTCCCGGCTTGACGTCCGCATACTGCGCGCGGATCTCTTCAAGCAGCGGTTGCACGTTGTCGTAGCCGCGCGCAATCTCCGCAAGTTCGGCGGCGGGCTTCAGGGCGTCGTATTTTCGTCCCTTGGCGACCTTGCTGGCGGGCGGCGCGTAGGGCGGATCAGCGTCGAATTCGGTGAGGTCGAAACCGCGGGCCTTAAGGGCGCCGCGAACCCAGCTTTCAACCTCCAGCTCCGTCCGTCCGTGCAGGGAGAGCCCGTCAGCGATGGCGCCATCTTCAAAAAGGATGAGCGTGCAGGAGCTCGGGCGCAGGCCAAGCGCGAGATCGGCCCCGTTGCTCGCCGCGGCGTCTGTCACGAACGCCTGCAATTCGGCGCGCCAGGCGAAGCTGGTGTGGCTGTCGTCCTCGCGCGGCGGCGACATCCCGCGACCAAAGCGGCCGAGCCATTGCGCGGCGGTGTGCAATTGGGCGGTCGCCTCGACGACGGCCTTCGGTTTCACGGCTCCAAGCGGCGTCCACATGGTTCAATCCCCCGCGATGCTGTGCGAACGCGTCGGAAAGTGCGCAAGCGCGCGCCGCCGCGCAATGCGCGAGCGACGCACGAATGCGCGAGGGGTCAGCGACCCCAGTGGCAGGGCACGTTCGTTTTCGCCGCGTCAGCGCAGTCCACGAGATCGAAATAGGCTTTCACCTGCACCGCGAGTCCCGTGGGGCTGCCGACGAAGCCGACGAAATCCATGCCGTGATCGAGACGCAGGATTTCGCCTGTCGCCTCGAAACCGACGGCGCGAAGTTCGTCATAGTTCGGAAGATAGGAGGGGTAGGGCGCGTCCTTCACCATCTCGAAATCGAGGGTGAGCGGCTTGGTGACGCCAAGCATGGTGAAGTTTCCGTGCAGCTTGCCGGAGGTCGGGGTGAGCATGGTGACGCCGGTGCTTTTGAACGTCATCTTCGGGAACTTCTTGGCGTTCAGATAGTCCGCGTTCGTGATGTGCGCGTCGCGCGCTTCATGGTTCGTGTCGACGCTCGCGGCGTCCACTTCGAAGGTGATCCTGCTCTTCGTCGGGTCTTCTTCGTCGATGAGGAACGTGCCGTCGAAAGATTTGAATTCGCCGACCGTCCGGGCGTAGCCGAGATGATAGATTTCAAAGCCGATATAGGCGTGGCCGAGATCGAGGGTGAACTCTTTCGGTTTGGCGTCTGCGGCGGAAGCAAAGGCGAGGGAGGCCGCTGAGGCGAGCGCGATAATCGTCGGTTTCATGTCAGATTCCTTTCCGGGGAGAAGCATTTCAATTCGTAGTCGGACGGCTGTAGAGTTGCGTGACGCCGACGATGTTGTCCCCGCCGAACCCGTCGCGGACCGCCTCGGCGAAGACGCCGCCCGCAGCGGCGGCGACGGGCGTGCGCGCATCGACCTCCCGGCGCGAGGCGTCGAGCAGCGCGAAATCCTTCGCGACCAGATCGATCGGGAAGAGCGGCGCGAACTGTCCGGCGAGCATGGCGCCCGCGGCGATCCTGGCGGCGGGACTGACGACCGGCGTCGCGCTGAGCGCCTCGATCGTGCGCGGAACATCGACGCCCGCATCGGTCGCGAAGCCGATCAGTTCGGCCATGGCGGCGACCTGAACACCGAAGAGGGCGTTCCCCATCAGCTTGGCGACGGCGCCGGAGCCGATCGGACCCAGGTGATGAATGGCGGCGCCCATGACCTCCAGCGCCGGGCGGGCGGCGGCGACGTCGGCTTCGGCGCCGCCCGCGAGGAAGATGAGCGCGCCCGCTTCCGCCTGCGGCCGCGAGCCGAGAAGCGGCGCGTCGATCAGCCGTCGCGCACGCGCGGCGAAGTCGTCCGAGAGCCGCCGGATGTAGGGTACGGAAAGGGTCGAGCACTCGATGGCGAGCGCTTCGGCGGAAAGACCGGCGAGGGCGCCGGCGTCCGCGTCGAGCCAGACTGCTTCCGAGGCGGCGTCGTCACGCACCATGGAGATGACGAGATCAGCGCCCGTCGCGGCTTCGCGCGGCGTGGCGGCGGCGGTTGCGCCGGCCGCCTCCAGCGACGCCGCGGCGGCGGCGGTGCGGTTCCAGACCCGCACTGCGAAGCCGGCTTCGATCAGACGGGCGGACATGCGGACACCCATGGCGCCGAGACCGAGAAAAGCGATGGTTTGCGACATGACGCGCCTCCTTTTTGCTGGAGGCGGACGTACATCGCCGCGTTGATGGAATTAATGGCGTGATTGGAAACCTATTCATGCATAAAACGCGGGAATGGACCTTCGCGCTCTCGAACTGTTTCGTGCGGTCGCCCGCTCCGGCGGGTTCGCCGCGGCGGCTGATGACGCCGATCTCAGCGCGTCCGCCGTCTCCCGGCGCATCGCCACGCTGGAGGCCGAGCTCGGCGCGCGGCTTCTCCATCGCACCACCCGCGCCGTCAGCCTGACCGAGGCGGGCGCGCGGTTCCTCGCGCGCGCCGAAGCTATTCTGGAGGAGGCCGACGCTGCGCGGGACGAGGCGCGCGGGGTTGGCGCCGAGCCGGCGGGCGTTCTGAAGCTGACGGCCTCCACTGCCTATGGAGAGCGCGTGATCGTCCCTCTCATGGCGGCGTTCCGTGAGGCTTATCCGCAGGTGACGCTCGATCTCCTGTTCACCGACGCCGTCGTCGATCTTGCGGCGGAGCGGGTCGATCTCGCCGTGCGCCTCGGCCCGCGGCCGGAGGGCGAGGGGATTTCGACGCGCCTCGCAGCGACACGCTACCGGGTCTATGCGAGCCCCGCCTATCTGGAACGTGAAGGCGCGCCCGCGACGCCGGAATATCTCGCCGACCGTCCCGCCGTCGTCATGGATGTTCCGGGCTACCGCACCCAGTGGCGCTTTCGCGGTCCGGCGGGGGACGAGGCGCGTGTTCCGATCGCCTCGGCGGTCTCGGTCTCCTCGGCGCTCAGCGCGCGGACCTTGACGCTCGACGGCGTCGGTCCCTCGCTTCTCGCCGACTGGCTGTGCGGAGAGGATGCGGCCGCCGGGCGGCTGGTCGATCTCTTCCCCGATCATGAGATCGCCGCGCGGGAGTTCGAGACTGCGGCCTGGCTCCTCTATCCCTCCCGCGCGTATCTGCCGCGAAAGGTGCGCGCGATGATCGATTTCCTGAAAAGCCTCATCGGTCGCTGAGCCGCTCCTGGCCTCGCGCCTGCCGCCATGGACGCGGGCGCGAACGCGTGCCATCAGATCGACCCGCCGCCGCGGTTTCGCCGCAGCGCGATCATTTACGTCTGAAACGAATATTTAGAAGCGCCGCCTGCCCGCTGAAGGACCGACCGCCCATGACCGACATCGCCCATTCCGATCTCGCCAACGCCATCCGCGCCCTCTCCATGGACGCCGTGGAGAAAGCGAATTCCGGCCACCCGGGAATGCCCATGGGCATGGCCGATGTCGCGACGGTCCTCTTTTCGGAGTTTCTTTCGTTCGACGCCGCCGCGCCCCAGTGGCCGAACCGGGATCGGTTCGTTCTTTCCGCCGGGCACGGATCGATGCTCGTTTATTCGCTCGGGTATCTGCTCGGCTACGAGGGCATGACCATCGAGGAGATCAAGAACTTCCGCCAGCTCGGCTCCAAAACCGCCGGGCACCCGGAAGTCGGCCACGCGCCGGGCGTCGAGACGACGACCGGGCCGCTCGGCCAGGGCCTCGCCAACGCCGTCGGCATGTCGATCGCCGAAGCCCATCTCGCGGCGCGCTACGGCGCCGACATCGTCAATCACAAGACCTACGTCATCGCGGGCGACGGCTGCCTCATGGAAGGCGTCAGCCAGGAGGCGATCTCTCTCGCCGGGCACCTGAAACTCAATAAGCTGATCGTTCTCTGGGATGACAACGAAATCTCGATCGACGGCGCCGTCAGCCTGTCGGACTCCACCGACCAGATCGCCCGCTTCGAAGCCTCCGGCTGGGCGACGGACCGCGTCGACGGGCACGATCCGGCTGCGATCCGCGCCGCGCTTCAAAAGGCGCAAACCTCCGACAAGCCGGTGCTGATCGCCTGCAAGACGATCATCGGCAAAGGAGCGCCGACGAAGGCCGGGACCGCCGGCAGCCATGGCGCGCCGCTGGGCGCGGACGAAATTTCCGGCGCGCGCGCAGCCCTCGGCTGGCCGCACGCGCCGTTCGAAATTCCGGACGACATTCTGAAGCACTGGCGCGCTGTCGGCGCGCGGGGCGCGACGGCGCGAGCGACGTGGGAAGGCGCTCTTGAAAACGCGCCGGAAGCGGACGCCTTCAAAGCCGCGCTTGACCCGACGCCGCCTGCGACCTTCGCCGCGGCGATGATCGACTACAAACGCGCGCTCGCGGCCGAGCCGCAGAAGGTCGCGACCCGGAAGGCCTCGCAGATGGCGCTGGAGGTGGTGAACGAAGCCTACCCCGCGACCCTCGGCGGTTCTGCGGACCTCACCGGCTCCAACAACACCAAAACCGGCGCGCTCGATATTCTGTCTGCAGAAAACTATGCTGGGCGCTATATCCATTACGGCATCCGCGAGCACGGCATGGCCTCGGCGATGAATGGCATGGCCCTCCATGGCGGCGTCGCGCCCTATGGCGGCACCTTCCTCGTCTTCGCGGACTATTGCCGCCCCGCGATCCGGCTCTCGGCGCTCATGCAGCAGCGCGTGGTTTACGTGCTGACCCATGACTCCATCGGCCTCGGCGAGGACGGGCCGACCCACCAGCCGGTGGAGCATCTGGCGTCCCTGCGCGCCATTCCGGGGCTTCATGTCTTTCGTCCGGCGGATGCGGTGGAGACCGCCGAATGCTGGCAGGCGGCGATGGAGATGACCGACGGGCCGAGCGTCCTTGCGCTCACCCGTCAGGGCCTGAAACCCGTTCGCACAACCCACACGGACGAAAACCTCGTCGCCCGCGGCGCTTATGAACTCGCCGCCGCCGAGGGCGAAGCGGCGGTGTCGATCTTCGCCTCCGGATCTGAAGTCGAGATCGCCATGGCCGCGCGCGAACTTCTGTCGACGGAGGGCGTCGCCGCGCGCGTCGTCTCGGTTCCTTGCTGGTCGCTCTTCGAGGCGCAGTCTGAGGACTACCAGCGCAAGGTGATCGGTACGGCGCCTGTCCGCGTCGCTGTCGAAGCGGGCGTGCGTATGGGCTGGGACCGGTTCATCGGCGCCGACGGCGCCTTCATCGGCATGTCGAGCTTCGGCGCCAGCGCCCCGGCGGGCGATCTCTACAAACACTTCGGCATCACCGCCGAGGCGGTCGCCGCAGCGGCGAAACGGTCTGTCGCGGGCTAGGTTTACCTCGCTTACGAATGCTCTAGCGTTTCCCGGTTACGCCGAGGGATGCTTTTCCATGACTATGACCCGTTACGCCGCGCTTGCGGCGCTTGCGCTCGCCGCCTGCGATCCTGCGACCAAGGAGGCGGCGACGCCGCCCGCCGCGGCTGAGACCGAAAACGCCGCGCCGCTTCTTCCCTATGAGCGCTTCCAGCTAGCGAACGGCCTCGACGTCGTCTTTCACATCGACCGCTCCGACCCGGTCGTCGCCGTCTCGCTGACGGCCCATGTCGGTTCGGCGCGGGAAAAACCGGGACGCACCGGCTTCGCGCACCTCTTCGAGCACCTTCTCTTTCTGGAGTCTGAGAACCTCGGCAAAGGCGGGCTCGACCAGATGAGCGCGCGCATCGGCGGCTCAGGCGCCAACGGCTCCACCAACCGCGACCGCACGAATTACTTTCAGACCGTCCCGAAAGACGCGCTGGAGAAGATGATCTGGGCGGAGGCCGATAAGCTTGGCTGGTTCATCAACACGGTGACCGAGCCGGTGCTCGCCAAGGAGAAGCAGGTCGTCAAGAACGAGAAGCGTCAAAGCTACGACAACCGTCCGTATGGACACACGTTTTACGTTCTACACAAAAATCTCTATCCGGATGATCACCCCTATAACTGGCAGGTGATCGGCTCTCTTGCGGACCTAGACGCGGCTGAGCTGGAGGATGTGAAGGAGTTCTTCCGCGACTGGTACACGCCGAACAACGTGACGCTCACCATCGCGGGCGATTTCGACCCGGCGCAGGCGAAAGCGTGGGTCGAACGCTATTTCGCGGAGATCCCGCGCGGCCCGGAGGTGACGCCCATCGAGGCGCCGACCGTCACGTTGGCCGCTTCGAAGTCGCTCTTCCACGAGGACAATTTCGCGACGACGCCTCAGCTGACGCGCGCCTGGCCGACGGTTCCACGGTTCCATGAAGACAGCTACCCGCTCCTCGTGCTGACGGAGCTGCTGACCGACGGCAAGTCGGCGCCGTTCACGCAGGTGCTGTTGGACGAGAAGAAGCTCACCTCGAATGTCGGGGCGTTCGACTATACATCCGAGCTGGCGGGGGAGTGGATATTGCAGGTCACGGCGTTCGACGGGATCGATCTCGACACGGTGGACGCCGCCCTCGCGGAGGCGTTCGCGCGCTTTGAGGCGGACGGCGTCGACGCCGACCGTCTCCGCCGCGTGAAGACCGGGCAGGAGGTCGACTTCTACGGCGGCCTTCAGAGCGTTCTTGGCAAGAACGTCAATCTCGCGACCTATGCGATCTTTGCGGACGATCCGGGCTTCGTCGACGAGGAGCTGAAGCGCATCCGCGCCGTCACCGCCGCCGACGTCATGCGCGTCTATGAGACCTATATCAAAGGCAAGCCCAGCGTTTCGACGAGCTTCGTGCCGAAGGGCGAGGCGTCGCTGGCGCTTGCGGGCGCGGCGCGCGCCGAGGTGGTCGAAGAACCCATCGTTCAGGGAGCGGAGGACGCGGTCGACCCGAACGTCGTCGCGAGCTACGAGCCGACGCCATCCGAAATCGACCGCTCCGTCGAGCCGCCTTATGGCGAGAAGCCGGTTCTGACGCCGCCGACGGTCTGGGAGGCGGCGACCGCCGAAGGGCTCGCCATGTCCGGCGTCGTCGATCGCGAGCTGCCGCTGGTCGAATTCGAGCTCGCCATCGCCGGCGGGCGCCTCCACGAGAGCCCGACGACGGCGGGCGCGGCGGCTTTGGTCGCGGAGATGATGTCCCGCGGTACGACCTCCAAGACGGCGGCGGAGTTCGAGGACGCGCTCGCCGATCTCGGCGCGGCGTTGTCCGTCCGCTCCGGGCGCGAAGAAATCGTCGTGTCGGGCTCAAGCCTTGCACGGAATTTCGAGGCGACCATGGCGCTTCTGCAGGAGATGCTGCTCGCGCCGCGCTGGGACGAAAGCGAATACGAACTCGCTGTGGTGGAGGCGCTCGACCGCATTCAGGCGAGCCGCGCCGATCCTCTGAATATTGCTGGACGGTCGTTCGCCTACGCCCTTTATGGCGCGGACAGCGCCTGGTCGACCGCGGCGGTCGGGTCGGAGACAAGCCTCGCGGGGCTCTCCCTCGACGATCTGAAGGCGTTCCACGGAGCGACGCTCACGCCGCAGCTCGCGAGCTTCCGCGTCGTCGGGGATGTCCCCGAGGATCGCGTGCGCGAGGCCGTCATGGCGCTCTCGGCCGCATGGCCCGTGCGCCCGATGGAGCTTCCAGCGGCGCCGGAGACTGTGGAGCCGCCGGCGCAGGTGCTCTTCTATGATGTTCCGGGAGCGAAGCAATCGATCTTCCGTTTCGGCCGACCGGCCATGCTGCGCGCGGATGCTGACTTCTATCCCGCGACGGTGATGAACTACCGCCTCGGCGGCGGCGGCTTCGCCTCGCGCCTGACGCAGGAGCTGCGCGAAGGGAAGGGCTACACTTACGGAATCGGCTCAGGCTTTCAGGCGACGAACCGGGCCGGCGAGTTCACGATTTTCTCCGGCGTGCGCGCCAACGTGACGCTCGAAGCAGCCGCGCTCGTGAAAGACATTCTCGGCGCCTATGGCGAGACGTTTACGGAGGAAGACCTGGCCGTCACGCAGAGCTTCTTCGTGAAGAGCAAGGCGCGGAGCTTTGAAAGCTATAACGCCAAGCTGAACATGCTGGAGAACATCGCCGCCTACGGTCTCCCGCACGACTATGTGCTGAAAGAAAACGAGATCGTCGACGCCATGACCGTCGCCGACGTTCAACGGCTCGCCGCCGAATGGATCGATCCGGACGATCTTGTCTGGGTGATCGTCGGCGATGCGGAAACCCAGTTCGACCGTCTCGCGGAGCTCGGCCTCGGCGCGCCCGTGCTGATCACGGATGAAGTGGACGGGCTGACGCGCTAAGCGCGGGGCTTGAACCAATTCGTCATCCCGGAAGCGGTGCAGCCGCTATCCGGGACCCATCTCGGACGTTCTCAGCGCGCTGAAGGCGTTCGAGATGGGTCCCGGCTCTCGCTTCGCTCGGCCGGGATGACGGACGGATGCTGTTTCAGGAAAGACGCTTGGAGCGGGTAGACGGAATCGAACCGACATCCTCAGCTTGGAAGGCTGCTGCACTACCATTGTGCTATACCCGCGCGCCGAAGCGAGCGCCGCTTTTAGCGTTGAAAGTGCCCGCCCTGCAACCCGCCGCGCGCGGTCTCAGACGAGAAGCCGTTTCGGGTGCATGCCGTCCACATAGCCCATGAACGGGGCATGGATGGAGTAGCCGAGAAGCTCCTGCGCGCGCTGGGGCAGCGTCTTCGCGATATGGGCCGGGACGGCGAGGGACATGTTCTCAAGCGTCCGCGCCCAGCCCGCGCAGTATTGCGGCGTGATGACGAGGCGCGAACCGTCCGAGCGGTTCGCGCCGCCGCGATGGGTGAGCGTGCCCTTGGCGATCATGACGGAGCCCGCGGGCAGGGTCGCCTTGATGGCGTCCGGGTGCGCAGCGGGGTCGAGATCGGTATCCGGCGCGGCGGCGTCCTTGCGGGTCGTGAAATCGACGTCCTGAAGCGCGTCGTAGGCGTCGTCCGCCGTCCACAGATGGCTGCGGGGGATCACCTCCGTCGCGCCGTTCGTCTCCGTCGTTTCGTCGATCGCCCAGAAGACTGAAACGCCGGCGGACGGGCGCGGCAGCGGCAGTTCGATATGGCTGTCGTCATAGTGCCAGGGCTGCACGCTTTCGCCCGGGTGAATGTTGATGGCGAGGCACGCCGACAGAAGCGCGCTCGGCCCGAGATCGGCGTTGACGAACGCCATCGCCAGGGGGTGGGTCGCGAGATCGGCGAAGATCCGGTGCTTCGCAAGGAGGGCGTAGACGCGGTTGGTCGCGACGCCTTCGAAATCGTTCCGTCCGCGCAGGTTCTGGTCGAAATAGGGCTGCAGCGCGTCCTTGATCGCGGCGACTTCTGAGGCGCTCAAAACGTTTGGAATGCGGACGAAGCCCTCGCGCTCATATTCGGCGCGCCAGTCCTCGAAGGTCCGGTCGCCGAGCCAGCGCGTAAGATCTCCGTCGCCGAAATCGAGGCTTCCGAGGGTGTCCAGTTTCTCCGCCGTAGCCGCCATGACGTTCTCCCATCCCGGTTGATGTTTTTCTTGAATTGAATTCAATTCAACATTAGAAGCGACTGAAGTCAAGCGTGTCTGAAAGGGGCTTCGGTGGCGGCGAGAACGGCGAAAGGCGCCGATGCGCGGCGGCGTATTCTGGAGGCGGCGGAGGCGGCGCTTCTGGAGAACGACGGCGCCATCGAGATGAGCGACGTCGCGAAGCGCGCGGGCGTCTCGACCGGGCTCGCGTATCATTACTTCGCCTCGAAAGCGGGGCTGCTCGCGACGCTCATTAATGAGTTTTACGATCGCTACGACGCCGTCGCGAACCAGCGCATGGACGGCGCGGAAGCGTGGCCTTTGCGCGAGCGTCGACGTTTGCAGGCGATCGTCGATTTTCTTTATGCGGACCCGTTCGCGCCGGTGATTTTCGGGCGCATGGCGGGAACGTCCGAGGTCGTCGCGGCGGACGTCGCGCGCCAGCGGGACATGATCGCTCTGTCGGCGGAGAACATCGCCAACGGCCAGCGGGCGGGGCATATCCCGGCTGATCTTGACCCCGCCGTCGCGGGCGCGGCGATCATCGGCGGCGTAAGGCAGGCGGCGGCCATGGCGCTCTCAAGCACGCCGCCGCCGGAAAAATCCCGCTTCGCCGATCAGCTCTGGAGCTTTATTGCGGGCGCGGTGCGGCTCAGCGGGTAGGGCGTTCGAACCCCCGTATCCCGCTCATCCCCGCGAAGGCGGGGATCTAGAGATATCCAAGCTAAGCTGAGTTCAGCGCACGTCGCCTGAGACCCCCGCCTGCGCGGGGGTGAGCGGGTGGCATAGTATCGAAGCCTACCCAACCAACCAGGGCCGGGCCTCGCGATCGCGCGCCTCAAACTCTGCGATCATCGCCTCGTCGGCCAGCGTCTCGGCGATGGCGTCGAGGCCCTCGATAAGCCGACGTTTGCGTTCTTCCTCGATGGCGAAGCGGGCGGTGACGGCGCCCGCCGTGATCTCCTGCGTCGGCAGGTTGATGGCGATGGTCGCGCCCGCTTCGGCGGCGTCGGCGAGGCGGGCCCAGTCCTCAGGGGAGACGGTCGCGAGCAGCAATCCATTCCGGACCGAATTGTCCGAAAATATGTCGGCGAAGGACGGCGCGATCACGGCCTCAAAGCCGAGCGCCATGAGCGCCCAGACCGCGTGCTCGCGGGAGGAGCCGCAGCCGAAATTCGGACCGGCGAGGAGAATGCGGTGCTCGCCGCGCGCGGCCCGCTCGAAGGGGCTGTCATTGCGCACGCGCCCCTCGGCGTCATAGCGCTCGCCTTCGAAACAGACCGGGCCGAGACCGTCGCGGGTCAGCGTTTTCAGATGCCGCGCGGGGATGATGACGTCCGTGTCGACATTCGGGCGGCGGAAGACGGTGGCGGGAGAGGCGATGCGCTCGATCTTCTTCATTCCGCGCCCTCCATCAGCTTGCGGACGTCCGTCAGATGGCCGGTGACCGCGGCGGCGGCGGCCATGGCGGGCGACATGAGGTGCGTGCGCGCGCCAGGGCCCTGACGGCCCTTGAAGTTGCGGTTCGAGGTCGAGGCGCAACGTTCGCCCGGCGGCGTCTTGTCCGGGTTCATGGCGAGGCACATGGAGCATCCCGGCTCGCGCCATTCGAAGCCCGCCTCCTTGAAGACGATGTCGAGCCCCTCAGCTTCAGCCTGAGCCTTCACGAGGCCGGAGCCCGGCACGATCAGCACCTGTTTCACGCTCTCGGCTTTCTTCCGACCCCGGACGACAGCGGCGGCGGCGCGCAGGTCTTCAATGCGGGCGTTGGTGCACGAGCCGATAAAGGCGCGGTCGATGGCGACGCTCTCCAGCGGCGCGCCGGGTTCAAGGCCCATATAGTCGAGCGCTTCGACGGTGGAGGCGTCGTCCGGAACACGGCCGGTGACGGGTCCCGCCTGATCGGGGCTCGTGCCCCAGGTCACCGTCGGCGCGACGTCTTCGGCGCGCAGATGAGCCTCACGCGCGAAAACCGCGCCGTCATCGGTCTGCAGCGTCCGCCAATAGGCGAGCGCCGCGTCCCGGTCGGCGCCTTTCGGCGCGAAAGGGCGGCCTTCCATGTAGGCGAACGTTGTTTCGTCCGGCGCGACGAGGCCGGCGCGCGCGCCCGCCTCGATGGACATGTTGCAGAGCGTCATGCGGCCTTCCATGGAAAGTCCGCGCACCGCTTCGCCGGCGAATTCGATGACCGCGCCCGCGCCGCCGCCCGCGCCGATATGGGCGATGATGGAGAGAGCGAGGTCCTTCGCCGTCACGTGTTCGGACAAGGTTCCGTCCACGGTGACGCGCATGGGCTCGGCGCGCTGGACGACGAGCGTCTGCGTCGCGAGCACGTGTTCGACGTCGGAGGTGCCGATGCCGAAAGCGAGGGCGCCGAAGGCGCCGTGGGTGGAGGTGTGGCTGTCGCCGCAGACCATGGTGAGGCCCGGCTGGGTGAAGCCCTGTTCAGGGCCGACCACGTGGACAATGCCCTGCCGTTCGTCCCGCATGTCATAGAGCGTCAGGCCGAACTCGGCGCAGTTTGCTTCCAGCGCCTCCACCTGCGCCCGCGACAGGGGGTCCGTGATCGGCTGCGAGCGATCCGTAGTCGGTACGTTGTGGTCGAGCACGGCGAGGGTCGCGTCGGTCCGGCGTACGCGGCGCCCGGCGGCGCGAAGTCCTTCGAAAGCCTGCGGGCTCGTCACCTCATGGACAAGATGGCGGTCGATATAGAGAAGAGCCGCCTTGTCGCCACGGCGGGCGACGATGTGAGCGTCATAGAGCTTCTCATAAAGCGTTTTCGGACCGCTCACGGATTGATCCGCTCGATAATGGCGCGGGTCATGTCGTCAGACGTCGCATCGCCGCCGAGATCGGCCGTCGCGACGCCCGCAGCGAGAGCGCCTTCCACCGCGTCGTCGACTGCGCGCGCCGCTTCGATCTGGCTGAGGCTCATTTCCAGGAGCATGGCGAGGGAGCGGATGGCGCCGACCGGGTTCGCGGCGTTGCGTCCGGCGATGTCCGGCGCGGAGCCGTGGATTGGTTCGTAGAGGCCCGGCCCCTCCGCCCCGACGGAAGCGGACGGCAGAAGCCCGATTGAGCCAGCAAGCGTCGCCGCCTCGTCGGTCAGGATATCGCCGAACATGTTCTCGGTTAGGACGACGTCGAAGTCCTGCGGCCGCATGATGAGGGCCATCGCCATCGCGTCCACAAGCATGTGGGAGAGCTCCACGTCCTTGAAATCGTCGTGGAAAACTTCATCCGTCGTGCGCCGCCACAGACGGCTGGTGGCGAGGACGTTCTGCTTGTCGACCTGCATGACGCGTCCCGACCGCGCGCGGGCTCGCTCCCCCGCGATGCGCGCGACGCGCTCGATTTCGGAGCGCTCGTAAACGCACAGATCGCTCGCCTGACGCTCCATCTCGGATTTCTCACCGAAGTAGATCCCGCCCGTCAGCTCCCGGACGAAAAGAATATCGACGCCTTTCAGGCGCTCCGGCTTGAAGGGCGAGCCGGGAAGCGCGACCGGCGCCGGACGGACAGGCCGCAGGTTCGCGAACACGCCGAGGGCGGCGCGGAGTTCCAGAAGGCCGCGCTCCGGGCGCAGCGCCGGGGGCGCCATATCCCATTTGGGGCCGCCGACCGCGCCGAGGAGAACGCCGTCCGAGGCCTGCGCCAGTTTACGCACGTCCGCGGGCAATGGGTCCTGCGCGGCGTCGACGGCGGCGCCGCCGATCAGCGCTTCTTCCACCTCGCACGAAAAGCCGAAGGCCGATGAGGCGCGATCAAGGACCGCGAGCGCGCACGTGGTGACTTCCGGGCCGACGCCGTCGCCGGCGAGAACGAGGATCTTGTTGGTCATGGATTTATTCCTGTCGGGTCGTCGGCGCGTCAGGCGGCGTCGGTGGCGGAGGGTGCGGCGGCTTTGGCGCGCAGGATACGGTTCAGGGCGTCGAGATACGCCTTGGCGCCGGCGATGAGAATATCGGTGTCGACGCCCATACCGTGGACCGAGCGGCCTTCGGCTTTCAGGCGCACGTCCGCCCAGCCCTGCGCGTCCGAGCCTGCGCCGACCGAGCGGATGGAGAAATCAACAAGCCGCGGATCGACGCCGGTCGCCTTCTTGATAGCCCCGAAGGTCGCGTGCATCGGCCCGTTGCCGGCGAAGATTTCCGTGCGCCGCGACCCGTCCATGTGCTGGAGGACGATGGTCGCGGTCGCGACATCATCTTCGCCCGTCGCGCTCGCCTGCAGGGAGGCGAGGGACCACGGGCCTTCGGTCGCCATCTCGTCGTCGAGGATGATCGATTTCAGATCGTCGTCGGTGACGACCATCTTGCGGTCGGCGAGATCCTTGAAGGCCTCGAACACTTCGTCGAGACGCTCTCCCGCGAGCTGGTGGCCCATGGCCATGGCGCGGTCGGCGAGGGCGGCGCGGCCGGAGTGCTTGCCGAGCACGATGGTCCCAGTCGGGGCGCCGACGGTTTCCGGGCGGATGATCTCATAGGTCTCCGCATTCTTCAGGACGCCGTCCTGATGGATGCCACTCTCATGGGCGAACGCATTAGCGCCGATGACCGCCTTGTTGCGCGGGGCGAACTGGCCCGTGACGCTCTCCAGAATGCGGCTCGTCGGGTAGAGCTCTTTCGCGACGATGCCCGTGTCGACGCCGTTGAAGAGGTCCGGGCGCGTGCGCAGCGCCATGACGATCTCCTCTAACGCGCTGTTGCCCGCGCGCTCGCCGATACCATTGATGGTGCACTCGATCTGACGAGCGCCCGCGCGCACGGCGGCGAGGGAGTTGGCGACGGCGAGGCCGAGATCGTTATGGCAGTGGGCGGAGAAAACAACCTCGCCCCCTTTCGGCGCGGCGGCGATGACCGCGGAAAAGACGTCAAAAATCTCCTCCGGCGTCGAATAGCCCACCGTGTCCGGCAGATTGATCGTTCGCGCGCCCGCTTCGATGGCGACGGCGACGACCTCGGCGAGATAGTCCCGCTCGGTCCGCAGGGCGTCCTCGGCGGAGAACTCGACATCGGGCGCAAGCCCGGCGGCGGTCTCTACCGCGTGCTTCACCCGTTTCACGACTTCCGCCCGGTCCATGCGCAGCTTGTGCTCGCGGTGGATGGGGCTCGTCGCGATGAAAGTGTGGATGCGCTGCCTGGCGGCGGGTTTGATCGCTTCGGCCGTCGTCTCGATATCGCGCGGGTTGGCGCGCGAGAGGCCGCAGATTGTCGGGCCTTCGATTTCCCGGGCGATGCGGTTCACCGCTTCGAAATCGCCGGGCGAGGCGACCGGGAAGCCAGCTTCGATGATGTCGACTTTCAGCCGCGCAAGCCCTTTGGCGAGGCGCACCTTCTGGTCGACGTCCATCGAGAAGCCGGGCGCTTGCTCGCCGTCGCGCAGGGTGGTGTCGAAAATGAAAACTTTGTCGGAGGTCGATTTGACGGAGGTCATGGAGGGCCGCTTTCGGATCTGGTCGCTGTTTCGGGTTCGTCGGGCGCAAAAAAAGCCCCTTGGAAGGGGCTCGGGGCTCGACGAAGCGACGGACCTGCGACCGTCGTCAGCGAGCCCCGCCGATAAGGAGGAGGAGCGCCGGAGCGCAGGGCCGTTTAGCGGCCGGATGGTAGGTCGATGGCGACATCGTGCGTCGTTTCTCCAATTCTTGGAGAGGATAACGCCAAACAAGGTTACCAAACAAGCAATTTTCTGCTGATTTGCAAAAGTTGGGCGCTGGTGCGCTCCTCGTCGGCTCGTCGAGCGGGCTGAACGGCTCGCCGCGAGCTGCATTGGCGAGGACCGATGTCCGGCGTAGGTTTGCGACGAAAACCAGAGGAATTCTTATGTCACGCATCGCCGCTCTCGCCGGTTTCGCGCTCGTTCTGGCTCCGGCCGCCGCCTTGTCTCAGGAAACCTTCCGCGCCGAGCGCGTGGAGATTGAAGACTTCACCGGAACGGTGCTCATCACCGTTCGGGAGGGCGCAGGCTCGATCGCCATCGCGCAGGGGAATGAGGAGCACGAGGTCGAGTACCGCATCGACGATGGGGCGCTGCGCATCGAAGGCGAAACCCGCAGTCGCGATCGCAAATGGTGGCGCTCATTCGAGAGCATGCTGGATGAGTTTCCCACCATCACCCTCGTTGTCGCGCCGGGTACGGATATTGAGCTGGACGACGTCGCGGTGAAACTCGAAGGCGGCGATCTCGGGGGAGACTTCAAGGCGCGCGGTCAGATTTTCGGCTCCATCGGCGACGTTGAGAGCGCCTATGTCGGCGTCTCGGGCTCCGGCGATTTTGACCTCGGCGACATCGCCGGGGATTTCGACGGCTCCGTCTCCGGCTCCGGCGATCTGGACGCCGGCGCGGTCGGCGGCGACGCGGATCTTTCGGTTTCCGGTTCAGGCGCGGTGAAAACAGGCGCGATCACGGGCGGCTTCAAGGGCTCCATTTCCGGCTCCGGCCGCATTGAAGCGAAAGAAGTGAACGGGCCGACCAAAGCCTCCATCGCCGGTTCGGGCGACGTCATCATCAAGGATGGGCGCGCCGAAGACCTGAAAGTCTCAATTTCCGGTTCGGGCGATTTCCGCTTCGGCGGGGTCGCGGTGAACCCGCACATTTCCGTCGCCGGGTCAGGCGATATCAGTATCGGGTCCTATGAGGGATCGTTGCGGACCTCTGGAAACGCCGATATCCGAATCGGCAAGAAGCGTTAACGGCGTCTCGAACGGCCAAGGAGAAACCTCATGGGCAAAGTTGCAGCGGCAGCGTTCTTCACCATGGTGGCGGCTGCGGTCCTCGCTTTCGGCGCGCTCCAGGCGTCGACGGGCGAGGCGTGCGCGAGCGAAAGCCGCGGCGGGCCGTGGGCGATGTATTTCGGCGGGTGCAACGACGACTAAAGCCCGCCCTTCGCGTTGCGCCGGCCGGTCGCTTCGGGTATCGAAGCCGTCCCGCCTAGGGGTGTAGCTCAGTTGGTAGAGCATCGGTCTCCAAAACCGAGGGTCGGGGGTTCGAGTCCCTCCGCCCCTGCCATCGCCTCCGAACAGTATTGACGCCGACCGGCGATTGAAATGGTGGCTCTCAAGGGCCAGATAAAGCGAATGACGCGAAACGGAAACGATAAAGCCCTGTCCGGCAAGTCCGGAAATGCGGCACCGAAGAAGAAGCGGGTTGGCCCGTTTCAGTATCTTCA
>CAYFIB010000023.1:0-44912 GCA_964342855.1 uncultured Caulobacterales bacterium
GAAAGGCGAATTTGTCGGCGGCTGCGACATCATCAAAGAGATGTTCGAGCAGGGTGAGTTGAAGACGTACTTCACCGACAACGGCGTCGCGCTGACGGCGGCCTGAAGCCCCCTACTCCATCACCTGAAAACCGGCGATGTCGGCGAATGCGTCGGCGTCGTCCTTCAGCCAGCTGCGCAGGCGCTCGATGAGCGCGTCGGAAGCCTTTGGCGTCGGCTCCGTCAGGGCGGATTTGACCATCGACTGCACGGAGCCCGGCAACACGCGCTTCGCGAACGCCGCGACTTTCTGCATGCCCGCTTCTCCGCCGAGAGCCGCGCGCGCCAACCGTCCGGCTGCGGAGAACTGATAGGATGAGTTCGCCGCGCGCGTCGGTTCGTCCTCCAGCCGATCCGGATCGACGCCGAGATGGGCCGCCGCGGCGCGCGCCGTCTCCACGCCGCGCGTCTTCAGGTCCGCAAACGGAATGAAGAAGAACCGCTCGCGCGGGAAGAGTTTCAGAAATTCGCCGATCTGAGCGGCGTAGCGGCTCGTCGCGACATACTGGCTGTCTTCGGAGATAGCTTCGTCGATGTCACGCGCCTCGCGTCCCGCGCGCGCCTCATGCCAATAGGCCGAGATCGCCCGTGCGGCGGGGTCGCGCACGATGTAGAGAAAGCGCGCTTCGGGGAAATCGGCGTGCAGACGCGCCGGCACCGGCCATGTCTCGCGGCCATCCAGATGCTCCGGGTGCGCCATGGTGTAGCTGGTGGAGGCGTCGAGCTGGACGTCGCCGATGGCGGGGAAACAGGCGTCGAACCAGCCCCGGCCCTTGGCGTATTGCGTCCAGTAGTATTGCGGCTCTTTCGGTTCGGAGACCGCGATGTCCGGATGGCGGGCGAGCAGCTCGGCGAGGGTCGTCGTGCCGCTCTTCTGCGCGCCCAGCAAAAAGGCGCGGGCGGGCGTTTCGGACATCATCGGTCCCCGCCCCGCGCCCGGCGTCCGATCAGGACGAGTAGAATTCGACGACGAGGTTCGGTTCCATGGTGCACGGATACGGCACCTCGGCGAATTCCGGGATGCGCAGAAGGCTCGCCGTCATCGCTTTCGGATCGACCTCGACATAGTCCGGGATGTCGCGCTCAGCGAGCTGCAGCGCCTCGAGAACCAACGCCATGTTCTTGGAGCGGTCGCGGATTTCGACGACATCGCCCGGACGCAGACGGTAGGACGGAATGTTCGTCCGCACGCCGTTCACCTTCACATGGCCGTGGTTCACGAACTGACGCGCCGCGAAGATCGTCGGCACGAATTTGGCGCGGTAGACCAGCGCGTCGAGACGGCACTCGAGAAGACCGATGAGGTTCTCCGCGGTGTTGCCCTTGCGGCGGGCGGCTTCGGTGAAGATGCGGCGGAACTGCTTCTCGGTGATCGAACCGTAATAGCCCTTGAGCTTCTGCTTCGCCATGAGCTGCAGACCGAAGTCCGACAGTTTGCCCTTGCGGGCCTGGCCGTGCATGCCCGGCTTGTAATCGCGCTTGTTGAACGGCGATTTCGGGCGGCCCCAGACGTTCTCGCCAACCCGGCGGTCGAGCTTGTATTTCGCGGAAATGCGTTTTGACATGAATTCATAGACGCCGACCCTCAATCGAGGGTGAAGCGGCGTTCCTTCCATCTGCGCGGCCCGGCGCCGGCCCGATGCCGACGCGATCTCAACGGCGGTTCTCGCGCGAACCCGTATAAAGAAGCGCGGGCGATACACGCCCGCGCCGCAGAGGTCAAGAAATGGCCCGCGCAGAAGCGCGGGCCGGTCGGAAGGCGACGAAGCGATCAGAATGTTTTCTGAACGCCGACGTAGAAGAAACGTCCCCGCGGCCCCGCCGGTCGTGAAAGCGTTCCGAGATAAGGCTCAACCTCCAGCAAGTTGTTCACGCCGCCGTAGATGCTCAGCGATTCGCCGAACTGGTACTGCGCTGAAATATCGTGGACGAACCCGCTGCCTGTATCTGTCAGGTTTGAGAAGGTCGGGTCCGTGACCAGGTCCTCATTTTCAATTCCAGGAAGCAGCTGAGACGTTTCATAGCGCCCGCTCCAGCCCAGAACGAGGTCTCCAAGATACCAATCGGCGCCGAAGTTCATGATCCAAGTCGGAAGCCCGAATTCGCCGAGACGATCATCAACGTCCGACAGATCCGCCGGATCCGGGAATTCGTCATACTTCAAAAACCGCGTGCCGACAGCGCTGAGACGCAGTTCTCCAAGATCAACCGAGCTGATAAACGACGGCACATCGAATTCATAGGTGACGCTCCAGTCCACGCCCGCCGTTTCAACTGCGCCAAGGTTGATTTCACCTGCGACGAAACCAGTGATGAAGCCATCGGTCGGATCACGGAAGATTTGATCGCAGAACTGGTTATTGATCGACGGCAGGTCAACGCAATTCGAGGCGATATCGAACGGGTCAAGCGTGTCGATCAGCCCTTTAATCTCAATACTGTAGTAGTCGACGACCACAGTCAGGCCGTCGAGAAGGCCGCCAAAGTCGCCGTTTGGTCGGTAAACAGCCCCCACAGTAAAGGTATCGGCCTCTTCCTCTGAAAGGTTTGGATTCCCGCCAGAAAGCCCGGGAACAAACGCTGAGTTGAAGTTCGTTGACAAGAAGCCTGGCGCAACGAACAGTAGGCAGTTTTGCTCACGGAATTCAGACCCGGAGTTGATAAGGTTGGGGTTACATGGGTCTTCCGTCGCGCCGATCGCATCAGGCTGCAGCGGCGAAAACAGTTCGCTGATATTCGGCGCACGAACCGAAGTAGAAACAGTGCCCCGGAGCGTAAGGCTTTCAACCGGCAAATACCGGAACCCGAGGGCGGAGGCGGTTGTCGTGCCAATGGTTGTGTAGTTTGACCAACGCGCCGACCCCTTGAACTCAAGATACTTCACTAAAGGAAGGTCCGAAAGAAGCGGGACATTACCTTCGACGAAGGCTTCCGACACTTCGTATTCGCCGCCCGCAGGGAACGTGGGACCGGAGTTGTTCGATCCGAACGTAAGGCCAGACTGAACAAGTCCGTCAGGGGTAAAGTCGCTCTGTTCCTTACGATTCTCAAACCCGAGCGCGAAGCCGATCGGTCCCGCCGGAAGCTCGAAAAACGCCGAAGTGTCGCCCGCGAGGGTCGCTAGGAACACTTCCTGCGTCAGAACAGTCGTTTGCGTCGTAGGCAAGAACGCAAATGCGGCCGCCTCCGCTGTAATGGCGTTCTCGCCAAAAATATTGATCGGAACGCATTGTCCGTCGCCAGGTACGAACGTTTTGATCGTCGTGTCCGTAGACGGAAAGTCTGGAGCGCCCGGAACAGCGTTCGGATCGATGTCGGAACGGCAAACGATCTCCCCGGATGGCGCGCGAACAGCGTCGATCCCGGCGAAAAATCGGTCTTCGATCCGGGTATTCTCAGTAGTCGTACGCGCATCGGTACGACCGTAGTTGTATGAGACTTCGTAATCGAGGCCGAACGGAAGCTCACCTTTAACCCCGCCGACAATCCGGAACGTGTAACGCTCAGATCTCGGATTCGGCAGCGCCAAGGTGTCGAGCGTGTCGCGCGAAATGACGATCTGCGGGTCTAGTCCCTCACCCCGAAGCGTGGCGATTTGAGCTTGGAGTTCGGCCGGTATGAACGGGTTGTCCAGCGCGATGGGAATATCGTCATTGAAGCCGTTCACCTGACCTGTATCGCGGGTGTCAGTGTACGCGAACTTCGTTTCAGCAAAAAAATCCGCATAGTCATTAAGCGCATAAGACGTATTGAAATTAATTGACACACGGTTTTGATCGGGCAGTATCAGTTCGTTATCAGGATTTGCGGCGATAGCGTCGCCGCCGATCGCCTCAAACGGCCCGATGAAAAAGTTTCCCGGCACATAGGGGCGCAAAACGCCGTTATCAAAAACCTGACAGGTTGGTATTGCAGCGGCGCCCAATGTATCGCACCCGACCTGCCCCCCATTAAACGCGGATTCCACGAATGCGCTCGCCCCACCGTCGCCAAGCGCGATGATGCCGAAACGGCTGGAAATCGGAAGGGTTAGATTGGGGACGAACGTGTTCGAAAAACCGGGATCGATCCCTAGAGCGGCGGCGAGGTCCGGCGTATTCTGCACCCGGCTGAATAAGCCCGATCCTGCGAAGTCCCGATCACCTGCTAATACCGGCTCCGTCGTTGTGTACTCGATAGCGAAAACAGCGTCTCCACGACCGTCATCAAACGTCCACCCGTTCGCGATGGCGACAACCAACTCCTCAGCGTCGCTGTCATCTGAGATCCCGGCCTGAATCCGGGTCTCCAGACCGTCGAAAGTGGCTCCGTCGCGCGTGATAAAGTTGACAACGCCCGTCACGGCGTCAGCGCCGTAAATCGAAGATGCACCGCCGGTCAGAATCTCAACGCGACCGAGTAAGGCCGACGAGATCGTGTTTACATCGACGGCCGCCTGCCCGCTGGTTCCAGCTACATGTCGGCGCCCATTCTCAAGCACCAGAGTTCTTCTGATACCTAAGCTGCGGAGATTCAAGAACCCGATGCCAAGATCGGAATCATCCGTCCCAGCATTATTAAAAGCCGAAAAACTTCCGGGCAGCGATCCCTGAAGCGCGGGCGTCTCACGCAGCAACGTGGTGATATCTAACTGGCCGGAGGTTGTTATGTCGCTCCCGGAAATTGATTGAACCGGGCTGGCGGCTGAAAGATTGCTGTCCGTCGCGATCCGCGAGCCGGTAACGATGATCAGATCGTCGGCGCCGTCGTCCGTTTCCGCGTCCTGCGCCCAGGCCGGCGCTGCAACCGCCAATGCCAGAATGCTCGCCGCGCCCGCGAACCCGCGTGCGACGCCCCAGTTTTTGAATGTCATGACCCTCAGCCTTTCATACCGCTTGATGCCGCTGTTTCCGAAAGCATCGGCCCTATCGAGCTCTCTTCGCTTCCGCAGCAATCATGACACTTCGATTACGGGCTCGCTGCAATGCAGCAGCTCAGTTTTGGCAGGAATTCCGGTTAACATTGGCGTGATCAGCCAAGCACTGTGCTGGATGCGCCACATCCTTGCGTATCTTACGTGCGTGCAATCTATTTTGCTGCCTACCACATTAGTTTCATGTGAAATTGTCGAAAATTCTACCGCGTTGCAGCGCGCCTAGTCCCTCGCGACACGCGCCCTCCCCCGCCCCAGCGCCAACGCCTTCACGACGCCGCGGAGGGTTTGGGTCTCCTGGGCTGTCAGCCCGGCGCGCGTGAGCGCGGAGCGAATATTGCGCGCCATCACCTCGCGCTTTTCCGGCGGGTGGAAATAGCCGGCGCGCTCCAGTTCGCCTTCGAGATGCTCGAACAGGCGCTCCAGGTCCTGCTTCTCCGTGGGCCAGCGATCCGCCAGTCGGCTTTCGAAGACCGGCTCAAGGGCCGCCGCCTTTCCCCATTCATAGGCGAAGACCAGCACGGCCTGCCCGAGATTGAGGGAGGAGAAGTCCGGGTTGACCGGGATGGTCATGATGGCGTCGCAGCGCGCGACATCGTCGGTCGCAAGGCCCGCACGCTCGCCGCCGAAAAGGATCGCCGTTCGTTCCCCCGCCGCCGAGCGTCGGCTCAGCTCCGCCGCCGATTCTTCAGGCGAGAGCACAGGAAGCGACAGCTCACGGTTCCGCGCGGTCGTCGCAACGGCGAACTGAACGTCGGCGAGCGCGTCGCCGCTCGCCTCGAACACGCGCGCCGCATCAAGCACGCGCCCTGCCCCTGCGGAGTTGGCCACCGCCGCGTCGTTCGGCCATCCGTCGCGCGGGGCGACGATGCGCATGGCCGAAAGCTCGAAATTCAGCATGGCGCGCGCCGCCGCGCCGATATTTTCGCCCATTTGCGGAGCGATAAGCGTCACGATCGGCTGTCGGCCGGTCTCTGTCATTGTCGGTCTTTCCGCCTTGTCGCGGCGCGCCCTTTTGCACCCGGATGGGCGGTGCTATAGCCCGCCTCGCACCCCATGGCGCGCGCCCGCGCGCCTTTGCGCGCGCGGCTTCCAACCGGTCGAACGGGATGAAACGCGCCTTCCATAATCGACGCGAGGGCTAAGACACTCATGACGAAAATCAAAGTCGACAATCCGGTCGTCGAGCTCGACGGCGACGAGATGACCCGCATCATCTGGGCGCTGATCAAAGAAAAGCTCATCCACCCCTATCTCGACATCGACCTGAAATATTACGACCTCGGCATCGAGGCGCGGGACGAAACCGACGACCAGATCACCATCGACGCAGCCAACGCCATCAAGGAATACGGCGTCGGCGTGAAGTGCGCGACCATCACGCCGGACGAAGCGCGCGTTGAGGAGTTCAACCTCAAGCAGATGTGGCGTTCGCCGAACGGCACCATCCGCAACATCCTCGGCGGCGTCGTCTTCCGCGAACCGATCATCATCTCCAACGTGCCGCGGCTCGTGCCGGGCTGGACGCAGCCGATCATCATCGGCCGCCACGCCTATGGCGACCAATACCGCGCGACCGACTTCCTCTTCCCGGGCAAGGGCAAGATCTCGATCAAATGGGAAGGCGAAAGCGGCGAGATCCAGGAATACGAAGTCTTCGACGCGCCGGGCTCCGGCATCTCGATGGCGATGTACAATCTCGACGATTCCATTCGCGACTTCGCCCGCGCCTGCTTCAACTACGGCCTGCAGCGGAAGTACCCAGTCTATCTGTCGACCAAGAACACCATCATGAAAAAATACGATGGTCGGTTCAAAGACCTTTTCCAGGAAATCTGGGAGACGGAATTCAAAGACCAGTTCGCCGCTTTCAACGGCACCTACGAACACCGCCTCATCGACGACATGGTCGCCTCCTGCCTGAAATGGTCCGGCGGCTATGTGTGGGCGTGTAAGAACTATGACGGCGACGTGCAGTCCGACACCGTCGCACAGGGCTTCGGCTCGCTCGGCCTTATGACCTCGGTCCTGATGACGCCGGACGGCAAGACGGTGGAAGCCGAAGCCGCCCACGGCACCGTCACGCGCCACTATCGCAACCACCAGAAAGGTCAGGAGACCTCCACCAACTCCATCGCGTCCATCTACGCCTGGACGCGCGGCCTCGCCCACCGCGGCAAGCTCGACGGCAACGACAAGCTGATCGCCTTCGCGAACCTGCTTGAGAAAACGATCATCAAGACCGTGGAATCCGGCGCGATGACGAAAGACCTCGCCCTACTTATCGGCGCGGAGCAGTCTTGGCTGTCGACCTCCGGCTTCCTCGACAAGGTCGCCGCGAACTTTGAAACGGCGATGTCGAAAGAACTCTGACGCGTTTCGCCGCGCGGGCGGGTCCGTTGATCGACGGACCGCTTGCGCGGCGGCGCTTTCAAGCGTCACCCTTCCGTCATCAAATAGCGGGAGGTCCACCCATGAAACCGTTTGTCTACGCCCTGTCGGCTGGCGTCGTCGCTCTGTCTGGCGCCGCCATCGCATCTGAAAAATCCTATTCCGAAACCGGCTTCACGCGCATCGCCGCCGCCGCCGGCGTCGATGTGGTGATCGAAGTCGGCGACGACTTTGCGATCGTCGCGGAAACCGAGGAAGGCGACTTCGACCACCTGGTTGTTCAGCTCTCCGGCGACACCCTCAAGGTGAAGGTCGACCGCAAGAAGCGTCGCAGATGGAAGCGCGAGCACGAGTTCGTCGTGCGCATATCCCTTCCGTCGCTCGTCGGTCTCGACGTCTCCTCGGGCGCGGATGTCGTCGCCAAAGGCATAGACAGCGACATGTTCGAACTGGAGGTCTCCTCCGGCGCGGACGCCGATGTCTCCGGTCGCTGCGGCGAAGCGGAAATCGACGTCTCCTCAGGCGCCGACGCCCATGCGCGCGGTCTTGAATGCCGCATCGTGCGCGCCGAAGCCTCGTCCGGCTCCGACGCCATCGTCTTCGCCAGCGAGGAAGTCGAAGCTGACGCCTCCTCCGGCGGCGACGTGACGGTCTATGGCGGCCCGCGAATCGTCGATATCGACACCTCGTCCGGCGGCGACGTTTCGATCCGCAATTGACCCCGATTTGAGGACGCGCGGACGGGGCGAGTCTGTTAGGTTCGCCCCATGTCCGCGCCTCTTCCGATCACGCGCGCTGAAACCAAGTCAGCGGCGCTCAAATCCTATTTCGGTTTCGATGATTTCCGTCCGGGTCAGGAGGATGTCGTCGACACGCTCCTCGCCCGGCGCGACGTGCTCGCGGTGATGCCGACGGGCGCCGGCAAGAGCCTGTGCTTCCAGCTGCCGGCGGCCATGGAGACCGGGCTTACGGTCGTTGTCTCGCCCCTCATCGCGTTGATGGAGAACCAGCTCGCAGGCCTCGCCAATTTCGGCGTGCCGGCCGGCGCCATTCACTCCGGCCGTCCGCGTGAGGCGAATGTCGCTGATTGGCGGCGTGCGCAGGCGGGGGAGATCAAACTTCTCTACATGTCGCCAGAGCGACTGACGACAGAGCGTATGCTCGCCGCCCTGGACGGGTTGTCGGTCTCTCGTTTCGTCGTCGACGAAGCGCACTGCGTGAGCCAATGGGGGCATGATTTCCGTCCGGAATACCTCGCTCTCGCCTGCCTGAAGGATCGCTTCCCGAAGGCCGCCATCGCCGCGTTCACCGCCACGGCCGATGCGGCGACCCGCGCCGATATCGCGGCGCGGCTATTGCGTGAAGATGCGGCGACTTTCGTGCACGGCTTCGACCGGCCGAATATCCGCATTGAAGTTGAGGAAAAGCGCGAGCCGATGAAGCGGCTCGCCGCACTGCTCGACGAACACCCCGGCGAACAGGGCGTCATCTACTGCCTTTCGCGCAAATCCTGCGAAAACGTCGCAGATCGCCTCTCCGGCCCCGGACGAACCGTGCTCGCGTACCATGCCGGGCTTGATCCCGACACGCGGCGTGAGCGGCTGGAGCGGTTCCTTTCTGAGCCCGACATCACCATCGCCGCGACGATCGCGTTCGGCATGGGCGTCGACAAGCCGGACATCCGCTTCGTCTTCCACCTCAATCTGCCGTCGACGCTGGAAGCGTATTATCAGGAAATCGGCCGCGCCGGGCGAGACGGCGCGCCCGCGCGCGCCACCCTGCTCTACGGCCTTGACGACCTTCGTAGCCGTAGACGGATGATCGATGAAACCGCCGCGCCGGAAGAGCAGAAGCGCGTGGAGCGCCGCCGTCTCGATGCGCTGGTCGCGTTCTGTGAAAGCATCACCTGCCGTCGCGTCCCCCTGCTCGCCTATTTTGGCGAACCCTCAGCACCTTGCGGAAACTGCGACGCCTGCCTGTCGCCGCCGGAAACCTATGACGGCTCAGAGACGGCGCGGCTCGCCCTTGGCCTGATTGAAGAGACCCGCGAATTATACGGACAATCGCATATCGCCTCAGTCCTGCGCGGAAAATCGACTGACAAGACGCGCACCGCCGGTCACGAAGACCTCCCGCAATTCGGCGCCGGCGCGAACCGACCTGATGGCGAATGGCGCTCTGTCCTTCGCCAGCTCTATGCCATGGACGCGCTGCGCATCGACGATCAATACGGCAGCCTTCAGCTAACGGAATATGGTCGAGAAATACTAGCCGGAGAGAAGGTGCGCCTGCGCAAACCGTCCGAACCCAAAAAGACGGCCGCTCGCGTAGCGCCCGGTCCCGCCGCCTTCGCGGACGCCGCCGACGCCGAGCTGTTCCGTCGCCTGAAAGCCCTCCGCCGCGACCTCGCCGCGGAACGCAACGCGCCCGCCTACACTGTCTTCTCCGACCGTACCCTGATGGAGCTTGTCGCGGCGAAGCCCTCGTCCCGCGCCGAATTCGGGCGCGTCTTCGGAGTTGGCGCAAAAAAGGTCGAGCTGTTCGCGGAGGCGTTTCTCAACGTGCTGGCGCAGAACTAATCGCGCTGGTTTTCAGCTAGCCAGCTTTTCATCCGGCGAACCGAACGCGGATCAATCGTCGCTTGAAGACGTTCCGCCAATTGACTGATGGTGACGGACGCCAAGCTCTCCCGCCAGGCATTTTCCGCTTCCGACATCGTCACGTGGATAAGGCAGGGTGCGCGATAAGCGGACGGCCCAAGCGCCGCGGGTCCGCGCTGCCGGATTTCACTACACCGAAACGCTGGCTGACCCCCTTCAACGGCAAGAACGGCCTCAAGGAGGGTGATATCCTCGGGCTCACGACCCAGCCTGTAGCCCCCCTTCGGACCTGGCGACGAAACCAGAACACCGGCTTTGGCGAGCGCTTTCAGATGCTTGGAGAGGTAAGGCTCCGACACGCCGTGAAACTCGGCGAGCGCTTTCGCTGACAACGCCGCGCCGACCGGCAGAGCCGCGATCACCAACAGGCAGTGCAGCGCCCACTCGACGCCTTCGGACATTTTCATCGTTGCTTCCTCTTCCATCCCACGCGGCGCGACGGGGGCGCTGCAAATCACCAACTCATATCCGAATTAATATGGACATTTTTTATCTTGGTTATATTTTATCCATATTATTGAGCCTCGAAGGAACCCAACATGACTGAGAGAATTAACGCGGCCACCGTCGCCCCCTCCGCGTACCGCGCCGTATTCGGACTGGAACTGGCCGTTCGGGAGTTCGGACTGTCGCCGAAACTTCTGCATCTGGTGAAACTGCGCGCATCCCAGATCAACGGCTGCGCGTTCTGCATCGACATGCATGCGAAAGAGGCGCTCGACGACGGAGAAGATCCGCAGCGTCTGCATCTCCTGACGGCATGGCGGGAGAGCCCGCTTTACACGCCAACGGAACGCGCCGCGCTGTCATGGACGGAAACGGTGACGCGACTCGCAGACGGCGCGCCGTCAGATGCTGACTACCAGAGCGCGCTAGAAGCCTTGGGCGAAGACCATCTTGTCAAACTCACCGTCGCAATCGGAACCATCAATGTCTGGAACCGGTTGGCGGCGAGTTTCCGTACGCCGCATCCGATAGGGATGGACGCACGCGTCGGCGGTTGACGTCAGAGCTTCAGCTCTCACAGCGCGGTCAGAACACCTTTGATCGCGCTAACCGCCTCGGCGGCTTTGGCGCCGTCCGGTCCGCCGGCCTGCGCCATGGCCGGACGGCCACCGCCGCCCTTGCCGCCGACAGCTTCGGCGCCGGCTCGAACGAGTTCAACGGCGGACAGGCGGTCGGTGAGATCATCCGTCACCGACACGACGAGCGCGGCTTTGCCCTCATTGACGCCGACAAGCGCCACAACGCCGGATTTAAGGCGCGCCTTGAACTCATCCGCTACCGACCGAAGATCCTTCGGCGCAACGCCCTCCAGCACCTTGCCGAGAAACGCGACGCCGCCGACATCCTCCGGCGCGTCCGTCGTCGCCCCGCCGCCGCCGGTTGCGAGCTGCTTCTTCGCCTCGGCCAACGCGCGCTCAAGACCCTTGCGCTCGTCGAGCAGCGCGCTGAGACGCGCCGAAAGTTCCTGAGGCGTTGTTTTCAGCGCGTCTGCGGCCTCTTTCGCCCGCCCCGCTTCGGCGGCGAGGTGCAGACGCGCGGCTTCGCCCGTCAGCGCTTCCAGGCGACGCACGCCGGAGCCGACGGCGCCTTCTGACAGGATGACGAAAAGCGCGATATCGCCCGTGCGTCCGACATGGGTGCCGCCGCAAAGCTCGACCGAATAGGCCGGACGCGCCTCGTCCAGAACCAACGGATCGCCCATGGCGAGCACGCGGACATCGTCGCCGTATTTCTCGCCGAAGAGCGCGATGGCGCCGGCTTTCAACGCATCGTCGTAGCTCATCTCTCTGGTGGAGACCGGCGTGTTCTGACGGATGACGGCGTTCACCTGCCGCTCGATTTCGCGGGTCTCATCGGGCGTCAGCGGTTTCGAATGCGCGAAGTCGAAGCGCAGGCGGTCCGGCCCGACTTGCGAGCCTTTCTGAGCGACATGATCGCCCAGCACGTCGCGAAGGGCCGCATGCAGAAGGTGCGTGGCTGAATGGTTCGCCCGCGTCCGCGTCCGGCGCTCGACATCGACATCAAGCGCGGCCTTGTCGCCAAGCGCGACGCCGCCGGCCTCCAGGCGGCCGATATGAGCGAAGACGCCGCCAGCGCGTTTCTGGACATCGGTGACCGTGAAGCGCGCGCCGTTTTCAAAAACGATAGCGCCCGCATCGCCGACCTGACCGCCGCTTTCGGCGTAGAAAGGCGTCTCGGCGAAGACGAGTTCGGCGCTCGCCCCCTCCTCCAGCCGGTCGCGCACCTCGCCGCCAGCGACGATGGCGACGAGCTTGCCTTCAGCCGCATCCTGTTCATAGCCGAGGAACCGCGTCTCGCCGGCTGCTTCCTTCACGGCGAACCAGACGCGCTCGTCGGCCGTTTCTCCGGACCCGGCCCAGCTCGCGCGCGCGGCTTCCTTCTGACGCGCCATGGCGGCGTCGAAGCCGTCCACGTCGACGTCGCGACCGAGGCGGCGGAGCGCGTCCTGCGTCAGATCGAGCGGAAATCCGTACGTGTCGTAAAGGCGGAACGCCGCCTCGCCCGGCAGCGCCGCATTGTCGGCGAGGCCCTCCAGCTCATCGTCGAGGAGCTTCAGCCCGCGGTCGAGGAGCCCCTGAAACTTCTCTTCTTCCTGTCGGAGCGTCTCCGCGATGAACGCCTCCGCGCGACGAAGCTCCGGATACGCGTCTCCCATCTCGGATATCAGGGTCGGCGCAAGCTTCACGAGCAGCGGGTCGCGCGCGCCGAGGCCGTGGGCGTAGCGCATGGCCCGGCGCATGATGCGGCGAAGGACATAGCCGCGCCCCTCATTGGAGGGCGACACGCCGTCCGCAATCAGGAACGCCGAGGAGCGCAGGTGATCGGCGATCACCCGGTGCGCCGCGGCGTCGTCGCCTTCGGCCTTGCGCCCGGTCGCTTCTTCGGACGCCGCCATCAGCGTTCTGAAGAGATCAACCTCGTAGTTTGAATGTACGCCCTGCAGGACGGCGGCCATGCGCTCCAGCCCCATGCCGGTGTCAATGGAAGGTTTCGGCAGATCGATGCGTTCGCCGCCAGCGAGCGTTTCATGCTGCATGAAGACGAGGTTCCAGATCTCGATGAACCGGTCGCCGTCTTCTTCCGGAGAGCCCGGCGGGCCGCCCCAGATTTCAGGGCCGTGATCGTAGAAGATCTCCGAACAGGGACCGCACGGCCCCGTCTCGCCCATGGACCAGAAATTGTCGTTTGTCGCGATGCGGATGATGCGCTCATCCGGCAGGCCGGAAATCTTGCGCCAGAGATCGAACGCTTCATCGTCCGTATGATAGACGGTGACGCTCAGCTTCTCCGCCGGCAGGCCGTAGACGCCGGTGACCAGATTCCACGCCGCATCGATCGCTTCCTCCTTGAAATAGTCGCCAAAGGAAAAGTTGCCGAGCATTTCGAAGAAGGTGTGGTGACGGGCCGTGTACCCCAACATTATCAAGATCATTGTGCTTGCCGCCGGCGCGCACGCATTTCTGCGCGCTGGTCGCGCGCACGTAATCGCGCGTCTCGGCGCCGGTAAAAACGTTCTTGAAAGGCACCATGCCGGCGTTGACGAAAAGCAGCGTCGCATCGCCCTGCGGGACGAGCGGAGCGGATGGCACGACCTCGTGGCCGCGGCCTTTGAAAAATTCCAGAAACTGCGCGCGGGCGTCGTTCAGCGACGTCATCAGGGCGACCTCGTTCCATTAAAAAGCTCCGAGCGATATGGGATCGCTCGGAGCGCGGTATCAAGTCTTTGTCGGGCGATGTGTTACGACCGGCCCCGCCCCGCTGTCCAGCGGCGGCGGAGGTCCCGCCGCGACGCCTCAACCAGCGAGCGCTTCGCCGTCCTCGCCATCATCTTCAGCGTCCGGCCCGACGAGCATCTCCTCGGCGATAAGCCCGGCGTTGGCGCGGATCGCTTTCTCGATGGTCGCGGCCATGTCTGGATTGTCCCTTAGGAACTGCTTGGCGTTTTCGCGGCCCTGACCGATACGCGTGGAGTCATAGGAATACCAAGCCCCCGATTTCTCCACGACCCCCGCTTGCACGCCGAGGTCGACCAGCTCGCCCATCTTGGAGACGCCCTCGCCGTACATGATGTCGAACTCCACCTGCTTGAACGGCGGCGCCATCTTGTTCTTCACGACCTTCACGCGGGTCTGGTTGCCGACAATCTCGTCGCGGTTCTTGATCGAACCGATGCGGCGGATATCGAGCCGCACCGAGGAATAGAACTTCAGCGCGTTGCCGCCGGTCGTCGTCTCCGGCGACCCGAACATGACGCCGATCTTCATGCGGATCTGGTTGATGAAGATGACCATGCAGTTGGATTTGGAGATCGACCCCGTGAGCTTGCGCAGCGCCTGGCTCATGAGGCGCGCCTGCAGGCCGGGCAGCGAGTCGCCCATATCGCCTTCCAGTTCGGCGCGCGGCGTCAGCGCGGCGACCGAGTCGATGACAAGAACATCGACGGCGCCCGAGCGCACCAGGGTATCGGCGATCTCCAGCGCTTGTTCGCCCGTATCCGGCTGCGAAATGAGGAGATCATCGAGATCGACGCCGAGCTTCTTGGCGTAACCCGGGTCGAGCGCGTGTTCGGCGTCCACGAACGCCGCGACGCCGCCGGACTTCTGCGCCTCCGACACGCAATGCAGCGCGAGGGTGGTTTTACCGGAGCTCTCCGGCCCATAAATTTCGATGATGCGGCCTTTGGGAAGCCCGCCGATGCCAAGGGCGATGTCCAGGCTGAGCGAGCCCGACGAAATCGTCTCGACCTCGACCTTGGAGTCCGCGCCGAGACGCATGACCGATCCCTTGCCGAAGGCCCGATCGATCTGCGCGATCGCTGCGTCCAACGCCTTTTTCTTGTCCATTCCTTCGGACCCCGCCACTCTCAACACGCTCACCGACATGCCCGCCTCCGTTCTGTCATAGCCGCTGATCCAGTCAACGAATTCAGAATGTACGCGCTTTGTTCCTTTATGACAAGCATCGCCAACCAGCTGATTGATAACGGGAATTTCGATCTGTTCGAAATACGTTCCAACCCCGCGCCACCGAGGAGATAACCTTAAGATGGGCCTAAACGATCCAAGCGATTCGGGCGCCGACCTGCAGATCGGGCCGACCGATCAAGGCATGGTGCGCATCTACGTCTTCGGCGAAGACGTAGATCTGCCGCTCGATTTCGACCCTGAGGACGCCGAAGCGATCGCCGAAGAGCTGATGGCCGCCGCGGAGGCCGCGCGAAAAATGCGCCGCTGAGGCGGGCGCCATTGCGCCGCCAAACTCGCGGACCATCTTGCCGATGAACAGCTGATGCGGGGAACGCCGCCATGAAACGTCTTGTCTTCGTCCTTGCAGGCTTCGCCGGCCTCCTCGTCCTGCTTCTTGCGGGCGCGGTCATCTTCGGCCCGTCGCTCATTCCGGCAGGAACGCTGGAGCGCGAGGTGGAGAAGCAGGTGAGCGCCGCCCTTGGCCGCGAAGCGGATGTGGAGCCAGAGCTGAAGCTCGCGATCCTGCCGACGCCGAGCGTGAAGACGGGGCCCATCACCATCGCCAACGCTGAGGGCTACAACGAGCCCTATCTCGCGCGGATCGAAGCCGCCGACATCCGCGTCGCGCTCTGGCCCCTGCTCGCGCGCAAGGTGGAGATTGAGGCGTTCATCCTGACGAAGCCGGACATCCGTCTGGAGACGAAAGCGGACGGCTCGAACAATTTCACCTTTGAGACAGAAGCGCCGTCCTCCGACGCGCCAGCCTCCGCGCCGCAGGACGCCCCGGACGCCAACGCGCTCGGCGACGTTTCCTTCGGCGACGTGCG
This sequence comes from uncultured Caulobacterales bacterium, assembly GCA_964342855.1. Taxonomy (GTDB): domain Bacteria; phylum Pseudomonadota; class Alphaproteobacteria; order Caulobacterales; family Parvularculaceae; genus JBCBJX01. The sequence goes on from CAYFIB010000023.1 coordinate 15,824, forward strand.
CATTGTCGATGGCGCGTTGTCGCTCGCCGACGGCGCGAGCGGCCAGACGCGGCGGGTGGAAGGCCTCAACGCCATTTTCACCCTGGCGAGTCTCGACTCCCCGTTTGATCTGACGGCGGACTTCACTCTTGACGGCGAGGACGCCGACCTCTCGGTGAGGGTGGACACGCCGCGCGATCTCATCGCCGGCCGGGCGACGAGCCTCAAGGGCGATATCTCCCTTGGCGCGACGACGCTGAACGGCGCTGCGAAAGCGACCCTCGCTGAGGCAGGCGCGACCGCGTCGGGAACCGTCGTTTTTGAAACGAAGAGCGTGCGCGACCTCGCGGCGTTCGCCGGCGCGCCCATCGAGGCGCCGAACGGCTTCGGCCCGGCGCGGCTCGAAGGCGCCTTCTCCGCGGACGGAAAGCTCTTTTCTTTTGAAAACGCGAAATTCGCCTTTGACGATATCGCTGGATCGGGCTTCGTCCGTATGGACCTATCCGGCGATCGCCCTAAAGCGACCGTTCGCGCTGATCTCGGTGATCTGGATCTGCGTCCTTATCTCACCGCCACGACACCGTCAGGGGACAGCGACGCCGCCGCCTCAAACGAATTCCCCGCGTGGAGCGAAGAGCCCATCGACGTCTCGGCTCTGCGGATGGCGGACCTCGAACTGCAGGCGAAGACAGACGCGATCCTGCTTGAGGATCTCACCATCGAGCGCAGCGCTCTCAAGGCGAGTCTCGTCAACGGTCGCCTGACGGCGACCCTGACTGATCTTGGACTTTATAGCGGTGCTGGAACGGCCGACGTCGCCCTAGACGCGCGCGGCGCGACGCCGACGCTCAACGTGCGCGCCAACCTCGAAGGTCTTGATGCGGACGCGTTCGCAAAGGAAGTCATGAAGCTCGACCGCCTTTCGGGGACAGGCGCTTTGACGGCGACGCTTTCGGCGCGCGGCGCAAGCGAGGCGGCGTTCGTACGTTCGCTCAACGGGACCGGATCGTTTCGCGTCGATAACGGCGCCGTGCACGGCTTCGATCTTGGCGGCGCGGCGTCGGAAGCGTTGCAGCTCATCGACCAGACCAACCGTCAGAACGCGACGGAGCTGCGGGCAGCGGCGGGCGCGGATCGTCAAACGACGTTCTCCGCCCTTGGCGGCGCGTTCACGGCGAAAGACGGCCTCATCACGCTGTCGGAAATCGCCATGAAGGCAGAGCGCCTCTCTGTCGTCGGCGCGGGAACGGTGAACCTGCCGAAGCAGTCGACGGACATCGGCCTTAAAGCCGCCTATCAGCGCGTGGTCGAAGGCGCCGCGCAGGGCCAGCGCTCCGTACCGCTGAAAGTCGGCGGCACGTTCTCGAAGCCGACCTTCGGCGTTGATCTGAAACAGGCGGCGAAAGACACCGCCGCCAATCAGATCGATCGTCTGCTGGACAAAGCCGTCGGCGGCGAAGCGAACCGCGGCCAGGGCAAAACCGCCGAGGCCGTGGCGGGCGCGGCGGCGAACCTTCTCCTTAACCGGAAGAAAAAGACGGAGGAGCCGGAGCCGGCCGAACCGGAGAAGACCGACGAAGAAACCCCGCCGCCCGCGGAGGATGATGGCGGAGGCGAGTGATCCGCCGAGTTCGGCTCAAGCGCTGCTCGCCGTCCTTCGTGACGCGGCCTCTTCATCCTGAGGAGCCGCCGTGAGACGGCGTCTTGAAGGGCGGCCGCTCCTCAGGACGAAGATTATTCTGACCTCATCCTGAGGAGGCGCGCAGCGCCGTCACGAAGGACGGTGGCGCTCTCATAACTCCGTATCAGACGACCTCTAAGACGCCAGCTCATAGTCCTTGAACTGCTCGCGTAACTTCGTCTTCAACACCTTGCCGGTGGCGCCGAGCGGCAACTCATCGATGAACTCCACCGCGTCCGGCCACGCGATTTTCGGCAGGCGCTCAGCGATATAGGCCTTCACCTCATCGGCGGTGACGCTCGATCCCGCCGCACGGACGACGAGGAGCAGCGGGCGCTCATCCCATTTCGGGTGCTTCGCGGCGATAACCGCGGCTTGCGCGACGCCCTCATGGGACATGGCGGCGTTCTCGATGTCGATCGAGGAGACCCACTCCCCGCCCGATTTGATGACGTCCTTCGCGCGATCGGTGATCTGCATGATCCCGGTGCGGTCGATCGTGGCGACGTCGCCTGTGTCAAACCAGCCGTCGACCGTCAGAATATCCTTGTCGTGATTATAATACTCTTTCACAATCCACGGCCCGCGCACCTGAAGGTGGCCTTCGTGCTCGCCGTCATGGGGCAGCACATGGCCGTCAACGTCGACGAGACGCATCTCCACACCGAAAATCGCACGCCCCTGTTTTAACGTGATTGCGATCTGCTCATCTTCCGGCAACGACCGTTCCGCCGGGGTCAACGACATGGTGGTGCCGAGCGGCGACATCTCTGTCATGCCCCAGCCCTGAATGACCTCGACATCATGCTTCTTGAAGCCGCGGACGATTTTCTCCGGCAGCGCCGATCCGCCGACAAGCGTCTTCTTCATGTGCTTCAGGGTTTTGCCGGCGCCGTCGAGGTATTGAAGAAGGCCCAGCCAGACCGTCGGCACGCCGAGCGAAAACTGGACTTCTTCGTCTTCCATCAGGGTCGCGAGGCTTTCGCCATCCAAAGCGGGGCCCGGAAAGACCATCTTGGCGCCAATCATCAGGCAGGCGTACGGGATGTTCCATGCGTTTACGTGGAACATCGGCACGACCGGCAAGACGCAATCACCAACTTGCATGTTGAGCGAGGTTGGCAAATTGGCCGCGTACGACTGTAGGACCGTCGAGCGATGCGAATAGAGAACGCCTTTCGGCACCCCCGTCGTGCCCGAGGTGTAGCAAAGCCCGCTGGCGGTGTTCTCGTCGAAGATCTCCCAGACAATCTCATCGCTCGCATCAGCGATCATGTCCTCGTAGGAACGAAGTTCGCCAGCTGAGAAGTCCGGCATACTCGTTTTGTCCGTCAGCGAAACGAAATTCTTGACGGACTTCAGATGCGGCGCGAGCGCTTCGATAAGCGGCGTGAAGGTCGTGTCGAAAAAGATCCACTCGTCGCCCGCGTGGTTGATCACGTAGCCCGCGTTCTCCGGGCCGAGGCGCGGGTTGATCGTGTGGCATACCGCGCCGATGCCGGCGAGCGCGTAATAGAGCTCGAACTGGCGAAAGGTGTTCCACCCGATGACGCCGATGCGGTCGCCTTTTTTGACGCCGTTGGCTTTCAAGGCGTTGGCGAGTTTCCGGATGCGGACGTTCGCTTCGGCATAGGTGTACCGATGAATGGGACCTTCGACAGTCCGCGTCACGATCTCCTGATCGGGAAAATTCGCCACCGCGTTCTCAAGGATGTCCTTGATGAGCAGCGGGCGGTCCATCATGAGTCCCAACATGGGCGTCTCCCTAAACGTTTGATTTTGTGAATCTTATGCGGGCGAGCCCCGGCGTCGTCAAACGTGCGGCGCCGTTGTGGGGCCATTTCGCTTGCCGCATCGCACCACGCATGTTTCCATAATCTCGGAACGGAGCCCTCGCGAGAGGGAGAATAGGGAACGCGGTGCGGGTCTCGATCCTTCGAGAAACCAAGTCCGCGGCTGTGCCCGCAACTGTAACCGGCGACGGCGCGCATCACGCCACTGGAGAAATCCGGGAAGGCGCGCGCCTCTTCTTTGAAGCGCCGGGAGCCAGGAGACCTGCCGTTCGATGTCGCCTCCTTCGCGTGCGGGATCACGCGAGAAGGGCGGAGTTTTCCGCGACGGCGACGACGTGTCGTTGTCATCAGGTCCGCTGCGGCGGCCGAACGGAGAACTTTGAAGACCCATGGCTTACTCAACTTTCGCGCAGGGCTCATGCGCCCTCGCCGCGCTCGCGTGCGCGCCATCCATCGCCCTCGCCGCCGGGCCGGACGAGACGATCATCGTCACCGGCACGCGTTCCGAGATCGCCGCCGACGAACTGGGCGCCGCCGTGTCCGTTCTGGATGCGGCCGACCTTGCGATCCGCGGCGAGACGTTCGCTCTACAGGCGCTCCGCTCTGTTCCGGGGGTCGCGGTAAACCAGCCCGGCGCGCCCGGTCGTCTCGCGCAGGTACGCATTCGCGGGGCGGAAGCGAACCAGACCCTCGTCTTCCTCGACGGCGCCGAGGCCGGGGATGTCACCGACGGCGGCGCGTTCAGCTTCGAAACTCTCCCAGCCTTCGATATCGACCGTATCGAGATCGTCCGCGGCGCTCAATCGGCGCTCTACGGTTCCGAAGCGATCGGCGGCGTCATCTCCACCCGCACGAAACGCGGCGAACCGGGGCTGCAGGTCGATTCAGAAGCTGAATTCGGTTCGTTCGATACCCGCCGCGCCGGGTTCGGCGTCGGCGGCGGCACGGAACGCGCGACCGGTCGCGTCTCCCTCTCCTACTTCGAGACGGCGGGCGACAATATCGCTCTCGTTGGAGATGAAACGGACGGCTACACGAATTGGACCGCGGGCGCGAGCGGGCGCGCAATCCTTGGCGGCGGGTTCTCGGTCGACGCTTCAGCGCGCTATGTCGCGAGCGATATTGAATCCGATGCGGAAGGCTTCGGCGCGACCCTGCTGCCATCAGGCGACGTCGATCCGCTGTCGGTGCTGCAGGACTCGAACGACCGCTCGCATCAGGACGACGTTTACGCGCGCGCGGCGTTGATCGGGGAGCATCTCGACGGCGCCTGGTCTCAGGAAGCTTCCTTCGCCTACTCAGATACGGACAACGTATTCCTTTCGGCGTTCGGCGAGACGGTTCTCGACGGCGAACGACTGAAGGCCGTGTACCAATCAACGGCGCGCTGGTCGCTCGGCGGCGCCGATCTCGTCACCACTGGCGCGGCGGAGCATGAAGAGCTTCGCTATGAAACGGCGGGCTTCTCGACGTTCGCGCGCGAGGATCAACAGACGAGCCTCGTTTTGGAACAGCGGGTCGCGCTGAACGACAGAGTATTCCTGTCGGGCGCCGTGCGTCATGATTTCAACGACCGCTTCGAAGATGCGACGACCGGTCGAGCGACGCTCGCGGCGTTCCTGACGGAAAACGTGCGCCTGCACGGGTCCTACGGGAGCGGCATCATCAATCCGACCTTTACGGAGCTGTTCGGCTTCTCGAACCAGCTTGCGCCGAACCCGGAGTTGACGCCGGAAACCTCTCGCTCTTTTGACGCAGGCGTCACGTTTGAGGCGGGCGTCGTGCGGTTCGACGTCACCTGGTTCGAGGCCGATCTCGACGACGAGATCGCCACCACGATCACCGGCTCGGGCCAGCAGATCGCCGTCAATCAACCGGGACGCAGCGACCGGCGCGGTCTGGAGACGAGCCTTGCGGCGACATTCGGCCCGCTCTCCCTCGACGCCGCTTACACGTGGCTCGACGCCGAGGCCCCCGACGGCCGCGAGGAAACCCGTCGCCCGGAGAACTCGGCGAGCCTCGACGCGGTCCTCAGTTTCGACCGCGTCAGAGGAAACCTCGGCCTCCTCTACAATGGCGAGCAGGCGGACGATGTCTTCGGCGCGTTCGATGGCTCTGGTTTCCCAGTCTATCGCGTCACCCTCGACCACTATCTCCTCGTACGGGCGGGCGTCGAAGCGGACATCGCGAACGGCGTCGTCGCCTATGTGCGCGCCGAGAACCTGACCGACGAAGAATACGCAGACGTCTTCGGCTATCGCTCCCTCGGACGCGGCGTCTATGGCGGCGTGCGGATCGCGATCCGCTGAGATCTGGCGCAAACTCGCCAAAGGCGCGCGGCGCGGTCTAGGTAGTCGCCATGGACCAGCCGCGCGTTTCCGTCATCATCGTAAACTTCAACGCCGGAGATCGACTTCGGCGTTGCCTCGCGCATCTGGGAGCCCAGACCTTCCGCGCTTTCGAAGTTCTGCTGGTCGATAATGCGTCAACGGACGGATCGACCCTCGCAGCCCTCTCTGAGGTGGGTGGACTGAACATCACCGTACTGGAGCCGGGCGACAATCTCGGCTTCGCCGCTGCAAACAATCTCGCCGCGCGCGCCGCCAAAGGCGACTGGCTCGCCCTCCTCAACCCGGATGCTTACGCCGAGCCGAATTGGCTGGAGCAGTTGCTGGCCGCGAGCGAGCGCTATCCGGACATTGACGCTTTCGGCTCTCTGCAGATCGACGCGCTCGATCCGACGCGGCTCGACGGCGCCGGCGATGTCGTCCATGCGAGTGGAATTTACTACCGCGGCAGCTATGGCGCGCCTGTCGCAACCGCTTCGCAGGCAGACATGGAGACCTTTGCGCCCTGCGCCGCCGCCGCTCTCTGGCGACGCGAGCGCTTCGACGCGCTCGGCGGGTTTGAAGAGCGGTTCTTCTGTTATGGCGAGGACGTGGATCTCGGGTATCGTCACCGGCTTCAGGGCGGGCGATGCGTGCAAGTCGCCGAGGCGCGCGTTCTTCACGAAGGCTCCGGCCTCACCGGCGCGCGCTCGGACTTCTCCATCTATCATGGCGTCCGCAACCGGTTCTGGGTTTTCGTCCGGGATACGCCGGGCTGGCTGTTCGCCGCGCTCACTATTCCGCATGCGCTGGCGACCCTCGCCTTTTTCGCCCGCGCGATCGCACTTGGCGAAGGCGCGCCCTACGCCCGCGCCCTGCGCGACGGACTTGGCGGGCTGTCCCCAACGTTTCGAGAGCGGCGCCGAATTCAGAGCGAACGTTCAGCTCAGGTCGCCGACATCGCCGCGGCCATGAGTTGGTCGCTATCGGGACTGTTCGGACGCAAACCCGCGCTCAAGCCTCTTCCGCCGCCCGCGCAGTCAGACGCGCCTGAATGAACGCCGGATCGTCCGGAAAATCCGCTTCGATCCAATCGCCTTCCACCGCACGCAGAACGCGCCCGACCGCCGGGCCCGGCGCGACGCCCGCGCGTTTGACGTCATCGCCGCTCAGCGAGAACTCCAGTGGCGTCCAATCAAGGCCACGTCGAAGCGCCCGACGCCAGCGCTCGTCGCTCGTATCCGCGCCGGACCTCGCCCAAGCGAGGGCGCCGCCAGCGGCGAAGCCTTCCGCTCCGAGACGATATCGCGCCGCGCGGATTTCCGGATCGGATAACTCGGCGAGGTCGGTAAGCGTGGCGGCGCTCGCCTGCGCCGCCAGAAGCTCCGCCTTCTCCAGATTGGAAAGCCGCAGCCCGTCGGCGAAACGCGCGTCAGCCGCGGAGATGAGGGCCGCCAGACGGACCACGGGCCGCCCAGCCGCGGTCACGGTTTCGGTCAACCGCACAAGGCGTTCGAATGAGGCGATGTCGCCGCCGACGCCGAAGCGCGCCTGGAGCACGCCCGCCGCCGACATCGCGCGCGCGGCGTGCGTCGGCTGCGGCGCGGCGAGAAGCTTCAGCAACTCCATGCGAACGCGTTCCGCCGATAAATCGGCCAGCCCGCCCGCGCCTCTCGCACACGCTTCATCGCCAGCCGCATCGATTTCGGCGGCGTACCAGGCGGAGAAACGATAAAATCGCAGTATACGGAGATAGTCCTCAGAAATCCGGGCGTCGGGATCGCCGATGAACCGCACGCGCCGCGCCTTCGCGTCTTCAGCGCCGCTCGCCGGATCGTAGACGTCCCCCGCGGGCGTCAGATAAAGCGCGTTCATCGTGAAATCGCGACGCCGCCAGTCTGTCGTCCAGTCCGTCCCGAAGCGAACGATAGCGTGGCGGCCGTCCGTTTCGACATCCGCGCGGACGGTCGTGATCTCGACGGGGCGTCCGTCCTTCACCGCCGTGACCGTCCCGTGGTCAATACCCGTCGGGATCGGCTTCCAGCCAGCCTCTTTAATGATCTCGATCGTCGTTTCGGGCGGAAACAGTGTGGCGGCGTCGAGATCGCTGGCGGGCAGATCGATCAACGGATTGCGCACGCACCCTCCGACGAAACGGAAACTGTCCGCCCGGCGCGCTTCAAACGCGTCAGTCAGCGAACGGATATCCGGGTCTGCGAGAAAGGAAAAAAGGCCCTCGGGCGCGACCCGAAAGGATGGAAGAGAACCCGGTTCCGCGCTCATGCGTTCAGGGCGTCGGCGAACGTTTTCAGTATGCCCGCCGTCAGTCCCCAGACGTGATAACCGCGATAGGGCGCAGAATACATCCTGTAGCGCACGCCGTCGTGCTCGCGCCATTCGACGCCGTGATTGGATAAGTCCGCGAAGTACTCAAGCGGAGCCTCGAACAGCTCCGCGACTTCCCGCGGACAAAGAGAGAACGCCGCATAAGGATCGATCTCACCGACCACCGGCGTCACCGAGAAACCCATTCCGCCGACATGCACTCCGAACGATCCGATGACGGAAACCGCGCCGACCGGCACGCCGATTTCTTCATTGGCCTCGCGCACGGCGGCGTCGATGATGGTCTTGTCCTCCGCCTGCCGACGACCGCCGGGGAAACCGATCTGCCCGGCGTGTGTCGGCATGTCAGGCGAACGCACGGTCAGCACGACATGCGGACCGGAAGGGCGCTGGATGACGGGGATCAGCACCGCCGCCTCTTTCAGCTTCGGCGGTCGACCCCCTTTGAAGAAGGGGTGCTCGGCGAGCTCCGGGTTGAGATCGGAAAACGCGTTCCGCGGACGCTGGAACTCATATGCGCCGATCGACCGATCAATCCGCTTGCGCCAGTCCGCGGCGACGGTCGCAGGCGCGGCGCTCGCGCGATTTTCAGCATGCAACTCGGCAGTACTCACTCAACCGTCTCCTCGATGGGCCCGAGACTGAAAAACACGCCATCGGAAACGACGCCCATCACCCGTTCGCCGTCGACTTCGCGCTCTTCGCCGAGAGCGACAAGATCGAAAAGGACCGACCGCGCGACCCGCGCCTCAAGTCCCGCCCGCACCTCAAGATACGGCGCGACGCCAAGGCCGCCCGCAGCCGGGCGCATGATGAGCGGTCGCTCCGGGCCGATGGCTGCTTCGTCGCCAAGATTGGTCTGAAAGACGAGGCGCTGGCCCGAAGGCCCCGCCTCCGCATCGACGCGGATCGCCTGAAACGGCGCGTCCTCGACCTCGATGCGCACCTTTTCGACGGGCGTCACGAGGAAGTGCTCGTCGCCTTCGCGTTTCAGGATCGTCGAGAAGAGCCGCACCAACGGCGCGCGCCCGATGGGCGTCCCTTCATAGAACCACGTGCCGTCCGCCGCGATTCGCATGGGAAGGTCGCCGCAGAAGGGCGGGTTCCATTTATCGACCGGCGGCAGACCGCCAGTGCGGGCGGCGGCTTCGCCGGCCTTGGTGGCGAATGAGAGCATGGAGGCGTCCATGCCTATCAGATAACCCGATCCGGTTACGAAAAAACCCGCATCGGACAGTCCGACGCGGGTTCGTTTTTCAACAGGGCGAGATCGATCTTAGCGGATCTCGCACTCGAGGCAGCGCGCGTAGACGCCGTTCGGATCGTTGAAGGAGTCGATCGTCTCGACTTCTTCCTGCAGCGAGCGCAGGAGCTTGCCGACGGTCGACGGCGTGCCGGAAGCTTCGCGCCCGGCGACCGCGCGAACGGCCTTGGCGCCGAAGTTCTCCATGAACTTCTCAAAGCCCGTACGGCGGTCGATGAAGTCGACCACGTCGTACTCTTCCAGCTCGACCAGACGCGCCGCCGCAGCGACCGCATCATCGAGTTCGCCGAATTCATCGACGAGGCCGAGCTCTTTCGCTTTGGAGCCGATCCAGACGCGGCCCTGACCGATGGAGTCGACATATTCCGGATCGAGGTCGCGGCCTTCGGCGACGACGGTCAGGAATTTACGATAGCCGTCTTCAATCGCAGCCTGAATGATCGTGCCTGCGATGTCCGGGAGCGGACCAAGACCCGCGGCGTTGATGTCGGTGATCGGCGCGACGCCGACACCGTCGACGTTGAGCCCCGCCCACTCCGCGACGCCTTCATAGGTCTGGATGAGACCGAAGATGCCGATGGAGCCGGTGATGGTCGTTTCAGACGCGTAGATCTCATCCGCGTTCGCGAGCACCCAGTACCCGCCCGAAGCCGCGACCGAGCCCATGGAGGCGACGACCGGTTTGCCGGCTTTTTGCAGTTCGAGAACCTGCTGGCGGATGATCTCCGAGGCGTAGGCGCTGCCGCCGCCCGAATCGACGCGCAGGACGACCGCTTTGACGTCCTCGTTTTCACGCGCCTTGCGAAGCTGGCCGGCGATGGTGTCGCCGCCCGCGGCTTCGCCCATATCGGCCGATCCGTCGACGATGGAGCCGATGACGCTCACGACGGCGATATCGGCCGCGTCGGTCTTCTCCGGCGAATCCAGCGAGGACATGTATTTCGAGAATGAGACGCCGGCGTAGCCGTCGCCGTCTTCGTTTTCGCCGAAGGTTTCTACGAGGAAGCGGCGTTGCTCCTCGCGGGTCATGAGCTGGTCGATCAGGCCGGCGTTGACGCCGGCGACCGCGAAGTCGCCGTTGGCGCCAAGAACGGCGGCGTCGACGTTTTGAACGAGGCTGTCGAAGGAGCCCGGCTCGAGGCCGCGCGCTTCATCGACGCCGGAAGCGAGACGGTCCCAGAGAGGCTGGATGTAGCCGAGCCGCTGCTCGCGGTCTTCCGGGGACATGTCATCACGCAGGAACGGCTCGATCGCCGACTTGTAGGTGCCGACTTTGAAGACGTGCGTCGTCACTTTGATCTTTTCAAAGAACGACTTGTAATAGGTGCGGTACGCGCCGAAGCCGGTCGGCAGAACGCCGCCGAAGGGGTGCGCGATAACCGTGTCGGCGAGCGAGGACAGGTAATACCCGTTCTGGCCGTACTGGTCGGAGACGGCGACGACCGGCTTGCCGGTGGCTTTGAACGCCGCGATGGCTTCGTGAAGCTGATCGACTTTCGTCGCGCCGGCGACGCCGGTGTTCTCAAGATCGATGACGAGGCCGGTGATCCGGTCGTCCTCGGCGGCTTCTTCCAGCACACGCAGCACGTCATGGATGGAGTACAGCGTCGGGCTGCTTCCGCCGAACGCCTCTTCGAGCGCCTGATCGAACTCATCGACCGGCGGCGCGTATTCAACGATGATACCCGACGGATTGAAAACGAGCGCAGCCGCTTTCGGAATTTCCACGTCGCTCTTCTTGCCGCCCGAACCGTTCTGGACGGCCACGAGGATGCTGACAAACAGGAGCAGCACGACAACGCCGAGCAGCGCCTGGATAAACAGGGTCGCGTACAGGAACAGCTTCCCGACGCCTTTGAGGAACCCCCACATAAACTCTTCTCCTGGTCGGCCGCGATCGGCGCAGAACGCAGATGACGGCGAATTAACCCCTCGATGCACGGTTTTCGCGCATACGATTTAAGAGCATGGCCCATCTGAAGAAACTTTCAAACCGCAAAGCCGTGAACCGCTTCGCATCTGCGATGAGCTGTGTTTCGGAGTCGGCGAACCGAGCGCGGCTCCGCGCCGCGCTTGACTTGCGGGGCGACGAACGAGCCTTCTCACCGCGATGACAGACGCACTCTCCGCGGCGCCCGCCGCCTCCGCCGAACTCTCCCGTTTTCGCGCCTCCGCCGTGCGCGCCAGCGCCGCGCGCGACGCCGTGGGCGCGGTCGTTCTTGGCCAGCGGGAGGTGGTGACGCTTTCGCTCGCCGCCATGCTCGCCGGCGGTCACGCGCTGCTCGTCGGCGCGCCGGGACTCGCCAAGACCCTGCTTGCGACAACCATCGCGCAGGTGGTCGGGCTGGAGACCAAGCGCGTCCAGTTCACGCCGGATCTCATGCCGGCCGACATTCTTGGCTCCGAGGTGTTGGACCAGAGCGCCGACGGACGGCGCGCGTTCCGCTTCCTGCCCGGGCCGGTGTTCTGCCAGCTCCTGATGGCTGATGAAATCAACCGCGCGAGCCCGCGCACGCAGGCGGCGCTACTGCAGGCGATGCAGGAGGGGTTCGTCACCATCGGCGGCGAGCGCCATGATCTTCCGAAGCCCTTCCACGTGCTCGCGACCCAGAACCCGATTGAACAGGACGGCACCTATCCCCTGCCCGAAGCGCAGCTCGACCGGTTCCTCGTACAGGTGAATGTGGGCTACCCGGATGAAACATCCGAGCGCGACATGCTGCTGCAGACGACCGGCGTCGACGCCGCCGCCTTGCCGGAGCCATGGCCGGAGGGCGCGCTCGCCGAAGCGCAGGGATTCGTGCGCGCCATGCCGATCGGCGAAAAAGCCGTCGAGGGCGCGCTGGCGCTCGTGCGCGCCGCACGCCCGGGGCCGGATGCGAGCGCCGACGTCAATCGCCGGGTCGCCTGGGGCCCGGGGCCGCGGGGCGGACAGGCGCTCATCCTGATCGCGAAAGCCCTCGCCTTCCTCGACGGGCGCGAGGCGCCGACGCTCTCGGACGTGCGCGACGCCGCCAAGCCCGCCCTGCGGCACCGCTTCGCCCTCACCTTCGCCGCTCGCGAAGACGGCGTGGACGCCGACCGCCTGATCGACGACCTCGCCGAAACCCGCTTATGACCCTTTCCGCCGCGGACGGAGCGACCCTCGCCGCCGCCGAAAACCTGTCGGCGCGCACGCCGGGGCTCACGCTCGCGCCGCGATCGCCGCGGGACGGTCGCCTCGGTCCGCATCGGAGCGGACGAGCCGGCGCAGGCTACGAATTCTGGCAACACCGGCCTTACGCCGCAGGCGATGCGCCTGCATCCATCGACTGGCGCCGTTCCGCGCGCGCCGATAACGCTCTGCTCGTGCGTGAACGCGAAAACGAAACGGCTGCGAGCCTTGCGGTCTGGATCGACGGGTCCGCCTCCATGGACTGGTCCGCTGGCGGACGACCAAAGAAGTCCGAACGCGCCGCGGTGCTTTCTCTAGCGCTGGCGGATGCGTTCTCACGCGGCGGCGAACCGGTTCAGATCATCGATGGTCCGTCTGGCGCGCGCGTCGGGCGCGGCGCGGCGGCCGCGCTGCTTGCGGATTTGAAGACCGCGCCCTCTGCTGCGCCGCCGCAACGGGCGCCGTCGCGCGCCGCCGCCCTGCTTCTCATGAGCGACTTCCTTTTTGAAATTGACGCCCTCGCGCCGCTTTTGCGCGAGGCGGCGAGCCGCGGCATCGGCGGCGCGCTCTGCTGCGTGCGCGATCCGGCGGAGGAGACGTTCTCGCAAGGCGGACGATTGATTGTCGAGGACGCCGAAGGTGGCGCGGAAGCGCGCCTCGACGCGGCGGAGAGCATCGCAGACGCCTACGCAACCGCCGTTCGCGCGCACCGCGCCGAGTTGGATGACCTCTGTCGGAAGACCGGCTTTCAACTCATCGAGGCGCGTACGAACGATCCGGCGGAAACGGCGTTTCGCGGCCTTGTCGCCGCGCTCGCTAAACCGCCGCGCGGAGGCGCGTGAGCCATGGGCGCTCTTTCCTTCGCCGCCCCGGCCGCTCTCTTCGGCCTGTTGTCGTTGCCGCTGATCTGGTGGCTCGTACGCCAGAATCCGCCGACGCCGCGACGCATCGCGCACCCGGGCGTTTTCTTCCTGCGCAAGCTGAGCGACAGCGAGCGCACGCCCGCGCGCACGCCGATCTGGACCCTGATCCTCCGTTCCCTGCTCATCGCCGCTCTGTGTCTGGGTCTCGCCGGACCCGTTTACGACCCCGCGCCAAAAACCGGATCTTCGCGACCGCTCCTGATCGTGATCGAAAACTCGTGGCCGAACGCCGTCGACTGGGGGCGCCTCGCCGCCCGCGCCCGCACCGCCCTTGATCGCGCGGCGACCGCCGACCGCGCCGCTTACGTTCTGGTCGGCGCGCCGACCAACGGCGACGCGCCGAGCCTCGTCGCTGTCTCTCCCGCATCGGATGATCCGTTGCGCGGCCTTGCGACCGTCGCGTGGCGTACGGATCGCGCCGCTCTAGTCGATGCGCTCGACGCGGCGCCGGACGCGTTCGATACGCTGTGGATTTCTGATGGCCTCGCCGCCGAGGGCGACGACCAGTTGTCGCGCGCGCTGACCGCGCGCGGCGATGTCGATCTTCTGACGGCGACCACGTCGCTCGCCCTCTCTGCCGCCGAACCGGTCGCGGGCGGGTTACGGGTCGTTGCCCGTCGGTCAGAGGGGAATGATGCGCGAACCCTCAGCCTCTCCGCATACGCCGCCGACGGCCGCCTGCTGGGCGGCGTCGATCTCGGTTTCGCAGTGAGTGAGACCGAGACGGAGACCGTCCTTTCCCTGCCGCCCGCCTTGCGCGCCGAGGCGCGAACGGTCCGCGTGGACGGCGTCGCCAGCGCCGGCGCGACACGGCTGATCGACGCGCGCACGCGCCGCCCGCGCATCGGTCTCGCCACCCTCGCCCCGCGCGGCGCCCGCGAACTGCTACAGGGATACTACTACGCTGATCGCGCTCTGGAGCCGCATGCGGATCTTTCCCGCGGCGGGCTCGCCGATCTCGCCGCCCAACCCATCGACGCCATCGTTCTCGATGATCGCGGCGCGCTGCGGACGAACGAACGCGACGCGCTTCAGGCCTTCGTCTCCGGCGGCGGCGTTCTCATCCGTTTCGCCGGTCCCCGGATGGCGCGCGCCGCACGCGAACGAACGCTTGAACTCATCCCCGCCCCCTTGCGGGGCGACGAGCGCGCGCTGGACGGCGCGCTCTCTTGGGAGGAACCACAGGCGGTCTCCGACTTTCCGGCGAGTTCGCCGTTCGCCGGTCTCGCGCCGCCGCGGGAGGCGTCCGTGAAGCGACAGGTGCTCGCGGCGCCCGGCGCGCTCGTCGGCGACGGCGGCGCGGAGGTCTGGGCGATGCTTGAGGACGGAACGCCGCTTGTGACGGCGCGTCGCGAGGGCCGCGGCTATCTCGTTCTCTTTCACATGACGCTGGATCCGAGTTGGTCGGACATCCCGCTTTCCGCATCGCTCGCCGATATGCTCCGACGCGCCGCCCTTTCCGGCGCGGGCGCATCAGAGCCCGGCGAAACCAATTCAGTCGGGCGGCTGGCCGCTCTTTCCGTTCTCTCCGGCGACGGACGGCTTGGGCCGGCCGCGGCGGCCGCGGCTGTTGATTTCTCCGCGAACGAACCGGCGGGCCCTGACCGTCGACCCGGCCTTTATGGCGACCCGGCCGCCCCTGCGGCGATCAATGCGATAACGGAAAGCGATGTTCTGACACCTCTTGCGACGCCTGCGGGCGTCCGCCGACTGGACGCCGCCGCCGACCGGCGCTTCGACGCCGGGCCGCTGCTGCTGGCTCTCGCGGGCGTTCTCCTCGTCATTGACGCCCTAGGCGCACTGGCGCTTTCTGGTCTTTCTCTGCGGTTTCCGCGACGCGCCGCGGCGGCGCTGGTTGTGGGCTCTCTTGCAAGCGTCAGCGTCGCGCCGCAGCCGACATCCGCGCAGGAACCATTGTCGCCGCGTGCGATGGAAGCGGCGTTGACGACGCGCCTCGCTTATGTGCGCACGGGCGACGGCGCCATCGACGAAACGAGCCGCCTCGGCCTGCTCGCCATCAGCCGGGAGCTCGCGCGGCGCACCTCGGTGACGCCCGGCGAGCCGACCGCCGTCGATCCGGACCGGGACGATCTTTCGGTCTACCCTTTCCTCTACTGGCCCATCGCCGCCACGGCGCCGCCGATCACTGATGCGGCCATCGCCGCGCTCGAAACCTTCACCACCACCGGCGGCCTCGTCGTCTTCGACACCCGCGACGCGGCGGACGCGGCGGCGGGCCTGCAGACGCCGGAGAGTCGACGCCTCGCTGAAATCTTCCGCCGCCTCGGCGCGCCGCCGGTGATCGAGCCGCCTGCGGACCATGTGCTCTTCCGCTCGTTCTTTCTGTTGAGCGATCTCACGGGGCGCTACGCCTCCGGTCCCGTCCTCATCGCCGCCGACGCCGAGGGCGCGGCGGACGGCGTGACGGGCTTTATCATCGGCGGACGCGATTGGGCGTCGGCATGGGCGGCGGACGATTTCGGGCGACCGCTGCGGCCGCTTGAGCCGGGTTTCCCGCGCCAACGCGAATTCGCGCTGCGCACCGGCGTCAACATGGCCATGGTCTCGCTCAGCGGGAACTACAAATCCGACCAACTGCATATTCCGGAACTCCTGCGGCGTCTGGAGCGACGGCGATGACCGAGACGCTCGCCTTCGCGCCGGTTCTTCCGTGGTCGGCGCTCGCTCTGCTCGCCGCGTTGGTGCTCGGCGCGTGCATCGTGCTGGCGATCCGCCGTCGACGCGGCGCGATCGTCCGCGCGCTCGCAGGCTTCATCGTTCTTGCGGCGCTGACGGGCCCGCGTCTCGTTTCCGGCGAACGAGAAGTATTACCAGACATCGCCGTTCTCATCACGGATGAATCAGGCAGCCAGCAGCTTGGCGAACGCGCTGACCGAACCCGCGCCGTAGCAGATGATCTAGAGCGCCGCCTCCGCGCCTCGGAGAACGTCGAGCTTCGCCGTCTCGCGACCGATGGCGGCGGCGACAGCCGGCTGCTGGCCGCCGCGGAAACAGCGCTTGCGGACGTTCCGCGCGCCCGACGCGCCGCCGTGTTCTTCGTCACCGATGGTCGCGCGCTCGATATTGAAGAAGACGCGAGCCCCGAAGCGCTCGCCGGCCCCGCCGAACGGATCGGCGCGCCGGTGCATGTCTTCGACACGCAGAGCGATGAGCCCGACCGACGCATCGCGATCAAGGGCGCGCCGCGCTATGGCGTCGTCGGCGACAGCATTCCGCTCGTCTTCTCCGTCGAAGTCACCGGCGAACCGGCGGCGCCCGTCGCGGTCGAAGCGCGGATCGACGGCGAGAGCGTCGGGCGCGGCCTCTTCGTCCCGGGCGAAGAAGCGCGCTTCGAGGTGCCGGTCCGGCGCGCCGGTCCCCTCGTCATCGAACTCGCCGTCGAAGAAGGCGAGGAGGAACTCACCCTGCGCAACAACGCCGTCGTCATCGAATCCCGCGGCGTGCGCGACCGCCTCCGCGTGCTGCTCATTTCCGGCGAACCGCATCCGGGTCAGCGTTCGTGGCGCAATCTTCTGAAATCGGATCCGTCCGTCGATCTCGTCAATTTCACCATCCTGCGCCCCCTCGAGAAAATCGACGGGACGCCGCAGGATGAGCTCGCCCTCATCGAATTCCCGACGCGCGAGCTGTTCATCGAGAAGCTGCAGGAATTCGATCTCATCGTCTTCGATCGGTACACATACCGGAACGTCCTCCTCTCGATCTATTTCGACAACATCGCCCGTTACGTTGAGGCGGGCGGCGCGCTCCTCATCGCGTCCGGGCCTGAATTCGCCGGGCGCGCGAGCCTCGCCGGGCGGCGCAATCTCGCCTTCGTCCTGCCCGCCGCCCCGTCGGGCGACGTCATCGAGACGCCTTACCGTCCCGAACGCACGGACGTCGGACGGCGTCACCCGATCACAGCGGCCCTGCCGCCGGAAGAGAGCTGGGGGCGGTGGGCGCGCGCCATCGGCGTCTCCAGCGTCGGGGGCGAAACGCTGCTCGACGGCCCGAACGGCGCGCCGATCCTCGTCGTCGACCGTGTGGGTCAGGGCCGTGTGGCGCTCCTTCTCTCCGACCACGTCTGGCTCTGGGCGCGCGGCTTCGATGGCGGCGGGCCCTATACGGAGTTCATGCGCCGCATGGCCCACTGGCTCATGGGCGAACCGGACCTCGAGGAGGAAGCCCTGCGCGCGCGGGTCGAGGGCGACGCCCTCCTTCTGGAGCGCCGCACATTGTCCGACGCGCCGCCGACGGCGGAGATAACTCTGCCGGACGACGAAACCGTTGAAGCAACGTTCACGGAGGTCGAACCCGGCCTCTATCGCGCGCGAACGCCCGCGGCGGAGAACGGCGTCTATCGCGCCCGATCCGGCGAGCTCTACGCCGTCGCCGCCAAAGGCGCAGCGGAAGCGGCGGAGTTCGCCGCGCCGGTCGGAGAGAACCTGCTCGCACGCCTCGCCGAAGCGAGCGGCGGCGGCGTTTATTCGTATGACGCGACGCCCGCCATCCGACGCGTAAGCGACCGAGGCGCGTTCGCGGGCGGCGACTGGGCAGGTGTCATCAGGCGCGGCGCGGAAGAGATCGGCCCCGTCGTCGAGCGGCCGCTTCTTCCCGCCCCATTGGTCGTCGCCATCGTCCTTTCAGCGCTCGCTCTCTCCTGGGCGGTCGAAGGCGGGCGCCTCTTTCGTCGGCGTTAACCATACAATTGCGCGGTCGCTTTAACGGCCTTCAAACTCGCGCGGGCGCAGTCTCTTCGAATTCAATGGAGGGATCCTGCGCATGTCAGAGGCGCGCGAACTCATCACCAAGTCCCTGTTCGGCCGGCTCCGGAACCAGGATAACGAGCAGGTCGTCGACATCGCCGCGGGCGTGTCGCGCGCCCTGAAGCACACGTCTCCAAAGGCCGCTATGAAAGCGCCAGAGCCGCCCTCGCCGCGTCTGGGCGCGGCGCTGCGAACCATCGAGCGCGCCCTCTACGCCATCGACGAGATCCGTGAGACGCTGGAAGAAGCCTGCGAAATCACGCTGCAGGCGAGCGAACTGGAAGACGAAGTCGGCCGCGCCCTGCTCGCCGAGCGCTATGACGAGCTGCGTCTTTCCATCGACCCGGTCGTCGCTGCGGCGGGGGCCGCCGACGGCGATCTTGTCTCCGCGAACGCTCGCCCCGTCGATCTCGGTCTTGCAGGCGCGGTCCGTTTCACCATCGGCGCGCACCGGCTCGATATCGGGTCGCGCGGGCTTGACCTGCCGCCGCCGCGTCAGGCGTTTGAAGAGATGGACGAAGTTCTGATGGTGCTCGACCGCCTCGACCGCGCTCTTCAGAAAGTTGACCGCGCCGCCGAGCAGTATTGCCGCGACGCCACCTTCCTGCACGCCCGCGCCGCCCTTGCGCCAGGCTCCGTTGTCGATTGACCTAACAACCACGAACCGGGGAGTTTTCCATGATCCAACGCGCACGCCTTACCGCGGCCGCTTCCGCCGCCGTTCTCGCCATCGGCCTCTCAGGCTGCGTCGTCACGAAAGCGGCGACCACGACCATCGGCGTCGCCGGCAAAGCCGCATCGACCACCATCGGCGTCGCAGGCAAGACCGCCGGCGCGGCGATCGACGTCGCGACGCCGGACGGCAATAAGGACGAGAAACGCAAGAAAAAGCGCTCCGACGATGACGAGATCGAAGCGGAAAACGAAGACGCCCCCTCACGTTGACGTGAAGGGGTTCGTCTGAGACCGCCGACGCTGTAGTCTTCTCCGCAGGGGAAGACCTACAGCCAGGAAAGGCTCGCCATGACCGTCTTCACATCCATCCGTTCTCTCGCCGCCGCACTCGCAGCCGGCGCGCTCGTCGCCTGCGCGACGCCGTCGATCTCGACGTTCGACAGCGCCGAAATCTCGGACGCCAGCGCTCTTTCATCCGTCCAAAGCGTTTATGTCGCCCCTGTGACGTTCGAGCTGGAGAAATTCGTCAGCTCCGTCGGACCGCGCACTGGCGCGGGCGGCCAGCGTCCGGTCAGCGCCAAGGACCTTGAAACGCTCGCG
Source organism: uncultured Caulobacterales bacterium (assembly GCA_964342855.1). Classification (GTDB taxonomy): domain Bacteria; phylum Pseudomonadota; class Alphaproteobacteria; order Caulobacterales; family Parvularculaceae; genus JBCBJX01. The sequence continues at coordinate 35,332 of CAYFIB010000023.1, forward strand.
GCGGACCTCCGCGACGATATCCAGAAAGCCCTAGCGAAGTCTGGCCTGACCGTGGTCGACGAGCCGACGCCGGGCGCCGCAACGGTGTCGGCGGTGCTGACGAAAGTCGCCTCCAGCCGCCCGAGCTTCGCGGAGCTGTCGGATGAACCTTCGCTGAGCGCGCAATCGATCTACGCCGGCGGCGGCGATGTCCGCATCACGATCACCTCCGGCGACGATACGCTCGCGGTTCTGACGGACAGCGAATCCTCGTCGCTCGGCGATGGCCAACCGCGCGTCGGGATCTGGTCAGATCTGAAGTCGGAATTCCGCCGTTGGGCGAACGGCGTCGCCGCCGCGTTCAAAGGCTAAGCCAGCTCGTAGGAGCAGCTCTCGCCGATCGAAGGTCTCGCCACGGTGACGTTTGCGAGGCCCGGAAACGTCGGCGCGAGCTTCTCGGCGATCCAGACGGCGATGCGCTCCAGCGTCGGCGTCTCAAGGCCCTCAATTTCATTGAGATATGCGTGATCGAGTTCCGCGCGCAGAGCGTCGAGCGCTTTGCGCACGGCGCCGAAATCGGCGACCCAGCCCGCCTCCGGGTCCGGATCGCCGGCGATGGCGACGCGCACGTGGAAGGAATGCCCGTGCAGGCGGGCATAGCGGGCGTCGCCGGAGCCGTCCGGACGCTCGCCGCCCAGTTTGTGGGCCGCGTCAAAGGTGAAATCCTGCGTGATGCGCATCGCGCCGGGCATGAGATCGCTCTCGTAAGGTTCTGAAACCGGTATTGTTTTGCGGGTTTTCCGCAGCGCGAACCAAGCGTCAGGCGCCGCCGCGTCGCGCGAGGTAGCCTGACCAGCCCGCCGCGCGCAAGTCGCAGGCCGGGCAGGCGCCGCAGCCATAGCCCCAATCGTGGCGCGTCCCCCGCTCCCCGCGATAGCAGGTGTGGGTCTCCTCGCGGATGAGATCGACCAGCGCCGCGCCGCCAAGCTCGTGCGCCAGAGCCCACGTCGCCGCCTTGTTGATATGCATGAGCGGCGTCTCGAGCGTGAGGTCCGCGTCCATCCCAAGGCGGAGCGCCTGAGCCTGCGCATTCAGAGCGTCTGATCGGCAATCGGGGTAGCCAGAGTAATCGGTCTCGCACATGCCGCCGACCAGAACGCCGCAATCGCGGCGATAGGCGAGCGCCCCAGCGAAGACGAGGAAGGCGAGATTGCGCCCCGGCACGAAGGTGGTCGGTAGACCGTCCGCGCCCATGGCGATTTCCGCCTCGCGCGTCAGCGCCGTCTCGGAAATCGCGCCGAGGGCGGAGAGATCGATCAGTTCATCGGGTCCGAGCTTCGCCGCCCAAACCGGAAAGCGCGCCTGCACCTGTTTTCGCACCTGCGCACGCGCGTCCAACTCCACGGCGTGCCGCTGACCATAGGAGAAACCGACCGTCTCAACCGCCGCATAGCGCTCCAGCGCCCATGCAAGGCAGACGGCGCTATCCTGTCCTCCGGAAAACAGGACCAGCGCCCGGTCGCTCGACAGCTGACGGCTCACGCCCCTATTCCTGTGCGCATGACGGACATCCGCCTTCTCTACGTCACCACGCCCGATGAGGAAACGGCCCGCCGGATCGCCGAGGCGCTTGTCGAGGAACACCTCGCCGCGTGCGTCAACATTCTCGCCCCCATGCGGTCGGTCTACCGGTGGGAGGGGGTGATCGAGGACAGCGTCGAGACGCCGATGATCGTGAAGACGTCCGCCGCCAAAGCTGCGACGGCTCGGGACCGGGTTCTCGAGCTACACCCGTACGAAACGCCCGCCATCATCGCGCTGGATGTTGAGGCAGGCGCATCGGCGCCCGCTTTTCTCCAGTGGATTGAGGATGAGACGCGCGGCTGAGCCGCGCGTCCGGGGCTTCATCACATATCCGCCGCAAGCGGACGAACGACGATCTCGTTGATATCAACATCGGCCGGCTGTTCGAGAGCGAAGCGGATTGCGCGGGCGATGGCGTCCGGCGTCAGCGATTTTTTGCGCCATTCGCTCAGTCCTGCCGCCGCTTCATCTACCGAGATATCGTGCCCGAGTTCTGTCTCGACCACGCCGGGGGAGATGATCGTGGTACGGATGTCATCATGCTCCTGACGCAATCCCTCCGAGATCGCCCACACAGCATACTTGGTCGCGCAATAAACAGCCCCGGTCGGGGCCACCATATGCGCGCCAATCGAGGCGACGTTCACGAAGTGCCCGTCTTTCTGTGCGATAAACCGCGGGAGGAGCGAGGCGATCCCGTTCAGCACGCCATGGACGTTCACGTCGATCATCTTCTTCCATTCGTCCCGCTTCAGAGCGGAAAGCCGCGATAGCGGCATGACGCCAGCGTTGTTCACGAGGACGTCGATGCGACCGAACTCTTTTTCAGCGGCATCGGCGAAAGCGTCGAAATCCTCCGCATTCGTAACGTCGAGCGTCTTCCAGGCGACGTTGGGGCCGTGTATCTTTGCGATGGCTTCGAGTCGATCGCCGCGTCGTGCGCCGATGAACAGGTTAGCGCCGGCGTCAGCCAGCTCAGCGACGGAGGCGGCGCCGATGCCGCTGGAGGCGCCGGTGATAAGGACGGTTTTTTCCTTCAGTCGAGACATGATCGATCCTTTCAAATGACCGATCCGGACATGGTCTGTCGGGCGCGCGCGCCGTTATCGTGATCCCACGAGAAATTTGCACGATCGCCCGAAAGGCGGATCATCGACTTGCTGCGCGTAACCTGCTCTGGCCTAGTCGCCCCATGGACCGCATCGCCGAATTCATCGCGCTCGCCAGCCGCCTTGCGCCCGTCTCGGGCGTGCATTCTACCTCAATCAGCCGTCTCGACCTCATCCGCGCGGAACAAACGACGACGGACCTACTGGCGGTGTATGAGGCGTCACTTTGTCTGATCATCCAAGGCGCGAAAACCGTCACGCTCGGCGGAGAGACGCTGTTCTATGACGCATCAAGCTATCTCGTGGTCTCGGTCGATCTGCCCATCCTCGGCCGCATCGTCGAAGCGAGCCCTGAGGCGCCCTATCTCTGCGCCAAGATTGGTCTCGATCAGAAAATCATCGCCGAACTCCTCATCGCCGATGACGCACCGCTTCCGACTTCGGAGGATCGAGCGCTTGCGGTCTATCCGAGCGATCCGGAACTGATTGACGCCGCATTGCGCCTCGTCCGGCTTCTTGAGCAGCCTCAAAGCATCGCGACGCTCGCGCCGTTGATCGAACGGGAGATCCTCTACCGGCTGCTGTCCAGCCCATACGGAGCGACCCTGCGACGCATCGCGGTCGGCGAGAACAGGATCGGCAAGGTCAGCCGTGCGGTCGCCTGGATACGCGAGCGCTATCGCGCACCGTTCCGTGTCGATGAGGTCGCGGAAGCGGCGGGCATGAGCACCTCGTCTCTGCACGAACATTTCAAGGCGGTGACGACGATGACGCCGCTGGAATTTCAGAAGCAGCTGCGATTGCATGAGGCGCGCCGACTGATGCTATCTGAAGGGGCGAACGCCGGGACGGCGGGATTCGCGGTCGGCTATGAGAGCCCCTCCCAGTTCAGCCGCGAATACCGCCGTCTTTTCGGCGCGCCGCCGCGTCAGGACATCGAGCGCCTTCTGATTGCAGGCGAGTTTCTGACAACGATCGAGCCGACTGCAGCGTCGCTTTGAAACGCGCGCCAGCGAGCGTCATGATCGCCGCATGTGACAGAGGAAGCGGACATGAAACTCTCGGAACTCACTCTTCCCGCCTACGCGCAAATGCTCGAAGCGCTTTCGGGGCAGCTCGTCAAAGCGCGCGAGGAGCGCGAGAGCGCGGGCGGCTCCGCGGACGACCTGCTGTCCGCCCGGCTCGCGCCCGACATGTTCCCTCTCGCCTCTCAAGTGCAGTTCGTCTGCATCCAGTCGGAAGAGCTGATGGCGCGCCTTGCGGGCGACAAAGCGCCGAGCGTCGAGCCGCCGCAGACGCTGGCGGAGGCGCTCGACCTTCTGAAAACCACGATCACGCGACTGAAAGAAAATGCGGCGGAAGATCATGAGACGGATGAACATGCGCCCCTCGAACTTGCGCTGCCGCAAGGCCTCATTTTCGATTTCGATCTGGCGGAGTATGTCCGCAGCTGGTCGCAACCGCAGTTCTATTTCCATCTCGTGACGGCTTACGCGATCCTGCGCAAAGAAGGCGTCGGCCTCGGCAAGCCTGACTACGTGCCGCACATGTTCCAGTTTCTGCGCAAAGATGCGAACTAGCGCCTGAGCGCCGCTGACAGCGAGGAACCAACGCGATGAAACTCTATGGCTACTGGCGTTCCGGCGCCTCCTATCGGCTCCGGTGCGCGCTCGCCCTGAAGGGGCTCGGCTACGATTATGTCCCGGTTAATCTGGCGACGGGCGAACAGGACGAACCGGCCTATCAGGCGATCAATCCGCTCGGGCTTGTCCCGACGCTGGTCGCCGATGACGGGTTCTCGATGACGGGCTCGGAGTCCATCATTGAATGGCTGGAGGAGACCGTCCCGACGCCGCCCCTCCTCCCGAGCGCGCCGTCGGAGCGCCAGAAGGTCCGCTCATTCTGCCATGTGATCGGCGCCGGAGTGCAGCCTTACCATAATCTTCGTGTGCTGAACGCGCTGAAGGCCGGTTTTGGCGCGGACGACGCCGCAGCGAAAGCCTGGGCCGCGCGGTGGATCGCCGACGGCTTCACGGCGCTGGAGAAACGTCTTGAGGACGAACCCAATCGCGGCCCGTTCGCCTTCGGTTCAGAGCCGGGCGCCGCGGACTGCTATCTCGTCCCGCAGATTTACTCCGCAGACCGCTTCGGCGTCGACATGAACGACTTTCCGCTGTTGAAAGCCGTCGGCGAGGCGTGCGCGAAAGAAGAGCCGTTCAAGCTGGCGCGCCCCGACGCCCAGCCGGACGCGGCGCCCGCCAAATGATTCGGAGAATTCCCATGCGCATGTTCGCCCTTGTCGCCCTGTTGAGCGCCTGCGGCGGCGCGCCGGAGACCAATCCGCCAGAAACGGCGACAGAGGCGGAGGCCATGGCGGAAACGAGCGCTCCGACGCTTGACGGGCTCTGGCGCGTCACGGCGCTCGGCGAGCAGAGCTTTGAACCTTCCGAAAGGGCGACGATCGCGTTCAGCCCGGAGACGGGGCGCGTCGCAGGCGCGGCGTTCTGCAACCGCTATGCGGCGTCGTACGAGTTGAGCGGAGACGCCCTCTCGTTCGGCCCCGCCGTCGGCACGAAGCGCGGTTGCGCGCCGGAACTGATGGCTCTCGAGCGCACTTACCTTGAAGCCCTCTCCACGATCGACCGCATCGCAATCGATGGCGACACGATCACCCTGATGGCGAACGGCGCGCCGCTGATCCGGGCGACACGCTGAGGACGCTGCGCCGGTCGCTTGACCGCACCGCAGCGCATCGCGCTTTCTGAGGCGAGAACACTCGCCTCAGGGACGCACCCATGACCGAATTCAAAGCCCTCTTCTCGCCCTTCACCCTCAATGGCCTGGAGCTGCCGAACCGCATCGTCATGGCGCCCATGACGCGGTCTCACTCGCCGGACCAGATCCCGACCGACGAGGTGGCGGGCTATTATCGGCGGCGCGCAGAAGGCGGCGTGGGGCTCATCATCTCCGAGGGGGTGACGCTGGAGGGCCTCGCCTCCACTTTCGACCATCGCGTGCCGAAAATGCACGGCGACGCGCCGCTTTCCGGCTGGCGCAAGGTCGTCGACGAAGTGCGCGCCGCGGGCGGCAAGATCTTCCCGCAGCTCTGGCATGTCGGCTCCATGCGCCGGGCGGACAAAACGCCCGCCCCCGAAGTCCCATCCGAGAGCCCGTCCGGCCTGTCGACGCCGGGCAAGAAGTTCGGCGAAGGCGTCACCGAGGAGCAGGCCGCCGACATCGTCCACCAGTTCGCCAAAGCCGCCGCCGCGGCCATGCAGGTCGGCTTTCACGGCATTGAGCTGCACGGCGCGCACGGCTACCTGATCGATCAGTTCTTCTGGGCGGGAACGAACGAGCGCGACGACAAGTATGGCGGCGACATGGTCGGCCGCACGCGCTTCGCGGTCGAGGTCATCAAGGCCGTCCGTGCGGAAATCGGCGACGATGTTCCGCTCATGCTCCGCTGGTCCCAATGGAAGCAGCAGGAATACACTGCCCGCCTCGCCGAAACGCCTGACGACCTCGCGAAGTTTCTGGAGCCGCTGACCGACGCCGGTCTCGACGCTTATCACTGCTCGCAACGGCGCTATTGGGAACCGGAGTTCGAGGGCTCCGACCTCAACCTCGCCGGGTGGGTGAAGAAGCTGACGGGCCTGCCGACCGTCACCGTCGGCTCCATTGGCCTCGAAGTCGACTTCCTGCAGACGATTACGGGCGCGGTGTCGGAATCGACCCAGCGCAAGGGCGACATCGCCGACGTGGACAGACGGATCGCCGAAGGCGAGTTCGACCTCGCCGCCGTTGGCCGCGCCCTGCTTGGCAACCCGGACTGGGCCAACAAGGTGAAAGCCGGCGACCTCGAAGGCCTCGTGGACTACGAAAAGCGCCATCAGGAGGTGCTGGTCTGATGCAGCCGCTCATCCTGCCATTCAACGGCAAGTCGCCACGGATTCATGAAACCGCCTTCATCGCGCCGGGCGCCGTCATCATCGGCGACGTTGACGTCGAGGCCGAGGCGAGCATCTGGTACGGTTGCGTGCTGCGCGCCGATATGGGGCTCATCCGTGTCGGGAAAGGGTCGAACGTGCAGGACGGGTCGATCATCCACATCGACGCGCCAAGCCATGGCGGCACGCCGTGCCTCATCGGCGAGAACGTCCTTGTGGGCCATATGTGTATGCTGCACGGTTGCACGCTGGAGGACGGCGCCTTTGTCGGCATGAAGTCGACGGTGCTCGACGGCGCCGTCGTCGAAACTGGCGGCTTTCTCGCCGCAGGCGCCTTCCTCGGACCGGGAAAGCGTCTTCCGAAAGGCGAGATGTGGGGCGGCCTCCCGGCGAAAAAACTCCGTGATCTGCGCGAGGGCGAGGACAAGATGGCGCTTCTCGGCGCGGCTCACTATGTCGAAGAAGGCCGCGCGCACGCCGAAGCGCTCAAAGCGCGCCGCTTATGAGCGCCCTGCCGTCGGTCGGCGACCGGATCGAAAAGCGTCTGCTCCTGTCAGCAGATGAGGTTCGCGCCGGCGCTGTGTCCGTCGGCGACGAAAACTCTGTGCATCACGAGGCGGAAGCGGCGGCGGCGGCGGGCCTCCCTTCCATCATCGCCAGCGGCAGTCATGTTTTCGGGGTCTTCTCCGCGATGATCCCGAGCCATCTCATCCGATACGGCGCGATGCTTGGCGCGGAGATGGACGTCCGTTTCTCTGCGCCGATCTTTCCGGACACGCCCTATGACATGATCTGGACGATCGCCGAGCTCGCCGCGCGTAAGAACGGAAACTCTTATGACGTCCGATTGACGGGCGAAATCCACTCCGCTGAGAATGAGCGACCGCTCGTCACGGCCAACGCTCGCGGGGTTCTTTTCCCGACCACGGCTAGCTGACAGGCGCGAACTACTGAAGTCGCCGCGTCAACAGCCAGAACATCACGCCGGGTGAAATACCCCTTCTTCTCTCACGTCTTCAACGCCTTCGATGCGTCGTAGCTTTGGCAATAGTCGGACCGGAGCCGCCCCAGCGATGACGCCAGCGAGGCGCATGACGTCTTCCACAGCGACGCCGGACGTCTCCACCTGCCGCGTAACGGAGTCGACATCAGCAACTCCCTCGTCAGTCAGCGATATGAGAACCTTCACCGTTTCGTCAGGGGACGATTTTTGTCGGTGAGACATCGGGGGGCTCCTGGTGCGTAGATTTCACTCAGAACGAGCGTGGGACATAATGCTTTTCGCGCAAATTTCAATCTAAAGTCAATAATGCGGCGCGCGAGCGAGACCGGCGCCGTAGTCTGACGGGTCCCCAAGCCGACTCGCCAGCTCCGCCAACGCAGACCGCAGCGCCTGACCTCTCAACTCCGATCTCAGTTCCTTCAGCAGCGCAGCAAGGCCTGCGACGATGGGGGTCGCCATGCTGGTCCCGCTGAGCCGAACGAAGCGTCCCGGATGCGGCTCCGCCGACAGGATCGAGACGCCGGGCGCGACGATATCCAGCCCGCCGCCCGCCGAGTTCACCGCGCCATTGGAGAACATGGCGACAGCCAGCGTTGAATCGACCGCGCCGACCGCCATGGCGAGCGGGTCGTTCGCGGGCGAACTGACGGGATTGACGAAACTCGGTCGAAAGCTGTCGTTGCCCGCCGCTGCAACGATTAGAACACCCCGTTTTTCAGCGGCTTCAAACAGCCTCCGGTACCCGCTTGCCGGGCCTTCGCCGTCTGATACGCGCCGGCCCAGCGACATGGATATGACGTCGCATCCGCGTTCGATCGCCCATTCCATGCCCTGAATGATCTGGCGCTCTTTTCCGTGTCCGGAATTGGAGAGGACTTTCCCGACAAACAGGTCCGCGCCGGGCGCGACGCCGAAGCGCGGCGCGCCGACGACACTTTCCCCCGCCACCAGACCGCAGCAATGGGTGCCATGTCCGTTGCCGTCATCAATTGTTTCGCGAGGAACGAAGGAGCGATGGTCAGCGATCCGATGACGGAGCGACGGATGCGACAGGTCGACGCCGGTATCGAGCACGGCGACGCTGACGCCGCGCCCTGTCGCCCCGTTTCCAACTGCGCCGACCGCATGAATGGCCCAGGTCGCCGCGGCGTCGTCCTCGATCTGATCCGGCGTCGGCCGCAAACTGCGCTGCACGCCTTCGAGATCGCCGGGCCGTAGTCGGTCCAGCAGCAACTCCAGACCACGCCGCGCCCAGTCCCGTACTTCCACGTCGAACTGATTGTCATCGACCGCCATATCCGAGCGCGAGACCCAGAATTCCGGCCTGCTGTCCGCAACGCCATTGAGCGAGCGCGCCGTTTGAACGATCGATGTGAGCGCGGTCGCGTCCTTCTCGCGCGGTTCGAGGACAGCGACTCCAAACTCGGGAAAAACGACCGATCCTATATCGGCGCCAACCGACCCGCCGCCGCCCATGGCCGCCAAAAAACCAGCCTGCGCGGCCTCGAACGCCAATCTTTCCGGGTTGGCGTCGTTTTCCAGTTCGACGACGACGGCCCCGGTCGGGCGGGGTTGAAACGCCGAGCCGCCCAGCACTTCTCGTGACATGAAACCCTCTCTCAAAATACCTGAGAGAGGTTAGCACGCTCTTAGGTTTAATCAACCGACGCGAGAATCGCCTTTTCGCTACACGCTGACTTCAAACGCCGCCTCAGTGATCCCCTTGATCTCGTCGAGGGTCACGCCGGGGGCGAGTTCCGTCAGCGTAAGCCCTTTCCCGCGCTCGACATCGAACACGCCATGCGTGGTGATGATCCGATCGACGCAGGCGAGGCCCGTCAACGGCAGGGAGCATTCTTTCAGCAGCTTCGGCGAGCCGGATTTCGAGGCGTGGTCCATGACCACGATGACGCGCTTCACGCCCGCCACGAGGTCCATGGCGCCGCCCATGCCTTTGAC
>CAYFIB010000024.1:0-42090 GCA_964342855.1 uncultured Caulobacterales bacterium
TCCGCCGGCGCCGCGCGGCGTGCCGCAGATCGAAGTCACCTTCGACATCGACGCCAACGGCCTCGTCAACGTGTCCGCCAAGGATAAGGCGACGAACAAAGAGCAGTCGATCCGCATTCAGGCCTCTGGCGGACTCTCGGACACCGATATCGATCAGATGGTGAAGGACGCCGAAGCGAACGCGGAAGCGGACAAGAAGCGCCGCGAAAGCGTCGAAGCCCGCAACCAGGGCGAAGCGCTCGTTCACTCCACGGAGAAATCCTTGGAAGAGCACGGCGACAAGATCGGCGACGACGACAAGAAAGCGATCGAAGACGCCATCGCCGCCGTGAAATCGGCGCTCGAAGGCGACGACGCCGAGAAGATCAAGGAAGCGACGCAGGAGCTTGCGACCGCGTCCATGAAGCTCGGCGAAGCCATGTATGCCTCCGCCCAGAGCGAACAGGCCGAAGCGGATGCAGCCGCCGACGCCACGAAAGCCGCCGACGATGTCGTCGATGCGGACTTCGAGGAAGTGGACGGCGACAAGAAGTCCTGATGCTGACGGACGGGGCGGCTCCCGCCGCCCCCGACGCCGGGAGGCTCGATGGCGCTCAACCTGCTTCATACGGTCAAAAGCCGACTTCTGAACATTCACCGGCCGGGCTCCCGGCCGGATGTCTTTTTGTTCGCGACGCCGCGCTCGGGCTCCACATTCCTCATGGAGATCCTGTCGGCGCAGGCGGGCATGAAGATCGTCAACGAACCTCTGCAGATCGGCCAGCCGCACATCGCGAAGTCCCTCGGGTGGTCGAGCTGGGAGGACGCGGGGCGCACGGCGGATCGCAAGGGGGTGTTTCAGGCCCATTTCGACCGCATACGCTGTAATGATCTGCCGCTTGTCAATCGCCCGCCCTACCGGCGCGGTGGTCGGTTCCTGACCGATCGGATCACCTTCAAGATCCTGCACGGCGGTGAAGATCTCGCGCCGTGGTTTGAAGAGGCCTTTGGCGGCCTCATCCTCGCGCTGACGCGCCACCCGATTCCGACCGCTTATTCGCACGTCTCCTATCCGCGCCTGCCCTTCTATCTGGAGCAGCCGGGCGTCGCCGAGACGTTTACGGACGACGAACGCGCCGTCATCGCCGCCGCGATCGAGAGCGGCGACCATCTGCGCATGGGCGTCGCCGACTGGTGCGTACAGAACAAGTTTTTCACGCCGAAATACTGGCGGCCGAACTGGACGCGCGTCAGCTATGAGGCGCTGACCCTCGCGCCGCGCGAGACGGTCGAAAGCCTGTACGAACCGCTGCATTTGCAGCCAGTCGCGGACATCGAAGCGCTGGCGAAACGGCCCTCTCGGTCGACGCGCTTCTCCAGCGACGAAACCAAAAGCCACTTTTCCAATTCAGAAGAAGCCGACCCCTCCTTCCTCGTCGAGAGATGGACGGCGAAGACGGGCGCGGACGATATCGCATTCACGCAAGCGGCGCTCGACGCCTTCGGCGTGACTGACTATCGCGCTGACGACCCTTATCCGGTCGGCTTCTCAACAGCGCGCGCTGAACGCGCCGCGCCTGTCGGAGCGTCCACATGAGTACGGACTATTACGAGACCCTCGGCGTTGAGCGCGGCGCGGATGAAAAAGCGATCAAATCCGCTTTCCGCAAAGCCGCGATGAAGTATCACCCGGACCGCAATCCGGGCGACGCGGAGGCTGAGCAGAAATTTAAAGAAGCGGGAGAGGCCTACGAAATCCTCTCCGACCCGCAGAAGCGCGCAGCATACGACCAATACGGCCACGCCGCCTTCCAGAACGGCGGCGGCGCAAACGGCTTCGGCGGCGGCGCCCATGGCTTCAACGCCTCTTCTTTTGCCGATGTCTTCGACGATATTTTCGGCGAGTTCATGGGCGGCGCTCGCGGCGGCGCGCGGCGCAGTCCCGGCCGCGGCTCTGACCTGAAATTCACCGTCGAGGTGACCTTGGAAGAAGCATATCGCGGCAAGAAAGCCACCGTCACGGTGCCGACGATGGAAGGGTGCGACGTCTGCTCCGGCTCAGGCGCGAAACCCGGCACGAGCCCCACGAACTGCGGCACCTGCGGCGGCGTCGGCCGGGTGCGCGCCCAGAACGGGTTTTTCATGGTCGAGCGCGCCTGCCCCACCTGTGGAGGACAAGGACGCACCATTGAAGATCCGTGTGGGAACTGCGGCGGGCAGGGCCGTGTTCGCCGGGAGAAAACCCTGGAAGTCGATATTCCGCCGGGCGTCGAAGACGGCACCCGCATCCGTCTCGCCGGTGAAGGCGAAGCTGGCATGCGCGGCGGCGGCGCGGGCGATCTCTATCTTTTCATATCCGTCGCGCCGCACGAACTCTTCGAGCGCGAAGGGGCTGATCTCTATTGCGCTCTGCCGATCCCAATGACGACGGCGGCGCTTGGCGGCGACATCGAAGCGCCGACCATTTGCGGCGGTCGGGTGCAGATCAAAATTCCGGAAGGCGCGCAAACCGGCAAACGGTTCCGCCTGCGCGGAAAAGGCATGAATTCGATCCGCAGCGCGACGGTTCGCGGCGACCTTTATGTCGAGCTGGTCGTCGAAACGCCGGTTCGACTGAATGCGAAACAGAAAGACCTGCTCCGTCAATTCTGCGAAGCGGGCGGCGGGGACTGCCCGCAGTCTAAGGGTTTTTTTGATCAGGCCAAGGATTTCTGGGAACGCGTGACGGACGGGCCGCAGTGAGCACGCCGCTTCGCATCGCCGTCGCCGGCGCCGCCGGGCGCATGGGCCGGACGGTCATTTCGGCGCTCGGCGTTCGCGAGGACTGCGCACTCGTCGCAGCGCTTGAGCGTGAGGGCGCTGACTGCATTGACGCGCTGGCCGCTGGCGACATCCCCTATGCGACGAAACTTCCCGACACGGACATCGACGCCGTGATCGATTTCTCATCGGCTGCGGGCGTCGCCAAAAACGCATCGGGAGCCCTCCGCGCAAAGGCCGCTTACATCGCGTGTGTGACCGGCCTCGATGGGGCTCAACAAAAGGCGATCGAGGGCGCAGCGAAATCCGTCGCGGTTGTCCAGGCCGGCAACACCAGCCTCGGGGTCGCGGTTCTTTCCAGCCTCGTCGAACGCGCGGCGCGCGCCTTAGGCCCGGACTACGATATCGAGATCGTCGAAACGCACCATCGCCGAAAGGTCGACGCGCCATCCGGCACCGCCTTGCTGCTCGGCGACGCGGCGGCGGACGGGCGCGACCTCTCCCGAGACGCTGTTCGAAAAGAGCTGAACCCGGACAGATCCGGCGCGCGTGGTGAGGGGGCCATCGGCTTCGCGGTCATGCGTGGCGGCGGCGTTTTTGGCGAACACGCCGTCCGGTTAATCAGCGAACGGGAGGAGGTGACGCTCTCCCACCGCGCGCTGGACCGCGGCCTCTTCGCGGACGGCGCCATCGCCGCCGCGCTCTGGGCGGCGGGGCGAACACCCGGCCTCTACGGCATGAAAGACGTGCTCGGCCTGTCGGACTAGAATGGCCGCATCAGCGGCGGGAGCGAGCCGACATCGCCGCCCGCCTCCCGCATGAAAAACTTCCGCGCTGTCGGAACGCGATTGACCAGCGCGACGCCCGCCTGACGGGCGAGGCTCAGCGGCGGAAAATCATTCTTGAACAGAGCATTGATGGCGTCCGTGCCGAACGCCATCGCCGCGTTGTCGAAATGGCGCGCGCGCGCATAGCGCGCCAGAACGTCCGGCGCGCCGATATCGAGCCCCGCGGACGCGGCCTCGCCGCAGACCTGCGCAAACGCAGCGACGTCTTTCACCGCAAGATTATAGCCCTGCCCGGCGATGGGATGAATGCCGTGGGCCGCGTCGCCGAGCAGCGCGAACCGATCACCGGCCATGCGCGTCGCAAAAATGAGGCCCAACGGATAGCCGACGACCGGACCGTCGAGATGCAGCGCCCCCAACGCTTCACCGCAACGGTCCTGCAACATGCGCTCGACGGTCACCGGCTCCTGTCTGGCGACGGCTCCCGCCGCGTCGGTCTCTTCTGTCCAGACGATTGACGCGCGATTGTCCGTCATCGGCAGAATAGCGAACGGTCCCCTGGGCGTGAACAGCTCGTGCGCCACACCTTCATGGTCGCGCTCGTGGCGGACGATCACCGTCAGCGCCGTCTGGCGAAAGCTCTTCTCGACGGTTCGGATGTTCATCAGCGCGCGCGCCGGCGACGGCCGACCATCCGCGGCGACAGCGAGGCGGGCGTGGAGCGAAGTACCGTCGAGCAGGCCGATATCGATGGATGAGTCGCGTGGCGTTAGAGTGGCGACTTCCGCGGGCGCCAACACGTCGACGTCCGTTGATCGGGCGAGGCCGGCGTAAATCGCGCGACGAAGCACGTGGTTTTCGACAATGAAGCCGAGCGCGTCTTCGTTCTCCAGCTCCCGCGCGTCGAAACGCAAAAACGCCGACGCGGCGCCGCCGGGCCGGAAGCGGTCACGCCCGCGGCCCTCCGTGACCAAGATATCCCTGATCGGGCCCGCCTCGGGCGCGATATCGTCCCAAAGCCCAAGCCGTTTAAAAACCCGGGCCGAGGCATAGGCGATCGCGGTCGTTCGACCGTCGCGCGCCGGGGCGTTCAGCTCGTCCGCCGCCGCCTTGTCGATGAGAACGGAAGTGATCCCGGCGTCCGCCAGCGCGAGGGCGGCGAGACCGCCGGAAAGGCCGCCGCCGATGATGGCGACGTCGCGTTCAGGAAAAGCCTTCAAGCCAGTCATGGCAGGAGCAAAGACGCTCCCGCCGCTCAAGTCACGCGCCGTGACGCCGCAGCGGCCTTAGAAACCGGCGGAGAAGTTGATGCCGAACCAGACCTGATTTTTCTTGAACGTGCCCTGCAGCGGCTCGTCGAACAGCGTTTCCTCGCTGGAACCGGACCAGCGCACGCCGATTGAACCGGACGCCGTATCGCTAAAGGTCTTCGAAAGATCCGCCGACGCTCCGTAATAGGTGTAATTCATCCCGACGGAGTCATCGATCACGTGCCCGACCGTCGGCGAGAACGACGCTGAAAGATCGTCGGAAAATGCATAGGACGCCGACGCCGAACCTTCGAACGTCACCGTGTCGAACATGAAGTCATGATAGACGGTCAGGCTTGGACCGAACGGCGCGGCGAAACTTGCCGACGCGAAAATCTCAACCGTATTGGCGCCGTCGCCGGAGTCTTCTTCAAACGTGTCGAAGAAGCCGCTCGCCGCATCCGGAAATGCGTAATAGGTGATGCCGACGCTCGCGCCGATCAGCTCAGTCGCCTGAAAGCTGTAGGAACCGTAAAGGTCGAGTTCGTCGCCGTACGAAACATTGTCGTCGCCGATCGGCAGGTTCGCCCACGCGCCAGCGTTCCAGCCGCCATAGCTGACATTAATGTCCGGCTGGAAACTGTTTTCCGCGAATTGAACCCCACGGAAGACATAGGCGGACTCATACGCCCACGTCGTCGTAACCGAAACGTCCTGTGCGAACGCGGTCCCACCCGCGGCGAAAGCTGCAAGCGCCGCGATGGCTGCGTATTTGTTTTTCATCCGCTCACCCCTGTTTTGATTTACGCACGGTAGTTGAGCACGGTGAATCAGCGCAAAGATTTTTGTGCGTTGCAGCGCGACGTCATTCTTATTGTTGTCGAAACGTCACAAATATCCGGTTAATTGCACTATTTTAGCATATTATGCTCTATATACAGTATATTATCCGACTTTTCCGCGCTGCTAACTGATTCGCTCAAAATTTTCTCTTGCACCGCACAAGAATAACAATACGGTGACAGTCGTTCCGTGGGCGGCGCTTGCGCCGCGCGCACGATGCTGGAATGTTTTGCGCGCGAAATCGCTCGCAAGAAACCAGCACAACGGGAGACGCTAATGAAACTCGTGACCGCAGTCGTAAAGCCGGCTCGTCTCGACGCCGTGAAAGCGGCCGTCATCAAGGCGGGCGTCGAAGGCGCGACGATAACTGATGTCCGCGGCTTCGGCCGACAGAAGGGCAAAAAGGAAGTCTATCGCGGCGCCGTGTACGAACCGGATCTTCTTCAGAAAATCCGGATCGAGGTCGCCGTTCCGGACGACAAGGTCGAGGCCGTCGTCGAAGCGTTCCGTTCTGCGGCGCATTCCGGAGAAATCGGA
Source organism: uncultured Caulobacterales bacterium (assembly GCA_964342855.1). Classification (GTDB taxonomy): domain Bacteria; phylum Pseudomonadota; class Alphaproteobacteria; order Caulobacterales; family Parvularculaceae; genus JBCBJX01. Next base: position 6,158 of record CAYFIB010000024.1, read on the forward strand.
GACGGAAAAATCTTCATTACGCCGCTTGAGGACTGCATCCGCATCCGCACCGGCGAACGAGGTGAAACTGCGCTCTAGTCGAGCGTCAGGGGAGCGATATCCATGAAAACCAAGAACATCCTCGGCGGCGCGGTCGTCGCCACTCTTCTTTTGTGCGCGGGGTCCGCGTTCGCTCAAGACGCGGCGGCGACGCCGGCGCCCGTGGGCGATTCCGCGGCCTACGTCTTCAATACGCTCCTCTTCCTCATCATGGGCATGGTCGTCATGTTCATGGCAGCCGGCTTCTGCATGCTTGAAGTCGGTCTCGTCCGCACCAAGAACGCGGCAACCATCTGTGTCAAGAACATCGCGCTCTACTCTGTCGCAGGCCTGATGTTCTGGTTCATGGGCTACAACCTTCTCTACGGCGTCGCGGAAGGCGGCTTCCTCGGCTCGTTTGGTATCTGGGGCGCGGACGACAGCGCCGCCGCGACGGCGGACGGCCTCACCGGCCTGATCGCGGACGGAACCGCCTATGCGGCCAGCTCGGACTGGTTCTTCCAGATGGTGTTCGTCGCGACCGCCGCCTCCATCGTCTCCGGCACGGTGGCCGAACGGATCAAGCTCTGGCCGTTCCTCGCTTTCGTCGCCGTGCTGACAGGCGTCATCTACCCGATCCAGGCGAGCTGGGAGTGGGGCGGCGGCTGGCTGAACGCCGGATGGTACGAAAGCGCTTTCGGCGGCCAGTTCTCGGACTTCGCGGGCTCCACCCTCGTTCACGCGACCGGCGGCTTCGCCGCGCTCATCGGCGCGCTGCTGCTCGGACCGCGCACGGGCAAGTATAAGGAAGACGGCTCGGTGCACCCGCTTCCGGGCTCTTCCCTGCCGCTCGCCGCCCTCGGCACGTTCATTCTGTGGCTCGGCTGGTTCGGCTTTAACGGCGGCTCGCAGCTCGCGCTCGGCTCCATCGACGACGCCATCGCCGTCGCCGGCATCTTCATCAACACGAACATCGCCGCCGCAGCCGGCGTCGTCGCCGCCATGGTCGCGACGCAGCTGCTCTATGGCAAAGTCGATCTCACGGTCGCGCTCAACGGCGCCATTGGCGGCCTTGTCTCCATCACCGCCGAACCGCTCGCGCCGGCCATCTGGCAGGCGGTGCTCATCGGCGCGGTCGGCGGCATCATCGTCACCCTCTCCGTCCCGGTGCTCGATTCCCTCAAAATCGACGACGTCGTCGGTGCAATCCCGGCGCACCTGTGCTGCGGCGTCTGGGGCACGCTGATCGTTCCGTTCTCGAATTCTGATGCGAGCTTCTTCGGTCAGCTGGTCGGCGTCGTCGCCATCGGCGCGTTCGTGAGCACCATGAGCGCTATCGTCTGGCTCGCGCTGAAATACACGGTGGGCATCCGCGCCTCGGCGGACGACGAGCAGGTCGGCCTGGATGTCGCCGAGCTTGGCCTGGAGGCGTACCCTGAATTCGCGGTGCGCTGACGGTCCGTACAGCGCATCCGCCAATTCGTTAACGCGCGTTAACACTCTTTGAAACGCAACATGGCATAGTCGGGTCTTCACCGAAACGAACGACCCGACATGCCGCGCAAGACCCGTAGACCCCAAGCAAAACCGGGCCTCTGGGCCCGCTTAAAGCCGGCGCTTCGCACGTCTGCGATGCGCGCCGGCGGCGCGGCGCTGATGGCGTTCGGCGCTCTTCTAGTACTCTCTCTCACTTCCTTCTCTGTCTCCGACCCGTCGTGGAACACCGCGACGGGTCGCGACCCGGCGAACCTCCTTGGCTTCGCCGGCGCCGTCGCGTCGGATCTAGCTCTGCAGATTGCGGGGGCGAGCGCTTTCCTGCTCGCGCCGCCGCTGCTGGTCTGGGGCTTCGCCGCGCTGCGCCGGGGCGCGCCGCGACACACGCCGCTGAAGGCGTGGGCGCGGTTTGTGTTGCTGCCGGTCTCCTTCGCGGCGCTCGCCGGACTTGCGGCTGTTTTTCCGCCCCCGATCGATTGGCCGTTCGCGACCGGTCTCGGCGGCGCGCTCGGCGATCTGGTAAAAACCTCCACCACCGGCTTTCTGGCCGAACGTTTCGGATCGCCGGTCGGCGTCGCCGGCGTCGGCGTGCTCGGCGCGTTCGGGCTTCTAGCGTATGTGTGGTCCTGCGGGGCGGAAATTGAACACCTGCGCCTCGCTGGCGCAGGCGGGCGCGCCCTTGGCGGCGGCGCATCGGGCGTTGCGGAAAGCTTCGCCGAGCGCGTCTCCGAGACGTTCGCGCGTCTGGACCCGCGCACATTTTTCGAGCGCTTTCAGAAAGCAGAGCCCGAAGCGCCCAAAGCGAAAAAGCGCAAACCGCGAAAAGAACCGATCATCGCCGACGCGCCGGAGCCGGACGATTTCGAACCCGTGTTCGACGAACCCGTTGACGAGAGCGAACCGGGCCGGAAGGCGAAAATCACCCGCACGAAACCGGGCGATGACGCCAAACCCTCCAAGCGTTCGACGAAAGAGCGCCAGACGGCCCTTCCGTTTTCCAGCGGCGACTATCAGCTCCCGGCGCTCTCCCTGCTGGCGGCGCCGACCGCTGAACACCGCATCGAGGTCTCGGACGAAGCGCTCGAAGAGAACGCCCGAATGCTCGAAGGCGTGCTCGCCGATTTCGGCGTGCGCGGAGAAATCATCGACGTGCGCCCGGGCCCGGTCGTCACGCTCTATGAGCTGGAGCCCGCCGCTGGGGTCAAATCCTCCCGCGTCATCGGGCTCGCCGACGACATTGCGCGCTCCATGAGCGCCGTCGCCTGCCGCGTCGCGGTCGTCCCTGGACGGAACGTCATCGGCATCGAACTCCCGAACGACAATCGCGAAATGGTCTTCCTGCGCGAGCTGCTCGATTCAAAAGCTTACGACAAATCGAAGTCCGCCCTGACGCTGGCGCTCGGCAAGGATATCGGCGGCGAGCCGATCGTCGCCGATCTCGCGCGCATGCCTCACCTGCTCATCGCCGGCACCACCGGGTCGGGCAAGTCGGTCGGGATCAACACCATGATCCTGTCGCTCCTTTACCGTCTGCCGCCGGACAAGGCGAAGCTCATCCTCATCGACCCGAAGATGCTGGAGCTCTCCGTCTACGACGGCATCCCGCATCTGCTCGCGCCGGTCGTCACCGATCCGTCCAAAGCTGTCGTCGCGCTCAAATGGACGGTGCGGGAGATGGAGGAGCGCTACCGCCGCATGTCCAAGGTCGGCGTGCGAAACATCGCCGGCTTCAACGAGCGGGTGGAGCAGGCCGAGAAGAAGGGCGAAACGCTCTCTAGAACGGTGCACACCGGATATGACGAAGAGAGCGGCGAGCCGGTCTACGAAACGGAAGAGCTCGACTACGAGCCGATGCCGTTCATCGTAGTCGTGATCGACGAGATGGCCGACCTCATGATGGTCGCCGGCAAGGACATCGAAGGCGCCGTCCAGCGGCTCGCGCAGATGGCCCGCGCCGCCGGCATCCACGTCGTCATGGCGACGCAGCGTCCATCAGTTGACGTCATCACCGGCACGATCAAGGCGAACTTCCCGACGCGGATCTCGTTCCACGTCACCTCAAAGATCGACTCGCGCACGATCCTCGGCGAGCAGGGCGCAGAGCAGCTGCTCGGTCAAGGCGACATGCTCTATATGGCGACCGGCGGTCGCCTGAAGCGCGTCCACGGCGCTTTCGTCTCGGACGACGAGGTCGAGGAGATCGTCAAACACCTGAAAAAGCAGGGCAAACCGAACTACATCCAGGACGTCACCGAAATGTCGGAAGACGGCTTCGGCGGCGAGGTCTGGGGCGAAGGGAACGGCTCGTCCGGCGACGATCTCTACGACAAAGCGGTCGCCGTCGTCCTGCGCGACCGGAAGGTTTCGACCTCTTACGTCCAGCGACGTCTCTCTATCGGCTACAACCGTGCGGCGAGCCTTATCGAGCGCATGGAGCAGGAAGGGCTTATTTCGGCGGCGAACCATGCCGGCAAGCGGGAGATCCTGGTCGGCGACGCGGCGGAATAGGGCCAAGCGTAAAGTTCCCTGACTCCTTGACGTTAAACGCGCTTACAGGTTCCTTCAAATCACGCCCTTCTGAGCCGTAAGTCTTTGTTTTTGTTTCAGTTAGCGTTCTGGCACGCAGGGTGCATATAAAAGGCGCGAAGCGGGCCCTCGGGTTCGTTCGAGTTAAACCTTTAGGGGACTGACATGATCAAATCGCTTATCTCCGGCGCCTTCGTCGCCGCCTTCACCGCGACGGCCGCCGTCGCCGCTCCGGTCATCCCGAACGACTCGGGTGAGCCGACGCTCCAAGAAATCCTCGACGACATCACGACGTCCGGCGTCGGCATCGATGTCATCGACGACCAAATCACCGCCGACTACTTCGGCATCACCGGTTCGGGCGGTTCGGTTTCGACCTTCGTCATCGAAATCACCGCTGGCGCGTCGACGCAATCTGCGGGTATTTTCGACAAAACCGACCCGACCAAACGGGTCGAACTGTTCGGCGGCTCCGCCACGACCGGCTCGCAAGTCGTCGTTTCTATCCTGCTGGACGGTTCGGTTCGCGTGAACTTCGCTGACACCGGGATCGACTTCGCCGGCAATGCGTTCGGTTTCTTCATGGAAACTGGCGGCGGTAACGTCTTCTACTCCGACGAAGCGCTGAATGGCGGCGTCGATCGCTCGGTCATCATCGAAGGCGACAACGACACGAACGTCCAAGTCGGCGGCTTCGCGCCGGGCCTCTTCACGGACAGCGAATACATCATCGCGTTTGAAGATGGCTCTGACTTTGACTTCCAAGACCTCGTCTTCATCACCGAATCGATCGAGCCGGTCTCCGAGCCGGGCCTCCTCGGCCTCTTCGGTCTCGGCCTCATCGGCCTCGGCTTCGCGGCGCGCCGTCGCGGCTAAGTCGAACTCCTTCGACTTCAGAAGAGCCCCGGCTTCGGCCGGGGCTTTTTCTTTGTGCGAAACCGTACGGGCGCGCGCCATAGCCGCGGCTTCGTGAGCGACCGCCTCGCGAGCGCCGGTTTTTCGCCGTCTCCGAGTGCGATAGACGTCACGAACGCGCCGGAGGCGGCGCCTGCCTGGAGACCAGCATGTCCTTGATCGTCACGACCGCGATGTCGGCTGCGCTCGCTCTAGCGAGTTTCGAATTCAGCGCCGTTACGGCGCAGGTCGTCGAAACGCCAGCGCCCTCCGATATCGCCGCCCAAGGCGCGCCCGCCTCTCAGATTTCACCGCCCGCAGAATCCGGTCCGGTCGTCTTCGAGGATCTGTCGGATCAGGAAATTCTGGCGCGCATGGTCGCCCACATCGAAGACATCAAAACACTCGAAGCGCGCTTCAGCCAGTTCTCCTCAGGCGGCTCTTCCGCTTCCGGCGTCGTGAAACTGAAGCGCCCGGGTCTCATGAAATTCGTTTACGACCCGCCGACGCCGCTCAACATCGTCGCCAACAACGGCCTTGTTTACGTCGAGGACACCGAGCTGGAGACGACGGACACCTACCCTGTCCGCGAGACGCCGCTGAAGTTTCTCCTCCGCCGAAAAGTCGATGCGGAGGACCTTCAGCTCCTCGGCGTCGATCGCGGCGCCGACCGGGTGACGCTCACGCTCACCTCCAACGAAACCGAAGTCGAAGGCTCCATCGCGCTCATGTTCAACGCGCCGGAGCTGGAGCTGCGCCAATGGGTGATTTACGAGCCCGATGGACGGAACACTTTCGTCAGTCTGAGCGACGTGCGCACTGGAATTGATATAAAGAACCGCGAATTCAGGGCCCCGGAGACCAGCTCGCGCCTCCTTAAGGATCGTTAACCGTTGGCTTCGCGCCACAGGCAAGATTCCTGTCGGTTTCTCATTGAAAAATCGAACGATGATGCGCTAATGTAACAGTGCGCAGCGAGGCTCAAATACGGATCGGCGTTGCCCCCCCGCTTGCAGATCCGACGCCTTGCGCGCTCCGCCGGATTCCCCTCCCGGCGTAAGGCGCGAACAGCGCTTGCGGCGCTCGGTCTCCCCGGCCGAGCGCCGCTTCCTTTTTGGGGGCGGGAAAGCCCATACTCGCGACATGTTCGACCCTGACGACCTGCCCGAAATTTCCGACGAGGAACTGGAAGAGCTGGAGCGCGCTGCGCCCATTCTCTCGCGCGTGCGCCGGTACGCCGCCGGGCTCGACGCCGTGCCGTGGTTCGCCAATCTCGGCGAGCCGCCGACGCCGGGGGTGCGCGCCGCCGCCGACCGGTTTTCCTCCGGCCTCGGATTTCCCGATGCGACGCTGGCGATCCTCGTCGATTGGCCCGACGCCGCCGCGGCCGCCGAAATCCGCGACTGGCACGACCCCGCCTGGGAAGCCGAGGAACTCTCGCGCGCGGACCTGACGGGCCGCGCCATGGACCTCATCGGCGATGAAGCGCTTCAGATCGCTTCAACCTATGTCGCCCAACGCGCGGGCGAGGCCGTCCGCAGCCGGATTGAAGAGCAGGCCGCGCTCTGGGACGCGCCCGAAGACGGCGCCGCGACCGCCGCCGCTGGAGCGGCCGTGCAAGCAGCGCATTATGGCTCACTGCTGCTTATCGTGACCGGCGCCGATTCTGAATTCGAAGCTGCGGAGCATCCGCTCGCCGCGAAACTGCAGCTCTTCGAATTCGGCAGATGGCCCGTCGCCCTCGTCGGAGCGACGTTCAATCTGTTCTAGAGCAGCGTCTGCACGAAGACGTAGGCGGACTGAACGATGAGGTTCGCGCCGAGCGCCGTCACCAGCCATTTGAAAACGCGCTTGAACCGCGCGTCTGACGAGCGCTTCAGGATGCGCGAGCCGATCAGCGTGCCGACGAAACCGGAAGCGACGATGAGAACGATCATCACCGCCCAGTCGTGGAACGCGAACCCGACGGCGGCGAACGCCGCAACCTTCAACCCGTGCTGCGCGACCATGCAGGCTGCATGGGTCGCCGTGTAGACGAGGCGGTCGACTTTCAGAGCCGAGACCGCGCTCGCGACGAAAGGCCCCGTCGCGCCGAAAAACATGGTAAGAAACGTGCCGACAACACCGACGACGGCGAAGGCGCGCGCCTCCAGTCCGGCGAACGACGGCATGCGCCCCCACTGGGAATAAAGAACGAAAGCGCCGACCGCGCCGCGCAGCAGCCACGCCGGCAAGGTGACGACCAACTGGCCGCCGAGAAACGCGCCGATGGCCGCGCCGCCGATAAACCAGATGAACGGGCGCCAGGCCGTGGATTTGAAATGGAGCGCGAAACGGCTGGCGTTCGCCCCCAGCTGAGCGACGCCATGAACGGGAATGACTGCAGGCGCCGGCATGAGCGCGCTCATGATTGCAAGCAGAACCAGCCCGCCACCGAGACCGAACGCCGCTGTCAGACCTGCCGTCAGCGCGCTCGCGGCGATGATGAACCAGGCGGCCACGGGCGAAAGCCCCTCAGGCGCGATTGCGGCGAACACTTCCATTGCAGTCTCCCGCGCCGTCCGGTTGGGCGACGACGAGGAACAGGCTATGGACCGGCCCCATGAAAATCGCCACCTGGAACATCAACTCCTCCCGCCTCCGCATCGACCAGATCACGCAGTTTCTGGAAGAGGAGGCGCCGGACGTCCTCTGCCTTCAGGAAACAAAATGCGCCGACGCGCAGTTCCCGAAAAAGCAGGTCCGCGCGGCGGGTTATGACCATATCGCGCTCAACGGCCGCACGGGGCGCCACGCGGGGCAATCCGGCGTCGCTTTCCTATCGCGCGTTCCGCTGGAAGATGTCTCTATCCAGACCTTCTGCGGGCTGGAGGACGGACGCCACATCGCCGCGACCCTGCCGAACGGCACGCGCCTGCACAATTTCTATGTGCCCGCCGGCGGTGATGAAGCTGACCCGGAGATCAATCCGAAATTCGCTCACAAGCTGAAGTTCCTTGAAGAAATGCAGGACTTCCTCTCGGGGCCGGACGGCGGCGGTGGCGACCAGATCATCGTTGGTGATCTGAACATCGCGCCCGGCGAATTCGATGTCTGGTCGCACAAGCAGCTTCTATCCGTCGTTTCGCACACGCCCGTGGAGGTGGAAGGGCTCGAGGCCGTTCGCGCCGCGGTCGACTACATGGACGTCGCGCGGGAAATCATTCCGGACCCGGAGCCCATTTTCACCTGGTGGTCGTATCGCTCGAAAGACTGGCGCGCGTCCAACCGCGGGCGGCGGCTCGACCATATCTGGACCGGCCCGGCGCTCGCCGGCGCCTCGACCGGCAAGGGCAAAAAGGCCTTCAAGGTCCACGACGCCTGCCGCAGCTGGACGAAACCGTCTGACCACGCCCCGGTCTCTCTGGACCTCAAGATCAAACCATGACTCCGCGGGGATATTTCGGCGTCGGGTTGGAGGGCGTCTCCAAGCCTCTGAACCTCGGCGCCGTCATGCGCACGGCGCACGCCTTTCACGCATCATTCCTGTTCACGCTGGCGGAGAGCCCCTCTCTTCGCGTGGTGAAGCACGCCGACACCTCCGTATCCCATCGCCATGTGCCCTATTATGCGTGGGCGGACCTTGATGAGATGCGTCTGCCCCATGGCTGCAAGTTGGTCGCCGTTGAGCTGACAGACGATGCGGAGGAGTTGCCCCAGTTCCGCCACCCCCTTCAGGCGGCCTACATGCTCGGCCCGGAGAAGGGATCGATCTCGGACGAGGTCCTCGCCGTCGCCGACCACGTCATCAAAATTCCGACGCGGTTCTGCATCAATCTCGGCCTCGCCGCGGCGATCGTTCTTTACGACCGCTCGCTCTATCTCGGCGGCTACCCGGTTCGCCCCGCGCCTTCAGCGCCGGCTCCGGGGTCGGCCAATTGGGAACGGCTTCGGAACCTTCCTTGAGCGGCCCTCGAGACCGGCCTTCAGGACTGGCCTTCAGGACTGGCCTTCAGAACTCGCCTTCAGAACTGGGCGATTTCACGCGCTTGCCCGACGCTGGTGCGCGCCGTACCTAACCTTCCATGATTTCTTATCTCGCCAATCCGGAACGGTTTGAGCGGTTCGCGCGCCCGGCGGAGCCCTTTTTCTGGGCGCTGGCTGCGCTCGCCATCGGCTATGGAACCGTCGCCGGGCTTTTCCTCGCGCCGCCTGATTATCTGCAGGGCGAAAGCGCGCGCATCATGTACGTGCATGTCCCGGCGGCGTGGCTCAGCCTGTTCGTCTACGCGACCATGGCGGGCGCGGCGCTCTCCTCGATCATCTGGCGCCATGCGGTGGCGGACGAAGCCCTGCGCGCCGCCGCGCCCATCGGCGCCGCGTTCACCGGCCTTGCGCTCTTCACCGGCGCGCTCTGGGGCAAACCCACCTGGGGAACCTGGTGGCAGTGGGACGCGCGCATGACCTCCGTGCTCGTCCTCTTTTTCATCTATCTCGGCGTCATCGCCCTGCGCTCGGCGATGGAGGACGATGCCAAAGCGGCGCGCGCCGTCGCCATCCTCACCCTCCTCGGCGCGGTGAACCTTCCGATCGTGAAATTCTCCGTCGACTGGTGGAACACCCTGCACCAGCCCGCGAGCGTCTTGACCGCCGACGGCCCTAAAATGCCCGCCTCCATGCTCGCGCCGCTCTTGAGCATGGCTGTCGGCTACATGGCCCTCTACGGAGCGCTTCTCCTGCGAGACGTCCGCACCCTGTTGCTAGAACGCCGCCTTGCGCGGCAGCGGAGCCCTGAGCGCAAAGCCTCATCCATCACTCTCACTCCGGCGGGAGAAACTTCATGAGCCTTCTGCCGGACTATGGCGCGCATGGCGGGTTCATTCTCGTCTCATGGGGCGCGAGCGTGCTCGTTCTCGCCGGACTGATCGCCCGCGCCGTCCTCCGCGCGCGTTCGGCCGAACGGCGCCTAGCGTCAATGAAAAGAGAGGCGGGCTCGTGAACCGCTGGATTGTTCGCGCCGCGCCGGTCCTCATCGCGATCGTTCTTCTCGCCGCGTTCTGGGCGACGCTCCGCACTGGTCAGAACACCGTGTCGCCTTGGGTCGGACGCCCGGCTCCGGCGCAAACGCTCCCGGCACGACCAGACGGGCCGATCATCGATCTCCAGGAGGCGCTCGCCGATGGGCCGGTCATTGTGAATTTCTGGGCGTCGTGGTGCGGCCCCTGCCGCATCGAACATCCGTTCCTGCAGGAACTCGCTGATGAGGGCGTGCGGATCATCGGCGTAGAGTTTCGCGATCAACCGGAGACCGCCGACCAGTTTCTTCGTGCGTTAGGGGATCCGTTTTACGCCCGCGCCGCCGATTTCGAAGGACGCACCGGGTTCGACTGGGGCGTTACCGGCGTTCCGGAAACATTCATCATCGACCGGAACGGCGTCGTGCGCGCCCATTTTCAGCATCCGCTGAATGCAACGCTGCTCGATCGCGAGGTTCGCCCGCTCCTCGAAGAGCTCAACTGAAATCAAGTTGCTGAAACGAAAATCGCCGGCCCGAAGGCCGGCGATCCATCGATCAATCTGCGACGCGCGTCTTAGCGAGCGCGACGGGTCGTCGTGCGACGACGGGCGCCGGTCGCGCCGGCGGCTTTGGTCGCCTTGCGAGCGGTTTTCTTGGCCGCTTTTTTAGCCGGAGCTTTTTTGGCGGCTTTTTTAGCCGGAGCTTTTTTCTTCGCAGCGGCTTTTTTGGCCGGCGCTTTTTTCTTCGCAGCAGCTTTGCGCGGCGCGCGTTTCGGCGCAGCGGCTTCCGCTTCGATCTTGTCGAGCGCTTCAGCGTACGTCTTCAGCGCTTTCATGAACGCAGCTTGTTGCGTTTTCGGCAGAACGTTGAGCGCCGCCGTTTCCGCTTTGGTCACTTTGGCCATCGCGGAGGAGAGAACTTTTTTACCAGCCGCGGTGATGCGAACGGCGTTCGCGCGGGCGTCCGTTTTGGTGCGCTCGCGGGCGAGGTAGCCCTTCTTGATCAGGCGGGAAATCATGTCCGCGAGAGTCGAACGGTCGATGCCCGTGCGGCGGACGAGGTCGGTCTGGCTCAGGCCTTCGTTTTCAGAGACCGTGTGCAGAACCGCAAACTGACGCGGCGTCGGGCCGGTTTTGCCGACGTCTTTCGCGTAGAGGTCGTAAGCGTACTGTTGAGCCCGGCGCAGCAGGTGGCCGGGAGACGTTTCGAGGGAAAAGCTCGCCATCTTTGTCTTCCTTTAGTCCTCGTGGATTGGAGCAGTCGACCATCGACCGCCCCTTTTCTCCCGGGCGCCGCGCCCCCCACTGAGGACATCGGCTCAAGCCAAAGCGCCCGATGCTGACGGTTTGGCGAAGGAAGGTTAACAACCCATTGTCGCCCCTCCGCCATCGGCGGAAAAAACACCGCCCACGACAATAAAAGGGCGTATAGGGTCGGTCGGAACCGTCCGCAAGCCAAAAATGTGGAAAAATCGAACGCGCTCGGGGTACGGACCCTCCGCATAGACCGCCTCCGATGCAATACAAACGCCGTAAAATGACATTCCGGAGGGCCGCTGACCTTCCTCCGCCCTTCGTCCGGTTGCTGAAACGGGCTATATTCTGAGACTGGAGGCCGATTTCATGACAGACCGAACCCAGACGACCCCGCTTCTCGCACCTGAGTTCGAGAAACGCATTCCCGATGGGGACGATCGCGAACGCTCCGTCTGCAACCGGTGCGGCTTCATCGACTATTCGAACCCGAAGATCGTCGCGGGTTCAGTGGCGAGTTTCGAGGACCGCATCCTTCTCTGCAAACGCGCGATTGAACCCCGCAAAGGCTATTGGACGCTTCCCGCCGGCTATATGGAGAACAGGGAAACCGTTGAAGAAGCGGCGATCCGTGAAGCCTGGGAGGAAGCGCGCGCCCGGCTGGAACTCGACCGGGTGCTGGCGATCTACTCCATCGCCCGCATCAGCCAGGTCCAGATCATGTTTCGCGCGCGGCTGACGACGCCAGAAATTGAGGCTGGGCCTGAAAGCGAAGCCGTCGACCTATTCAAGTGGACGGATATTCCGTGGGACGATCTGGCGTTTCCGACCGTCTATTGGGCGCTGCAGGCCTATGACGAGGTTCGGGAGAAGACGGATTTTCCGCCCTTCGCTAATCCCGTCGACGGGCTTTAGGGGCGAACAATCAGTTCAGGCGCCCGTCTCCGTCTCAGACTGATCTTTCGTCGAACCGCGCTCAGACTTCATGTGCTTGGCGAGAAACGGCGCCTGCAGCGCTGTGAAGACCAGGCTGACGATGGTGAATCCGAACAGCTTGATGTTCACCCAGATCGGTTCGCCTGCGCATTGGGGGTCAGCCGCCGTCAGGTCGCAATCACGCATTAGCCAGCGCCAGATGACTTCGTTCGCGACCGCCAGAACGGCGAAGAACGCCGCATACCGGACAGTCAGGGTGCGCCATGCGGCGTCCGGCAACTCAAATGCGCCGTCGAACAGGATTTTCAGGAAGTTTCGCCCGGCCCAGATGCCCCCGCCGAGGGCGAGCGCGAAAAATCCGTAGAGTACGGTCGGCTTCATGAAGAAGAACGCTTTGTTGCCGGACAGAAGCGTGATCGAGCCGAGCACGCCGAGGATGACGCCGTTCACCATCAACATTGGCGCGACACGGCGCTCTCTCCAAACGGAATAGGCGAACGCGATGAAAAACGCCGGCATGAAGAGGCCGAGCGCGACGAACATCTCGCGCCCGTCGGCCACGGACCAATCCTGCCCGAACAATCCGCCGACCATCGGCGCCAACCGCCCGCCGAAAAAGTAGCCGATGAAAAAGACCGCGAGCGGCCCCAGATCGACGGCGAGTTTCGCGTTGGCGGACAATCGGCGGGGGGCGGTGTCGGCGGCGCTCATGATGCGTCCTTTGTTTTCGGCGGGCCGTCAGCGATGCAAGGATGACGCCCGTTCTGAAGAGGTGACCTTATTCGTCGATCCCGGCGAGGGCGCGGGCGAACGCGTCGGCGTTGAAGGCCTGCAGGTCCTCCGCGCTTTCGCCGACGCCGATATAGTGGATCGGCAGGGCGTGCTTATCCGCGAGGGCGACGAGGACGCCGCCACGCGCGGTGCCGTCGAGCTTGGTCATGATGAGGCCCGTCGTGCCGGCGATATCCTTGAAGACCTCCGCCTGCGACAGGGCGTTCTGGCCGACCGTCGCATCGAGGACGAGCAGGGAGGAATGGGGCGCGGTCTCGTCGAGCTTCTTGATGACGCGGACGACCTTGGCGAGCTCGTCCATCAATTCGCGCCGGTTCTGGAGACGCCCGGCCGTGTCGATCATCAGAACATCGATGTTCTGTTCGCGCGCATCTTTCAGGGCGTCGAAGGCGAGGCCGGCGGCGTCGGCGCCGACATCGCGGGCGATGACCGGCGCGCCGGCGCGCTCGCCCCAGACCTGAAGCTGTTCGATGGCGGCGGCGCGGAAGGTGTCGCCCGCTGCGAGCATCACGGACTTTCCGTCCTCGCGGAATTTCTTGGCGAGCTTGCCGATGGTGGTGGTCTTGCCGGCGCCGTTCACCCCCGCGACGAGGATGACATGCGGCTGATTGGCGGCGTCGATCGCCAGCGGCGCTTCCAGCGGCGCGAGCGTCCTGGCGACTTCCTCCGCCAGCACGCGCTTCACCTCCTCATCGGAGATTTCCTTGTCATAGCGGTCTTTCGCGAGCGCCTGCGTCACCCGCGCGGCGGCGGCGACGCCAAGATCGGCGGTGATGAGAAGGTCTTCCAGCTCCTCCAGCGTCTCGTCGTCCAGCTTGCGCTTGGTGAAAATCGAGGTGACGCCGCTCGCCAGCTTGCCGGAGGTTTTCGAAAGCCCGTCGCGCAACCGGGCGAAGAAGCCGCGCTTTTTCCGCTCGCCCTCTTCCAGGGCTTCGGGCGGCGCCTCCTGCGGTTCGACGGATAGCTCCCCCGCGAGGGTCGCCATGAATTCCGGATCGGCGGCGTCCTCTACGGACGGATCATCGGCGCCGTTGTCCTCTCCCGTTCGCGAGGGAGGCGTCTCCGTCAGTGGAGAGAGGGGATCTTTCGATGTCGCTCCGGCATCGCCGCCCTCTCCGTCACCAGCTTCGCTTGCGACACCTCCCCCGTGAACGGAGGAGGTGGACTGAACGAGTTCTTCATCCGGACGTACGTCGACGTCGCCCGCCGCCTCCGGCGCGGACTGCTCCTCCGTTTCCGTCGGTTCGTCTTTCTTTTTGCGGCCAAAGAGGCCGCCGAAAAAGCCTTTGCGTTCGCTCATGAAAGTGCGTCCTAAATCCTGTCCGCGAGCAGCCGGTCGCCTTCGCGCGCGCGCATCCGCGCGCGGACGAGCGTTCCGGGCTCGGGCGCGTCATCAAACTGACAGGCGGCGAAGTTCGCGAGCCGACCGCGCCCTTCCGTCTCCGCCAGAACTTCCTGCTCGCTCCCGATCAACTGATCGAGAAACCGTCCGAGCGCCTCGCCCGCCTTCTCGCGCAACCGCGCGGCGCGATGCTTCACCGCGGCCTTCGGGAGAAGCGGCATGCGCGCCGCGGGCGTGCCGGAGCGCGGCGAGAACGGAAAGACGTGCACATGGGCGAGGCCGCATTCGTCGACGAGACGCAGGGAGTTTTCGAACATCTCCTCCGTCTCGGTGGGAAACCCGGCGATGATGTCCGCCCCGAAGGCGATCTCCGGCCGCGCCTCGCGCAGGCGCGCGCACAGATCAACCGCCTGCGCGCGCGTATGACGGCGCTTCATCCGCTTCAGGATCATATCATCGCCCGACTGAAGCGAGAGATGAAGATGCGGCGCGACGCGCTCATCACGGGCGATGCGCTCGAACAGGCGCTCGTCGATCTCCGCCCCGTCGATGGAGGAAAGGCGCAGCCGCGGCAGCTCCGGAACAAGATCGAGGATTTTCGAAACCAGCGCGCCGAGACGGGGCGTTCCCGGAAGATCAGTCCCATAGGAGGTGATGTCGACGCCCGTCAGCACCACCTCGCGATAGCCGTTGCCGACGAGGCGGCGCACCTGCTCCACCACCGCGCCCATGGGCGCCGAGCGGGCGTTCCCGCGGCCGTAGGGAATGACGCAGAAGGTGCAGCGATGGTCGCAGCCGGTCTGCACCTGCACGAAGGCGCGGGAGAACTCGCCGAAGCCGTCGATGAGCTGCGGGGCCGTTTCGCGAACGGCCATGATGTCCGCGACGCGGACCTTCTCGGCCTCAGCCGTCCCAAAACCTTTGGAGAGCCGCCCCCATTCCGCCCCCGAAAGCTTCTCTTCATTGCCGAGGACGGCGTCCACCTCCGGCATGTCGGCGAAAGTTTCGGGCTCGATCTGCGCGGCGCAGCCGGTGACGACGAGACGCGCTTCGGGGCGCTCGCGCCGCGCACGGCGGATGGTCTGGCGCGCCTGACGCACCGCTTCGGCGGTGACCGCGCAGGTGTTCACGACCACGGCGTCGCCGAGCCCCGCTTCATCGGCGAGGCGGCGCATGGCTTCGGAATCGTGGGCGTTCAGCCGGCAGCCGAGGGTGATGATGTCGGGCGCGCTCATGGAGTGTCCCACATGCGCTCGGTTTTTTGAGAGCGCAACAGCACGCCCGCCCGAGAACCCCGCCTGCGTGGGGATGAACGGATCAGGCAATGCGCTCCGAAGCCAGACTGCGCGTTTTCAGTTTCAGCGCCGGCTTCTCGATCAGGCGCCAGGAGGCGTAGGCGACGGCGATGGAGAGCGGCGTGGAGATCGCCACCGTCACCCACGGCGACGCCGGGAAGAACTGGGTCGCGAGGACTTGCTGGATCGGGCAGCTCCAGATGTAGACTCCGTAAGAGACGTCGCCGACCTCTCCGACCCGTCGCACGGCGCCGAGGGCGGCGAAGCCGATGAAAAGAACGAGATAGGCGCCTGCGAACGTCCACAGCTGGTCGAAGCCGCCCGTCCGCCCGGCGATCAGGAGGGCGACCGCCGCCAGCGCCGCGACCCGCCAGTCGAGACGCGTCTCCTCATCCAGCACCGCGAACAGAACGCCGCCATAGAACCAGCCGCCCATGGTCGCGACCTGGCGGATATAATCCTCCACATCGTTGTCGATGGTCGGGCTGACGGCGACGAGGAGCGCGAGCAGCACCACATGGACGATGAGACAGCCGCGCAGATTGAGGAGCTTCAGCGCGCCGAGCGCCGCGACGGAGATGTAGCAGAGCGCCTCGAAATGGAGCGTCCAGAGCGGTCCGTTGACGACCGGTCTGTAAGCGGCGTTTTCGAATACGCCCGGCAGGGTGTCGATGGGATAGGCGAAGACGATGTTGAGGAGATAAGCCCACGTCTCGCCGGACGACCAATAGGCCGCCTGCGTCGCGGTCGTGACGAGCGGCCCGATGAGGAAGACGCTCGCGACCACCACCGCCGTCAGCGCCGGCATGATCCGCAGGACGCGGTTTCGCGTGAAATCCGCAAGGTCCGGCCGCCGGCGCCAGCTCTGGGCGATGAGGAAGCCCGACAGGACGAAGAAGATCCCGATGCCGAGATCGCCCATGCCCGTCTGATCATGGGTGAAGTGGGAGATGAAGTCCGTCGGATTGCCGTCCACGGACAACAGCCACGCATGGGCGTAGAGCACCATCAGCGCCGCGAAGAGGCGGATGGCGTCAAAATTGTTCGCCCCCGCCCGCCCCGCCGAAAACGCTTCGGCGAGGGTCGGCCCGGAGAGCTGAAACTGAGGAAGGGCGAGGGCGCGCATGGGCGCAGACTGGCCGACAGGCGCTTAAAGCGGGGTTGCGGAAACGCCTTGTTCCTGACGGATCGATCACGTCAGCCCGCTGGATCGATTTCGGGAAGCGCATAGACATCCCGCTTAACGCCGTCAGCAAACGCCGCGCGCGCAATGACCGAACCGCCTAGCGACTCGGCGAGACGGCGCGCGGCGACATTTTCGTCGTTCATGTGGGTCTCTACGACGTCCCAGCCGAGCTCGCGATAACCGAAAGCGATGGCGGCGCGAGACGCCTCCCGCGCATACCCTTTGCGGCGCGCTGCAGGAACGATCCACCAAGTCAGCTCAGAGCGCGGCCAGCCTTCCGGCCACCAGAGGCTGCAGCCGCCGATCATGGCGCGGGTCTCCAGTTCCACTATCGCCCAGCGGCCAAAACCGCGAAGCGCCCAATGGCCGATATCCAGCGCGAGGACGCGCCAGGCGAGATCGGCTGTTTGGGACCGCCATAGGCGGCCGACGCCTCAGGGTCAGCGAAAAAATCCCTGTAGGCCGAAAAGTCTGCGAGAGTTGGCTGCCTCAATTCCAATCGAGCCGTCCTGAGCGTCGGGGCGATCATGGGCGAAGGGATGCGCTGCTCATGGTCGAGGGTCATTGACCCAGAACGCCTTCGAACTCCAGCTCGATGGGGCCCGTCATCCGCACGTGATCGTCCTCGCCCCAGGAGACGTCGAGGGGCCCGCCGTCCATCATGATGGTCGCGGCGCGTTCGGTCCGTCCGCGGCGGACGGCGGAGACGAGGCTGGCGCACGCCGCGGTGCCGCAGGCCTTGGTGATCCCGGCGCCCCGCTCCCAGACCCTGAGGCGGATCGAACTGGGCGACAGCACTTGCGCGACCGAGACGTTGCAGCCTTCCGGAAACGCCGGGTGATGCTCGACCATCGGTCCGAACTTCTCGAGGGCCTGCGCCTCCGCGTCATCGACGAAGAAGACGCAGTGGGGGTTGCCCATGGAGACCGCCGACGGCCCCCAGAGCACCGGCGCGTCGATGGGGCCGAGCTTCACGTCGACGAAGCGGGTGTCCTCGATCGGGTCGCGCAGCGGGATCTCATCCCAGTTGAGCCGAGGGCGGCCCATATCGACCGTCACCCGCCGCTCCCCCGACGCCTGCGCGTGGAGGGAGCCGCCGAGGGTTTCGAACGTCGCCTCGTCCGCGCCCGTCTCCTGCATCAGGAGCCAGCCGACGCAGCGCGCCGCGTTCCCGCAGGCGCCGACCTCCGACCCGTCGGCGTTCCACACGCCCATGAACGGCGCCCCGTCGCGGGTCTCGAGCGTGATCACCTGATCGCATCCGACGCCCGTCGCCCGATCCGCAATCCGCGCGGCGGCGTCCGCGTACATGGCCCCACCCGCACGCAGATCGAGAACGACGAAGTCGTTCCCGAGCCCGTTCATCTTGCGGAAGGGGCGGCCGGAGAGGGCGGGGGCGGTCATGCCGATGAAATGGCGCCGATCGCTCCTGAGGAAAAGAGCGTCGCGAACCTGACAGTTGTGCGACGCCGCAACTGCGCTAGCCTTTCGCCAAACAGGAGACGCGCATGATCGAAAAACTCGCCGCCGGCCTTTTCCTCTCTCTCGCCGCGACGGTCGCCGCCGCCTCCGACTACGTCGCTCCGACGCCGGAGCTTCTGGCGAAGGCGAAAGCCCTCCACGAAAAAATGATGACCCTCGACACCCATGTCGATGTGGGGCTCGATTACGCGACACCGGAGAACGATCCGGGCGGGTTCACCGACAACCAGGTCGATCTGCCGAAGATGCGGGCGGGCGGGCTCGATGCGGCGTTTTTCATCGTCTACACGCCGCAGGGGCCGCTGACGGAGGAAGGCTACGCCGAGGCCCGCAAGATCGCCGAGACGCGGCTTTCCGGCATCAAGCGCATGGTCGCGGCGTATCCGGACCAGATCGGGCTTGCCACCACCGTGAAAGAGGCGCGGGCGATCCGCCGCTCCGGGCGCCTCGTCGCCTTCATCGGCATGGAGAACCCGTTCCCGCTCGGCCCGTCGGCGGAGGACGCCGCCTACTGGGCGGGCGAGGGCGTGCGCTACATGTCGATCACCCATTTCGGACACAACCAGTTCGGGGATTCGTCGAACCCCAATCTCGCCGGCGGCGACGAGCCGGAGAAATGGGGCGGGCTTTCCGATGAGGGCCGCGCGCTCATCAGCCTCCTGAACGGTCTCGGCGTCATGGTCGATCTCTCCCACGCCGGCCGCAAAACCATGCTGGAGGCGGTCAACGTCTCCCGCGCGCCGATCATCGCCTCCCATTCGGGCGTCGTCGCGGTCGAGCCGAGCCCGCGGAACCTGACTGACGAACAACTGATCGCCCTGCGCGATACGGGCGGCGTCGCGCAGATGGTCGCCCTCGCCGCTTATGTGAAAGCGCCGACGCCGACCATGATCGCCGCGCGCGAGGCGGTGCTGAAGAAATACGGGATCGAAGGCATGAGCCAGATCTCGACGCTTTATCCTGAATCCCGCGCCCTCGCCGTCGCCGAGCTTCGGGCGCTGGCGGACGATCTCGCCAACGATCCGGCGACGGTGGCCGACTTTGTCGACCACATCGAACACGCCATCACCGTCGCCGGCGTCGATCATGTCGGGATCGCCTCGGATTTCGACGGCGGCGGCGGCGTCTACGGATGGAAGGACGCTTCGCAGACCTACGCCGTAACGGCCGAGATGCTCCGCCGCGGCTGGTCCGAGGACGACATCAAGAAAATCTGGGGCGGCAACCTGCTGCGTGTCATGCGCGCGGTGGAGAAGGCGGCGAACTGAGCCGCCCCTCAGCCGAGGGTCGCAAGGCCCTCGCGTGCAAGATCGCGCAAGATTTCGAGTTCTGCACGCCCGCTCGAGGCGGCGCTGACGTACACGGCCTGTAGAAAAGCGCGCGTGTTGTGACGTTTGGCGAGGCCCGCCTCGGACGCCCACGTTTCGGACCAATCACCGAACGGCGCGGGCGCGGTAACGTTCTCGAACCACGCGCGCCAGACCTCTTCCGACACGTCATGCCGGAGGGCCATATAGAGGATCGGGCGCGCCAGTCGGTCACTTTCACCGAAAACATATGACGTGTCCGTCGGTGCAACCTGCGTCGCGACGGCCTTGTGGATCTGCGTAAGGTGCTGCGCGTTCGCGCGCGGGTTCAGGACGAGCTGCAACATGATGTCGGAGCCATGGGCGACCCCGTGACGCCAGCCCTCGCCATCGACAAACCCTCTGTAATCGGCGATGGACGCAAGATACGCCGCCGCCTCCGCAACGGTTCGGGAAAATTCCGCATCACATATAGGGCGATATACGGTCGACACGGACGGCCTCTGAAAGGACCAGCGCCGCGAACGGCTTCTCAAACCCCGCCCGGTCATCCGGCTGCGCGAGGCGCGCGAGCATATCCGTGCGGATGGCGTCCACCGTGTCGGCCTCAAGAGATCCGGCGCGCATGAGCTTCGAGAGACCTTCGAAGGCGAAACCGTCGCGGATTATCGGGTCCGCCGCGCCGAGACACGCGGTCATTCCCATCGCCAGCGCGTCTGGGCTCGCCGTTTCTGAAAGCTTGAAACCGGTTTCCGCCATCGCGCGCATCTCGCCGGCGCTCATGCCGAGTGGCGCGCAACCGGTCTGGCCGGACGGTAAAGCGGCGCAGCCTGACAGGAGGGCGATGGCGAGAAAGCGCATGCGCATCAGACCGTCTCCTTCGCGCGCACGAACTCGACGTCGTCCCGCCGCACGCGCTTCGTCCGCCTACGGTAGTCAACCGTGAAGCCGGGCCAAAGGGTAACGTTCTTGCCGGATTTCGTCTGGTACCAGCTGACGCATCCGGACTGCCAGACGCTGCGCTTCAGTCGTTCCTGAAGATCGGCGTTGTGGGCGGCCTGCACGTCTTTCTTGACGACCAGCGCATCGGCGCCTTCACGGTCGAGCAGCTCCAGCGCGTCCATGACGAAGTTCATCTGGCTTTCGATCATGTAGACGATGGAGTTATGGCCGAGGCCTGTATTGGGGCCGACAAGATAGAAAAGGTTGGGGTACCCAGCGACGGAGAGCCCGTAGAACGCCTCCGCCTCGCCGTCCGCCCAGTCTTCCGAGAGACGCCGCCCGCCTTTGCCGACAAACTCGATGGCGCCCAGCATGTCCGTCGCCCGGAAGCCTGTGCCGTAAATGATCGTGTCGACCTCGATCTCTTGGCCGTCCGTCAAAACAAGCCCAGTCGGCGTCGCCCGCGCGATCGGCTCCGTGACGAGATCGACATGCGGCTTCATCAGCGCCGGATAATAGTCATTGGACAGAAGAACCCGCTTGCAGCCGATGGTGTAGTTCGGCGTCAGCTTGGCGCGCAGCTGCTGGTCCGGGACCTGCTCCTCCAGAAACTTCTTCGCCGGTCGGCCGAGGACGGACATCAGCTTCGGGTGCGCCGTGAATGCGGCGGCGCGCCATTCAAGACTTGCATAAGTCAGCCAGCGGCGGATCTGCTTGAGTATCGGCGCTTTTCGGAAGCGGGTTTTCTCCGCATCCGAAAACTCCCGGTCGAGCTTCGGTAGGATCCAGGGCGGCGTGCGCTGACAGACCGTCACGTGCGCGGCGTTGTCGGCGAGCCACGGAACGAACTGGATGGCGCTCGCGCCGGTCCCGATGACGGCGACGCGGCGCTCGGTGAAATCGAGATCATGGCGCCAGTGCATGGAGTGGAACGCCTCGCCTTCGAAGCTCTCCAGCCCCTCAATTTCGGGATAGGCCGGCTTGTTCAGCGGCCCCTGACCAACGATCAGAACGCGGCATGTCGCCTCGCGCCCGTCCGCCGCCGTCAGCCGCCACCGCGCCGCGCTTTCATTCCAGACTGCGGAGACAAGCTCGGTGTTCAGTTTGAGATGGGCGCGCAGCCCGAATTCATCCGTACAGCGTTCCAGATACGCCTGAATCTCCGGTGCTGGCGAAAACGCGCGCGACCAGTCGGGGTTCAGCGCGAACGAGAACGAATAAAGGTGCGAAGGCACGTCGCACGCGCAGCCGGGATAGGTGTTGTCGCGCCAGGTGCCGCCGACCGCGCCCGCCTTTTCCCAGATTTCAAAATCCTCGCGCCCCGCCTGTTTCAGCCGTACGCCCGCGCAAAGCCCGGCGAAGCCCGCGCCGATGACGATGACGTCCCGCTCATCTGAGCCTTTTTCGGTTTCGCCTGCCGCATCCAGCGCCATGGACGCCTCCTCATTCGCGTGGCCGCGACGGTAAACCCATTGGTTTCCCTAAAAAAGCGCGTCAGGCGCCCGTGATTGGCGCAAGGCGGCAAGGCCCGCTAGGCTCTCCGCCAAAGCGCCCGAGCGGGCGCCAAAGCCCGGGGACCTGGCCATGATGAACAATTGGAAGATGACGGCGGCCGCGCTCTGCGCCGCGCTGGGAGCGACAATGACGGTAGAGCGTGCGAGCGCGCAGGAAGATCCGTTTCTCTGGTTGGAAGAGGTTGAAAGCGAACGCGCCCTCGACTGGGTGGAGACCCAGAACGCCCGCTCGCTCGCCGAGCTTCAGGGCGATGAGCGCTACGAACCGCTGTTCCAGGACGCTCGTGAGATCCTCAACTCCAACGCCCGCATCCCTTACGGCGCGCTGCGTAATGGCTATGTCTACAATTTCTGGCAGGATGCGGACAATCCGCGCGGCCTCTGGCGGCGCGCGGCGCTGAAGAGCTACCTCTCCGACAACACCGAGTGGGAGACGGTGCTCGACATCGACGCTCTCGCTGAAGCGGAAGAAGAAAACTGGGTCTATAAAGGCGCGAACTGCCTGGCGCCCGATTACGATCTCTGCCTCGTCTCCCTGTCGCGGGGCGGCGCGGACGCCGCCGTGGAGCGCGAATTCAAAATCTCCGAAAAAGCCTTCGTCGAGGGCGGCTTCGAGATTCCCGAAGCAAAATCGAGCGTCGCCTGGGTCGACGCCGATACGCTGCTGGTCGGCTCCGATATCGGCGAGAACGCCCTGACGACGAGCGGCTATCCGCGCGTCACGCGCATCTGGAAACGCGGAACGCCGCTTGCGGACGCCGAGATCGTTTTCGAAGGCGCGGCGGAAGATGTCGGCGTCTGGCCGTTCACTGATCTCGTCGGCGACGAACGCATTGTCGGCGTCATCCGCGCGACCACCTTCTTCACCCGCGAGCAGTTTCTGCGCGGCGCCGACGGTGCGTTTGAAAAGCTCCCGCTGCCGCCGAAATCCTCCGTGGAAGGCTTCCTTCCCGGACGGCTCATCGCCAGCCTGCAGGAAGAGTGGACCTATGGCGGCGAGACGTTCCCGACCGGGGCCGTCGTCTCGCTCGACCGCGAAAACGATGAGGCGGAGCTTGTCTTCGCCGCTGGCGAGCGCGAAGCGGTCGACGCCGTCGCGGTCGGCGAAAGCGTCGTCTACGTCGAACTTCTCGACAATGTCGTCGGCAAGCTCCTGAAGCTCACGCCGAAGCGCCGCGGCTGGAAAACGAAAGAGATGAAGCTGCCGGCGAACGGCGTCGTCTCCATCGCCAATGTCGCGGACGGTTCTGACGAGGTGTTCGTCAACTTCGAAAGCCCGACGACCCCGGACAGCCTGTACTACTTCTCCGCCAAAGGCCGCGGCGAGGTCGCGAAAACCGCCCCGGCGTTCTTCGACGCGGACGGCGTCGTCGTCGAGCAGCGTGAAGCGACGAGCAAGGACGGCACGAAAATTCCGTTCTTCGTCATCGGCAAAAAGGACGTTGTCGAAGCCGGAAACGCGCCGACGGTTCTCTACGGCTATGGCGGGTTCCAGGTCTCGATCCTGCCGAACTACTCCGCCGTCACCGGCAAGCTGTGGATCGAAGAAGGCGGCGTTTACGTCATCGCCAATATCCGCGGCGGCGGCGAGTTCGGGCCGGATTGGCACCAGGCCGCCCTCAAGCAGAACCGCCACAAGGCGTATGAAGACTTCTTCGCCGTGGGCGACGCCCTTGTCGCGTCGGGCCTGACGACGCCCCAAAAACTCGGCGCCCTCGGCGGCTCAAACGGCGGGCTCCTCATGGGCGTCGCGTTCACCCAGCGGCCCGATCTCTTCAACGCCATCGGGTGCGGCGTGCCGCTGCTCGACATGCTGCGCTATCACACGCTTCTCGCCGGCGCCTCCTGGATGGGCGAATACGGCAATCCGGAGAACGCCGAAGAGCGCACCTATATCGAGACGTACTCCCCCTATCAGGCCATCAAGAAAGAAGCCGACTATCCGCGCGTCTTCTTCTTCACCTCCACCCGCGACGACCGCGTCCATCCCGGCCACGCCCGTAAGGCCGCCGCGAAGTTCGAGAAATACGGCCATCCCTTCCTCTATTACGAAAACACCGAAGGCGGCCACGGCGCAGCGACGAACCCGGATCAACGCGCCCGTCTCTCTGCGCTCGAATACGTCTACTTCGCCCGCCAACTGAAGGACGATTGATGATGTTCCGCGTATTCACCGGCGCGCTCGCCGCCGCGGCCCTCCTCGCCGCCCCCGCTCTGGCTCAAGATCCGCTCGCCGAAGGCGTGCGCGCCTGCGCCGAGATCGAAAAGACCCGCCAACGCCTCGCCTGTTTCGACGAGCTGGCGAGCGGGCTGGACGTCGCAGTCACAACAGAAGCGGCCGCCGCCGAGTCCGTTGTCGCTCCGACGCCGGCGCCAAAGCTGAGGGCGGCGTCGGAGTCGTCCGAAGCCGACATCGCTGACACCTTCGGCGCCGACGATCTCGAAGAGCGGGAGCGGGTCAAGACAATTGAGACGTCAGCTCGATCTCTGGACGTGCAGATTGTCAGAGTAATCTACACCGAAAGCGGGAAAGGCGTGTTTCAGTTTTCGAATGGGCAAATCTGGATACAGATCGAGCCCGAAGACAGGCGGCGATTCGATAGCGAGGATCTGGAAAGCATTGAGGCGCGGCTTGAGCGACGAATGTTCGGCGGCTATTGGCTGAAAACGAAAAATCCGCGCCGCGCCGTTCGTGTCGAACGTCGCAAATGACGCTGACCGCGGAGCTCATCGGCCGCAAGTGGCGGTCCATCGACATCAAGCTGGTGGAGAGCGGCGCCATGCGGGTTCTGCGCTGGCGGCGCGGCTGGCTCGGCGACCGGCTCTTCCTGGATGATCGCGAAATCGCGCGCGTGGGCGGGCTTTTCGGTCGGGAGACCGTCTACGGGCTTGAGCTGGCGGGCGATGGCGCGCCGTTGCGCCTTCTGCTCACCGTCGATCCGAACGAAGACGATTGGGACTTCTCCGGCTCCGGCCAACCGCGCGGCGTTCGTCTTGAAAGCGCGAGCGAGGTTCTGCTCGCCATCGGCTCGCTTGATCCGACGCCGAAGACGCCCTTTCTCGACATGTTCGATAACGCCGTCCGCGCCTTGCGCGGGGCGATGACCGACAAACGTCCGTAACAGCAGACTTTCCCCATGATCTCCGAACTCGCCGCGCTATTACTCGCCCTCTCGCCTCAGGAAGCTGAACCGACAGCGAACATCGTCGCCTGTCTCGACGTCGAGAATAAAGATGAGCGCCTCGCCTGCTTCGAACGCGAAGCGCGCGCGTTGAAAGCTGACATTAAGACGGGCCCGGACGACGCCGCGAATTTCGGCGAAGACCAGCTGCAGCGCGCAGGCCGCCTCGAGGGTCCGGAACTGCCGCAATCGTTCGAGGCGCGCGTCGTCTCCATGATCGATGATCCGCGTTTCGACGATAACGAGCACCTGATCGTGACGCTCGCGAACGGTCAGGTGTGGCGCCAGATCGAGAGCGCACCCGGTCGCATCGTCTGGAAAGAAGGCGACGACGTATCGGTGCGGATCAGCCGGCGCCGTTTTGGCGGCTACCGCCTGAAAGTGCTGAACCGCGGCCCGTCCATGAATGTCGAACGCGTAAAATAGACCGCCCAAGGACTTCGCCCGATGATTGCAGCTCTCGCCCTCTCAATCGCCCTCTTCTCCGTGCAGGAGGCGACCCCGCAGGAGAACCTTGACGCTCTCCTGTCGTGCCAGTCGATTGAAACGGATGCGGACCGCCTCGCCTGTTTCGATAAACGCGCCACGGCGATCAGCACCCTGCGCGCCGTGGCGAGCGACGCGACGCCCGGCTCCGGGTTTGGCGACGAACAGCTTGAGCGCGTGCAGGAAGCGCGCCGCGACGCACGCGCCGAGGAGCCGAAGTCTTTCGATGCGGAAGTCGAGGCCATCACCTACGACGCGCGCGGCTACGCCATCTTCACCCTGAAGAACGGACAGGTGTGGAAACAGAAGAACGAAGCCGTCGGGTCGGCACGCCTGCGCGAAGGCGAACAGATGACGGTACGCATCAGCCGCCGCCTCTTCGGCGGCTATCGCCTGAAAGTCCTGAAACGCGGTCCGATCTTCAATGTCGAACGGATCAAATAACCTCTACAACGGAGACGCCGCATGACTGACGCCGCCGGCCTTTCGCCCGTCTTTTCCGTCGGGCTCATCGTTCTCAGCCTCGCGCCGCTTTTCCTTCTCTTCCGTTTTGTGGAGATGAAGCTCTGGAAGCGGGTGCTGATCGGCCTCGGCTACGGCGTCGGATACGGACTGCTGGTCTCCAGCTTCTTCGGGGCCGCGGAGGGGTCCGCGGGCGAAGCGTTCCTCGCTGATCTGAAGTTCGTCGGCGACGTTTTCATCAAGTTCATCCGACTCATCATTATCCCGTTGATCTTCTTCACTCTTGTCGCGGGCGTCATGGCGCTCGGCGACCCGAAGAAGCTCGGCACCATCGGCCTCAAGACGATCGGGCTCTATCTCGCGACGACGTTCTTCGCGAACGTCATCGGTCTCACCATGGGCACGATCTTCCGGCCGGGCGCCGGCGTCGATCTCGGCGGCGCGGCCCCGCGCGAGCTCGCTGCGCCCGCTGGCGGCTTTCTGGACCGTATCGTCGCGATGGCGACGAAAAACCCGTTCTCGGGCTTTCTTGCTCTCGACTGGCTGACCCTCGCGGTTTCCGCCGCGCTGGTTGCGGGGGCCGTCTATTTCTCCCGCAAACGTCCAGACGCCGCGAAAAACGCGATCCCGTTCGTCGTCCTCTTCGCCATCGGCGTCGCCGGCGCCTCGGCGGACGTGCTGTTCATCATTTTCTGCTCGATCATCCTCGGGGTTGTCTTCCTATTCGCCGGAGGCGCCGGAAAACGCGCGCAGCACTTTTTCGACTTCGCCTCGGAGTCCGTGCTCGACGTCATCCACGCCATCATGGCGATGGCGCCCTACGGCGTTTTCGCGCTGATCGCCTATGTTGCGGGCACCAAGGGCGTGGAGACGTTCACCGCGATCCTCACCCTGACGATCGCCGTCTATCTCGGCGCGTTCATCCACATGGCCGTCGTCTATGGCGGGCTCATCAAGGGCGTTCTCCGCCTGCCGTTCATCAACTTCTTCCGCGGCATTCTCGACGCGCAGATGGTCGCCTATTCGACCTCGTCCTCATCGGCGACCCTGCCGGTGACCATCTCGAACGTCACCGATAACCTCGGCGTGAAGAAGTCCGTCGCAGGCTCCGTTCTACCGCTGGGCGCGACCATCAACATGGACGGCACCGCGCTCTATCTCGGCATCGTCGCGCTCTTCACCGCCCAGGCCTTCGGCTATCCGCTGGAGCTGCAGCACTATTTCCTCATCGCGCTGACGGCCGCCCTCGTCTCCATCGGCACGGCGGGCATTCCGTCGGCCTCGCTCTTCCTGCTCGCGACGGTGCTCGACGTCTTCGACGTGACGCCGGAGCATACGGCCCTCGTCGTCGGCTTCATTTTCCCGTTCGACCGGCTGCTCGACATGATGCGCACGGTCGTCAACGTCACCGGCGACGCCGCCGTGGCGGTGACCGTCGCCAAGACCGAGGGCGAGTTGGACGAGGACGTCTTCCGCGGCAGGGCGGTGGAGTGATCTGCAACACCAACCAGCATCCGCTCTTCCCCGCGAAGGCGGGGATCTAGGGCAAAAAGCACCGAACCGACTATTCAGCGCCCGGCCGCCAGAGACCCCCGCCTTCGCGGGGAAGAGCGGGTGAGAGGCATTGCGCCCGAACTCTTGATCCGCCGCCCCGCCTGCTGCGTATCTTTCACATGATCCTCGTCCGCATCATCGCCGCCCTCGGCGCCGCGACGCTAACCGGCCTCATCATCTGGGCCGTGTTCGCGGCGGATGAGGACGTCGTCGGAGTCATCGCGCGGCTGCCGGAGGACCCGTGGTTCCTCGTGACCATGGTCGATCTCTATCTCGGCTTCCTCCTGTCGGCGGTCCTCATCGGCGCGCTCGAAAAGAAGCTTGTTCCGACCCTCTTCTGGGCCGCGCCGATCTTCGTTCTTGGAAACGTCTGGACCGCGCTCTGGCTCATCGTCCGAGCGCGAGCGCTGCTGACGAGGGACTGACGGCCCTCAATTGTTGCGTTGCAGCATGAAATCGGTATGAGGGGAGAGTTTTCCCCTCAGCCGAAAGATTGGCCCTCGTGACCAAATCCGAATTCGCCGCGTTCGCCGAACGCCTGGCGCCGTCCAACTGGCGCGCTCGCGACCTTTCGCTTTTTTCCCCCGCCGTTCTGAAGACCGAGCTTCTCGCCGGGCTGACCGTCGCGCTCGCGCTCGTGCCGGAGGCGGTGGCCTTCGCCTTCGTCGCGGGCGTGCACCCGCTGGTCGGACTTTATGCGGCGTTCATCGTCGGCCTCATCACGGCGCTCATCGGCGGCCGGCCGGGCATGATCTCCGGCGCAACCGGAGCGCTCGCCGTCGTCATGGTAGAGCTCGTCATGCACCATGGCGTCGAATATCTGTTCGCGACCGTCGTCCTGATGGGCGTCCTGCAGATCGGCGCCGGGGTGTTCCGCCTCGGGAAGTTCATCCGCCTCGTGCCGCACCCGGTCATGCTCGGCTTCGTGAACGGGCTTGCCATCGTCATCTTCCTCGCGCAACTCGGTCAGTTTCAGACGGGACCCGAGGGCGCGCGCGAATGGATGACGGGCGGACCGCTCGCCATGATGCTCGCCCTCACCGCCCTCACCATGGCGGTCATCTGGGCGCTGCCGAAACTGACCACCGCCATCCCGGCGCCGCTCGCGGGGATCGCGGTCGTCGCGGCCATCGTCATCGGGTTCGGGCTCGACAGCCCGCGCGTCGGCGACCTCGCCTCCATCAAGGGCTCGCTTCCGCCGCTGCATATCCCGACCGTCCCGCTCACCTTCGAGGCGCTGGAGATCATTTTTCCTTATGCGGTCATTCTCGCCGCCATCGGCCTCATTGAGAGCCTTCTCACCCTCAACCTCGTCGGCGAGATGACGGGCGAGCGCGGCGGCGCCTCGCAGGAATGCGTGGCGCAGGGGGCGGCGAACGTCGTCACCGGCTTTTTCGGCGGCATGGGCGGATGCGCCATGATCGGCCAGTCCATGATCAACGTGAAATCCGGCGGGCGCACGCGCCTCTCCGCGGCGGCGGCGGCGCTCTTCCTTCTCTCCTTCATCCTGTTCGCCTCGCCGCTCATCGAGCAGATCCCCCTCGCGGCGCTGACGGGCGTCATGTTCATGGTCGTCATCGGCACCTTCGCGTGGCGCAGTCTGATGATTATGCGGCGTATTCCGCTGACGGACGCCTTCGTCATCGTGCTGGTGACGGCGGTGACGGTAATGCACGACCTCGCCGTGGCCGTGGTCGTCGGCGTCATCGTCTCGGCGCTCGCCTATGCGTGGAATAACGCCCGGCGCATCCACGCGGAGGTCTCCGAGACAGACGGCGGCGCGAAGGTCTACCGGATCGAAGGGCCGCTCTTCTTCGGGTCCACGGACGGGTTCGCGGAGCTGTTCGACCCCGCGGGCGACCCAGACCTCGTCGTCATCGACTTCGCGGGGAGCCGCGTCGTCGACCAGTCGGCCCTGCAGGCGATCGAGGACCTCGCGGCGAAATACGAGACGCGCGGGAAAGCCCTGCAGTTGCGCCACCTCTCGCGCGACTGCCACCGCCTTCTCCACAAGGCGGGGCAGCTGATGGTCGACGCAGACGACGACCCCGATTACGGGCTCGCCGTCGACTATGGCGTGCGGACGGGGATTCTAGCAGGCGGTCACTGAGCGCCTCAGCGCACCACCACCGTCACGCGGGCGCCGCCCGGTTTCGTCCAGTAATAGCGCCCGCCATCCCAATAGACCGCCGCGGCGGCGGGGCGGACGGGTTTGGCGCGCCAGAAGGCACGGCGGCCGTGATAGTCCCACGCGCTCGCCGGGCAGACGGTGACGCGCTCATCGCGGCGGTTCTCCCGGCGGTCGGCGCGGTCCTCCGCCCGGTCGAGCGGCCCGCGGTTCACCCGACGATCGCGGCGGTCCTCGGCGCGGTCCCGATAGTCCTCCCGCAGGTCCGGACACTTGGCGGGGTTCAGCCGCCATTCCCCGGCGAAAGCCGGGGCGGAAACGACGGCGAACGCGGCGCCGGCGGCGATCATGGTCTTCAGCATCATGCGATCTCCCTTGACTGGCCGCCCACAGAGATGCCCGTGGCGACGGGTGAGGGATCGCACGAAGGTTTGGCGCGAGTGCGATGGAGTGTCGTGGAGATGTAACGGGGGTGTAGCGGGGCCGTTTCTAGCGCTCAACTTGACGCCGCACGGTCGGAGACTTATCCCCCCACCACCTTCTCAGAAGGCCAGTTTCGATCGCGTCCTGCGGCACGACCTTTCGCTTCCTAGATAAGCGAGACGGGGCCGCGGATGTCCCCCCGCCGGCGTAGCGCGCTCGCGGGGGCTTCTTTCGTTGTCCGGCCCTTTGGGAAAAACGGGATGGTTGGATGTTCGAGAGCTTAAGCGAACGGCTGGGATCGGTCTTCGAGGCGCTGCGCGGCAAGGGCGCGCTGGAGGAGAAGGACGTCTCCGCGGCCCTGCGCGAGGTGCGCGTCGCCCTCCTGGAGGCCGATGTCGCCCTGCCCGTCGCGAAGGACTTCATCGCCAAGGTGAAGGAGCGGGCGGTCGGGCAGGAAGTGCTGAAGTCCGTCACCCCCGGCCAGCAGGTCGTGAAGATCGTCCACGACGCCCTTGTCGAAATGCTCGCGGGCGGCGCCGAACCTGATCCGGCTGACAGCGAAATCCGCATCGCCGCGCCGCCTTCGGCGGTGCTGATGGTCGGGCTTCAGGGCTCGGGTAAAACCACCTCGACGGCGAAGATCGCGCTGCGCATGACCAAGCGCGAGAAGCGCCGGGTGCTGATGGCCTCCCTCGACGTGCGCCGCCCCGCCGCGCAGGAGCAGCTGAAAATTCTTGGCGAGCAGGCGGATATCGCGACGCTCCCCATCATCGCGGGTCAGCAGCCGGTCGATATCGCCAAACGCGCCATGGAGGCCGGGCGCCTCGGCGGTTACGACGTGGTGATGCTCGACAGCGCCGGGCGCCTCTCCATCGACGAACAGCTGATGATGGAGATCGCCGACGTCCATAAGGTCGCCCAACCGACCGAAACGCTGCTGGTGGTCGACTCGCTGACGGGTCAGGACGCCGTTCAGACGGCGGAGAAATTCAAGGCCCGCGTCCCTGTCTCCGGGGTCGTCATGACCCGGATCGACGGCGACGGGCGCGGCGGCGCGGCGCTTTCCATGCGCGCGGTCACCGGCGCGCCCATCAAGCTCCTCGGCGTCGGCGAGAAGCTGGACGCGCTGGAGACCTTCGACGCGCGCCGCCTCGCGGGCCGCATTCTCGGCATGGGGGACATCGTCTCCCTCGTCGAAAAAGCCGCCGAGGACATGGACCTCGAAAAGGCCGAGCGCGCCGCCAAGAAGATGGCGAAAGGCGAGTTCGATCTCGACGACCTCGCCGACCAGTTCCGCCAGATGAAGAAAATGGGCGGCATGGGCGCGATCCTCGGCATGCTGCCCGGCATGGGTAAAATGAAGAAGCAGGTCGAGGCGGCCGGCGGTTTCGAGAATAAAGAGATCGCCCGGCAGGAGGCGATCATCAGCTCCATGACGAAGCTGGAGCGCAAGAAGCCGAAACTCCTCAACGCCTCGCGCAAGAAGCGCATCGCCGCCGGCGCCGGCGTGCAGGTCGCCGACGTCAACAAGCTCCTCAAAGCCCACCGTCAGATGGCGGACATGATGAAGAAGATGGGTAAGGGCGGCATGGCCAAGATGGCCCAGCAGATGATGGGCGCGGGTGGCATGGGCGGCGCGATGGGCGGCATTGGGGGCGGCGGCGGCGCGCCGGACCCCGCCGCGCTGGAGCGCGCCGCGAAACAGATGGGCGGCGCCCCGCCCCCCGGCCTCGGCGGCGGCGCAGGCGGCCTGCCGGGCCTTGGCGGCGGCGGGCTCCCCGGGCTTGGGGGGACGAAGAAGAAATGAGGGTTTTACAGGCGATCATCACTGTTGCCGCGTTTTCTGTCTTTTCTTCAGCGTATGCAGATGAAATCGTGTCCTGCCCCCACTCGGAGGTTCGACCTGTTAGTTTCACGTCCATAAACGCGATCGATCAGGCGGAGCTGGCGATTATCGGCGACGATTGCAGCACGGCGGAGCTGACAGTCTCAATCTCGACAGCGACAGGCAAAGAGGTGCTTCGGCATCGAACATCTTTCACTCGGCTTCAGCATCCGGGCGAACAGTCGTTGCAGCGAGGCGGTGTTTTCCTCGTTCTGGAACGCCAATGGGACGCACTCGTTCGTTCAGAGACGACTGCATCGGCGCCGCAGTGGGATATCGACAAACACCCCACGGCCTCTCGGTTCGCGGCCTCGACCGGCGTAGCGACGGACTTGCCTCGCGACCAATACGAGCGCGTGAGGTCGCTCGATCAACCTCTTGCTTGCGTGTTGATCACGCTCACCACGCAAGACTGCTTCTATTTCGACCCCGGAACGCAACGATCTCGAAAATTCCTCACACGAAGAAAATGAAAAGGACCAAAACATGTCACTGAAAATCCGTCTCGCCCGTGGCGGCGCGAAGAAACGTCCGTACTACTCGATCGTCGTCGCCGACGTGCGCGCGCC
The DNA here is from genome assembly GCA_964342855.1 of uncultured Caulobacterales bacterium. Classification (GTDB taxonomy): domain Bacteria; phylum Pseudomonadota; class Alphaproteobacteria; order Caulobacterales; family Parvularculaceae; genus JBCBJX01. The sequence goes on from CAYFIB010000024.1 coordinate 38,824, forward strand.
GCGCGACGGCCGCTTCATCGAGAAGCTCGGCTCCTACAACCCGCTCCTCAAGAAAGACGATGAGAAACGCGTCCAGTTCGACGCCGAGAAGGTGAAAGCCTGGCTCGACAAGGGCGCGAAGCCGACCGACCGCGTCGCGCGCTTCCTCGCCGCCGCGGATCTCTACACCTGGAAACAGGGCAACAACCCGAACAAGGCGAAGCCGGGCGCGAAAGCTCTGGAGCGCATCGAAGAGCGCAAACAGAAAGAAGAAGAGCGCAAGGCCGCCGAAGAAGCCGCCAAGGCCGAAGCAGAAGCCGCCGCCGCGGCCCCTGCCGAAGAAGCGCCGACTGAAGAGGCCGCCGAGGAAGAAAAAGCGGCGGAATAACATACTCTTCTCGCCGCACGCCCCGGCGAAAGCCGGGGCCTCCAACCACCAACTGCAGGCCCGCGGCCCGAGATCCCGGCTTTCGCCGGGACGAGCGGACTTTGGACTGGCGGGGCCTCCTATTCCCCCAAACATTGATCGCGGGGCGTTCTCCGGCGACAACTCCATTCAGCCGTCCATCAACGACGGTTGAAAGGGGTTCATGATGGGTCTTCGTCTCGCCGCTCTCGCCGCCGTCCTCGGCCTCGCCGCGTGCGCGTCATCGCCGGACTATGTCCGCGCGCCGCGCGAGGGGGCGCCCGGGTATTCCGAACAGCGCATTGAAAGCGGGCGCTATCGCGTGCGCTATGAAGGCCGCTCCAGCCAGCGCCTCGCCGAAGTACAGGATCTCGCACTACTGCGCGCCGCTGAATTGACCCTCAACCAACGCGCCAGCTGGTTTCAGGTCGTCTCCCGCGACTCCGAACAGACCGGCGACGACCGTCGCGGCGGCCTGAGCGTCGGCGTTGGAGCCGGCGGCGCGATCGGTCGCAACGCCTTTGGCGGGGTCTCGCTGGGAACTGGCGGCGGGCGCAGCCGCGGCTCGGCGATCGCCATTCTCGAAATCCTCATGGGAACGGGCGACAAACCGGAAGGCGCCGATGTCTACGACGCCGCGGAAGTGTTCGCCTCGCTGAAACCGAAGGACTGACGCGCCATGACAGGGGGCCGCGCCATGCGCATGATGAAATTCACGACCCTCGCTTTGGCCGCGGCGACGCTGGCCGCCTGCGGCGCCGGCTACAACCGCGCCAAGGAGCCGGGCAACCGCGGCTTCTACGAACAGGCCGAAGGCGTGCGCGAATATCGCATCACTTATCGTCCGACGACCGCCATGATGCCTGACAGCGCGGAGACGCGCGTCCTCCGCCGCGCTGCGGAGATCGGCGGCGTGCGCGGTTATGACTGGATGGTCGCGGAGGAATGGGAGACGCGCGTCTGGTGGCTCACCGCCCGCGGCATGCGCACCGCCCTCTGGCGCGGCGCCGACGCGACGGACGAGCACGGGACGGTGAAAACCGAAGAGGCCGAAATCGAGCTCGACCCGAACGATCCGAATGCGGAGGCCCTGCGCAAGTATCTCGCCAGCGCGCAAGCGCGCGAGGCCGCGGCGGCGGTCGCCTCGGAAGAAGAAGCCGATGACACGCCGCAAACACAGCAAGAGCTGCGCGCGGCCTTGCGCGACGGCCGTTTCCTCCGTCGGGCGCCCGTGACGGACCTTCTGGTGCGCTACGGCCTTAATAAAGAAGAGCGCCCGGACGGCGCCTTCGATATCGCTGAGGTGCTGCGAGAGACCGCCAATCCGTGAGCGACGGCCAAGCTGAAAAACGGGTCTGCGTCGGCGCATTCGCTGGCGCTCACGGCGTGCGCGGCGAAGCGAAGCTGCGCGCCTTCACCGCCGATCCGTTCGACGTCGCCGCCTACGGACCGCTGACCACCGAAGCGGGCGAGGCGTTCTCGATCAGGATCATTCGCGAGGCGAAACCCGGCGTGCTCATCGTATCCGCGCCGGAAATCAAACACCGCGAGCACGCCATGGAGCTCGCGAAAACACGCCTCTTCGTGCCCCGCGACCGCCTTCCGGAACCGGACGAAGACGAGTTCTACTATGACGACCTTGTCGGCCTCAGGGTCGAAGGGCTGGACGGCGCCATGTTGGGTCGCGTGAAGGCGGTGGTCGATTACGGCGCCGGCGATCTCCTTGAAATCGTCGACATTCCGGACGTGAAAGGCGCGCGCCTCGTTCCGTTCACGAAGGAAACTGCGCCGGTCGTGGACGTCCCGGGCGAGCGCCTCGTTCTCGACCCGCCGGCCGAATGGATTTGACGGACGGGCGCTGCGCCCGGAGAACGCCGCGATGACTTGGCGCGCCACAATCCTCACCCTTGTCCCGGACATCTGGCCGGGGCCGCTTTCGGCATCCGTCATTGGGCGCGGGCTGGAGGAGGGCGCATGGTCGCTGGAGACGCGCCAGCTGCGCGACTACGCCGAGGACAGGCACCACACCGTGGACGACACGCCCGCCGGCGGCGGGCCGGGCATGGTGTTGAAGCCGGACGTCGTCGCGAAGGCCGTCGACGCGATTGCGCTCGAAGGCCGCCCGCTCATCCACCTCTCGCCGCGCGGAAAGCCCTTCACGCAGGCGCAGGCGCGAACGCTCGCGGCGGGGCCCGGCGTCGTCCTCTTCGCGAGCCGCTTCGAGGGCGTCGACGAGCGCGTTCTCGCCGCGCGATCGTTCGAAGAAATCTCCATCGGCGACTTCGTGCTCGCGGGCGGCGATCTTCCCGCCATGGCCCTGATCGAGGCTTGCGTCCGGCTTCTCCCCGGAGTATTGGGCGCGGCTCAATCCCTCGCGGAAGAAAGCTTCGAGACGGGTCTTCTGGAACACCCCCAGTACACCCGTCCGCGTCTTTTCGAGGGAGACGAGATACCGGCCGTGCTGCTGTCGGGCGATCACGCGAAGATCGCCGAGTGGAGACGGGCGGAAGCGCTGAAGATCACGCGCGCGCGACGACCCGATCTGCTCGCCCCCGTTTTGGAGGCGGAACGCGGGGTCCTCTCCGGCGCAGAGAAGAAAAACGACGGAGAGACCCGATGAACCTGATCGAAGAGCTTGAGAAAGAGCACATGGCGTCGCTCAACAAAGAGACGCCGGTTTTCGCTCCGGGCGACACCCTGCGCGTCGCCGTGAAAGTGCGCGAAGGCACGCGCGAGCGGATCCAGAACTATGAGGGCGTCTGCATCGCCCGCGCCGGCCACGGCCTGCACGAGAACTTCACCGTCCGGAAAATCTCCTTCGGCGAAGGCGTCGAGCGGGTGTTCCCGATCTTCTCGCCGCTGGTCGACAAGATCACGGTCGT
>CAYFIB010000025.1:0-39064 GCA_964342855.1 uncultured Caulobacterales bacterium
CGACGCGTGTCGCCGCCGCCGAGCCGACGCCGGAGGTCGCGCCCGCCGCTGTCGAGCCGGATGCCGCCGCGCCGGTCGCCGAAGCGCAGCCTGCGCTGGAACCGGTGAAGACGGCCGAAGTCGCGCCCGAGCCGGAACCGAAAACCGAACCCGCGGCGAAGCCCGCAGAACTGAAACCCGCCGCGCCGGTCATCCGCGAGGCGGCCGTGTCGCGCGAGCCGGAACGTCTCGCTCCCGCGCCCGCGCCCGCCGCCGTCGCGACGAAACTCGCCGCCGCCGAACCCGCCCCGCGCCCGGCCGCGACGCCGACTCGCGTCGCCGCCGCCGTGCCGGGCCGCCCGCCGGAAGAGGCCGTGCGCGCTGTTTTAGAAGCGCAGCAGGCCGCCTGGAACGCGGGCGACATTCCCGGCTTCATGGCGGGCTACTGGAAAAGCGACGATCTGCGCTTCGCCTCCGGCGGTACGATCACCAAAGGCTACAAGGCGACGCTCAACCGATACCGCAAACGCTATCCGGACGCCGCGGCCATGGGCCAGCTGGCGTTCTCGGATATGGACGTCCAGCTGATCAGCGAGGACTACGCCATCGTCTTCGGCGCATGGAAGCTGACGACCGCGGACGGCGCGACGCCGAACGGGCTCTTCACGCTGGTCATGAAGAAAATGGACGGCGTCTGGCGCGTCGTACACGACCACACCTCGGCGGCGTCTTAAGCGTCACGAAGGACGGCGGCGCTTACAACCGTCTGTCCACGGCCTCGACCAGTTCCAGAAACGCTTCTCGCGCGGGCGCATCCCGGTCGCCCGCGAGCAGCGGCGCGCCCGCATCGCCCGTTTCGCGCAAGGCGGGATCGAGCGGCAGGCGGGCGAGGAGGGGGGCTTTGACGCTTTCGGCCAGCTTCGCGCCGCCGCCCTCGCCGAAGGGCGTGAGCCGTGTTCCATCCGGTCCCGTCATATACGACATATTCTCCACGACGCCGTAGACCGGGACCTCCAGGCGCTCGAACATCTGCCCGCTGCGTCGGGCGTCGTCGAAGGCGAGGTTCTGGGGCGTCGTCACCAGAACGACGCCTGAAAGCGGGGCGCGCTGAGCGAGGGTGAGATGCGCGTCGCCGGTGCCGGGCGGCGTGTCGATGATGAGGGCGTCGAGTTCGCCCCAATCGGCGTCCGCGAGCATCTGAGAGACCGCGCCCATGACCATGGGCCCGCGCCAGATGAGCGCTTTTTCAGGGTCGACCATGAAGCCGATGGAAAGAACGGAGATCCCGTGCGCCGTACGCGGCTGGATGCGGTCGTCCTTGATGGTCGCCGGTCCGTCGAGCCCGAAGAGGGTGGGCGCCGACGGCCCATAGATGTCCGCGTCGAGAAAACCGATGCGCCGGCCCTTTCGGGCGAGGCCGACGGCGAGGTTCGCGGCGACCGTCGATTTGCCGACGCCGCCTTTGCCGCTCGCGACGGCGATGACGGATCTGACGCCCGGCAGCTCGATCTTGCCCGCCGGCGCGCCGCGCCCGGGAAGCGGTTTGTGGCCGCCGCCTTTCGGCGCGGGGCCGTGCGCGGTGAGAATGGCGCGGGCGGTTTTGACGCCGGGCACGCCCGCCGCCGCGGCTTCCGCGGCGAGGCGCACGTCTTCAGCGCGGGCGCCCGCATCGCGCGGCGCGGCGACGGCGATGGAGGCGCGCCCGTCCGAGACGGCGATGTCCGCGCCCGCCTCGCTCAGCGGGCGGGTCGCCCAGGGCGGCGTAATCGCGGAAAGAGCGGCGCGGACGGCCTGCGTTAACTCGCTGTTCATGCTGAGGACTTTCATGGACGTGAGGCAAAGGAAGTCGCGCGCGCAAGCGACGCATCGCGTTGCACGGCTCGGCCTGACCCATATATAGGGCGCACGCCGCGGCGCTTTGAAGCCCGCGGAGCACGGAAAACGGGAGGCGGAATGCCCTGGCAGGACAATTCGGGAAACGGATCGGGACCCTGGGGCCAACCCCCGCGCGGCGGCGGACCGCGCAGACCAGCGAACGGACAGCCTGATTTAGAAGAGCTTCTGCGTCAGGGGCGGCGCCGCTTCCGGCGCGCGTTCCCAGGCCTCGGCGGCCCCGGCGGCGGCGGCGGTCTTTCCCGCAGCGCCCTCGGTCTGATCGCGCTCGTCATCCTCGGGCTCTACTTCGCGGGCGGATTTTATCAGGTCGGCACGGCCGAACTCGCCGTCGTCACCCGCTTCGGCGAGTACAATCGCGTCGAGGGGCCGGGCCTCAAATGGCATGTTCCGTGGCCGGTCGAAGCTGCGAAAACCGAACTGGTCGACGAGTTCCGCGAAGTCGAAGCCGGCGCGGCGACGTCGTCCAATTCCGACGCTGGCCTCATGCTGACCGGCGACAAGAATTTCGTGAACATCGACTTCGTCGTGCAGTACAACATCAAGCCGGAGCGGCTGCCGCTGGAAGGCGAAGAGCTGCCGCCGGTCGCCCAGTACGTCTATCTCATCGACGACCCGCAGAACCTCGTGCGGACGATCGCTGAATCGGCGATCCGTGAAGTCGTCGGCCGACTGAACCTCGAGCCGATCATCTCGACGGACCGCGAAACCGTCCGCATCGAGACCGCCCGCCTGATGCAGGAGGCGCTCGACAGCTATAACAGCGGCATTCAGGTGCTGAACGTGAACATCCGTGATGCGGGTCCGCCCGCGCAGGTGATCGAAGCCTTCCGCGATGTCGAGAACGCCGACCAGGACCGTCAGACCCGGGAGAACCAGGCTGCGCGGTACCGCAATGAGGTGATCCCGCGCGCTCGCGGTGAAGCCGCTCAGCTGGTGCAGGAATCGGAAGCGTACAAATCCCGCGTCGTCGCGGAAGCCCGCGGCGAAGCGCAGCGCTTCGTATCGATTTACACCGAGTACGCGCAGGCGCCGGATGTCACGCGACGCCGGATGTATCTCGAAACCGTCGAAAGCGTGCTCGGCGACATGAACAAGATCGTCGTCGATCAGAACGGGCAGAGCGGCGTGGTGCCGTATCTCCCGCTCAACGAGCTGGGCCGCGCGACCGGCCGCGGCCAGAACAATTAAGGGGCGCCAAGCATGACACAGACCCGCCTCATCGCGATCGCCATCGTCGTCGGCGTTCTCGCCATCGTCGCGCAGTCGATCTTCTTTACAGTTCGCGAAGACCAGAGCGCCATCGTTCTGCGCTTCGGCGATCCGCGTCAGGAGTATGTGGACGCCGGGCTCAAGTTCAAAGTTCCGGCCGTCGAAAACGTCGTCTACTTCTCCAAGCGCAATATCGAGCTTGATCAGCCGGAGATCGAAATCCTCGCGGCCAATCAGGAGCGGCTGGTCGTCGACAGCTTCGCGCGCTATCGCATCGTCGATCCGCTGACATTCTATCGCTCCGTGCGCGATGTCCCTGTCGGCGAGCGGCGCATGAAGTCGCTGCTTGAACAGACCCTGCGTCAGGTGCTCGGCTCGGTCACCGTTCAGGCGATCGTCACCGACCAGCGCGCCGAACTCATGCAGCGTATTCGCGATATCCTCCGGGAGCGGACGGCGGAGATCGGCGTGGAGATCGTCGACGTGAAAATCCGCCGCGCCGACCTGCCGGAGCAGAACCAGGAAGCGGTCTTCACCCGCATGCGCACCGAGCGCGAGCAGCGCGCCCAGCAGATCCGGGCCGAAGGCCAGCAGCGTTATCAGGAAATCACGGCGGAAGCCGACCGCGAGGCGGTCGAGATCGTCGCCGCCGCCCGCGAGCAATCGGAGAAAATCCGAGGCGAAGCGGACGCGGAGCGGAACCGGATTTTCGCCGAAGCCTACAACCGCGATCCGGAGTTCTTTGCGTTCTACCGCTCGCTTCTCGCCTATGACAAAGCGTTAAAGTCGAACGACGCAGGCGGGCAGACGACGATCCTCCTGTCGCCTGACAACGAATTCTTCCGGTATTTCAACGACCTGGAAGGCTCGGCTCAGTCCACGCAACGGCGGCGTTAAACCGCCTTCGGGCGATCAGGCGCCGCTTGATCGCCCGCGGTGATCCGATAGTTTACCAAGTAGGGGTAGGACATTGGCGTCCGAAGCTTGGATCGGGGTGTGACCGTGCGCGCGATTTCTCTTTTTCTGGCGGCTTTCGTCGTTTTTGCAGGCGTTGCGACGCCGGGCGTCGCCGCCAACCGGCCGACGCCGTACAACTTCGCCGATCTCGCTGACGACCTTCTGCCGACGGTGGTCAACATTTCCTCGGCCAAGACCTCCGGCGGCGCGGCGCCGTCCGAGGACCTCGGCCCGTTCACCCGCAAGTTTGGCGGTCGCCGCGCGGTCTCTCTCGGCTCCGGCTTCATCATCTCCTCTGACGGCGTCGTGGTGACCAACCACCACGTCATCGAGGACGCCGATGAGATTTCCGCGACCCTCAATGACGGCCGCACCTATGTCGCCGACCTCGTCGGGATCGATAAAGCGACCGACCTCGCGGTGCTCCGCCTGAAGCTTGATGACGGCGAAAAGCTGCCCTTCGCCCGGTTCGGCGATTCCGAGCGCGTGCGTGTCGGCGAGTGGGTCATCGCCATCGGCAACCCGTTCAATCTTGGCGGCACCGTCACGGTCGGCATCGTCTCGGCGCGTAACCGCGATATCGAAGTCGGTCAGTATGACGACTTCATCCAGACCGACGCCGCCATCAACCGCGGCAACTCCGGCGGTCCACTCTTTAATCTCGATGGGCGCGTCATCGGCGTGAACACGGCGATCTTTTCGCAATCGGGCGGATCGGTCGGCGTCGGCTTCGCGGTGCCGGCGAGCCTCACCGAGCGCATCGTCCAGCAGATCCTTCAGTACGGGGAGGCCAAGCGCGGCTGGCTCGGCGTCAACATCGATCAGGTGAACGCCCAATCGGCTCGCCAGCTCGGCGTTTCAAACGAGCGCGGCGCGCGCATCACCTTCGTTCAGCCGGGCAGCCCGGCCTCGGACGCGGGCATTCAGGCGAACGACGTCATCGTCGCTTTCAACAACGTGGAGATCGAGCGCTATCGCGATCTGCCACAGGCGGTCGCCGACGCCGATATCGGCGAGACCGTGCCGGTCGAGGTCATCCGCGACGGGCGGCGCGTCAAACTCGCCGTCACCATGCGCGAAAATCAGGAGCGCCGCGTCGCGAGCGCGGATTCGACCTATAAGGGCATGACCCTTCAGCCGACCTCGAACGAGCTGCGCCAACGCTATGGCATCGGGCCGGAAGTCGACGGCGTCGTCGTCACCCGCGTCGATCCGGACAGCCCGGCCCACGGCCTCCTGCGCCCGGGCGACGTCATCCTCGAAATGGGTTGGGAAGAGACCCACACGCCGGACGATGTCGTCTCGCGCATGGACAAGCTCTCCAACATCAATAACGGCCCGGTGACGGTCTACATCCAGCGCGGCGAGACGCGGCTCTACGAGACCCTGCGCGCGGAACGGGACTGAGCGTTCAAACAGTCGGAGGGGCGGGGGGCGACTAAGCCCCAAGCCTCACCCCTCCGCATACCCCTGCAGATAGAGCAGCGCCGTCAGGTCGCCATGGTCGATCCGCACATCGGCGGATTCGGCGACGGCGGGCTTCGCATGGAACGCGACGCCAAGGCCCGCCGCGCCGAGCATGGCGAGATCGTTCGCGCCGTCGCCGACGGCCATGGTCTCTGAAAGATCGCACCCCAGTTCGTCGGCGTACGCTTTGAGCGCGGCTTCCTTCGCCTCGCGACCGAGGATCGGGCGCGCGACCTCGCCGGTAAGCGCGCCGTCCGCCATCTCCAGACGGTTCGCCTGCTGACGGTCGAAGCCCGCAAGGTCCGCGACGCGCGCGGTGAAGAAGGTGAAGCCGCCGGAGACGAGGGAGCAGAGGGCGCTTTCGGCGCGCATGCGATCCGTCAGCGCGCGGGCGCCGGGCGTGAGGACGATGCGCTCTTCGAAGCACTGTTGCAGCGTCGCGTCGGTCAGGCCCTTCAGCTTCGCGACCCGCTCGATCAGCGCTTCTTCGAAATCGAGCTCGCCGCGCATGGCGCGTTCGGTGACGGCGGAGACTTCGGCCCGCACGCCCGCGAAATCGGCGAGTTCGTCGATGCATTCCTGCTGGATGATGGTGGAGTCCATGTCCGCCACCAGCAGTCGTTTGCGGCGGTTCGCGGCGGGGATGAGCGCGCAGTCGACCGGCGCGCCGTCGAGCGCCGCGCGCGCCGCTGCTTCGTCGGCCGCAGGCGCGATGAGATCGCAGGCGACGCCGGGCTTCAGCCAGCGCACGGCCTCGGCGCCGACGGCGGCGCGGACGGTTTCGGCGAGGGCGTCGGTGAGAACCGGCGCGGCCGGGTTGCAAAGAAGGACGAGGATGCGTTCCATCCCGCGCTCATAGCCCGTTCCGGGCGCAAGGGCGAGGAGAGGGCGCGGGTCCATGAGCGCTCCGTCAGCAGAGGAATTCGGCGCGATCCTGATCGCCGGACCGACGGCGTCGGGCAAGTCCGGGCTCGCGCTCACGCTCGCCGAACGGCTGGCGGCGGCGGGGCGCGAGGCGCTCATCCTCAACGCCGACGCCATGCAGGTCTATCGGGATCTGCGCGTCCTCACCGCGCGCCCGTCGCCTGAGGACGAAGCCCGCGCGCCGCACGCGCTCTACGGCTATCTCGATGCGGCGGCGCGCTGTTCGGCGGGCGTCTGGGCGCGCGCCGCGGCGGTGGAGGCCGAGGCGGCTCTTGCGCGCGGCGCCGTTCTCATCATCGTCGGCGGCACGGGGCTTTATTTCCGGGCGCTGACGGAAGGTCTCTCGCCGATGCCCGAGGTGTCGGCGGAGATCATGACTGCGGCGGCGGCGCGCCGCGAGGCGCTCGGGCCGGAAGACTTCCGCGCCGACGTCCTCGCCCGTGATCCGGCCATGGCGCGCTTTCCGGCGTCCGACGCTCAGCGCATGCAGCGGGCCTGGTCCGTCCACGAAGCGACCGGGACGCCGCTTTCGGACTGGCAGGCCGCGCCTCCCGAACCGCTGCTTTCCCGCATCGCCGCGCGCCTCGTGCTCGAGCCGCCGCGGGATGCGCTCTATGCAAACTGCGAAAAGCGCTTCGACGCCATGCTGGAGGCGGGCGCCGTCGAGGAGGTGGAGCGGCTCATCGCCCGCGGGCTCGACCCGTCTCTCCCCGCCATGAAGGCGCTCGGCGTTCCCGAGATCGCCGCGGCGCTCACCGGCGCGATGACGCTCGCGGCGGCGGCGGACGAAGCGAAGACCCGCACCCGCCAGTTCGCCAAGCGCCAGCTCACCTGGTTCCGGAACCAGACGGCGGATTGGGAGCGGGCGGGGGGGGTGGAGGACGGGCTTCAGGCGCTTTCAAGGTAGCGCGTTCGTTCTCCTCCCCCGTAAACGCGGAGGGAAGGTGAAGACCGCACCGCAAAAGCGTCTGCAGGCATTGACTTGCTGCAGCGCGGGGCGTAGCAGGATCAACCATGATGATTGCTCACAACGCCATCTTCGACCTTATTGTAGGCAGCGCGCGCGAACGCGCGGCGGGCTAGCACCGCCACGCAACCGCGCGCGACAGGGGTTCTTCGGAGCCCCTTTTTTGTTGCCCGCATTCAGGAAGAGGCAAGCGGCGTCAGGGTAAACGCGGACTGAACACCGACCGGGAGGGGCCGATGGCCGAGACCGCTGAACAGAAAAAAGCCGCGCCTGCGGCGGCGCAGGAGACCATGAGCGGCGCGGACATCGTCCTGCGGGCCCTTGTCGATCAGGGCGTCGATACCGTCTTCGGGTATCCGGGCGGAGCGGTGCTGCCGATCTATGACGCGCTCTTCCAGCAGGAGGACGTCCGCCACGTCCTCGTCCGCCACGAGCAGGGGGCGGGGCACGCCGCGGAGGGCTACGCCCGTTCCACCGGCAAGGTCGGCGTCGTGCTCGTCACCTCCGGCCCGGGCGCGACCAACGTCGTCACGGCGCTGACGGACGCGATGATGGATTCGATCCCGCTCGTCTGCATCACCGGGCAGGTGGCGCGCCACATGATCGGCACCGACGCCTTTCAGGAGTGCGACACCGTCGGCATTACGCGCTCCTGCACCAAACACAACTATCTCGTTCAGGACCCGGATCGCCTCGCCGATATTCTCCACGAAGCCTTCCACGTGGCGCGCTCAGGCCGCCCCGGTCCGGTGGTCGTCGATATTCCGAAGGACGTGCAGTTCGCCCAGGGCGTTTATACGAGCCCGGAGAACGCCCGCATGCGGCGCATCGAGATCCCGCGCGCCAAACCGTCGGCGGTGGACGCGGCCATCGAGCTGATGGTCCGCGCCCGTCGGCCGGTCTTCTATACCGGCGGCGGCGTCATCAATTCCGGCCCGGCGGCGAGCGAGGCGCTCCGGGCCCTGCAGAAAGAGACGGGCTTTCCCGTCACCTCGACGCTCATGGGGCTCGGCGCGTTCCCCGCGTCCGATCCCGCCTGGCTCGGCATGCTCGGCATGCACGGCTCCTATGAAGCCAACAACGCCATGCACGATTGCGACGTCATGGTCTGCGTCGGCGCGCGCTTTGACGACCGCGTGACCGGTCGCCTCGACGCTTTCGCGCCCGGCGCCCGGAAGATCCACATCGATGTCGACCCGTCCTCGATCCACAAGAACGTGCGCGCGGATGTCGCCATGGTGGGCGATTGCACGGAGGTGCTGACGGCGCTCCTGCGCGCCTGGCGCGCGCGCAACGACCGGCCGGACCCGGCGGCGCTTTCCCTCTGGCGCGCGCAGATCGACGAGTGGCGGGCGAAAAAGTCGTTCGCCTACGAAGCGTCGCCGAGCGTCATCAAGCCGCAATTCGCCATCGAACGGCTTTATCAGAAGACGAAGGACCGCAAGACAATCATCACGACCGAGGTCGGTCAGCACCAGATGTGGGCCGCCCAGCATTATCATTTCGAGGAGCCGAACCGCTGGCTCACCTCCGGCGGGCTCGGCACCATGGGCTACGGTCTGCCGGCGGCGGTCGGCGCGCAGATCGCACACCCCGACGCGACGGTGGTCGATATCGCCGGCGAAGCCTCGATCCTTATGAACATTCAGGAGATGTCGACGGCGGTGCAGTACCGCCTGCCGGTGAAGGTCTTCATCCTGAACAACTCCTATATGGGCATGGTGCGCCAGTGGCAGGAGCTCCTCCACGGCGGGCGCTACGCCCAGTCCTATTCGGAAAGCCTGCCTGATTTCGTGAAGCTTGCCGAGGCTTATGGCGGGAAGGGGCTGCGCTGCGAAAACCCGGCCGATCTCGATGCCAAGATCGACGAGATGCTGAGCTTTCCGGGGCCGGTTCTTTTTGACTGCGTCGTCGCGAAGGACGAGAACTGCTTCCCGATGATCCCGTCGGGCGCCGCGCACAATGAAATGCTGCTTGGCGGCGCGAAGGTGACGGGCGATGAGATCGGCGAAAAGGGGAGAACCCTCGTATGACCTCCGCGCCTCTATCGCCGTCCGCCTCCGTCTACGCGCCGAACACCAAAGATGAGAGCGACGAGGAGCGCACCCTTGCGGCCATCGTCGATAACGAACCGGGCGTTCTCGGTCGCGTCGTCGGGCTCTTCTCCGCGCGCGGCTACAATATCGAGAGCCTCACCGTCGCCGAGACGGACGGGAAGAAACACACCTCGCGCATCACCATCGTGACGCGCGGCACGCCCTCGACGCTCGAGCAGATCAAGGCGCAGCTCAACCGCCTCCTCCCGGTGCGGACCGTCTCCGACGTGACGCTGGAGAAAGACGGCATCGAGCGCGAGCTTGCGCTCGTGAAAGTCTCCGGGGCCGGCGAGAAACGTGTGGAGGCCCTGCGCATGGCGGACGTGTTCCGTGCGCGCGTGATCGACACCGGCGCGTCGTCCTTCATTTTCGAAGTGACCGGCGGGCGCGGGAAGGTGAACGCCTTCATCGAGCTGATGGAGCCGTTGGGGCTCGTCGAGGTCTCGCGCACCGGCGTCCTCTCCATCAAACGCGGCGCGGAGGCGATGTGAGGCGCCCGCCGCCGTCCTTCGTGACGCGGCCTGATGGCCGCTCCTCAGGACGAAGCCGTTGACAATCTTCGTCCTGAGGAGCCGCGCAGCGGCGTCACGAAGGACGGCCACGAACACCGAACTACGAAAGGAAAACTCATGCGCGTGTATTACGATCAGGATGCGGACGTCGGCCTCATCAAGTCCAAGAAAGTCGCCGTCGTCGGCTATGGCAGCCAGGGGCGCGGCCATGCGCTGAACCTGAAGGACTCAGGCGTTTCCGACATCCGCGTCGCCCTGCGCGCCGGGTCGTCGACCGCCAAGAAATGCGAGGCCGACGGCGTCGAGGTCGTCACGGTCGCCGAGGCGGCGGCATGGGCGGACGTCATCATGATCCTCGCCCCGGACGAGCTGCAGGCGGACATCTATAACGGCGAGATCGCACCGCATGTGAAAGAGGGCGCCTGCATCCTCTTCGCCCACGGCCTCAACGTGCATTTCGGCCTCATCGAGCCGCGCGCCGATCTCGACATCGCCATGGTCGCGCCGAAAGGACCGGGGCACACCCTGCGCGGCCAGTATGAAGAAGGCAAAGGCATTCCGGGTCTCATCGCGGTCGATCGCGATGTCTCCGGCAAGGCGTTCGACCTTGCGCTCTCCTACGCCGCGGCCATCGGCTGCGCGCGCGCCGGGGTCATCGAAACAACGTTCCGGGAGGAATGCGAGACGGACCTCTTCGGGGAGCAGGCGGTGCTCTGCGGGGGGCTTGTCGAGCTGATCCGCGCGGGCTTCGAAACCCTGACGGAAGCCGGCTACGCGCCGGAGATGGCGTATTTCGAATGCCTCCACGAGGTGAAGCTCATCGTCGATCTCATCTATGAGGGCGGCATCGCCAATATGAACTACTCGATCTCCAACACCGCCGAGTACGGCGAATACGTCACCGGCCCGCGCATGATCACGCCGGAGACGAAAGCGGAGATGAAGCGCGTTCTCGACGATATCCAGACCGGCAAGTTCACGCGCGACTGGATGCTGGAGAACAAGGCGGGGCTTTCCAGCTTCAAGGCGCGCCGTCGTCTCGGCGCGGAGCACCCGATCGAGGAAGTTGGCGAAAAGCTGCGCGCGATGATGCCGTTTCTCGCCTCAAAGCGCCTTGTCGATAAGGCTCGCAACTAGGGCGCAAATCGCGTTAGGGCCGTCTCCGATCAAGGGAGACGGCTCATGCATTCGCGCATCGCTTCAATCGCTGCGGCGATCTCAATTCTGGTCCTCGCCGGCGCCGCGACCGCGCAGGAGGCGGCGGGGCCTCTTGCGCCGAACGAAGGCGCCTGGCGGCCCGTGCTGGAGGCCGCCGTCGCGACCGGCGATGATGACGTCATCGCCGACACGGCGAAATCCCTGAAAGCACTCTACCCGGACGAGGTCGCCTATATCGACGCGCTGACCCCGGTCCCGCCGCCGCCGCCCGAATACGGCTTCTTCGACCTTGAGGGCTGGGACGGCGAGATCGAACTCACCGTCACGCAGGCGCAGGGCAACTCCGAGAACACCGCCTTCGGCGGCGCCATGAAAGCGGTGAACGAGTTCGGACGCTGGACGCACGCGGTGTCGGCGTATGCGGACTTTGGCGGCGCCGACGGCGAGCGCACGCAGGAGCGCTTCGGCGGCATGTACCAGGTCGATATGACCATCAACGACCGCGCCTTCGCCTATAACAAGATCGAATACGAAGACGACCGGTTCTCCGGCTTCGCCTACCGCATCTTTTACACGGCGGGTCTCGGCTATTTCTTCATCGACAACGACCGCGCGGTCTGGAAAGGCGAAGCGGGTCCCGGCGTTCGGTACTCGTCCATTCAACAGACGCCGGATGCGGATCCGAACAGCCCCACCTTCGGTCAGCAGATCCCGCTTGAAGATTCCTCGACGGACTTCGCCGCCTTCGCCTCGTCGGACCTCTCGCTGAAGCTCACCGACACGACCGATCTCGCCCATGAGGTGGACGTGACGTACACGGACACGACGACGACGCTGACGAGCAAACTCGCCATCGACACGCGCATCAACGGGCACCTGTCCCTGCGCGTATCGGGCCGCGTGCGCTACGAAACGGACCCGCCCTCAGGCCGCGAGAACACCGACACGGTCGTCAAAGCCTCGTTGCTTTTCCGCTACTGAGCCGTTAACCCTCTGACCGTCGCGACGAAGGTTCGGCGCGACAGTTTCCCTGCGGCCCATCGCCGTTTTGCAGTCGTCCCGGCCTGTCGCCGCGGGCGGGAGGCGCGCGCGTATCCATGTTTTCGGCGCTGAAGCGGTTCCTCAATTCCATGGACGCCAAGGCCTGGGTCTCCGTCGGCGTGACCCTGGCGCTCTTTGCATTCGTCGCATTGATGTTCGCCTTCGGTCAGGCGTGGCTCGGCTTTGAGGGCGGCGAGGAGACGGGCGGCCGCTTGAACCGGCTGGAAGAAATTCTCGCGCCCTTCGTCGACAGCCCGAACGCGATCTTCATCGTCATCGCGTTTTTCAGCATTCTCGCGCTGACGGGCTTTCCGCAGTTTCTCCTGTTCGGCGCGACCATCGCCGTCTTCGGGCCGGTG
Organism: uncultured Caulobacterales bacterium; assembly: GCA_964342855.1. Taxonomy (GTDB): domain Bacteria; phylum Pseudomonadota; class Alphaproteobacteria; order Caulobacterales; family Parvularculaceae; genus JBCBJX01. The sequence goes on from CAYFIB010000025.1 coordinate 12,566, forward strand.
AAAGGCGCGATTTATTCGTGGGTCGCGACCATGTGCTCGGCCTCGCTCACCTTCGCCATGGGCTGGCTCTTCGGCGGCGGGTTCGTGAAACGGCTGTCGGGCGAGCGGGTGCAGGCGTTCATGCGCTTCGTCTCCGAACGCGGCGTCCTCGCCTCCGGCCTCGTGCGCATCGTGCCGTCGGCGCCCTTCATCGTCGTCAACGCAGCGGCAGGCTCCATGCACATTCCGATCTGGAAATTCTGGCTCGGAACGGCCATGGGCATCGCGCCGAAGATCATCGTCATCGCCTTTTTCCTGAAGGCGACCCAGCAGATCGGCGATTTCTTCCTGTCGCGCGATCTCAACGACCTCGTGCTCGCGGGCGTCGTCATCGTCGCATGGATCGGCCTGTTGCTTCTCGTCCGGCAGCTTTACCTGCATTTCCGGGACCGATACCGCTCGCAACTGGACGAGCGATAATCGTATCGCGGAAGCTGTCGCGCTTTCGCCCGAGTCGCACCATATTAAGGTGGTTGCGGTCGTCCGGCGTTGACGTTTCAGGAAGCAATTAACGTTAAGCCTGCATCGTTCTCTGCCCGGACTGTGAGGAATACCGATGCTTTCGAGCCTTTTCGGCATGTTGTCGGCGGACATGGCGGTCGATCTCGGCACCGCCAATACGCTTGTGTACGTCAAAGGCCGGGGCGTCGTTCTGAACGAACCGTCGGTGGTCGCCATCGAGACGCGCGGCGGACGTAAGATCGTTCGCGCCGTCGGCAACGACGCCAAACAGATGCTGGGCCGCACGCCGGGTGAGATCGAAGCGATCCGCCCGATGCGCGACGGCGTCATCGCAGACTTCGAAGTCGCCGAAGCGATGATCCGCACCTTCATCCAGAAAGTGCATAACCGCCGCTCCTTCGCGAGCCCGCGCATCGTCATCTGCGTGCCCTCAGGCGCGACGGCCGTGGAACGCCGCGCCATTCAGGAATCGGCGCTCTCCGCCGGCGCCCGCAAGGTCGATCTCATCGAAGAGCCCATGGCCGCCGCGATCGGCGCCGGGCTGCCCGTCACCGAACCGACCGGCTCCATGGTCGTCGATATTGGCGGCGGCACGACGGAAGTCGCCGTTCTCTCGCTCGGCGGCATCGTCTACTCGCGCTCGGTGCGCGTCGGCGGCGACAAGATGGACGAGGCGATCATCGCCTACATCCGCCGTATGTATAACCTCCTGGTGGGCGAGGCCTCGGCCGAGCGCATCAAGAAGGAAGTCGGCTCGGCGATCATTCCGTCCGACGGCGCGGGGCCGACCATCCAGATCAAGGGCCGCGACCTGATGCATGGCGTTCCGAAAGAAGTGCGCATCGGCCAGGCCCAGGTCGCCGAAGCGCTTGCGGAACCCGTCAGCCAGATCATCGAAGCGGTGAAGGTGGCGCTTGAAGCGACGCCGCCGGAGCTTGCGGCGGACATCGTGGATACCGGCATCATGTTGACCGGCGGCGGCGCGATGCTGCAGCATCTCGATCAAGTTTTGAGAGACGAAACGGGCCTGCCGGTCTCTGTCGCGGACGATCCTCTGTCCTGCGTCGCGCTCGGCACCGGAGCGGCTCTTGAAAACAGCCGGACCATGCGCGGCGTCCTCTCTAGCGCCGTCTGAGGGACGGCCATTACGGGCGCCGCCGGAAGGGCGGCGGAGTAGCGAATGCTCGTCATCGGCGAAGACAAAAGGGTGGGGCTCGGGCGTCGGGCGCCGTCGCGCTTCGGCACGCTCATCTGTCTCGTCGCGGCCGTCATCGTCCTCGTCTTCAGTCAGTACACCGCGCAAGCGAGCGTCTTCGAGAAAGCCCGTCAGGGCATCGTCGACGCGACCGCCCCGGTTCTTGAGGTTTTTTCCGCGCCCATCGACGCGGTAGGCTCGGTCATCGGCCGGGTGGAGGACTATTTCCGCGTCGTCGGCGAAAACCGCCGGCTGCGTCAGGAGAACATGGCGCTGAAGGCGTGGCGGGACGAAGCTCTGCGCCTGCGCGAAGAGATGGCGCGCTTTGAGCGCATTCTGAACATGCCCGCGCCGCCGGAGGCCGAATTCATCGACGCCGAAGTCGTCGGCGAGGTGGCGGGGCCGTATGAGCACGCCTTCATCGTCAACGCCGGCCGTCTCGACGGCGTCGCGCAGGGCTCCGCCGTCATCGATGATCTCGGCATGGTCGGCTACGTCATCACGGTCGGCGAGCGCGCCTCGCGCATTCTTCTGCTGACGGACTTCGCCAGCAACGTGCCGGTCTTCATCGAAGGCGCGAACGAGCAGGCGATCCTCGGCGGCCGCGCCGGGCGCCGTCCGGAGCTCACCTTCGTCGCGGCGAGCTCGCCGGACGCCATCGAGCCGGGCCAGCGCGTCGTCACCTCCGGCAAGGGCGGGGTTCTGCCGCGCGGGCTTCCGATCGGCGTCGTCGCGGACGCGGGCGGCGAGCGTCCGAAGGTCGCGCTCTTCTCCGATTTCGACCGCACGACGGTGGTGCGCATCATCCGCTTCGAATTCCCCGATGAAGCGGAGCCCGCCGCGCCGACCGTCATTCGGCCGCCGGGAGGCTGAGGCGATGGAGTTCTCCCGCATCGACCGCGGCCCGGATGCCGCCCAACTCGCCGCCATCGCGCCCGCAGCCCTCATCTCGCTCGCGGGCGTCATCGCGCTCGCGCTTCCCTTGCGCCTGTTCGAGGCGACGGCGCCGACGCCGCTCATTCCGCTGCTCGTCGTCTACCACTGGACCGCGACGCGCCCGGAGGAATTTCCGGCGCCGGTCATTCTCGTGCTCGGCTTCATTCAGGACCTGCTACTCGGCGCGCCGCTCGGCCTCGCCGCGGCGGCTTATCTCGCCGTGCGCTGGTTGACGCTCACGCAATCGGAATTCCTCCGTGGGCGTGAAGGCGGCGCCATGTGGGCCGGCATGGCGGTCATGGGCGCGGCGGCCGGACTCATTTTCTGGATTTCCGCCAGCATCGAAGCACGCGGACTTGCGCCGATCCTGCCGGCGGTCGCGCAGATCGGTCTCACGGTGCTCCTCTATCCGGTTGCGGCGCGGCTCTTTGAGCGCGCGCGGCGACGGAGCGAAGGAGAGGCCGCCTAATGCGTTTCGAGGCCTACGACACCGACCGCCAGAAGGTCTTCAACCGCCGCACCGTGCTGGTGGGCGGCGCGACGACACTCCTCTTCGGCGGCGTCGGCGGACGGCTCTATCAACTGCAGGTCCTTGAGCACGAGCGTTACGCCGACGAAAGCCGGGACAACCAGTTCTCCCAGCGGCTCATTCCGCCGTTGCGGGGCGAAATCGTCGACCGATTCGGCAACGTGCTCGCGACCAACAGGAAGAATTTCCGGGTGCTGCTCATCCCGGAGCAGACCCACAAGTCCTACCGCATTCTGTCGTCGGCGAAGCGCAAGGAAGCGCTGGAGGAGGCGCTCGCCTCGCTGTCGAACATTCTGCCGATTGACGAAAAAACCGCTGCGCGGGTGCTGCGCGACGCGCGCCGGAATTCCTCGTTCACGCCCATCGAGATCGTCGACAATCTGAGCTGGAATGATTTTGCGAAGATCAATCTGAACGGCCCGCAGCTGATCGGCGTGACGCCTGATGTCGGCGACACGCGGCACTATCCGCTGGGGCCGACGACCTCGTTCGTCGCGGGCTATGTCGGCGCTGTCACCGATCGCGATCTTGAGAACGCGCCGGACGCGACGACCAAGCTACTCTTCCGGCAACCGGGCTTCCGCATCGGCCGCGACGGGCTGGAGCGGTTCTATGACGAGCTTTTGCGCGGCGAGCCCGGCTCGAAAACCGTTAAAGTGAACGCCCACGGACGGATCGTCGGCGAGCTGCCGAACGCCGGCGACGAGCCGGAGCAGGGCGAAGCGCTGACGCTGACCATCGACGCGCAGCTGCAGGAAGCGGCGCTCTTCGAGCTTCTGAAGGAAGACGTCCGCGAAGCGCGGCGCGACTGGTATTATTCCGATTTCGACGAAGCCGCCGAGACCGGCGCCATCGGCAAGATCGCGGCGTTCGATACGGACGATTTCGAGAGCGCGGCGGCTGTCGTCATCGACGCCAAGACCGGCGACATTCTCGTCATGGCGTCGACGCCGGGCTTCGACCCCAACGTGTTCAACACCGGCGTCGATCAGGCGACATGGAAAGCGCTCAACGCCAATCCGTACAAGCCGCTTCTCAACAAGCCTCTCTCCGGCGCCTATCCGCCGGGCTCGACCTTCAAGCTCGTGACGGCCATCGCCGCCCATGAAGCGGGCGTCGATCCGCAGCGCCGCGTCTCGTGCACGGGGCGGCTCTGGTACGGCAATCGCTATTTCCACTGCTGGAACTGGGACAAGGGCGGCCACGGCCCCATGAACATGCGGGACGCGGTGAAGCACTCGTGCGACGTCTATTTCTGGGAGCTCGCCAAGACCCTCGACATCGATCTCCTCGCCAACGTCGCGCGTCGTTTCGGGCTGGGGCGGACCTACGATCTCGGCCTGCCGGGGCAGACAGCAGGGGTTATTCCCGATCGCGCGTGGAAGCGCGACTATTTCCAGTCGAACCCGGAGCAACGCACCTGGTTCCAAGGGGAGACGCTCTCGGTCGCCATCGGGCAGGGCTATGTCACCTCAACCCCGCTGCAGCTCGCCGTCATGACGGCGCGCCTTGCGACGGGGCTCTCCATCGAGCCGCGGATCGTGCGCGCTGAAGGCCGCGACGTGAAGCCGGACACGCCTTTCGTCGGGATCGAAGCGAACCCTGAAGCGCTCGACATCGTTCGCGCCGGAATGGACGCCGTGACGAACGAGTGGGGCGGTACGGCGCTGCGTTCGCGTCTGGAAGATCCGAATTGGCGTTTGGCCGGCAAGACCGGCACCAGCCAGGTGCGCCGGATCACGCAGGCTGACCGCGATGCGGGCACGTACAAGAACGAAGACCTGCCGTGGAACCGGCGCGACCATGCGCTCTTCGTCTGTTACGCGCCGGTCGATGATCCGCGATACGCCTGCGCCGTCGTCGTCGAGCACGGCGGTTCGGGCTCCCGCGCGGCAGGGCCGAAGGCGCGGGAGATCATGAAAGCGGTGACGCGCAAGGATCCGGCCTCGCGTCCGGCGCTCGATCCGAACAATCTGGCGCGCAGTCGGCGCCTCGCGCGCGGCGCTGGGCGCGGGGAGGGGGCGTGACTTGACCATCGTCATCCCGACCCGGAAGAAAGGCCTGCGCGACAAGCTGCTCGACATCGACTGGTTGTTCGTCGCCATGGTGACCGCGGTGGCCGCTATCGGCGTCGCCGCGCTCTATTCCGTGGCCGACGGCGCGTGGGACCCGTGGGCGAGCCGTCACGCGACGCGTTACGCTGTTCTGGTCGTCATGCTGACTGGCGTCGCCGTCATCGGCCTGCGCTTCTGGCTGGTGCTCGCCTACCCGGTTTATGCGGGCGCTCTGGCGCTGCTCGCGCTCGTGCCGTTCATTGGCGTCGAGAACAAAGGCGCCCAGCGCTGGCTGGAATTCGGCGGTATGCAGGTTCAGCCATCGGAACTCATGAAGGTCGCGCTGGTGCTGGCGCTTGCGCGGTACTTCCACGGCCTGCGGATCGATCAGGTGCGCAACCCGCTCCGCCTGATCCCGGCGCTTGCGATGATCGCCGTTCCGGCCGGTCTCGTTTTCCATCAGCCGGATCTCGGCACGGCGATACTGATCGGCGCGACCGGCGGCGTCATCGTCTTCGCGGCGGGGGTGAGCTGGTGGCTGGTGCTGTTGGGCGCCGGCGGTCTGGTCGGCGGAGGGCTTGCGGCCTATCGCTTCGGCATTCTGAAGGACTATCAGTTGAACCGCATTCTGACGTTTCTCGATCCCGCCCGCGATCCATTGGGAGAGGGGTATCACCTTCTGCAGTCGAAAATCGCGCTCGGGTCGGCGGGCATCGAGGGTAAGGGGTATCTGCAGGGCACGCAGAGCCATCTGAAGTTTCTGCCGGAAATGCACACGGACTTCGTCTTCACCATCTATGGCGAAGAGTTCGGCCTCGTCGGCGCGATGTTTCTGCTCGCGCTCTATCTCGGCATTTTCTGGACGGGCTTGCGGGTCTCCATGCGCGCGAAGTCGCATTTCGGACGCCTCGTTACTGTCGGCGTCATGTCGACCTTCATCATGTACGTGTTGATCAACACCGGCATGGTCATGGGCCTCGCCCCCGTGGTCGGCGTGCCGCTGCCGCTCGTCTCCTATGGCGGGACGGTCATGGCGACGATCATGTTCGGCTTCGGCCTCGTCATGTCGACGCACGTGCACCGGGATCAGGACACCCTACGATCGGGCGACCTGCTTTAACCGCCTAACTAAGGCGCAAAAGAAAACGGCGGCTCGTAGAGCCGCCGATGCCGCGATGAGTGCGGGATGCGCTCAGCTGGCGGCGCGGAATTCTTCGAAATGACGCTCGAAGGCGTCCTTCGCCGGTTCAACCGCCGTTTCCACGGCCGTCAGGCTGGCGGCGGCGCTCTCTTTGTCGCTTGCGCGCGCCGCTGCTTCCAGATCGCGCGCCGCTTCGAAGATGCCCTGCGCGCCCACATTCGCGGCGGCGCCCTTGATGGCGTGACCGGCCCGGTCGAGGCCCTCGAAATCGTCCATTTCAAGGGCCGTGCGCGCCGCAGCGACCAGATCGTCGGTCGAAGACCAGAAGGAGGAAAGGACGGCGCGGGCCACGTCGACGCCCGCGGCGTTCAGGAGGCCGTCGATCTGTTCGAGGTCGATCATTTTCTGGTCCATCGTTGGTTCGGGCGACAACGAACTTTCTCCGGTTCGAGTTTAAAATCCTTTAAGCACGTTGCGCCCGCGCACGTGGACAAGCGTTTCAAGTCGGGACATTGATGAGTATTATGTCGCGCTAACTACGGGAGCTTTCATGCAAGCCCGCGAAACCCAACATGAACACTGGTCGTCCCGGCTGGCCTTCATCATGGCCGCCATCGGTTCGGCGGTCGGCCTTGGAAACCTCTGGCGGTTTCCGTTCACCGCGGGCGAGAACGGCGGCGGCGCGTTCGTCGTGCTGTATGTTCTTTGCGTCTTTCTCATCGGCCTGCCCGTTCTGAGCGCCGAACTCTTCATCGGCCGACGCGGCCAACAATCGGCCATCGGCTCGGTCGCGCGCCTCGCCAGAGCCGAAGGCGCGACGACGGCATGGGCCGCGCTCGGCTGGGTCGGCATGATCGGCGCGTTCCTCATTCTGACGTTCTATTCCGTCATCGCCGGCTGGGTGCTCGCGTACATCTCCATGATCGTCGGGGATCTGATCGCGCGCATTGGCGCTGACGGCGTTTCAGCGCTCGGCGCCGGCGCGTTTGCGAACGACACGCCGGACGAGATCGCCGACCGGCTCGGCGCACTTCTGTCGGACAGCCCGCGCATGATTCTCTTCCATGCGCTTTTCATGGGCGCGACGGTCTTTCTCGTCGCGCGCGGCCTGAAAGGCGGCATTGAAGCGGCGGTGAAGGTGATGATGCCGGCCTTCTTCGTCATGCTGCTCGTGCTGGTCGGCTTTTCGCTGGTCATCGGCGACGCCGGGGCGGGCTTCAACTACCTCTTCGGCGTGCGTCCAGCGCAGATGATCGGACCGTTATCGGACGGGTCGATCATCACGAGCGCGCTCGGGCAGGCCTTCTTCTCGCTCAGCCTCGGCTCGGCGATGATGATCACCTATGGCTCCTACATGACGCCGGATACGGACATTCCGCGGGTCTCGCGCTTCATCGCGGTTTCGGACACCGGCGTCGCGCTGCTCGCGGGCCTTGCGATCTTCCCGGTCGTATTCGCGGCGGGCATCGACCCCGCGGCCGGACCGACGCTGCTCTTCCAGGCTCTGCCGACGGCGTTCAACGCCATGCCGGCGGGCGGGATCTTCGCGCTGCTGTTCTTCATCCTCGCGTTCTTCGCGGCGGTGACCTCGTCGATCGCGCTGCTGGAAGCCGCCGTCAGCTATGTGGACGAGCAATCGAAGAACGACCATCGGATCATGACCGCGATCATTCTCGGCGGGATCTGCTTCGTTATCGGCATCGCCAACGCTCTGTCGCAGAACCCGAATTCGGTCTTCTCGACCTTCCAGCTGAGTCCGAGCATTCCGATGATTGGCGGCGTCAGCATTCTCGACATGTTCGACGCGTTGACCGGAAACGTGATGCTGCCGCTGGCGGCCTTCCTGACGGCGCTCTTCGCCGGCTGGGCCGTCTCGTCGACTTCTTCGCGCGAAGAAATGGGCTTCAAATCCGAAGCCTGGTACGGGCGCTGGCGCTTCCTCGTCCGGTGGGTCTGCCCGGTGGCGATCGGCGCCATCCTGATCTACAGCGCCGTCATCGTTCCGTTCTTCCGATGACGGATCGCCTCGCGGCCTCGTGGCCGCGAGCGTTCATCCCCGGAAACGGTCCGTCGCCCGCACCAGCGAGTCGATGATGCCGGGTTCGGATGCGGCGTGGCCGGCGTCCGGGATCATGTCGAGTTGCACTTCCGGCCAGGCTCGCTTCAGGTCCCACGCCGTGCGCGCCGGCGTCACCACATCATGACGGCCCTGGGCGATGACGCCCGGGATATGGCGTATGCGATCGACATCGGCGATCAGCTGGCCGTCGTTTTCAAAGAAGCCGCGATTGATGAAGTAGTGCGCCTCGATCCGCGCGAAGGCGAGCGCGAAGCGATTGTCGCCGAAACTCGCCACCCGCTCCGGAGACGGATTGATGGAGACGGCGCCGCCTTCCCACTGGCTCCACGCTTTCGCGCAGGCGATCTGTTCGTCCTCGTCATCGCCGGTAAGGCGCTTGTAATAGGCGCTGAGCAGGTCGCCGCGTTCGGCTTCCGGGATCGGCGCCAGAAAGCCTTCCCACGCGTCCGGGTAAAACCAGTCGGCGCCCGCCTGATAGAACCAGTCGATCTCGGATTTGCGGATGGTGAAGATGCCGCGGAGGACGAGTTCCGTCACCCGGTCCGGATGGGTCTCGGCGTAGGCGAGGGAAAGCGTCGAGCCCCACGACCCGCCGAAGACCTGCCAGCGCTCGATCCCGAGATGCACCCGCAGCTTTTCCATGTCGGAGACGAGGTCCCAGGTCGTGTTCTCGCGCAGCTCGGCGTGCGGCGTCGAGCGCCCGCAGCCGCGCTGGTCGAACAGGACGATCCGGTAGGCTTTGGGGTCGAAGTATCGGCGCATGGAGCCCGTCGAACCGCCGCCGGGCCCGCCATGGCAGACGATGACCGGCTTCCCGTTCGGATTTCCGGAAACTTCGAAATAGACCTCGTGAAGGTCGGAAACCTTCAGCCGTCCCGTCTCCATCGGCTCGATGGGCGGATAAAGCGTTCGACGATCTGCCATGCAACCCCTTACATTTTGGATTAATCAATCCATTATGGCGACCGAGTATGGGGCGCAACCGGCGAACTTACGGGAGAGCGGCCGACCATGTCGGGGACTGTCGATCGAGCGCGTCGCGCGCTCAGTTGCGTAATCTGGGGAGCCGTCCTGTGTGCGACGGCGTCCTGCGCGAGCGTGTCGATGTTCGGCGAACCCGCGCCGGAGAAGGCGCCGCGCGTCGATCTCCTCGCCGCCGCCGAGCAGCTTGAAGAAACACCCTGGCCGGCCTCCAGCGAGCCCGACGCCGTCGAACTGATGGCGAGCATCTTCTTCGGCGCGAAACTCGACAACTCGATGCCGCGTGAAAAGTCGATCGAGATTTACACCGCCGAGCTCGTAAAATCCGAAAATCCGGTCGGGACCGTGACCTCCGATCTCGGCGAGATTGTTTCGACCGCGAACGCCGTCGCCGATCACGCCATGGGGCTGGCGCTCACGGATACGCGCATCACGGTCGAAGATGTCATGACGGTGGAGACGGCGATCCTGACCCTCAAAGTCCACCGGGACATGTTCGGCTCGGCGTTTCGCGCGCTGGAGAAGGCGGGCTTTGATGAGGCGCGCGCGGCGCGGTTCGAAGGCGATCGGGAGCTGAACGCCGCCGTGCGTCGTCTGGGCGAAGCCGCCGACGCCCTGAGCGCCATCGCCCGCGAGAGCGGCAAACGCGGCCTCGACGACTACAAGCTAGCGCTGAACGGCTGATCTCTCATGAACGACGCGCCGGCGCCGGCGATTGATCCGGACACCGTCAAAGGATTTCTCGACCCCGACGAGGGGCGCACGTTGGCGGCGGACGCGTTCGCGCTCGCGTCTGAAGGCGCGTGCGTCGAAATCGGCTCTTATTGCGGGAAATCGTCTCTTTATATCGGCTCGGCCCTGAAAGCCGCCGGCGGACGCCTCTTCGCCGTCGATCACCATCGCGGTTCGGAAGAAAACCAGCCGGGCTGGGAATATCACGACGCGGAGCTCTGGGACGATGAGGCCGGGGCGATGGACACCTTGCCCCATCTTCGACGCACGCTTCGGCGCGCGGGGCTGGAGGAGACGGTCATTCCCGTCGTCGGACGCTCGGCGGCGATCGCGGACGTCTGGCGCGCGCCGATCTCGTTTCTGTTCATCGATGGCGGGCACACCATGGAGGCGGCGCTCAACGATTACCGTCTGTGGACGCCGCACATCATTCCCGGCGGGATCCTCGCCATTCACGACGTCTTCCCGAACCCGGCCGATGGCGGACGTCCGCCTTTCGAGATTTACGAGCTGGCGAAGGCTTCCGGCCTCTATGAAGACCTCGGGCTGACGAAGACGCTCGCTCGCTTGCGCCGCATCGGCGCGGTCTGAGGCGTTTCGGTGAAGAGGGCGCTTGCGTCCGTCCAGCCATAGAGCGCGTCAGCGGCGAGGATGACCGCCGCCGCCGTCCATGACGGCTTGTCCGCCGGCCAGAAGACTTTTTCTTCGTACTGATAGCCCATCCAGTAGGCGCCGTCAGCGTCGCGATGGGCGTGCTGCCAGCGGTGGATCTCCGCGGCCTCATCGGCGCGTCCCATCTTGAGGAGCGCCATCGCCAGCTCGCAGGCCTCCGCGACCGTCACCCACGGCTCGCGCGCAGTGCATTTGACGCCGAGGCCGTCGACGACGAATTCCTCCCAGCGCTGATCGATCCGCGCGTTCGCGGCCTCGCCGACAAGCGCGCCGCCGAGGACCGGATAATACCAGTCCATGGAATAGTGGTCTTTCGGCTCCCACGCGCGGTCGAAGCGATGAGGTTTGTCGCGCAGGGCTTCGATGAGCTTCTCCCGCGCCGGCGCCCAACTCGCGCGATCGCGGCCGAGGCGCTCGGCGAGGCGGATGGCGGCGGCGAGGCTGAAGGCGATGGAAGCGTTGCCGGTGACGAGCGCGTCGTCGATTTTCGAGTGCTCGCCTTCCGCCGCCCAGCGGATATCGCCTTCCTCCGTCTGCTGCGAGAGGACAAAGCCCATAGCTTTGTCGATGACCGGCCAGAGCGCCCGAGCGAAGGCGATGTCGCCCGTGCGTTCGAGATAGTGGAGGAGGCCGACGGCGGGGTAGGCGGCGTAATTGGTGTCGCGCACGCGGGGGCGGTCCGCATCCGCCATTTTTTCCCCATCATCGAGGGGCGCGGCGTTGCCGTAATCGCACCACCACGAGCCGTCCTCGTTCTGGGTTTCGGCGAGATGCACGAACGCCGCGCGCGCGCCCTCGATCTCGTTCATGACCGTCAGCGCCATAGCGCTTTCGGTGTGGTTCCACGGATCAAAGACGCCTGCGTCGACCCAGGGGATCGATCCGTCCGCTCGTTGAAGTTCCAGGATGCGCCGCGATGAGGCTTCGTAGTCTGACGGTCTCTTCATGCGGATCGCGCCCTGTCGAAATAGAGGGCGACGGATTTGCCCATCAGCGGGTCGGCGACCTTTGACAGGAGCCGCGTCAGCGCCGGGCGCTCCAGAATGTCCCATTCCAGAAAGCGCTTATAGGCGGCGACGAGGCGGCTTTCGTCTTTCGTCTCCCAGCGGGCGCACTGCAGCCACCAATAGGGCGAGTGAAGGCCGTGGGCGTAGCCGCGCGCGCGATAGGCGAAGCCGAACTGTTCGACCTCGGCGCTGAGATCGCCCGCATCGAATATGCGGATGTGCCCGCCCGGCGTGTACGGATAGCCGTCCGTCAGCCGCCAGCAGAGCCATTCCGGCCCCGCACGCGGCACGGTGATGGCGACCCGCGCGCCCGGCGCGGCGACGCGCGCGATTTCCTTCAGGGCGGCGCGATAATCCGGGATGTGCTCAAGCACTTCAGAACAGACGATGATGTCGAAAGCGCCGTCGTCGAACGGCAGGCGCAGCGCGTCGCCGACGGTCCACCCGGCGCGCGCGCCGTCCGGTTCGGATTCGGCGAACCCGCCGAGGGCGTCGCGCGCCGCGGCGACGTCGCTTTCGGCGAGATCGAGGCCGATGACCGCCAGCCCCTCCGTATAGAGCGCGTGCGTGTGCCGTCCGCGGCCGCAGCCGATATCGAGCGCCCGGGCGGCGCGGCCCGGGGCGAGGCGTTTCATGTCGACGGTCAGCATGCGGCGCGGTCGGCGATCGCCTGACGATAGACGGCGACGGTTTCCTCCGCGCACCGCGTCCAGTTGAAATGGCGCTCCACCCGCGTGCGCCCGCGCGCGGCGAGCATGGCGCGGCGCGCCGGATCGTCGAGCAGCTGCCCGATGGCGCGGGCGAGGGCGTCCGGGTTCTTCGCCGGTACGACGACGCCCGCCTCGCCGACGACTTCCGGCAGGGCGCCGCCGTCCGTCGCGATGACCGGCGCGCCGCAGGCCATGGCCTCCGCCGCCGGCAGTCCGAACCCTTCGTAAAGGGAGGGCACCACGGCGACCGCGGCGCGATTGTAGAGATCCACCAGCGCCTCATCGGAAATGCCGGAGACGAATTCGATGCGGTCGTCGAGGCCGAGGGCCTCCAGCCGACGTCTGGTCGGCCCGTCGCGCAGAGAGCCGACGACGGTCAGCCGCGCCTCCGGGTGCGTCTCTTTCAGGAGCGCCATCGCCTCAATGAGGTGAATGAGCCCTTTCAGCGCCACGTCCGCGCTCGCCGTGCAGATGAGACGATTGACGGAGCGGCTGACATTGGTCGGGTGGAAGATGTCGAGATCGACGCCGAGATGCACGCGGGTGATCGTCTCTTCATCGAGAGCGAATTCGCGCGCGAAATCGCGCTTCGTCGCGTCGGTGATGGTGAGGCGGGCGTCGACCTTGGCGGCGACTTTCATCTGCATGGGAAGGAAGCCGTGCCAGCGGCGGATGAGCTGACGCAGGCCCCATTTGCGCCAGTGAAAGCCTTTCGCGGCGTCGAGCGCCAGATCGCGGTCGACCGTAATCGGATGGTGCAGCTGGCCGATGACGGGCAGGCCATGCTCGCGCGCGGCGAGGACGCCCCAGGCGAGGGTCTGGTTGTCGTGGAGGACGTCATAGTCCTCCGCGTGGTCGCCGATCCAGCGGCGGAACCGTTCGCCGAAGGTGTAGGGCTCGGAGAGATAGCCGGTCGCGTGGGAAAAATACTCGTAGGCGTCGATCCAGCTCCGCGCGTCGAGAAAGCCCCAGCCCCATTTCTCGCGGGCGTAGAGATCGAGCGAGGGGAGGCGGATGAGCCGCACGCGCGGGTCGAGATCCGGATAAGGCGGGCCGGAGACGACATCGACCGAATGGCCGAGCTCGACGAGCGCCCGCGTCAGGTGGCGCATGTAGACGCCCTGGCCGCCAGAGCGCGGGTGCGAGCGATAGGAGCTCATGAGAATGCGCAGGGGACGCGCCTCGGCGTCGGCCTCTTGGGCGGCGTCGGAGCGGGGCTGCGGCGCGCGGCGGGCGCGCTCTGGGATCTGGGCGTCGTCAGGCATCGGGCGGCTTTAGGCGATCAGGAGGAAACTGACCAGTTTTCTATGCCGCGCCGCCGCGATCGCGAAGCCCCGCGAGCGCGAGCAGCGCCCAGCCGATGAGAAAGGCGACGCCGCCGAGAGGCGTCACCATCGCGAGAAAGCGCGGCCCGCCGGCCCCGTAGATGTAGAGCGAGCCTGAAAAAAGGAGCGCGCCGAGCGCGAACGCCGCCGCCGCGCGGCCGTAACCCGCGCCCCATCGACCGAGAAGCGCCGCCAGCAGGATCGCGAGGGCGTGGACGAGGTGATAGTGCGCGCCGGTCTCATAGGCGGCGAAGCGCTCCGGCGGGACGTGGCCCTCCAGCCCGTGGGCTCCGAACGCGCCGAGAGCCACGGCGAGAAACCCGTTGAGGGCGCCGATGACGATCCAGAGCCGCATGTGCGAGTTCCTTTCAGGGCGAAGGTGCGGGGGGCTTGCGCCGCGCCGCGGGCGCTTCCATCGAGCGCGGGATGATGTCTCCCACCTCCATACCCGCCCGCTTCGCCGGGCTCTATGCGGCGCAGTTTCTCTATCTCGGGGTGCAGCTGCCGTTTCTGACGGCGCTTCTGGCGATTGCGGGGCTGGGGGCGGCCTCCATCGGCGCGGTGACGGCGGCGGCGCTCGTCGCGCGGCTGGTCGTCGGGCCGCCGCTTGCGGCCTTCGCCGATGCGAGCGGGCGCCAGCGCCGGGTGCAGATCGGCCTCGGCGCGATGGTGACCCTCGGCGCCGCGATGGTCGGGGCGGGCGCCTTCCTGCCGCTCGGCCTCGCCGCGCCGCTCATCGCGGGCGTCGGCGCGCTGATCGCGCATGCGGCGTTCGGGATCGTCATTCCCATGACCGACGCCGCCGCCATGGAGCAGGTGAGCGCGGGACGGCTGAATTACGGGCGCGCGCGCTCCATCGGCTCGGCGGCCTTCATCCTCGCCAATCTCGGCGGCGGGCTCGCCATCGCGCGGACGGGATACCCGGTCGCGGCGATCTGGCTTGTCGTCACGGGCGGCGCCATCGCGCTCGCCGCCGCCGCGCTGCCGAAGCGCGACCGGTCCGCCGCTTACGGAGGATCTTTCGCCGCGGCGCGCGAGCTGGCGCGGGACAAACGCTTTCTCCTGCTCGTCCTCGCCGCCGGGGCGGGGCAGGCGAGCCATGCGACCTATTACGCCTTCTCCATCCTGCACTGGACGTCCCTTGGCTACAGCGCCTTCACCATCGGCGCGCTCTGGGCGACGGGGGTGATCGCGGAGATCGTCATGCTGGCGAACGGCAAACGCCTGCTCGCGCGGTTTTCGCCCGCCGCGCTCATCGCCGTCGGCGGCATGGCGGGGCTCTTCCGCTGGGTGATGACCGGGGGCGAACCGCCGCTCGCGATCCTGTTCGCGCTACAGCTTCTTCACGCAGGCACCTTCGCGACGACGCATCTGGGGTCCGTGGAGGCGGCGGGCCGTCTCGCGCCAGAAGCGCGCGCGACGGCGATGACGGTCATCTCCACCTTCGGCGTCGGCGCGCTGACGGGCCTTGCGACCCTCATCGCCGGCGGGCTCTATGAGGGCGTCGATCCGCAGGCGGCCTATCTCCTGTGCGCCGGATGCAGCGCGCTCGCGGCGGCCGCGGCGCTGGTTCTGCGCGGGATGACGGTTGGGGAGCTACGGCTTAAGTGAAAAGACGATCCTGCCGAGCATGAGCTGCGGCGAGTGTCAGGTCACCTAAGAACTCCGGCAAAACAAACCACTTTGCATTTTTCCAAGAAGGGCTTCCTAGATAACCCGCCTCAGATTTGTTAGTATGCGAATGGTCTCCGTTGTAACGAATAAGCACTCTAGCCGTTCCGTTTATCGAACCAAGGGCTACAGAATAACCGCCACTCTTTTCATCGAGAATGATTGTGGGATGGGATTGGTTATCTAATTGAGCGTGACCTCCAAGTTCCGCATCGGGGCCGAGTCCAGTCACTTCCCTAGGGTCGATCAGCTTTGCCGTCACCGGCTTTTCTGGCGCCGACTGTACCGTTGAGCTTGCATTTTTAGCCGTCCGTTCGATATGATCAGCTTTTTTCTTAATATCGGCGGCGTATACAGAAATATCGTGTGCAAACTTTTCGAGCACGCTCAAGTCGATCGCGGCATTATCTAGGAAAGCTTCTTGCCTTGCGCTCGTCGCTTTCATGCCTCCTTTGGAGGCGCGCCCCAATAGCCATCCAGAAATCGCGCCGATTCCGAAGATAGCGATCCCAGCAACCATCATCCAAATTGTAAGTTCCATTTCTTAGTCCCCCAACATTGAACCATAACGTTCACCGTAGAAAAAGTTCATCCAGTGGTATATTGCAACAAAAAAAGCGTTAGAGGGCATGTTTCGTGATCTGAAGGAAAATCAGAATACGGAATAAATAGTTCTGAGCTTCAATGGCGTTTTTTCAAATAGTTCTGGGTTTTACTAAGTGTGAAGTGGCCCTTACCCCCACAACGCCCGCGGCGGGGCGCCCATGACCGCGCCCGCATACGGGATCGGGTCGTCATCGTCCTCGGCGAGGAGAAGGGGCCCGTCGAGATCGACCACGTCGGCGAGGGGGGCGAGGAGGGCCGCCGGGGCCATGGCGAGGGATGAGCCCAACATGCAGCCGATCATGATCTGCAGGCCCGCCTCCTCTGCAGCGCGTGCGGCGGCGATGGCATCGGTGAGGCCGCCCGTTTTGTCGAGCTTGATATTGATCGCCTGATAGCGGTCTGCGAGGCGGGCGACGTCCGCGGCGTAATGAAAGCTTTCGTCCGCACAGACCGGGATCGGCGAGACGACGCCCGCAAGCGCGGTGTCGGCGTTGGCGGGTAGCGGCTGCTCGATCATGCGGACGCGAGCGGGGTCAAGAGTTTTCAGGAGCGTTTCAAACCCTAGCGCGTCCAGCCCTTCATTGGCGTCGAGCACGAACTGCGCGGCGGGCGCGGCGTCGCTGGCGGCCGCGATGCGCTCCGCATCGAGACCATCGCCCGCGAGCTTCATCTTGAGGAGCGCTGCGTTCGCCGCGAGCGACGCCGATGCGACGTTTTCCGGCGTATCGACCGAAAGCGTGAAGCACGTGGGGACGGGCGCGGGTTCCGGCAGGTCCGCGAGGCGCCAGACGGGCTCGCCCGACTGTTTCGCCTCGAGGTCCCAGAGCGCGCAATCGAGGGCGTTGCGCGCCGCGCCGGCGGCGAGGGCCTTCGCAAGGCCCGCCCGGTCGAGCCCAGCTTCCAGATCAGTCTTGAGAGAACGGATCGTCTCTTCCGCGCTGTCGAGACTTTCGCCATAGCGCGCGTATGGCACGCAGGCGCCGCGGCCGCGGGCGCCGTCTTCTTCGATCGTGACGATCAACTGCTCCGCATGGGTCTTGGCGCCGCGGGCGATGCGGAAGGCGCTTTTCGCGCGGTAGGCGCGCCGGCTTACGGAGAGACGGCGCGCCAAGGGGAGTTACGCGGGCGCGCCGGCGCCGCGGCTCGCCTCGATCGCCTGGGCGATGCGGCGGGCGTAGAGCTGGGCGAGGGGCGCGGGCGTTTCCGGCAGGCGGTCGAGCTTGGCGAGAAGGCCGCTTGCGGTCTCGAAGTCGCCCGCGCGGTAGGCGGACAGAAGCGCGCGCTGAAGATCGTTCACGGCGCGGTATTGCGGGCTCGCCTTCACGAACGGATTGCCGAAGAGGGCGTAGATCGGCGTCGCGGCGGCGTCCTCCTCCATGGCGAGGAGATCAACCTCAAGGAACGCGTACTGATGGTGAGTTTCGCGATAGATGGAGCCGTCGGCGATGATCGCGGGGCCATAAAGGCGCGAGCGCGAGGCGAGAACGCTCGCGCGCTCCACCGGTCGTCCGATGACGGCGTAACGCCGGCGTGCTCCGCGGCCGAGGGCCGTCGCGACCGCTTCGCCGGTGGCGAGGCCGATGGAGAGGCGCACGGGCGCGAACTCGACGCCGTCGATCTCGGCGGCCTGTTCAAGGTCGGCGTTCAGCGTGTCGAGGCTTTCAACGAGCTCCAGCGCGGACGCGACGGCGACCGGCGGGTGGTTCGGCGTCTCGATGGGAGCGTTCCAGTAGCCGTAGACGACGCCGCCACGTCCGTATTCAACGGTCGCGCCTGCTTCAACGAGGCGCGCACGGACGTGTTCGACGGCGGCTGCGACGCGGGCCGCAAGACGGGCGGGGTCTTCATTGTCGCTACCGGTGGCCGCCGTGGTGACGTCGCAGGCCGCGACGGTGACATGTCGGCGCGTCGAGGCGAGGAGCGCGTCGGCGTCGCCGCGCACGAGCACGGCCATGGCGCTTTCGGGCAGCGCGCCCTGGAACGGACCGCGGATCTTGTCGTCCTCGATGGCGAGACCGACGGCGCGGCCGAGGCCGACGACGAGGCTCGCGCCGAGAACCGCGAGAACGGCCGGGTTCGGATCAAGCAGGACGCCCGTCGAGGCGAAGGTCGCGAAGGAGCCGCCGACGGCGAAGGCCGCGCCGCCGCTCGCCGCCGCGACGGCGAGACGGCCCGATTTCTGGGCGAGGAAGACGCCCGCCACGCCGAGGATGATGACCGCGGCAGCTTCGGCGGCGGCGGCCCAGCGCGGGCGCGCGGCGCTGCGTCCGGCGACGATCTGGTCGGCGAAAAGGGCGGTCAGTTGCGCGGGCGCGAGATCGCCGCGCGGCGTCGCATAGGGCGTCGCCGCGGCGCTCGCGCCGAGGATCGCGACTTTTCCGGAAAGGCTTTCCGGCGCGCCTTCAAGGAGACGCCAGGCCGGAACCGTCCGCACCGTGATGTCCCGCGGCGGGAAGAGGCGGAGGGCGCCGTCGGCGTTGAGGGCGACTTCGGTCTCCCCGACGCCGAGATGCGTCGCGACGCGGCCCGGGCCACGCATGGCGGTCGGGTCGACCGCGAGGCGGGTTTCGCCCGGGCGCGCGAGCTGCGCGGCGGCGAGGGCGGCGGCGGGGATCGGCGCGCCGGCGCGTTCGAAGAGAAGCGGCGTGCGGCGGACCAGACGGTCCCGGTCCGTCGCCGGGGTGAGAACCGCAAGGGTCGTCGCCTGATCGATGGCATCCGGCGTCAGGCGCGGCGCCCGCGCCGGCGGCAGGGCGAGGCGTTCGGAGCGGCGCGAGGCGACGTTCAGCCAGTCGGCGCGGCGCGGGTCCGCCGGGCGCTGGTCGGCGACGGAGAGATCGCGCAGGGCGAGCGGCGGGGCGATCGCCTGCGCGCTCGGCACGGCGGCGAGGGCGCGGGCGTAGAGGCCGTCGAAGCTCTCCATTTCGCCGAGGCGGGTGATGACTTCGGGGCCCGCCGTATCGACGAGGGCCGTGCGGGCGAGGTTTTCCGGCGACAGCGGGTCCGGCCCGTCCACGGGAATCGCGGAGACGACGCCGGTCGCGCCGGCTTCAGCCGCCGCTTCGACCAGATTGGCGAGACGCGAGCGCGGCCACGGCCACGGGCCGAGACGGGCGAGGCTCGTTTCATCCACATCGACGATCACGAAGTCTTCGCCGACGGTCTCCGCGGCGGGCTTCAGCCGTGCGAACACGTCGAACAGGGCGTCCCGCGCCCCGCCGCCGCCATGGTCGGGCGCTGAGTTGGTGAGCGCGGCGACGGCGATGACGAGAATGAGCGGCCCCGCGGTCAGCCAACGACGGTTGGACGAGGCCGGACGGGGGGTGGACAACTTGGCGGCCATGCGAGCGACGATCCCTGTTGCCGGCTTCATGAGGCTTTAGGGGGCGTCGGCGTATGCCGAAGGCAGGCGGCGCCCCGTCCCATGGTTGCCGAAAGGCTAGCGACAGGTCTCGATGGAGCAATCTTCGGGCCGAATTGGGGTCCGGATGTGGAACGCCGCGAGGGAAGGGACATGAGCGAGGCGAATTCGGCGCGGTTTGAGGTCGATGAGGCGGGCGAGGGCGACATGCGCCTCGCCGCCTTCGGCGACTGGGTTCTCGCCACGATAGCGCCGATCGACGCCGCGCTCCATGACCTCGCCGAGCGCTCGCTCGGGCGTGAACTGGTGATCGATCTCGGCGGCGTGGGTCGCCTCGACACCGCGGGTGCGTTCGTTCTGCAGCGGACCCTGCAGGCTTGCGGGGACCGCACGGAGGCGTCGACGTTCATCAACATACCGGCCGGCGCCGACCTCCTCATCCAACGCGTCGGGCGCTCCATGCATCCGTGCGACATCGAACCGCGCCGCGTCAACGCGTTCGTTTTGATGCTCAACCGACTCGGGAAGGGCGTGGAAGACGCGTACATGAACGCGCGTCGATTTTTTGACTTCGTGGGGCTGGTTCTGGCCGGTCTCGGGGGGCTGATCCGCCGTCCGACGCGCCTCAGGGGGATCTCCACGGTCCACCACATGGAGGAGGCGGGGCTCAACGCCGTCCCCATCGTCGCGCTGATGTCGTTCATGATCGGGGCGGTGGTCGCGTTCATGGGCGCGAAAATCCTGTCCCAGTTCGGGGCGGAGGTCTTCACCGTCGAGCTTGTCGGGATCGCGGTTCTGCGCGAATTCGGCGTCCTCCTCACCGCCATTCTCGTCGCCGGGCGCTCCGGTTCGGCGTTCACGGCCTCCATCGGCTCCATGCGCCTGCGCGAAGAAGTCGACGCCATGCGCACCCTCGGCATCGACCCGACGAACGCGCTCGTGCTGCCGCGGGTCATCGCGCTCACGACCATGGCGCCGCTACTCACCTTCGTCGCCATGATGCTCGGCCTCGCGGGCGGGCTCATGGTGATCTGGCTCTCTCTCGGCGTGTCGCCGGCGCTTTTCATGGCGCGCATGCAGGACGTGGTGGTGCTCGATAATTTCTGGGTCGGCATGGTGAAGGCGCCGGTCTTCGCCTTCGCCATCGCCATCATCGGCTGCCATCAGGGCTATCTGGTGGAGGGGAGCGCCGACAGCCTCGGCGAGCGCACGACCCTCTCCGTCGTCCAGTCGATCTTCACGGTCATCCTGCTCGACGCGTTTTTCGCCATGTTCTTTCTGGAGCTTGGCGTATGAGCGCGCCCGCGATCGAAATCCGTAAGCTGAAGAACGCGTTCGGCGACAAGGTGATCCACGAAAACCTCGACCTCACCGTCGAGCGCGGCGAGGTGATCGGCATCGTCGGCGGGTCCGGCACGGGCAAGTCCGTCCTTCTACGCACCATCGTCGGTCTCAACGAGCGGGCGGGCGGCGAAATCCGCGTTTTCGGCGAAGACCCGGCGGCGCTTTCAGGAGACGCGCGCGCCGCGCTCGAGCGACGCTGGGGGGTGCTCTTTCAGGACGGGGCGCTCTTCTCCTCCCTGACGGTGGCGCAGAACGTCATGGCGCCCATGCGCGAGCATCTGTCGATTTCGAAGTCACTGATGGAGGAGATCGCCGGGCTGAAGATCGCCATGGCGGGTCTGCCGCCGGACGCGGGCGCGAAATTCCCCTCTCAGCTTTCCGGCGGCATGCGCAAGCGGGCGGCCCTTGCGCGCGCGCTCGCCCTCGATCCGGAGCTCATTTTTCTCGACGAGCCGACCGCCGGGCTCGACCCCATCGGCGCGGCGGAATTCGACCAGTTGATCCTCGATCTGAAACGGGCGCTCGGGCTGACCGTCTTCATGGTCACCCACGATCTCGACAGCCTGCACGCGGCCTGCGACCGCATCGCGGTTCTCTCCTCAAAGAAGGTGATCACCGTCGGTCCGCTCGCGGAGGTTGCCGGGACTGACCATCCGTGGATCGAGGAGTACTTTTCAGGTCCGCGAGGGCGGATGGCCGCGCGTTCGGCGGCCGAGTAGGAGGCGTTTATGGAGATCCGGGCCCATTATGTCCTGATCGGATCGTTCGCGCTGGCGGTCGCCGCCGCCGCGCTCCTCTTCATCCTGTGGCTCGGACGGATCGAGCGCGATTTCGATCTCTATCAGGTCGTCTTCAACGAGCGCGTCTCCGGTCTCTCCGTCGGCGGATCGGTTCAGTTCAGCGGCATCAAGGTCGGCGAGGTGCGCACCCTGCGGCTTGACCCGGTCGATCCGAGCCGGGTCATCGCGGAAATCCGCGTCGACAAGGGAACGCCGGTGAAGACCGACACGACCGCGGCGCTGGAGGTCGTGGGCGTGACGGGCCTCGCGGTCATCCAGTTCGAAGGCGGCGATCCGGACGCGCCGCTTTTGAAGGATTCCACGCGCGGCACGCCCGTGATCGAAGCGACCGCCTCGGACATCAAGGTCATTCTCGATACGGGCGAAGAAATCCTCGACGCCGCGAGCGCGGTCCTCAGCGGCGAGAACATCGAGAACCTCGCCGCCATCGTGGAGAACCTGCGTATTCTGACGGACGCGATCGCGGGAGATGCGGAGAACCTTGAAAAGACCATGGCGGACCTCTCCGTCGGCGCGGAAAAGCTCGCCGCCGCCGCGGACAGCATCGAAAGCGCGGCGACGGCGGCGGAGTCCGTGATCTCGCATGACGCCCGCCGCGCCGCGCGGGATGTGAGCGAACTCGCCGAGGCCATGACGGCGCTCATCGAAGACAACCGCGTCGCCGTCACCGCCTTCTCCCGCGACGGGCTCGGCCAGGCGCCGCAGGCGATGTCGGAGATGCGCGAGCTGATGGCGACCCTCGACCGGCTGCTCGTGGAGATCGAGCGGGACCCGCCGGCCTTTTTCCTTGGCGACAGCCGACCCGCCGCGGAGGCGCGAAAATGACCATCCTGAGGCTGATGACCCTGAGCGCCGCCGCGCTCGCCGCCGGCTGCGTATCGCTTCTGCCGGAAACCCAGCCGCCGTCTCCGCGTTACGCGCTGACGGCGCCGTCGCCGACGCTGGAAGGGCCGGTGGTGACCTCCGGCGTCGCGGTCGCGCGCCCGACGTCTCTTGCGGCGCTGGACACCGCGGCGGTCGCCGTCGTGCGCGGCGGCCACCGCATCGCTTATCGCTCCGGCCTTGAATGGAGCGACCGGGCGCCGCGGCTTCTTCAGACCATGATCGTCCGGACGCTGGAGAACACGGAGAAGTTCCCCAACGCCGGACGCCGCGGCGACGCGGCGGGCGCGGACTATCGCCTGATGACGGACATTCGCCATTTCGAGGAGGTCGATGATGATCGCCGCGAAGCCTATGTGTCGCTGCGGGTCGCGCTGCACGATGCGCGCACGGGGCGGATCGCGGGGGCGATGGTGATCGAGGAGCGCGAAGCTTTCACCGGCGGGCCGGACGAACTCATCGCCGCTTTTGACGCCGCAAACAAACGCGCGATGGCGCGCATTGCGCAGTTCGTTCAGGAGACGGCGGCGTAGCGGTTCAGGCGAAGTAGCCGACGCTTGAGCCGAGCAGCATGTAGACCCGTCCGAAAGCGGAGTTGAGGAACGCTTCGAGCGCCTGTTCGGCTTCCTCGCGGCCCGCGGCGAGCTCCAGAAGGCTGTCGAAGTCCTCCAGATACCGCCGCACGACGAGGGCGAATTTCTGGTCCGCTTCGGCGAATTCTTTCGATCGCGCTTTCAATGCGGCGTCCCCTTCGCTCAGGAGGCGGACGGCGAAGACGTCCCGCTGGCCGCCTTCATAGCGCTTGATCGCCTCGCGCGAGGGCGCGCCGTTGAGGATCTTGTCCATCTCATAGGTCGCGCGCTCCAGCGCCCGGCGTTTGCGGCGCGCGCTGTCGCCGGCGGCTTCCGGCTTTTTCGCCGCCGGTTTCGCCGGATCGTCGACCGCCGCGAGGATTTCGCGCCACGATTTGTCCTTGGGCGGCGTATCGGCGTCCGCTTCCTCGATGTTCGCGCGCGCGGCGTTGCGGCGGCGATCGGCGAGTTCGCGCGCCAGCTCGTCCAGACGGTCCGAGGTGCCGGAGGGCAGAACCGGCGAGGCGCCGCGCTCCGGTTCGGCGGGGCGGCGGCGTTGCGGGCGTTGCGCGCCGATCTGTTCGAGGTCCTTGCGGAGCGCGGCGCGCATGGCGTCGGACGGGCGATCGCTCGCCGTCGGCTTCTTACGCTTCGGTTCGTCGTCCAGCGGTTCGGTGAGCGGAAGCGGCTTTGATTCGTCCGGGGTCAGCATGCCGCTGAAGTCCGGCTTTTCGTCCGGGTCGACGACGGGCGGCGGCGCCGGGCGTTCCGGCTCCGGCGCGGGTTCCGAGACATGGGCGGTGATCTCATCGGCGAGGCGTTCGGCGCGGGTGCGCTGCTCGTCGATCAGGGTCTGCAGACGCTCGTTTTCATCCGTCAGCTTGCGGCGGGCGTCGCTGACGCGGGCGTTCTGCGCATCGAGGCGCTCAACGGCGGCCTTGGCGGCGCGCTCGGCGGCGTCGGTCGATTGTTCGAGCCGGGAGGATTGATCGCCGAGAGCGTCGGTGAGGGCCTTGAAGCTCCGCAGCGCCGTTCCCGCGACCTCTTCCAGCCGCTTGATGCGCGCGCCCATATCGGTCTCCGCGCTGGCGATATCGGCGTCGGAGAGTTTCGCGGCTTCGGCGGCCATGCGCGCCTTGTCGGCGATGGCGGCCGCGAACGCGTCGGCCTGCGCGTTCATGGTCTCGGTGAGCTGCATCAGCCGGTCGCGTTCGGAGGCGATCTTGTCCGTCGCTTTGCTGGCGCCGCCTGAAAGCGCCTGGCTCGCCTCGTCGATGGCGCCGACCTGTTTGCGGATCATCGCCTCGACATCGGCGAGGCGGGTGAGCGCCCCGTCGATATTGCGATTGAGATCGGCGACCTCGTCATTCATCGCGGCGACGGCGCGGGAGGACGCCGGATCGACGGCGGCGCGCGGCGCGCGGGTCAGTTTCTCCGCCGCCTCGGCGATTTCCGCGGCGAAATCGACGGCCCGGAAGAACTGACGCGCGGCGTATCCGGCGGCCAGAATGAGGCCGGTGAGGAGGATCGTCATCATCGCGCCGCCGAGCGGCGGGTTGAACCGCCAGCCGTTCAGCGACCCGTGGCCGACATAATATCCGGCCATGCCCGCGGCGATCTCCGCGAACGGCAGGGCCATGGCGAAACCGGCGAGCACGAGGCTGTAGGACCAGAGGCGTCGGCCCACGCGCTCGTTTTCACGCCGCCGCGCGGCGCGCAGAGCGATGGAGGGGCGCTGCGGCTCCTCATCGTCCGCGAGCTCGACGACGCCGGTGACGCGCAGGGGCGTCGCCCCGCGCGCGGCCTCGTTTTCAGTGATGGGCGGTCCGTCCGACATAATCCGCCCTCTTATACGGTTCGCCGAGCATGCGACAGTGCGCCTAACGCCTTCGCGCGGCGGGAGAAATCCCCTAAGGTCATCTGCAACATTCCGAGGGGAGAACCGCCATGTCCGCCGATCATTCCATGCTCAGCCGCCGCCGCGCCATGTTCGGGGGCGCCGCCTTCGGCGGGCTCGCGCTGTCGGGCTGCACCGCCGACGAACTTGCCCAGGGTCTGGAGCTGCTCGGCTCCGCCGGCCTCACCCAGACCGAAGCCGCCGCGGGCATCAAGGAAGCCCTGCGCGTCGGGACCGGCGCGGCGGTCTCCACCCTCGGTCAGGCGGGCGGTTATCTCGCCGATCCGAAAGTGCGCATTCCGCTGCCGTCGAAACTCGCTGATGCGCGCAACGCCATGTCCGCCATCGGCCTCGGCTCGCTCATCGACGATGTGGAAGTGAAGATGAACCGCGCCGCCGAAGCCGCGGCCCCGCAGGCGAAAAGCATTTTCGGCGACGCTATTTCGCAGCTCACCGTGCAGGACGCGGTCGACATCGTCCGCGGCCCGACGGACGCCGCGACCCAGTACTTCCAGCGGACCATGACGCCGTCGCTCGTCAACGTCTTCACCCCGCCCATGCGCGACCAGTTGAACAAGACCGGCGCCATGGGCGCCTTCGACGCGCTGCTCGCGCGCGTGAACTCCATTCCGCTCGCTCCGCAGCTCGGCGCGAACATCAAGTCCGACATCGTCGCCCACGGCGTGACGAAGGCCCTCGACGGGCTCTTCTTCTATGTCGGCGAGGAGGAAGGCAAAATCCGCGCGAACCCGGCGGCCTATTCCTCCGCCATTCTGCGACGGGTCTTCAGTTAAGGGTGGGGCGGGACGAGGCTGTTTCCGGCCCGCCGACCGGCGCGCGCGCCCGGCTTTATCAGTTCGTGAAGTCGGGCGGCTTCCAGAACGCCGTCCTCGCCCTCATTCTTCTGAACGCGGTCATTCTGGGGCTGGAGACATGGCCTCCCGCCGCCGCGCACATCAAGACGCAGCTGGTGTGGCTCGACCACATCATCCTCGCCGCCTTCGCGGTGGAAATCGGCCTGCGCATCGCGTCGGAAGGCTGGCGCTTCTTCCGCGGCGGCTGGAACCTGTTCGATTTCTCCGTCGTGCTCGTTTCGGCGCTGTCGATAACCTCCGGCCTCGCCGCCCTGCGCGCGCTCCGGGTCTTGCGGATCCTCCGCATCATCTCCGTCTTTCCGCGCATGCGCGTGGTCGTCTCGGCGCTGATCAACGCCATTCCGGGCATTCTCTCTGTCGGCGTCGTGGTTTTGTTGATCGTCTATGTGTTCGCGGTGATCGCGGCCAATCTCTACGGGCCGATGCACGGGGAATACTTCGGCGACATCTTCTCGTCCATGTACACGCTCTTTCAGATCATGACGATGGAGGGGTGGGTCGATATCGCGGCCGACGTTCGCGAGACGCACCCGAATTCGTGGATATTTTTCGTCTCCTTCCTCCTTGTCGGGACGTTCACCATGCTGAACCTCTTCGTCGCCATCGTCGTGCGCGTGGTGGAGGAGGA
>CAYFIB010000026.1:0-38499 GCA_964342855.1 uncultured Caulobacterales bacterium
GCTGCGGCTGCGAGTACGAATGGGGCGTTCACGTTGCTTTCTTCGGCGAGCGCGTTTCGCTGACGGAGGCGGAGAACCGCTCCATCGTCCGTGGCGGTCCGGAAGACGCCTGTTGGAGCGAGCCGAGCGAACAACTCATCCTCCACCTCTGCGACGCACTCGACACCAACGCGGACATCGACGATGTGCTGTGGGCGGAGTTGTCGGAGAATTTCACCGAGGAAGCGCTGCTTGAGATGATGATGCTCTGCGGCTTCTATCGGGTCGTTTCATATGTCGCGAACGCCGCCCGCATTCCGCTCGAAGCCTTCGGCGCGCGTTTCCCGGCGAAGGGCTGATTTACAGGAGACAATAACGTCATCCCGGAAATGGCGAAGCCGTTATACGGGCCCCAGAGCGTCAGAGTACAGAACGTGCGGCCCTGGGTCCCGGGTCTCGCTACGCTCGCCCGGGATGACGACTGAGTGGCGCGCTCGTCAATTGGCCGCGGGATTTCGCTAAACGCGCCCCTAGAAGAGATCGCCCTGCGAGGCCGCGGGCCGGACAAGCCCCTCATGATCGTTCCGCACGGCGCCGACATCGGGGCCGACTTCATAGGGCGACCAGAACCCGCCATGGGAGGTTTCGACAAGATCGAGCGCCGCCTCCCCCTCGGTCTCCGGCAGGGTGAGCCACGGCTCGAAATGCTCAGGGGCCATCACCACCGGCTCGCGATGGTGAAGATGTTCAATATCGGGGCCTGCCGGCGCGGTGAGGATCGCCATGGCGTCCAGTTCGGACCCGTCCGGCCCCGCCCATGTCTCCCAGACGCCGGCGAAGGCGATGGGGCCGCCTGCGCGCGGGCGCACCGCATGCGGAATTTTCACTTTGTCGACCGCCAGCCATTCGTAAAACCCGTCCGCCGGGACAAGGCAGCGGCGGCGTTTGAAGGCGGCGCGGAAGGCGGGTTTTTCCGCCACGGTCTCCGAGCGCGCGTTGATGAGCGGCTTGCCGCCCACCTCCTTCGCCCAGCTCGGAACGAAGCCCCAGCGCACCAGCGCGTACTCGCGCGCGCCCTCCCGCGTCGCCCGCACGACGCCGACCGGCTGGGTCGGCGCGATGTTGTAGCGCGCGGGAAAATTCTCGCGGATCGCCATGTCGAAATAGCGCGAGAGCGTCTCGGGCGAGGATTTCTGAAAATAGCGTCCACACATGGGCTCCCCTATACACTCCCCATGTCAGAAACCGCCCCCCGCATCCGCACCGGCGTCGGCGCCGTCGTCTTTCGAGGCGACGAAGTGCTGCTCATCAAGCGCGGCAAGGCGCCCTTCAAGGGCCACTGGTCGATCCCCGGCGGCGGGCTGGAATTCGGCGAACGGCTGGAGGAGGCCGTCGCCCGGGAGGTGATGGAGGAGACGGGCTGCACCGTCGCCATTGAAGGCCTCGTCTATGTTTTCGAGAGCCTGCCCGCCGACCATGGCGACCCGGCGGGCCACTACATCATGATCGACTACCTCGCCCGCTGGACCGGCGGCGAGCCGCGCGCGGGCGACGACGCGGCCGAGGCGCGGTTCTTCCCGTTCGAGGAGGGCGCGGCCCTCGTCCAGTGGGACGAAACCCGGCGCGTCATCCATCAGGCGAAAGCCATGGCCGACCGCCTCGGCCTCGCCGCAAAGATCGGCTAGTCTCGAACCATGAGATTGTTCGTCGCCGCCCTCGCCCTGTTCGCCGCCGCGGACGAAGCGGCCTGGCGCGCGCGTCAGGCGGAGGTTCTGGACCTCGCCGAGCTTCTCGGCCGCTCCCACCACCTCCGCCGCATCTGCGCCTCCAATGTCGACAAGGAAGTCTTCCGCGAACGCATGGCGAAGCTGATCGAGCTGGAGCGCGGCGCCGATCGCGACGCCCTCATCACCCGCTTCAACGCCGGCTTCGCCGAGGCCCGCCGCGGCCATCGCGAGTGCGACGGCGCCGCCCGCCGCGCCCGGCGCGATGCGGCGCTGCGCGGGGACGCCCTTGTCGCTTCCGTCGCCCGCGGCCTCGCCGAACCGCCCGCGGGCGTCCTCACCGTCGCCGGCGACGCGCGGCTACAGGCGATCCTCGCAGCTGGCGCGGCCCCGGCTGAGGGCGAAGCGGCGATTATTCCCGTGGGGTTGGGAGAGGAAAGCGACAACGCCTCCGATGACGGATCTGAGCAATTACCTCCTCAGGAATGAGGACAAGCCGATTTTGTCCCTATGCTGTTTATTTTTCACATAACGCGAAAATGATCCTAAAGCTGACGTTTCGTCTTCCTCATCGGCCAATCGAAACTGAATTCGTCTTTAGCGGGAGCAGAGACGAAGTACGGCGTATACTGGAACAGAACATAGCCCCGCCTGCACCACTAGGTTTACTGCGCGACTGGCAAAATTCATGCCCGTTCATGGGTGTCGTCGATGCGTCGGGATTATCCATTCGGGAAAAAGCAAAACTAGGCCTAGGCTGGCCTGCAAATATAGATGGCACTTTCGTTAATATTGAAGACCGCACTATGCTGAAATTGAAAATACGCCCGACAAAAGAGGAAAAATTATTGATACACTTGTTTTACGTTATGTTTTTCATTGGATTAGTATTTTTGTCGCCTCCTATTGGAAACTCAACACCGAATAGTTTTTCAGTTTTTATTGCGGTATCGGCTGTAATGCTATTCGGCACAATGTACGACCATAAACGCCGGGCGGAACGGGTTTCGCAGTTAATCCGAGCGTTATTAAGCGCCCAGATAGTGTCACCAGACAGGTCGTGACGCCCCCCCGCAGACGGACGTAGGGGGCCGGCGCGATGGTAGAGGTGCGGAGCATGTCAGCGGCATCGTCGCCCCGTCCGACGGCTTCGCCGCCACCTCCCCCGTAAACGGGGGAGGACAAAGCGACGCTCATCCGCTCTCCATACCTGCGCTGGCGGGATGCGCGTGACGCCGCGCTCAGCTCTCGAAGACGCTCCGGACGATCAACTCCAGATGCTCCGCATCCGTTGCGTCGAACGTCCCCTTCCCGGGGCTATCGATGTCCAGCACCGCGATCAGGCGCCCCGCCCGGTCGCGCACGGGAACGACGACTTCGCTGACCGAGCGCGCATCGCAGGCGATGTGGCCGGGGAAATCGTGAACGTCCGCGACGACCTGGGTCTCGCCGGTCTCCGCCGCCGCGCCGCAGACGCCCTTGCCGAACGGGATGCGCAGGCAGCCGAGGGAGCCCTGATAGGGGCCGACCACGAGCTCGCGCTCCTTGTCCGGATCGACGACGTAGAAGCCGGTCCAGATGCGTCCGTCGAACGCCTCATGAAGCAGACAGGAGACCGTCGCCATGCGCGCGACAAGGTTCGGCTCGCCCTCCACGACGGCGAGGATCTCCTTTCGGACGGTTTCGTAGCGCGCGGCTTTGTCAGCAGGGATCATCACTTCAGTCTCCAGAACAAATTATCCCCTCCCCCGCTTGCGGGAGAGGTGTCCGCGTCAGCGGACGGAGGGGGCCGGGCGCTAAAAATGAAATGAAGCGCTCGCCTCCATATCGTCGCCCCCTCCGACCCGGGCGGCGCCCGGGCCACCTCCCCCGTAAACGGGGGAGGCGAGAGAAGAGAACCTTTCCGCGTTCAGGTAATCGCGAACGAGAGGTCTTCCAGACCGTCCACGCGAATGAGGACCGTATCGCCGACGGCAAGCGGGCCGACGCCCTCCGGCGTGCCGGTGAAAACGAGATCGCCCGCCTTCAGGGCGAAACGTTCAGAGAGCGCCGCGATGATCTCGGCCGGCGACCAGATCATGTCCGCGAGCGGCGCATCCTGACGCGTTTCGCCGTTCACGGCGAGGCGTATGCGCGCGCCTGAAAGATCGACGGCGCTCTTCGGCGTGATCGGACCAATGGGCGCGGAATTGTCGAAGGCCTTGGCGACATCCCACGGCGCGCCCGCGTCCTTGGCTTCCTTCTGGCGGTCGCGGCGGGTGAGATCGCAGCCGACGGCGTAGCCGAAGATGAGGTTCTCCGCGCCTTCGACCGAGACGCGCGCGCCATCCGAGCAGAGGGCGAGCACCAGCTCCGCCTCATAGTGCAGGTTCTCCGTCGCCAGCGGATACGGGATATCCCCGCCGCCCGGGACGACGGCGTCCGCGGGCTTGGTGAAAAACACCGGCGGCTGCGCCTTCGGATCCCCGCCCATTTCGCGGACATGGTCGGCGTAGTTGCGGCCGATGCAGTAGATGCGCCGCACCGGGAAGGTTCCGCCGCCGAGGACGGGAACGCTCGGGCGCGGCGCGGGGGTCACGACATCGGCCATGGCCTCACCCCTTCACGACGGCGCGGGTCGCCTCGGCGAGGATGTCGAGGCCCTCTTTCAGGAGGGCGTCGGAGATCGTCAGGGGAATGAGCGTCCGCACGACCTGCGCGTGCGAGCCGGCGGTCGTCGTGATGAGCCCGCGCGAACGCGCTTCACCGACGATCGCCGGGGCGCTCGCGGCGTCCGGCTTCGAAAGATCGCCGCCTTCGGACATCTCCATGGCGACCATGGCGCCCAGCCGACGCACAGCGCCGATGCGGGTCGGAAACTCCTCCATCAGCGTGCGCATGGTCGTCTCCACCGCCGCGCCGACGGTTTCGGCGCGCGCGATGAGCCCTTCTTCCTCCACGATGTCGAGCACCGCGAGCGCCGCGGCGCAGGCGACCGGATTG
The DNA here is from genome assembly GCA_964342855.1 of uncultured Caulobacterales bacterium. Lineage (GTDB taxonomy): Bacteria > Pseudomonadota > Alphaproteobacteria > Caulobacterales > Parvularculaceae > JBCBJX01. The sequence goes on from CAYFIB010000026.1 coordinate 4,686, forward strand.
CCGCCATAGGTCGAGCCCATGGCGCCGGCGGCGACCTTGTCGATCTCCGCCGCCCGCCCGATGACCGCCGAGAGCGGCAGACCCGCGGCGATAGACTTTGCGATGCAGAGGAAGTCCGGCTCGACGCCGGAATGCTCCATGGCGAACATCTTGCCCGTCCGCGCATATCCGGTCTGGATTTCATCCGCGATGAGATAAATGCCGTTGTCTTCGCAGATTTGCCGAAGCCCCTTCAGGAACGCGGCGGGCGCCGGGTTGAAGCCGCCCTCGCCCTGAACGGGCTCGACGATGATGGCGGCGACGTCTTCAGCGGATATCTCCGTCTTGAAGATGTGCTGCAGGCAGTTGAGGCACGCCTCCGCAGACATGCCCGCGCCCGGATAAGGCGCATGGAAAATCGCGGGCGGAAACGGTCCGAACCCGACCTTATAGGGCTTCGCTTTGCCGGTGAGCGCGGTCGCAAGGAGCGTCCGCCCGTGGAAAGCGCCCTCGAAGGCGATGACGCCGGGACGGCGCGTGATGTGGCGGGAGAACTTCACTGCGTTCTCCACCGCCTCGGCGCCGGAATTGAAGAAGGCCGTTTTCTTCGGCGTCGCGCCCGGAGCGAGCTTGTTCAGGCGCTCGGCGAGTTCAACGTACACCTCATATTGCGCGATGCCGAAGGCGGTGTGCAGGAACTTGTCCGCCTGGTCCTTGATGGCCGCGACGACCTTCGGGTGCCGGTGGCCGGTGTTGAGCACGCCGATGCCGCCGATGAAGTCGATATAGCGCTTGCCTTCGACGTCCCAGAGCTCGGAGCCCTCGGCGCGTTCGGCGTAGACGCCGGATTTCGACGGCAGACCGACGGGCAGCGCGGCGTTGCGCCGCTCGATCAGTTCGGCGTTCGTGGAATGGGTGTTCGTCAGGCTCATGGCCTTCGCCTCCTTGAAAAGACGCGGCCGGTTGGAAAAAGCGTTTCCCCGTCATCCGCAGATGGGTCGACCTGCTGGAGAGGCCGTCCCGCCTCCCATATCCGAGCCCGATTTCCCGATCAAACGAGCGACTTCGGTAACCCTTTGAAAAGGACACGGTGCGAAAAAGGCGGATGCGCCTAGAAACGTAAGGGGCGCCTCTCACGGGTGCTCCGATGCCGCGACAGTTGATCGTGGTCGCGGGCGACCGCGACCGCTCGTACCTACCGACGTACCTCGCCGAGACGTTTCCCGCGCTCGACGCGCGGGTCGTCGCCGACCTGCCGTCCCTGCGCGCCGCTTTCGCCGGTCGCGAGGATGAGTCGCGCATTCTCACCTTTCTGACCGACATCATCATTCCCGCCGATATTCTGGCGGCGACGCCGCTACAGGCGGTCAACATCCATCCCGGACCGCCGAATTATCGCGGCTCCTGCCCTGATGGTTTCGCCTGGCTCGACGGCGCGCGCGAGTTCGGCGTAACGGCGCACGAATTGACCACGGACATAGACGCCGGGCGTATTCTTTCCGTGCGGCGCTTCCCGACGCCCCTCGGCGCGACACGCGAGGACATCGCCAATCGCGCGTTCGAGGAATGCCTTGTCCTGTTCGCGCTGGTCGTACGCCATTTCGCGCGCACGAACGCGCCGCTGCCGCCCGCCGCCGAGCGCTGGTCCGGCCCGGCGCGCACTAGGGCGCAGTTCCGCAAAGCTCTTCAGGCCCAGCGCGTCATGGCCGCCGCCGCCCCCACCCAATCGACGGCCAGCTGAGGCGCGTACTTTCCCGCCTTGGACGCCGCGGCGCGGCGGACTAAGAGCGGGGCCATGACCCTGCTCGCTGACGTTCCCGAAATCTCCCTGCCCGACTACGCCGCCGGCGGCGCGCGTCGTGCGGCGTTCACCGACGCGCTGTTCGACGGCCTCACCCGCACCGGTTTCGTGGTGCTCCTCGATCACGGCATTGACGACGCGCTGCTCAACCGCGCGTATTCCGCCTCCGAAGCGTTCTTCGCCCTGCCGGAAGACGCCAAGCGCGCCTACATCGTCGGCGAAGGCCGCCAGCGCGGCTACACGCCGTTCGGCGAGGAGCACGCGAAAGATCACGCGGCGCCCGACCTGAAAGAATTCTGGCATGTCGGCCAGGAAACGGCGGGCCGCCCCGAACTCGCCGACATCTACGCGGCCAACGTCTGGCCGGCCGAAATCGCGGACTTCAAATCAGCCGTCCTCGGACTTTACGGCAGCCTCGAGCGCGCAGGACTGACGCTTCTGGAAGCTCTGACGACGCCGCTCGACCTCCCCTCCGATTATTTCGACGTGATGGCGCGCGACGGCAACTCGATCCTCCGCCTTCTGCATTATCCCCCGATCCCGGAGGGCGCCGATCCCGCCTCCGTCCGCGCAGCCGCCCATGAGGACATCAATCTCATCACCCTGCTCGTCGCCGCGTCGGCGTCCGGCCTTGAACTGATGGACCATGAAGGCCGCTGGCGGCCGATCGAAGCGCCGCGCAACGCCATCATCGCGGACGCTGGAGACATGCTCGCCCGCATCACCGGTTCGCGCATCCCCGCGACCACGCACCGGGTGGTCAACCCGACCGGCCCGAACGTCTCGCGCTACTCCATGCCGTTCTTCCTGCACCCGCGCCCGGACGCCGTGCTCTCGCGCATCCCGAGCTGTCAGGACATCGCACCTATCGAGCCGGACATCACCGCGGACGAGTTCCTGAAGGAGCGGCTGCGGGAGATCGGGCTGCTTTGAGCTGCGAAAGGAGCCCTGATGCCGCCGCCTCGCCTCGACGCCGACGGTTTGCTCGGCCTTATCGCCGCCATCGGGCGTCTTATCTGGTCAGCCGTAGAAGGCCTTGCGAACGCGACCTATGACTGGAGCACTCTCAAGCTCTTGTTGCTGGTCGCCATGTTCGGGGGCGGATGCCTCCTCGTCGCCGTTTGGCGACCGATGCCGTCCAGCGTCGGCGCCGTTCTGGTCGCGTTCAGCCTCGTCTGGGCATGGTTCGAAATATCGAGCTTCATCAGCAGAAAACGCTGATCGGCGCCTGCTGCACGGCTCAGTAGACCCTTTGCACTGCGGCGCCCTACTTTCCGGGCAAACGGAAGGGGCTTGAAGTCGCATGAAATTCCAGGGCACGGAAAACTACGTCGCCACCGACGATCTGAAAGTCGCCGTCAACGCCGCGGTCACGCTGGAGCGCCCGCTCCTCGTGAAAGGCGAGCCCGGCACCGGCAAGACGGTGCTGGCGAAAGAGGTCGCCAAGGGCCTCGGCGCGCCGCTCATCGAGTGGCACGTGAAATCCACGACCAAGGCGCAGCAGGGCCTTTACGAATACGACGCCGTCGCGCGCCTGCGGGACTCTCAGCTTGGCGACGAGCGCGCGACCGATGTCGCGAACTACATCAAGCGCGGCAAGTTGTGGGAGGCGTTCACGGCGCCGGAGCGGCCGGTTCTCCTCATCGACGAGATTGACAAGGCGGACATCGAATTCCCGAACGACCTCCTGCAGGAGCTCGATCGCATGGAGTTCTACGTCTACGAGACCGGCGAGACGATCAAAGCCGTGCGTCGGCCGGTCGTCATCATCACCTCCAATAACGAGAAAGAGCTGCCGGACGCGTTCCTGCGCCGCTGTTTCTTCCACTTCATCAAGTTCCCGGACGCGCAGACGATGACCGACATCGTCGAGGTGCACTATCCGGGCATCAAGAAGCGCCTCGTCGCCGACGCGCTGAAGACGTTCTATGAGCTGCGCGACGTGCCGGGCCTGAAGAAGAAGCCCTCCACCTCCGAGCTGCTCGACTGGCTGAAGCTCCTCCTCGCCGAAGATGTCGATCTTGAAACCCTGCGCGAGAAAGACGCCCGCAAGGCGATCCCGCCGCTCCACGGCGCGCTTCTGAAGAACGAGCAGGACGTCCACATGTTCGAGCGATTGGCGTTTCTCGCGCGCCGCGAGGGGTGACGAAAGCCGTTCAGATTGCGATACCGTCACCTGAGTTGTCAGGATTTCGGGGGTCCAGGTGAAACGACTTTTTTTATCCGTCATGGCGATCACGGCGGTCGTTCTTGCGGGATGCGCATCGACGCTTGATGCGCCGCCGGAGGCGGCGAACCGAAAACTCATCCTTGGCGTCTTCGAACCGCCATCGGACGACCGTCCGGGTGCTGAAATTGACTACGGCGCCTATCGCGGACTGCTCGATGTCGTCGTCTACGATGTCGGTCGGTCCGATCGCAAACCGGCTCCGAAACTTCAGGCGAGCACGGGATCGAACATCCCTCGCGGCAATCCAAGCCGGTATCGCTATGAAGCGAACCGGATCGCCTTCAGCCAACAGCCGAAGAAATTCGAAATCATCACGACCGAGATTGTCGCCAGCTTCAAGGCGGTGGCCGAGAGCGAAACGATCGATCGGATGACCCCGAACGAGCAGTTGGCGTTCTGGATCAACTTTCACAACGCCCTGCTGCTCGACCAGATGGGCAAACAGTACCCCTTCCGAAAGGTCTCCCAACTGAAAGCGGTCGGAACGCGGCAGTCAGTGTTCAAAGCGAAGATCATCACCCTTCGCGGCGTAGATCTCAGTCTCGACGACATTCGCGAGAAGATCGTCTATGAAACGTGGCCGGAGCCTCTGGTCATGTACGGGTTCTATAAGGGCGCCATCGGCGGCCCGAACATCACCGTGAAGCCGTTCCGCGGACGGGAGGTGTACGATCAATTACGCAAGAACGCGCGAGAATTCGTAAATTCCCTACGCGGCGTTGAAAATGACGACCGGTTGAACAGAATTTCGAAACTGTACGCGGACGCGCGGGCGCCGCTATTCGGGAACTCGTGGGCCGCGGTCATCGAGCATCTCCTTCTGTACGCCAACAAAGATACTGAAGACTACCTGTCGATGGGTCGCCGCGTGCGCGCTGATGTCTGGGACGACGCAGTCGCGGATCTCAGCTATGGTGAAGCCAGCGGCCCGATCGGCAACATCTTCAGTATTGGCCGCGACGGCATCACGCGCGTCCAGGGCGCGCCGGGACTCAGCCAGATCGCGCGCCGTTTCATCGACCGCATCGAGCGGCGCAAGTATGAGTTCTTCCTTCGCAGCGGCGGCGGAAGCGTCACGATCCGCGATATCGAGGACGGCGGCGCCAACTCACCGGCGGCGTCCGAGCCGGACGCGCCTCTGCGAAACGCCGCGCCGTCGTCAGATGAAAGCGGCGACGAAGACGAGGACACGAACGAGCAACGTCCTGAAGGAGCCTGAATGTTCACTACCTTCTTCCATGAGCTGAAAGACGCTGGCCTTCCCGTTTCGCTACGGGAATATCTGACGCTCATGGAAGCGATGGAGGCGGACCTCGCCGACCGCAAGGTGGAGGATTTCTATTACCTCTCGCGCTCCACGCTGGTGAAGGACGAGCGCAATCTCGACAAGTTCGACCGCGTTTTCTCTCACGTCTTCAAAGGCATCGAGAGCGTCGAGGACGGCCTTATCGCCGAGGAAATCCCGGAGGACTGGCTTCGTCTTTTGACGGAGAAATTCCTGACCGACGAAGAGAAAGCCGAAATCGAGGCGCTCGGCGGCTGGGACAAGCTGATGGAGACGCTGAAGCAGCGTCTTGAGGAGCAGAAAGAGCGCCACGAAGGCGGCAACAAGTGGATCGGCACGGGCGGGACCTCGCCCTTCGGCCACGGCGGCTACAACCCGGAAGGCGTGCGCATCGGCGGGGAAAGCCGCCACCGGCGCGCCGTCAAGGTCTGGGAAAAGCGCGAATACAAGAACCTCGACGACTCGGTCGAGATCGGCACCCGGAATATCAAGATGGCGCTGCGCAAGCTGCGCAAATTCGCCCGCAAGGGCGCGGCCGATGAGTTCGACCTGAACGGCACCATCGATTCAACCGCCCGCCACGGCTATCTCGACGTGAAAATGCGCCCGGAACGGCGCAACACCATCAAAGTGCTGATCTTCTTCGATGTCGGCGGCTCCATGGACCCGCATGTGAAGCTCTGCGAGGAGCTGTTCTCGGCCGCGCGGACCGAGTTCAAGCACATGGAGTACTTCTACTTCCACAACTGCCTTTATGATTTCGTCTGGCGCGAGAACCGTCGTCGGTGGACGGACAAGATCCCGACCTGGGAGGTGCTCCACACTTACCCGCACGACTACAAGGTCATCTTCGTCGGCGACGCCTCCATGAGCCCCTATGAAATCTCCGTGCCGGGCGGATCAGTCGAATATTTCAACGAGGAGCCGGGCGCGATCTGGTTGCAACGCGTCTTCGAGACCTACCCGTCCGCCGTCTGGCTCAACCCGACGCCAGAGAAGAGCTGGGACTATTCGCCCTCCATCGGCATGGTGAACCAGCTCATCAATGAGCGGATGTATTCGCTCTCGCTTCAGGGCATCGAAGCGGCGATGGCCGAACTGAAGCGCGCTTAAGGTCCGGGCTCCAGCAAGCGCTCCATCTCAAAGCGCGCCAGCACTTCGCCGCCCAACGGAACCTCTTCTTTTCGGATGATCGCAAAGCCGACCGCGCTGAAGGCCGGCTGCGCCGTGAGGCTGGCGTACACGAAAAGGCGCGTCAGCCCCAAGCGCCGCGCTTCTGCGAGCAATTCAGCGAACAGGCGCCGGAACAGTCCCGTTCCCTGCGCCTCGGGTCGGATGTAGGCGAAGTCCACATAGCCGTCCGGGCGTAGGCTCATGAAGCCGAGCGCGCGGCCGTCGACCTCCTCCATCACGACGTACTGACCGGAAAGACGCGCGCTCCAGTCGGCCCCCGCGCGCGGAGCGCCGACCCAGGCGCGCCGCTGCGCCTCGGTATAGCGGCTCGGGCCTGATCGCACCGCGTCGAACATGATCTCCCCAAGCGTTTGATCGTCCTCCGCTCCTGCGCGTCTGATGGCCATGGTTTCCTCCAGCAAACTTCGAAGACGGCTCAAAAAAAGCGCGCACGACTGAACCGCTAGGGCGCCCCGCCCGACCTATCGTCGAACGGCTTCGGTTGGAGCCTTCAGCTGTTAAGCGCCCTTTTGAGACCCTCCCCTGACGGCGCGACTCGCCCTGAGCCTTTCTGAAGGCTCAGGGCTTTTTTCATCACCGCGCCCTAGCCTCAACGCCGCCGCGACGAACCGGTGCGAAGCGAAGACGGCCCGAGGTCGCATCTGCGCGCCCGCGTTGTTAAGTAAGATGCGTGGGGGGTCGATGTGGACCAGACGATAACAAAAGCGGCGTTGATGGCGGGCCTTCGGCTTCCGGAGCCGGAAGACGGGCGCGCGCCGCCGGAGATCGCCTATCGCGGCGAGACCAATGATATTGCGCCGCTGATCCTCGAAACCATTCTGTTCAACGTCGCGACCCTGACGCTCTATCGTTTCTGGGCGCGCACGCGCGTGCGTCGGCACATCTGGAGCCGCACGGAGATCGATGGCGACGGGCTGGAATACACCGGTCGCGGGGTCGAGCTGTTGCTCGGCTTTCTTGTCGTCCTCTTCGTCGTGTTCCTGCCGCTCGGCGCGGCCGCGCTCGCCCTCCAGTTCGTCGAGCCCGGGCTCGTCATCGCGCTCTATCCGATCCCGATCTTCCTTCTCGGCGTCGCGCTCTACCGCGCGCGCGCCTATCGGCTCAGCCGCACCCAGTGGCGGTCCATCCGCTTCGGCCAGTCGGGCAAGGCGCTGCCCTATGCGTGGCGGGCTTTCGGCTACGGCATCCTCTCTACGCTGACGATGGGACTGACGACGCCGCTGAAGGAGAACGCGCTCTTTCGCTATGAAATGAACAACACATGGTTCGGCGATAAGAAGTTCGAATATCTCGGCGGGGCGAACCCGCTTTATGGCGCATATATCGCCGCCTGGTTCGCGCGTATTTTCTTCGCCCTGATTGTCTTTCCCTTCGCCGCCGCGATCACCGCGTTCTTCGTCTGGCTGCTCGGCGACGCGCTGGGCCTCGGCGACGTGCTGGAGAATGTCGGACCGAACCTCTCGCCCATCGCCGGGGTCGGCATCGGCGCATTCATCTATCTCGTGTTCGGCTCGGCCTTCGCCGCGGCGCAGGCGCCGATGGCCTGGTATTACGCCGCCCAGTTCAACCATTTCGCCCGTTGGACGCATCTCGACGGCCTCGGCTTCACCATGAAGGCGCGCGGCTGGGGCGTCGCGAAGCTCGTCGTCGGCAACGCCTTCATCATCCTGATCACGCTCGGGCTCGGCAAACCGTTCACTCAGGTGCGCACCTTCCGATATGTCGCCGAACGTCTGCAGACGCGCGGCGCGATCGATCCGGCGTCGATCGGCCCCTCGCCCATCGTGAAGCCGGGCGCCGGCGAAGGCCTCGCCGACGCGCTCGATGTCGGCGCGGTCTAGGGGGCGGCGATGACGGATATGACGCAAGCGACCTATTTCGACGGTTCAGCGCCCATCGGCCAGCCGGTCGAGGTCTCGCTCGACGGCCGCACGCTGCGCATCCGCGGCGCGGACGGAACAAACTTCGCCGACTGGCCGCTCGCCCAGCTGCGACGCGTCAGCGACGAACCGGACGCGCCCGTGCGCCTTGCTCTCAAGGGCGGTCTCGACGAACGTCTGGCGATCCCGGACGGCCCGTTCCTTGAAGCGCTCTTCGCCGCAGCGCCGCGCGCGCGCCAGAACGAATTCACGCTCGCGAAGTCGTTCCCGCCCGCTCTCGCCGCGGCCGCGATCAGCACCCTGGTGGTCATCGGCGTCGTCACCGGCGCGCCGAAACTCGCCGCGCCGATCGCGCGCGCGACGCCCGCGGCGATGGAGGCGCGCATCGGCGCGCAGACCTACAAGGCCGTCGCGCGGGACTGGCCGCAATGCGAAGCCGCCGACGCCGCCATGCCCGCGGTCAATCAGCTGGTGGACACGCTGCGCACGGATGGGTTTGACGCGGAAATCCGCGTCGAGTTCATACGCGCAGGTTTCCCCAACGCCTTCGCCCTGCCCGGCGGCGTTATCCTCATGACGGGCGAGTTGATCGAGGAGATGGCGCACCCGGATGAATTCGCCGGCGTGCTCGCCCATGAAATGGGCCATGTGCGCGAACGCCACGGGCTGCAGATCGTCGTCAGCCGCACCGGCCTCGTCATGTTCACGAGCCTCTTTTCCGGCGGGCTCGACTTTTTCGCTTACTCAGCGACCGAGCTCGCGGCGCTTTCCTATTCCCGGGAATTCGAGCGCGACGCGGACGCCTACGCCATCGACGCCCTGAATGCGGCGGGGGTCGCGACCGACGGTCTCGCCAACCTGTTCGATCGTCTGAACAAGAAATCCGCCGACCGCGTCGGCGCGCCCGCGTGGCTCAGCACCCACCCCGAAGACGGCGAACGCGCCGAAACCGCGCGCGCGGAGAACGCCGGCGGCAAGCGACCTGCTCTTGGAACGGATGAATGGGCGCTGGTGAAAGCCGCCTGCCCGCCGCCGCCGGAGCCCGAGGAAGAAGAAGCCGAGGAAGAGCCGGAAGACGGCGACGGCTCGGAAGAAGCCGCGAGCGACGACGATGCGCGCGACGATGACGCGGGCGACGGAGTTGAAACGGACATCTGAGCTGTCGGGGGGAGAGCGAAGCCATCACTGCCCTCCCAATCAATTTTCGTCATCCCGGCCGAGCGCAGCGAGAGCCGGGACCCAGGGCGGTAGGCTCCGTACTCTGACACTCTGGGTCCCGGATAACAGCTGCGCTGTTTCCGGGATGACGAATTCGGGTTTCGAGTCAAGTCAGCCCCGTACGCGGCGCACGGCTTCCACGGCGGAAGCGACGGCGTCTTTCAGGTCGTCCAACAGCACCGAACGGCGAACCTTCACCAGACGATCCTCGCCGATGAGCGCTTCGGCCTGTTCGCAGAGGTCGCCGACCTCCCACGCGCCGACGCCGCGCGCGGCGCCTTTCAGGGCGTGGGCGGCGTCTTTCCAGGAATCGTCGGGGGCGCGGGGGTCGAGCATGCGGGTCCACATCTCGGCCTGCTGCTCGAAAATACCGAGAACCTCATCGCGCAGGGCGCGGTCGCCGGCGACGTATTTTTCCAGATGGTCGAGATCGATCGCGGCGCTCATGGCGTTTCCTCCGATGGGAGGTTCACCCTAGGCGCCGCGATCCTAGAAGCCGGTTAACGGCCAAGGGACAAGTTAACGACGGCTCGGCGGCTCGTCGTCCTCACCCTCTTCTTCGTCAGCGGCGTCGCCCTCTTCGGCGGGCTCTTCCTCGGTCGCCTCGTCGATGGCCTCTTCGACGTCTTCGGCGGTTTCCTCCGCAGCTTCCTGCGCATCTTCCGCAGCGTTTTCAACGGCTTCCGCGACGTCGCTCATGGCTTCATCAGCCTCTTCCGCGACATCGGAAAGCTCGTCAGAGGCCTCTTCGAGCGGCCCGGCGTCGCCCTCGATCACTTCTTCGAAGACTTCTTCGACCTGATCGATCGCGTCGTCGGAGTTGCCCGTGAAGTGCAGCAGTCCCCAGACCACCGCGACGGCGACGACGATAAGCAGCAAAATTCTCAGCATATGGTTTCTCCCTCGCGGGCGCCGCATCAACAGCGCCCCGTGCATTTACCTAATGTGCGTTCACCAAAGCGCCATGACGAAATGATGGCCGCATTGCGGGCGTTACGCGAACCGGGCAGAGAAAAAGGCTCGCGGAGGAGGCTCAAAAGCCATGACGGACGGCGTTTTCATCGGAACCGGCGAGACGAAACAGCATCTCGCGCTGAAATACGCGAACCGGCACGGCCTCGTCGCCGGCGCGACCGGCACGGGCAAGACGGTGACCCTGCAGATCCTCGCCGAAGGGTTCTCCGCCGCAGGCGTTCCGGTCTTCGTCGCCGACGTGAAGGGCGATCTTTCCGGGCTCTCCCAGGCGGGCGAACCGAAGGATTTTCTCTTTGAGCGCGCGAAGACCATCGGTCTTGAGCCGTACGATTTCGAGCCGTTCCCGGTGACCTTCTGGGACCTCTTCGGCGAAGCAGGCCACCCGGTCCGCGCGACGGTGACGGAGATGGGGCCGCTTCTCCTCTCGCGCCTCCTCAATCTCAACGACACGCAGGAAGGCGTCCTCTCCCTCGCCTTCCGTCTCGCCGACGATGAAGGGCTTCTGCTGCTCGATCTGAAGGACCTGCGCGCCCTCCTCGTCGCCGTCTCCGAACGTCGGAAAGAGCTTTCGGCGGAGTACGGAAATGTCTCTGCGGCATCGGTCGGCGCGATCCAGCGCAAGCTTCTTCAACTTGAGGAACAGGGCGCGGAGCAGTTTTTTGGCGAGCCGGCGCTGGAGCTTTCGGACATGATGCGCCTCGCGCCCGACGGGCGCGGGGTCGTCAACGTGCTGATGGCCGACAAGCTGATGGCGACGCCGAAGCTCTATGCGACCTTCCTTCTCTGGCTCCTTTCCGAACTCTTCGAAGAGCTTCCTGAGGTCGGCGACCCGGACAAACCGAAATTCGTTTTCTTCTTCGACGAAGCGCACCTTCTCTTCGAGGACGCGCCAAAGGCCCTTCTCGACAAGGTCGAGCAGGTCGTCCGCCTCATCCGCTCCAAGGGCGTCGGCGTCTATTTCGTCACCCAGAACCCCGGCGACGTACCGGATGATGTGAGCGGACAATTGGGCGCGCGCGTTCAGCACGCGCTGCGCGGGTTCACGCCGAAGCAGAAACGCGCGATCAAGGCGGCCGCCGAGACCTTCCGTCCGAACCCGGCGTTCAAATCCGAAGACGTCATCACCGAACTCGGCGTCGGCGAGGCGCTCGTCTCCACCCTGATGAAAAAAGGCGTCCCGACGCCGGTGGAGCGCACGCTCATCCGCCCGCCCGCCTCGCGCATGGGGCCGATCACGGACAAGGAGCGTAAAATCATTCTCGCCCAGTCGGAGATGGCGACGAAATACGATGAGACAGTGGATCGCCGCTCCGCCTACGAAGTCCTGAAAGAGCGGGCCGAGGCGAAAGCCGAAGAAGCCGAGCGCGCCGCGGAGGAAGAGGCCCGCGCCAAGGCAAAAGCCGTGTCCCGCTCATCAAAGTCGTCAGGCTCGCGACGAACGACCCGCAAGCGATCCTCGAACCGCCAGTCCGTCAGCGAAGCGGTCGTGAAGTCCGCGGCGCGGACCTTCACGACTCAACTCACCCGCGCGCTGGTGCGCGGGCTCCTCGGCGGGCTGAAGCGCTAGACACTCAGTCAACGCATTACACTGAAGTCAACGCCCGTTCCGGCTATCTGTCATCCCGGAAACGGCGAAGCCGATATCCGGGACCCAGTGCGGCGGGTACGGCGCCTGCGGCTCTGGGTCCCGGCTCTCGCTTCGCTCGGCCGGGATGACGTCCGGGAGGTTGTCTCCCGAGCGTTTCCTGCAGGACGCTACCGCCCCGCCTCGTCGAAAATCGCATCGAGGTTTTCGTCGAAGGCGCGGATCGCGGCGGCGATGGTCTCCGCAGAGTTCGCGAAGAAGGTCTGGTTCACGTTGTCGGAGGTGTCGCTCGCCTTGTGATAGTCCGGGTGATCTTCCACGCCGAAGTAAACGAACGGCACGCCGCGCAGGTGGAACGCGTAGTGGTCGGACTGTTGCGTCCAGTCGTTCACGCCCTCTTCCGGCGCGTCATGCCCGAGGCGCAGCGAGATCGGCGACGCGGCCGCGACGCGCTCCAGATAGGGCTTCAGGAAGGGGTAATGGTACGTACCCGATGCGTAGAGCTCACGTGACGCGCTGCGCGATACCATATCGAGATTGACGTTGAGTCCGACGCCGGAAATTCGGATCGGCCCCGGCGGCTGCTGGACGAAGTCCTCCGCGCCCCGGAGGCCGACTTCCTCCGCATCGAGAGCGGCGAAGACGATCGGGTGCTTCGGCGGGGTCTTCATGAACTCCGCCGCGATGGCGAGCATCGCCGCGACGCCGGAGGCGTTGTCGTCGGCGCCGTTGAAGATCTCGCCGTCGCGAACGCCAAGATGGTCATAGTGCGCCGTCACGACGATGACGCCCGCGGCCGAGCCCGGCACGAGGCCGATGACGTTCGCGGCCTCAGCGAACCCGCGATCGGTCTTCGGCGCGGCGGCGACGAAGGAATGGACATAGCCTTCCGCGCCGAGGGGCTTCAGGCCGATCTCTTCAAAGCGGGAGATGATGTATTCGCGCGCCTTCGCGCCGCCCGGCGTGCCGACGCCGCGGCCCTGCATGTCGTCGGCGGCGAGGATGACGAGGTCTTCGGTCAGCTGACCGTGATCGAGAACGGGCGTCAGCGGCTCGACATTCGCGAGCTCCGGACGCGTCTCGGCGGGCGCGGTGTCCTCGCCGCCGCAGGCGACCAGCAGCGCGGCGAGAGCGATACCCGCGGCGAGCCCGGCGCGGCGGAAGAAATCGGGGGATTTCATGTTGTCCTCCAGAGGTTTGGGGGAAACTGCCCCAAACCTCGCCCGCCGTGAAGTGCCGCCGCGACGCAGGGAGCGGGCGAGCTGAAAGAAAAGGCCCCCTCGGCGTGCGAGGAGGCCCATGATTTCCCAGTGTTCTACGGTGTTAAGCCGCTTGGTCGTAAAGCTTGCCGCCTTTGGCCGCGAGGTCGCGGAACGAAGCCGGCGGCTGGAAGCGGGCCCCGTGCTGCTGGGCGAGACGCTCGGCCGTGCGCACGAACTCTTCGAGGCCGATGGTGTCGATGTAGCTCATCGGACCGCCGGTCCACGGTGCGAAGCCCCAGCCGAAGATCGCGCCGAGATCGGCCGATTGCGGGTCGGAGACAATGCCCTCGTCATAGCAGTTCGCCGCGGGAACTAGGTTCGCGTAGAGGAGGCGCTCCTTCACCTCGTCGACGCTCGGCTGCTCGTCGGCCAGCGGGAAGTGCTCCTCAAGACCTTTCCAGAGGTGCTTCTTGCCGCCTTCCGGATAGTCGTAGAAGCCGGCGTTCGCCTTGCGCCCCTTGCGGCCGAGTTTCTCGACGAAGAGCTCAAGCAGATCGTCCACCGGCGTGCGCGGAACCGCATCCTCGCCAAGCTCGGCGCGGGTCGCGCGGGAGATGCGCAGGCCAAGCTCCTGGCTCGTCTCGTCGCAGAGCGCGAGCGGGCCGACCGGCATGCCGAGCATTTTCGCGGCGTTCTCGATGAGCGCCGGGTTCACGCCTTCCGTCACCAGCTTCATGGATTCGTTGATGTACGGCGGAACCACGCGGTTGGTGTAAAAGCCGCGCGTGTCCTTCACGACGATCGGCGTCTTCTTGATCTTCGCGACATAGTCGAGCGCGACCGCAAGAGGCAGGTCCCCGCTCTCGTCGCCCGGGATGATCTCGACGAGCGGCATCTTGTCGACCGGCGAGAAGAAGTGAATGCCGATGAACTGGGCCGGGCGTACGGAGTGTTTCGCGAGGCCCGAGATCGGCAGGGTCGAGGTGTTGGTGGCGAAGACCTTGTCGGCCGGCATGATCGCTTCGGCCTTCTTGATCGTCTCCTCCTTCACCTTCGGATCTTCGAAGACCGCCTCGATGATGAGGTCGACGTCGGCGAGCTTCTCATAGTCCGGGGTCGGCGTGATGCGCGCGAGGAATTCGGCCGCTTTCTCCTCGGTCATCTTGCCGCGCTCGACGGCTTTCTTCACGAGGCCCTCGGAATAGCCCTTGCCGCGGTCGGCGCTTTCCTGATCGCGGTCGATGAGCACGACCTCCATGCCCGCTTTCGCGGTGACATAGGCGATGCCCGCCCCCATCATGCCGGCGCCGAGAACGCCGACTTTTTTCAGCTCCTGCGGCTCGACATTCTTCGGACGTTTCTCGCCCTTCTCCGCCGCCTGCTTGTTAACGAACAAGGTGCGGATCATGTTGCCCGCGACCGGATCCAGCATGAGCTTGGTGAAGTATTTGCTCTCCAGACGGATGGCCGTGTCCATCGGCACGATGGAGCCTTCATAGGTGCACGAAAGGATCGCCTGCACCGCCGGGAAATTGTGCTGGGTCTGCTTCTGGGCCATGGCGTTCGCGCCCATGAAGGTCTGGACCGAGCCCGGGTGCATGGCCCCGCCGCCGCCCGGAAACTTGAAGCCTTTCTTGTCCCAGGGCTGCGTCACCTGCGGGTTCGCCTTCACCCACGCTTTGGCGCGCGCGACGACGTCGTCAGCGGGCGCGACTTCGTGGACGAGGCCCTGCTGCAGCGCTTTGGAGGGCTTCATGGGCGCGCCGGTCGTGTTGATCTGCAGCGCGTTGGCGACGCCGATGAGCCGCGGAATGCGCTGGGTGCCGCCCGCGCCCGGCAGAAGACCGACCTGCACTTCCGGCTGGCCGAGCTGGATTTTCTCGTTGTCGGCGACGACGCGGTAATGGCAGGCGAGGCAAAGCTCCAGGCCGCCGCCGAGGGCGAGGCCGTTGATCGCCGCGGCGACCGGCTTCGCGAAGGCTTCGCCCTTCTCCAGCTTCTTCGCCGGATGACCGCCCGTCTCCATCTTCCGGAACATGGCGTTCATGCCAAACTGGGCTTCGAACATCTCGCCCGGGGTCGCCTTGCCGCGCATGGAGGCCGTGCGCTGAAGCATCCGAAGGTCCGCGCCCGCAAGGAAACCGGACTTCTTGCCGGAGGTGATGACGAGACCCTTGATGGCGTCGTCGGCGATGAATTTGTCCACCGCTTCGCCGAATTCGGCGATGAGATCCTCGTTCCAGACGTTCATGGACTGGCCCGGAAGATCGATGGTCATCAGCGCGATGCCGTCGCTGTCGACGTCGAATGAGAAGGTTTTGTAAGACATGTCGTCCGCCCTTTGATGGTGTGAATACGGAGAGACGAGCCGGGCGCGCCCGGCCCGCGCTTCAATCCGGCCTTAGTTGACGCGCTCGATGATGGTCGCCGTGCCCATGCCGGCGCCGATGCAGAGCGTGACGAGCGCGGTTTGCTTGCCCGTGCGCTCCAGCTCGTCGAGCACCGTGCCCATGATGATCGCGCCGGTCGCGCCCAGCGGGTGGCCCATGGCGATGGCGCCGCCGCAGACGTTGATGTCGCTGTGGTCGATGTCATGGGCCTGCATGAAGCGCAGAACGACCGAAGCGAACGCTTCGTTCAGCTCCCAGAGGTCGATGTCTTTCGCCGTCATGCCGGCTTTCTTGAGCGCCTTAGCGGCGACGAATTCCGGGCCGGTGAGCATCATGGTCGGCTCCGAGCCGATGGAGGCCATCGCCTTGATGCGCGCGCGCGGCTTGAAGCCGGCCGCGTCGCCCGCCTCTTTCGAGCCGATGAGGACGGCGCCCGACCCGTCGACGATGCCGGACGAGTTGCCCGCGTGGTGGACGTGGTTGATCGCCTCAAGCTCCGGGTACTTCTGAAGCGCGACCGAGTCGAAACCGAAATCGCCGATCCCGGCGAAGGACGGGTTCAGCGAGCCGAGGGACTGCATGTCCGTTTCCGGACGAATGGTTTCGTCGTGATCGAGAACGACCTCGCCGATGACGTCCTTCACCGGAATGATCGACTTCTTGAAGCGGCCTTCGGACTGCGCTTTGTGGGCGCGCTGCTGGCTCTCCACGGCGTAGGCGTCGACGTCGTCGCGGCTCATGCCGTATTTCGTCGCGATGAGGTCGGCGGAGACGCCCTGCGGCACGAAATAGGTTTTGAAGGCGAGCGCCGGGTCGGTCGGCCACGCGCCGCCATCGGAGCCCATGGGGACGCGCGACATGGCTTCCACGCCGCCGCCGATGGCGAAGTCCGCCTCGCCCGACATGACTTTCGCGGACGCCATGTTGATGGCTTCGAGGCCAGAAGCGCAGAAGCGGTTCACCTGCACGCCCGCGGTCGTCTCGGCGTAGTCGGCGTTCATCACCGCCGTGCGGGTGATGTCCGCGCCCTGCTCGCCCACCGGCGACACGCAGCCGAAGACCACGTCGTCGACTTTCGAGGTGTCGAGATCGTTGCGGTCGCGGATCGCTCTCAGGACCTGCGTCGCCAGCTCGACCGGCGTGATTTCGTGCAGGGAGCCGTCGTTTTTGCCTTTGCCGCGGGGCGTGCGCACGGCGTCGTAAATGAATGCGTCGGTCATGGGGGTCGATCCTCTCCTTCTCGCGGCTCTTTTCGTGAGCCAGAGCGCCCGGACGCGTCCGTCCGAAACAGCGTGAAATACCGATGTGGTGGTAGTCCCGGGCGGCAGAAGGCGCAATCGGGCGACGCAGTGACATCGCCTGCGCGCGAGGGTAATCGGCTGAGAGCGTTGGAGGGTTCGATATGGGCGATCTTCAGAAGCTTCGCGCGGGCGTCCGTGCGGCCACCTTGCGGGACGAAAAAGAAGCGGCGACGGCGCTGCTGGCCGCCGCTACGCTGAGCGCGAAAACCGCGTCGGCGGTGGAGAAATCCGCCAAGAAGCTGGTGAAAGATGCGCGCAAACGCGCGAACCGCTCCGGCCTCATTGAAAAGTTCCTGCAGGAATACGGCCTCACCAATGAGGAAGGCGTCGCGCTCATGCGTCTCGCCGAAGCGCTCCTGCGCACGCCCGACGCTGCGACCGCCGACGCCCTCATCCGCGACAAGGTCGAGCAGGGCGACTGGGACCGCCACGCGGGCAAGTCCGACAGCTTCGTCGTCAACATCTCCACCCGCGGCCTCATGACCGCCGCCGCGGTGCTCGAGCGAACCATGGGCGAAAGCGTCGCCGAACGGGTGCGCGGCGCGATCTCCCGTCTCGGCGAACCGGTGATCCGCACCGCCGTCGGCCGGGCGATGACGGTCATGGGCGAGCACTTCGTCCTTGGCCAGACCATCGAGGCGGGCCTGAAGCGCGGCGCTAAGCCGATGCGCGCGGGCTACGGCTACTCGTTCGACATGCTCGGCGAAGCCGCCCTCACCGCCGATGACGCCCAGAAATTCTTCGACGACTACGCGAACGCCATCGCCGCTATCGCGAAGAAGGCGAAGGCCTCCCGGCCGCCGGTCGATAATCCCGGTATCTCCGTCAAACTCTCCGCCCTTCATCCGCGCTATGAGTTCATCAAGCGCGAGCGCGTGCTCGGCGAACTCGTCCCGCGCGTCGCCGATCTCGCTCGCCGCGCGAAGGCCGCGGGTCTCGGCTTCAATATCGATGCGGAGGAAGCCGACCGCCTCGACGTCTCCCTCGACGTTTTTGACGCGCTGCTCACGGACGACAGCCTCGCCGATTGGGACGGGTTCGGCGTCGTCGTGCAGGCCTATCAGCGCCGCGCGCCCTTCGTCATCGACTGGCTGACGGAGGCCGCACGCACGCATGGCCGCCGCATCATGGTCCGTCTCGTGAAGGGCGCCTATTGGGATGCGGAGATCAAACGCGCCCAGATGATGGGGCTCGAGAATTATCCCGTCTACACGCGGAAGGTTCTGACCGACGTCTCCTTCCTCGCCTGCGCCCGCAAGCTGTTCGAAGCCGCGGACGTTCTCTACCCGCAGATCGCGACCCATAATGCGCACACGGCCGAAGCCGCCGCGGCGATCGCCGACGAGTTGAAGGTCGACCGCCGCGCCTATGAATTCCAGCGCCTCCACGGCATGGGCGAAGCGGTGCACGACCGGCTTCTGAAGCGCGGCCACCGCTCGCGCATCTACGCGCCCGTCGGCGGACACAAGGAACTTCTCCCCTATCTCGTGCGCCGGCTCCTTGAAAACGGCGCCAACTCGTCCTTCGTGAACCAGCTTTTCGACCCGGAGCTCTCCGTGGACGACATCGTGCGCGACCCCGCCGCCGACGCCGCCAAGCTCAATGTTTTTCCGAACCCGAACATTCCCTCCCCGCGCGACCACCTGAAAGGCGAGCGCCTTTCCGCCCTCGGTTTCGACTGGACCGATCCCGCGACCGCCGAGCGCCTCTCGGCCGTCGCCGCGACGAAAGAAACGCCGAGCGCCGGGCCGATCATCGCGGGCGCCGAGACCCACGAGGCGCTTCAGAAAGTCGAGAACCCCGCCAACCTCGCCGAGCAGGCGGGCTGGGTCTCCCTTGCTTCCGCCGAGGACGCCGCGCGCGCCTGCGACATCGCCGCCGAGGCCGCGCCGAAATGGGCGGCGACGCCCGCCGCCGAGCGCGCGCACATCCTCCGCACCGCCGCGAACCTCATGGAGGCGCGCACGGAGGAGTTTCTCGCCCTCGCCGTGCGCGAGGCGGGCAAGTCGATTCCCGACGCCATCGCGGAAGTGCGCGAGGCCGTCGATTTCCTGCGCTATTACGCCGACCGCGCGGAAGATACGCTCGACGGCTGCGCGCCCCTCGGCGTCATCGCGACCATCAGCCCGTGGAACTTCCCGCTGGCGATCTTCACGGGACAGACGAGCGCCGGTCTCGCCGGCGGCAATGCGGTCATCGCAAAACCCGCCGAGACGACGCCGCTCATCGCCGCCGCCGCTGTCCGCCTGCTGCATGAAGCGGGCGTCCCCGCCGATATTCTGCACCTGACGCCGGGGCCCGGCTCCGTCGTCGGTCAGGCGCTTGTCGAGCACCCCGCCGTCCGCGGCGTCTGCTTCACGGGCTCCACGGCGACGGCGAAACGCATCCAGAAATCGCTCATTGATGCGGGCAAAGGCGACGCCGTCCTCATCGCCGAGACGGGCGGGCTCAACGCCATGATCGTCGATTCCACCGCCCTCCTCGAGCAGGCGGTGAAGGACGTCGTCGCTTCGGCCTTCCAGTCCGCCGGCCAGCGCTGTTCGGCGGCGCGTATTCTCTGCGTGCAGACCGATGTCGCCGACCGCATGATCGAGATGCTGACAGGCGCCATGGCGGAGCTGAAAATCGGCGACCCGGCGCGGCTCGCGACCGATGTCGGCCCGATCATCGACGCCAAGGCGCGCGCCTCCATCCGCGAATACGTCGAAGCGCACCGCGCCAAGGGCCGCGTCCTCGCCGAGGCGCCGGCGCCGGACGATCCGGGCGCGGGCTATTTCCTGCAGCCTGTCGCGCTGAAGATGGACGCCGTCTCCGACGTGACGCGCGAGGTGTTCGGCCCCGTTCTTCACGTCGTCCGCTTCAAAGGTAGCGAGCTTGACGCCCTTGTTGATGAGATCAACAGCCTCGGCTACGGCCTCACCCTCGGCGTCCACACGCGCATCGACAGCCAGATGGAGCGCGTCGCCGCGCGCGCCCATGTCGGCAACGTCTATGTGAACCGCAACCAGATCGGCGCGGTCGTCGGCGTGCAGCCTTTCGGCGGCGAAGGGCTCTCCGGCACCGGCCCGAAAGCCGGCGGCCCGCACTATCTCCGCCGCCTGACGGTCGAGGCGGACGCGCCCGCATTCGCCGACGCGCCCTCCCCAGCCGCGCCGGGCGACGCGCCGGATGCGGATCTTCTTTCCTGCCTGAAATCCGCCGGCGCCCTCTGGGCCGCGCGCGGCGACCGCGGGGACATCCTCCGCGCCGCCGCCGACAAACTTTCCGATCAGGCCGCCGCCGCGCTCCGCGCCGCCGCGGACGAAGCCGACGCGCACTTCTGCGAACCGGTCGAGCTTCCCGGCCCGACGGGCGAGATGAACACCCTCCGGCTCTGCCCGCGCGGGCTCGTCCTCTGCCTTGGCGCGCCGGGGGATGATCCGGGTCCGCTCTACGCGCAGACCGCCCGGGCGCTCGCCGCCGGGAACGCCGTCCTCGTCCTCGCGCCCGACGCCGCGGCGTGGGTGAAGGCCCTCGAAGCCGCCGGCGCGCCGCGCGGGCTCATCGCCGCGACGCCGGAGCTGACGACCGGCCTCCTCGCCGCGCCGCAGATCGACGCCGTCGCCGCGGACGCGGGCCCCGTCGCCCATGGCGATCTCGCCCGCGCCCTCTCCGAGCGGGAGGGGCCGCTCGTCCCCATCCTCACCTCGCGCGATGATGCGAGCCGCTTCGCCCATGAACGCACGCTGACGGTGAACACGACGGCGGCGGGCGGCGACGTCGCCCTCTTCGCCCGCGCCGAACGGCGCGAGGCGACAAGTCCTTCCGCCGCTTGAGAAAACCGCCCTGGCGCAGGTACGCTTGCGCCGGGAATCGGAACCCGTTCTCTTCGACCGATGGAGGCGATCGCGAAAACACCGGCTCAGGACTCCCTCGGCGCCCTCGCGCAACGGGAGCTTTCGCGCGTCGACGACGGCGCGGGGCCGTTCCTTGGCGCGCGCGGTCTCGGCTCGGTCTTCAACTGGGCGTTCGCGGACAAGAACCGCATGTTCTGGTCCATGCAGGCGCTCGGCTGGACCGGCTTCTGCCTCATGCACTTCATGACGCTCTACAACGCCGCGGCCGGCGCGCGTCAGGACTTCGCGCTCTTCTCCGCCTCCTCCACCCTCACCGGCTTCGCGGTGACGAGCTTCGTCCTGCGCCCCGTCTTTCAGTTCGCCCGCACGCGGAAGCCGTGGACGCTCCTCAGCCTGTCGCTCGGCGCGGCGGTGACGGCGGCGATCGCCATCACCTTCATCAAGGCCTATCTCTACGTCGTCATTTCACGGACGGACGTTCTGGAGGTGCGGCAGGAGGCGTTCCAGTCCGACCATCTGTTCGTGCTGCTCGGTCCCGACATTCAGGCCAACCTGTTCCTCCTCCTCTCCTGGTCCGGCTTCTATTTCGGCGCGAACTACTATCTGACGCTCCGCGCCCAGACGGAGGCGGCGCTGCAAGCCGCGCGCCTCGCCGACCAGGCGCAGCTCACCATGCTGCGCTATCAGCTGAACCCGCACTTTCTCTTCAACACGCTGAACGCCATCTCGACGCTGGTGATGGACAAGGACTCAAGCACCGCGAACAAGATGCTGACGCGGCTCTCCTCGTTCCTCCGATATTCCCTCGCCAACGATCCGCTGCAGCGCGCGCCACTGAAGGACGAGCTGCGCGCGCTCCGGCTTTATCTGGAGATCGAGCAGGTGCGCTTCGGCGACCGGCTGACGGTGATCGAGGACATTCAGCCCGAAGCGGAGGACGCCCTCGTCCCCTCGCTTCTCCTCCAGCCCGCCATCGAGAACGCCATCAAATACGCCGTCGCGCCGTCCGAGGATGGCGGCACCATCACGCTCCGCGCCCGCTGCCTCGGCGACACGCTGGAGCTCGCCGTATGTGATGACGGGCCGGGCCTGCCGACGGACCCGGAGACCGCCATCGTGCAGGGCACCGGCGTCGGCCTCGTCAACATGCGCGAACGCCTCAAACATCGGTACGGAGAAGACCAGAGCTTCACGGTCTGCAATCGCGAGGAAGGGGGCCTGTGCGTCGCCCTCACCCTCCCCTGCGAACGTGGAGCCGAGACGAAAGGCCTATAAAAAAATGTCGGAAACCGAAAAACTCCGCGTCCTCATCGTTGACGACGAACCCCTCGCCCGCCGCGGCCTCAACCTGCGGCTGGAGCCGATATCCGATATCGAGGTGGTCGGCGAAGCGCAGAACGGGCGCGAGGCCATCAAGGCGATCAAGGACCATGAGCCGGACCTTGTCTTCCTCGACATCCAGATGCCGGGCATCGACGGCTTCGGCGTCGTGCGCGCGCTCCTCGGCGGGCCCGCCCCGCTCATCGTCTTCGTCACCGCCTTCGATCAGTACGCCATCGACGCCTTTCAGGCGAACGCCCTCGATTATCTCGTGAAGCCCGTCGAGGACGAACGGCTGGAGGCCGCCCTCCACCGCGCCCGCGAGGCCCGGCGCGAGAAGAAGGCCGCCGACCGGGAGACGAAGCTGGTCGAGATGCTCTCCAGCCTCGGCGCGGAGGAGCGCGACAAGATCAAGGAGCTGATCGAGGACACGAGCCCCGCCAAGTCGCCCTATATCAGCCAGCTGAATTTCCGCGACGCCGGCAAGGTCATCTGCCTCAACACGGCGGATATCGAGTGGATCGACGCCGCGGGCGACTACATGTGCATCCACGCGGGCGGCGTCACCCACATCATCCGCGAGACCATGAAGAAACTCGCCGCGAAGCTCGACCCCGCCGTCTTCCAGCGCGTCCACCGCTCCGCTATCGTCAACGTCACCAAGGTGAAAGAACTCCATCCGCACGCGAACGGCGAGTATTTCCTGAAACTCGAAAGCGGCGGCGAGCTGAAGCTCTCAAGGAGCTATAAGGACGTGCTGACGCGGTTTTTGTGATGTCTGGTTGATAGTTTATTGTCTGCCTAAAGACCTAAGAGCCGCATCTAAATCTTGTAATTCTACGAGCGCTTTCACCAGCTTCTCACCTATGTCGGCGACCTCATCGGTTTCGACGCCGACTAGAGTGCTGAACTCAGAATCTGATTTCATGACTGCAAACTGCAGAGCTCCGATTATTGCGCACAAGTCGCGTTCGGATAACTCCAATAAAACTTTCTTCCGACTAGAAACAAAGTACTCGATGTTCTCAGACATGCTAAAGCCCCGCCACCCGAACCCCGCTCGACGCCGCCCCCGGGCGCTCGCGCCACGCGTTCATCGCGCCCTCCAGCGCCCGCGCGACGCGGATCGCCTTGCCCTCATCGAAGAGCCCCGCGAGGACGCTGACATTGTGGGGCGTGCGGGCTTTGGGGAGATCGTCCGCCTCCGCCTCATCGTTCCAGAGGGAGCGCGGCGTCGTTTCGCGGAAACCGGCGCGGAAGGAGAGCTGCGGGTGGCCGGTGAAGTTGGTCATGGTGAGGATCCCGCCCGCAAAGTTCGGCGAGAGGAGCACGTCGACGCCCGAAAAGACGGCGCCCATGGCCTCCATGGTCCGTCGGCGGAGCCGGTCGATCTGGATGAGGTCGACCGCCGGGAAGAAGCGCGCGGCGCGGAAGGTGTTCGGCCAAGCGCTGTCGTCCTGCCAGACCATCTGATCGTCGAGATCGTCGAGGGTCAGTTGCTCGAAAGCCGCGGCGGCCTCGACCAGCAGCTGCGAGACGAGGAGATCGGCGGGAATGTCCGGCGCCGTCACCTCCACCAGTTTCGCGCCGAGGCCTTTGGCCGCCTCCAGCACGGCTTTGTCGATGGCGTCCGCCTCCTCGAACCACGCGGGCACGTAGCCGATGGTCATGTCCTTCAGCGCGGACCTTCCGTCATAGGAGAACCCGGCGGCGATGGAGGACGCGTCGCCCGCATCATGGCCGTTGAGGGCGGCGAGTACGAGGGCGGTGTCCTCCACCGAGCGGCAGATGGGGCCGATCTTGTCCAGCGACCAGCAAAGCGCCATGGCGCCCGCGCGGGAGACCCGCCCGAAGGTGGGCCTGAGGCCCGTCGTCCCGCACCGCTCTGAGGGGGACAGAATCGAACCGAGCGTCTCCGTGCCGATGGAGAAGGAGCAGAGCCCCGCGGCCGTCGCGCTCGCCGAGCCCGCCGAGGAGCCGGAAGAGCCCTCCCGCGGGTCCCACGGATTGCGCGTGCGCCCGCCGAACCAGATGTCGCCATAAGCGATGGCGCCGTTGGTCGTCTTGCCGAGGAGGACAGCGCCCGCCTCGCGCAGCTTCGTATAGGCCGTCGCATCGACCGTCCCGACACGGTCCTTATAAGGCGTCGCGCCCCAGGTGGCCGGGAGGCCCTTCACGTCGATGATGTCTTTGAGGCCAAAGGGCAGCCCGTGCAGGGCCCCGCGGACTTTACCCGTCGCCCGCTCCCGGTCCGCCTGATCGGCCTGCTCACGGGCGAGATCAGCGGTCACCGTGACGAAATTATAGAGCGCGCCGCGATACCGCTCGATGCGCTTCAGATAAATCTCCGTCAGCTGACGGCTGGTGAGCGCACCCTCCGCCATCCACTTCGCCTGCTGGGCGGCGGAGGCGAAGGCGATATCCTCCTCCGTGCCCGGTTGATCGCCGAGGGCGCCGCCGAGACGCACGCGGTCGCGCTGATCCATCGGGTAGGTTTTTCCGGGCAGGCGCGGATCGAAGGTGAGCGCGGGCTGCAGATCGTTCGGGTGTTTCAGGGCGCGCAGGCGGCCGAGCGCCTCGACGTTCTCCTCCAGCGCCTCCAGCATCTGCCGACGCTCTTCGCCCGTGAAGTTGAGGGCGTTCACCCGCTCCGCGGCTTCAATCGTGCGCAGGCTGAGCTTCGCGCCGTCCTCGGCTTTGCCGCCGCCCGCGAAGAGGCGCAGGCCCCCGCCGTCGGCGTCGCTCGCGCAGGCCGAGAGCCCGACGGCGGTTCCGCCGAGAAGCGCCGTCATCAGCCATTCGCGCCGGTTCGCGCCCGTTCCGTTCGATCCGTCGGCCATGGAAGCCCCTGAAACCCTTAACGTTTCAGCAACCATAGCCTGACGCGGCGGCCACAGGTCCAGCACGTTGACGGGACGACGCAACTTCTTCATGTTCAAGATAATGGAAAATGCATCCACAGCTCCGGCGAACCCCGCCTCCAACGACGATGTCGCGCCCGAGATCGGCCCGCGCCTGCAGGCGCGCCGCCGCGCCCTCGGCTGGACGCTGGAAGACCTCGCGACCCGCTCCGGCGTTTCGCGCTCCATGCTGAGCCAGATCGAGCGCGGCCGCGCGAACCCGACTTTCGGCACCCTCTGGGGCCTCACCCGAGCGCTTGGTCTCGACCTTTCAGAGCTGGGCGAATCGGAGAGCTCCGGCGGCGCGGTGGAGATCGCGCCCGCCCACTTCACCCCGGAAATCAAAAGCGCGGACGGGCTCTGCACCCTCCGCATCCTCAGCCCCATCGGCCTCGCTGGGCGCTCGGAATGGTATGAGCTGTCGGTCGAGCCGGGTGGCGCCCTCCTCTCCGAACCCCACGCCGCCGGATCGCGCGAGCACCTCACCGCCCTCACCGGCGTCTTCGAGGTGGAAAGCGGCGCGAGCGCCGGGCGGGTGGAGGAAGGCGCGACCGCGCGCTACGCCGCCGACGCGCCCCACGCCATCCGCAATCCGGGCGACAAACCCGCCCGCGGCCTGCTGGTGGTTCTGAAAGACGGATAATAATTCTTGCATAGCGGAATTTCCGCCGTTATGCGCCATGCACGATTGGGAGAGCCCCTCATGAGCGACGCCCGCACCGCCTTCTACACCCGAACCCGCGACGCCCTCGACGAGATGCGCGCCGAAGGGCTCGCCAAGATCGAACGCCCGATCCTTGGGCCCCAGGGTCCCGAAGTGGATGTGGAGGTCGCCGGCGACCGCCGCGGCGTCCTCAATTTCTGCGCCAACAACTATCTCGGCCTCGCCGACCACCCCGAAATCATCGCCGCCGCGAAGGCGACCATGGAGACCCACGGCTTCGGCATGGCGTCCGTGCGCTTCATCTGCGGCACGACGGACCTGCACCGCCAGCTCGAAACGGCAATTGCGGACTATCTCGGCTATGACGACGCGATCCTCTTCGCCGCCTGCTTCGACGCCAATGGCGGCGTCTTCGAGCCGCTGCTCGGCCCGGATGACGCCATCATCTCCGACAGCCTCAACCACGCCTCCATCATCGACGGCGTGCGCCTGTGCAAAGCCAAGCGCTATCGTTACGCCAACAACGACATGGACGCTCTTGAGGCGGAGCTAAAGAAAGCCGACGCCGAAGGCACGCGCACGAAGCTCATCGTCACCGACGGCGTCTTCTCCATGGACGGCTATTTCGCCAACCTGAAAGACCTGACGGCGCTGGCGGAGAAATATTCCGCCCTCGTCATGGTGGACGACTGCCACGCCACCGGATTCATCGGCCCGAAGGGCGCGGGGACCCCGCACCGCGCCGGCGTCGAGCGCCGCGTCGATATCCTCACCGGCACGCTCGGCAAGGCTCTCGGCGGCGGCATGGGTGGCTATATCTGCGCTAGGCAGGAGGTGATCGACACCCTCCGCAACCGCGCGCGGCCCTATCTCTTCTCCAACGCCCTCACCCCCGCTCTCCTCGGCGCGAGCCTCAAGGCCATCGAGCTGGCGGCGAACGGCGACGCCCTGCGCGCGCAATTAACGCGCAATGCGGAACGGTTCCGCGCGCAGATGGCCGAGGCGGGCTTCAACCTCCTCCCCGGCGAGCACCCGATCATCCCGGTGATGCTCGGCGATGCGCGCCTAGCGGGCGAAATGGCGGCGAAGCTGCTGGAGGAAGGCGTCTACGTCACCGGCTTCTCCTTCCCCGTCGTGCCGCGCGGCCAGGCGCGCATCCGCACCCAAATGTGCGCGGCGCATACGGATGAACAGATCGATCAAGCGGTCGCGGCCTTCACGAAAGTCGGGCGAGAGCTCGGCGTCATATAGCCCTTACAGAAGAATGGCCGGCGCGTTTTCTTTTATTCTCGTCATCCCGGACGCGCATCGCGCGATCCGGGACCCAGGGTGTCGGAGCGCGGCGCTTGCGACCCTGGGTCCCGGCTCTCGCTGCGCTCGGCCGGGATGACGGTGCATTTTTGAAACGGGATCAGTTCTGAACCGGATTTACCGGATACGGCATAACCCTGATGGAGTTCGCTATGGTTGAAAAAATGCGCGCCCTCGTCAAAGCGAAACGCGAGGAAGGGATCTGGATGGAGGACGTCTCCATCCCGCGCCCCGGGCCGAACGACGTCCTCATCAAGGTGAAGCGCACCGCCATCTGCGGGACGGACGTGCACATCTATAACTGGGACGCGTGGGCGCAGAAGACGATCCCGGCGCCCATGGTGGTCGGGCACGAGTTCTCGGGCGAGATCGTCGAGATCGGCTCGGAGGTGCACCCGGAGCATTCCAAGCTCGCGGTCGGCGACCGGGTGTCGGCGGAAGGCCACGTCACCTGCGGCTTCTGCCGCAATTGCCGCGCGGGGCGACGCCATCTCTGCCGTAACACCGTCGGCATCGGCGTCAACCGGCCGGGGGCCTTCGCGGAATACGTCGTCGTCCCCGCCTTCAACGTCTACAAACTGCCGGCGGACATTTCCGACGAGCTCGGCTCCATCTTTGACCCGTTCGGCAATGCGGTGCACACGGCGCTTGAATTCGACGTGGTCGGAGAGGACGTGCTCATCACCGGCGCAGGCCCCATCGGCGCCATGGCCGCGGCGGTCGTCCGCCACGCCGGCGCGCGAAACGTGGTGATCACGGATCTCAACCCCTTCCGCCTGTCGCTTGCGGAGAAACTCGGCGCGACGCGGACGGTGAACGTCGCTGAAGAAAAGCTCGAGGACGTCATGGCCGAGATCGGCATGACGGAGGGCTTTGATGTCGGCCTCGAAATGTCCGGCGCGCCCGCCGGGATCGGCTCCATGCTGAAGAACATGAACCATGGCGGCAGAATCGCCCTCCTCGGCATCCTGCCGAACGGCGCCGGGATCGACTGGGATAATGTGATCTTCAAGGGCCTCGAGATCAAAGGCATTTACGGCCGACGCATGTTCGAGACCTGGTACAAGATGGGCGCCCTCATCCAGTCCGGCCTCGACCTCACGCCGATCTTCACCCACCAGTTTCCGGCCGCGGACTACCAGAGAGGCTTCGACGCCATGCGCTCCGGCGAAAGCGGGAAAGTCGTGCTGGAGTGGGCGTGAGCCTGAGATTTAGCCTCAAACGCATGTCGAATGATTGAAAAACAAAGCCACAAGACTCATTTATAGCGACGTCAAAAGGGGGCTGCCGTGGACTTACGCGACTATATTGATGTGGATGAAGAAATTATCTGGCAGGGGCGTCCGCCACGCGGGATCCGGCTAAGAGAAATTGATATTTTCCTTATTCCGTTTTCTATTCTTTGGACATCATTCGCAATTTTGTGGACGATCGCAGCCAGTGGAATGCTGGCCTCATCAGAGGGGGCTGTTGAAGCTCCACCGATCTTAAATCTCTTCACCCTCTTCGGACTGGCCTTTGTGAGCGTCGGTCTCTTCTTCACCTTCGGCCGCTTCATCGTCGACGCCGCCATACGGCGTCGCACCGAGTACGCACTAACGAACCATCGCGCCATTATTTTTTCGGGTCTTTTCAGTCGTTCTATCGACTCAATGCCATTAACTAAAAATCTCCAAGTCAAGGTTAGAGGTGATAAAACGGGATCGATCGAATTCGGGCCGGGCCGAGGGCTTTTCGATCTATCGAGCGGCCTCAGTTTCTGGATAGGTCCGCTGCATCCCTTTGTATTCCATGGAATAAAAGATGTCCGGGATGTTTACCGCTTGGTTCGAGAAATTCAGAACAAGGACCGCTACTAGTTAGCGGCCAACACGCCCGCAATCGCCTTCGCGGTCTGCGCGATGCGCGCCGCATCCAGCCCCGCGACGTTGATGCGGCCGGAGCCCGGCATGTAGATGGCGTGGTCGGCGCGCAGTTTCTCCGCGCCCGCCTTATCGACGGGGAGGAGCGAGAACATGCCCTTCTGCGCCGTCACGGCGGCGCCGACGGTCTCATGGCCTTCGGCGGCGAGCGCCTCGCCGAGCGCTGCGCGTAGCTCCAGAATTCGACCGCGCATGCCGGCGAGTTCTTCCGTCCACTGCGCCGTGAGCGCGGCGTCGGCGAGGATCGTCGCGACCGCCGCCTGCCCGTGCGCCGGGGGCATGGAATAGTCCGCGCGCGCGATGCTGGCGATGTGCGTCGCCGCCGCCTCGCGCGCCTTCGCCGTCTCCGACTGCGCGATGAGGCAGCCGGTGCGGTCGCGATAGAGCCCGAAGTTCTTGGAGCAGGAATAGGAGACGATGGCTTCCGGAACCGCTTCAAGAAACGCGCGCGCGCCCTGCATGTCCGCGTCCAGCCCCTCGCCGAGGCCGTGATAGGCGATGTCGATGAACGGCAGCGCCCCGGCCTTCAGGCACAGATCGGCGAGGGCTTTCCATTCATCCGCTGAAAGATCGACGCCGCTCGGGTTGTGACAAGGCCCCTGGATGAGAACGACATCGCCCGCCGCGACTTCCTTCAGACCATCCGTGATCGCGCCGAAATCGGCCCGGCCCGTGGCCCGATCAAGATAGGCGTACTCGCGCACCTTGAGCCCGATGGCTTTGGCGACATGCGGGTGGTTCGGCCAGCACGGATCAGAAATCCACACGGTCGCGCCCGGTTTCGCGACATGGCCAAGCCGCATGCCGATGGAGAGAGCGCCGCAGCCGCCCGGCGTCGCGAAGGATGC
Organism: uncultured Caulobacterales bacterium; assembly: GCA_964342855.1. Taxonomy (GTDB): domain Bacteria; phylum Pseudomonadota; class Alphaproteobacteria; order Caulobacterales; family Parvularculaceae; genus JBCBJX01. The sequence goes on from CAYFIB010000026.1 coordinate 34,527, forward strand.
GATCCGCGCCGCATCCGCCTCCGCGCCGAAGAGGAGCCCCTCGACGGCGGCGCAGAATTCCGCGTTGCCGCGCGGCCCCTCATAGGTCTTGGTGCGGAGTTCTTCGGCGAGGCGCTTCTCCGCCGCGCGCACGGCGGCCATGACGGGCGTTTCGCCGTTCTTATCTTTGTAGACGCCGACTCCGAGATCGAGCTTCTGGGCGCGGTCGTCCTCGCGGAAGGCGGCCATGAGGCCGAGCAGCGGGTCGGGCGGCAGCGCATCGAGCACGGAGAGAACGGCGTCGGACATGGGTCACCTCATCTTGTCGGCGGTCGGCGCGGGCAGGCGCCGCGAAGGCGTGGTAGGGCCGGAGGGACTCGAACCCCCAACCTAGCGGTTATGAGCCGCCAGCTCTAACCAATTGAGCTACAGCCCCACGAGGACGCCCCGTTTAGCAAGCCCGCGCCGCAGGGGCGAGCCCTTGTTCGAACAACGCTCCTCCCTCCCCTGCTTGCGGGGAAGGTGTCGGCTTCAGCCGACGAAGGGGCCGGCGCGGAAGGCCAAACAAGAGAAGGGGCCGCGAGATCGCTGCCCCCCTCCGTCCGCTGGCGCGGCTGCCTCCCCCGTAAACAGGGGAGGCGTTGGATGTTCTGAACCGTCGAAGGCCTTTTACCGGTCCGCGCCGTAGAGGTCGCCGAAGAAGTCGCCTTCGTTCCAGCTCGGGCGCTCGCTCGCGTTCGCGATCTCGTTGGCGATCAGATAGTTGATCTTCGCGAACTTGGCGCCGGCTTCCCAGAGGATCGGGTTCGTCACCTCGTCAGAGGGCTTGTGGTAGTGCTTGGCGAAAAACTCGCCCCACACCTGCTGACCGTCGCCGGCGAAGCCCGTCATGAGGAAGACGGACGGAATACCCTTTTGCACGAAACGGTAGTGGTCCGAACGCACAAAGAGGTTCTGCTCCGGCATCGGGTCCGGCGAGAGCGTCACGCCCAGCTTCTTCGCCGCACGCTCCGCAATCGGACCAAGCGACGAGCGCTCGGCGCCGAAGGCGACGACGTCCTGGAAGTCATAGAGCAGAACCGGCATGTCGAGATTGACGTTCGCGACGACGTTCTCGATCGGCACGGTCGGGTTGTTCGTCCAGTACTCCGCGCCCAGAAGGCCTTTTTCTTCCGCCGTCACGGCGAGAAAGATGATGGAGCGTTTCGGGCGCTTGCCGGAGTGCACGAAAGCGTGGGCGGCTTCCAGCATGGTCGCGACGCCGGCGGCGTTGTCCATCGCGCCGTTGTTGATGTTATCGCCGTCGACGGTCTGGGAAAGACCGATATGGTCGAGGTGCGCCGTCAGAACGACGTACTCGTCCTTCAGCGTCGGATCGGAGCCTTCAAGCACCGCCATCACGTTGCGGCTGACGATGTCTTCGCTCTTGCTCGCCTGTTTGATGGTCGCCGTCTTGCCGAGGGCGAAGCCTTTCGGATGTTCGCCCGCCTCAAGGCTCGCGACGATGTCGGCGAAGCTCTGCTCGGTTCCTTCAAACAGCTCGGCGGCGGCGTCCTGGCTGAGCGCGGCGGAAGCCTGCATCTTGGGTGCCGAAACGTCCGCCTGCCCGTCCGGACCCACCCACGTCATCTGCGGGCGCGTGGCGCTGGCGGCGAAGCGCTCAAAGGGAAAACGGGCCTCCATGGTCGGCGACCAGAGGAAGATCGAGCCGATGGCGCCCTTGTCTTGAGCCGTCTTTGCGACCGTGCCGCCGCCCGACAGGTGCGCGCCGAGATCGCTCGGGATGACGTCGGACGGATAGCCGTTCACATAGGCGACGATTTTGCCTTCGACATCCAATCCTTCGTAATCGTCGTATCCGAGCTCCGGCGCGGAGATGCCGTAGCCGACGAAAACAACTTCGGCTTCCGCTTCGCTCTCGGTACGGAGCGCCGAGGCGGCCGGGATGGCTTCGGACGGGACCTTCAGCTTGCAGCGGCGCTTCTTGCAGATGCGGATCTGCGCGCCGTCGAGATCGCGCGCCGTGGAGCGCAGGGTGACGTCCTGAAAATAGGTCCCATCCTCGCCGATGGGCTTGAGGCCCCAGCCCATGAACCGGCTCGCGACGTACTCCGCGGCGATTTCATATTCCGGCGAGCCCGCTTCGCGGCCCTTCAGGGCGTCGCTCGCGAGGAACGTCATGTGCGCCTCGATGGCGGCGGGTTTGATTTCGGGGTCTTTGGCGAACGCGGGCGCGGCGACGAGCGCCAGCGCGGCGGCGCCGATAAACAGTCGTGACATAAGGGAAACCTCCACTGAGCGATGCGGAAGCTAGCAACGCCCGGCGCCGGTCACAACGTTACACTGTAACAGTGAAATCAGGATTGAAGACGATGTAAGGACGTCGCCGGATCAGTTGATCTGTTTGATCTCATTATCGCCGTCCATGATGACGACGGTCGGCTTGTAGTTGCGCGCTTCTTCGGCGGGCGCCTGGCCGTAGGCGGCGATGATGACGCGGTCGCCCGGCTCGGCGAGACGCGCGGCCGCGCCGTTCAGCATGAACTCTTTAGAGCCGCGGACGCCTTCGAGCGCGTAGGTCGTCAGACGCTGGCCGTTGGTCACGTTCCAGATGTCGACCTTCTCGAACGGCAGGATCCCCGCCGCATCGAGAATATCCATGTCGATCTGGATCGACCCTTCATAGTGAAGGTCCGTCGCGGTCAGCGCCGCGTTGTGGATCTTCGCCTTGAGCATGGTGAGGAGCATGGCTCCGTGACCTCCAAAAATGTGCATTGCACATAAGGGTTTTGGGCGCGCTGCTCAAGATGGGAACGGCGCGCGCGGGGTCACGTGCTTGAAAGCTCGCCTTTGAACTCAGTCCTTCTTTTTAAAGATCAGGTTCCGCAGAAACGCCAGCGGGGCGAGCAAAAGGAACCACAGCTTCTTGAAAGCGACCAGAAGGACGGCGATGAGACCGCCCGCCGCCGCCTTTCCGAACTTCACGCCTGCAAGGGTCGCAAGCACGCCGAGCGCCCCGGCCGCCGCGATCTTGTCGCCGTCTTTGAAGTCCAGATACCCTTCCTCTTCGGACGGCTTGTAGGCGGCGAGAACCATTTCAACTTCGGATCGCAGATCATCGGCGGTGATCGTCTCGTCATTTGGCACGAACGAGATCGATACGTAGCCGCGCCGATCGAACTTCGACACTTCCACGTTCATCACCGGCGCGCCGTCCCAGCGCGTCAGGGTCGCGTAATACAGATAGTGTTCGTCTTCGTTGAGGGTCGGGTAAACGAACCAGCTGTCGGCGACTATCTCGACGCCAAGACGCTGGCCCTGCTCTTTCAATCCGAGCTTCAGATCATTCCATATCTGGTCAATGTGCTTGTCGCGATCGCCGTCGCGCCAGTCATCGAAGGTGACATACCCGTCCGAGTTCGGACGATTTACGATCATGTTGTCAATCGCGGCGGTGGGCGACAGGATCATCGCATCGACCTGGCCGCAGCCGCTTTTGTCCCAGCCCCATTCATCAACGAAAATTTCGCAACGGCGCTTGGCGTCGATCGCGACCGGATCCGTCGACGGGAACTCCAATACGCCACGCGAAAGCTTCACCGGCCCTTCAACCGCCGCATAGCCTTCCGGCCACTCGAAGGCTTCGTTGACCGCCGTTTCGATCGATTTCTGATCCGGCTTGGCGTCGCCTTCAGGCGACGCCTCTTGGGCGCGAACCGCGCATAGCGAAAGAGCCGCGGCGACCGCCGCAGCTAGTGCAAAATTTCTCATGGAATGATCCCCTCGACGCCACCGTGGGCAAAACACAGGCGTCGAGGGGGGTCAACCGCGCGTTAAATTCGCGCGACAATTTTGATAGTAATAATCACGCCAGACTTCAGGACGAACCAAGCGCTCTTCGTGCGATTGAGCACCCCCGAGCGCGCCGCCGACCGGCGGCGCCCGCCTACCAGTTGATGTGCTTTTTGAAGTTCGTCAGCTGGGTGGAGTACGC
>CAYFIB010000027.1:0-36664 GCA_964342855.1 uncultured Caulobacterales bacterium
GCATTTCGGTTGCGTCTTTCGCGACGCGTGAGTGCGACCAGAGCCCTTGCGCGTTTACGGCGAGAAGATCCGACAACGTCTGAATGCGATCATTGGAGGCATCCGGCGCTTCGCCGCGTAGGGCGTTGGCGAACCCGGCTTGAAGGCGTTCCAGATGCTTGCGCACCCGCGCGCGAATGGCGCCGTCGTGCGGCGCAAGCTCCGTCATCGCGTTTGCAATCAGGCAACCGGCGGTCGGAAAGCCGGTTTCTTCCGCCCGTGCGATCTGGTGTTCGAAGTACGCGCGAACGGTTTGGAGGTTCGCGCCATCGCTCTCGACGGGGGCGAACGCCGGGTCGACGACCGTCTCTTCATAGAGGTCGACGCAGGCCTCGAAGAGCCCGTCTTTTCCGTCGTGGCGTCCATAGAGCGCAGCCCTGTTCGAGCCGGTCGCGTCCAATAGATCGCGAACGGAACTTCCCCGGTAGCCGTGCTTCCAGAACCGCGCCAGCGCGGCGGTTCGAATGTCTTCAGAACGATCGTTCTCCATGCGGCGACATGCGCAGAACGGTCGTTCTGAGTCAAGGAGATCGCAAAGCGTGGGGAGTCGTCAGCCGATATCGGCGATGCGCGTCGCGGCGTGGCGGGCGAAGCGCAGCGTCACCGCCTTGCGGCGCGCGGGGGTGAGTTTCGTCTCCGGGCTTTCACGCAGGATCGCCCCGCCGAAGGCGTCGGCGCGGATGAGGCCGACCTCGTCCGGAATGAGATCGAGCGGAAAGGAGCTGTCCACGGCGAAAAAGAACTGGTCGCAGAATTCCAGATAATCCGGCCACTTTGCGTCGGTCTCGAAATCGGCGCGGCAGGACTTAACTTCGACGAAGAGGAGGCGACCCGATTTGTCGAGCCCGGCGACGTCGACGCGGCGGCCGCTGGAAAGCCGAAACTCAGTAAGCGGCGCCCAGCCATGATCGAGAAACATGCGCGCGACGCCGCGGGTGATCGCAAGCGTCGCATCGGGCCGCGCGGGGGCGGCGGACAGAAAATCGGGGCCATCCATGGCCCCGACTGGAACAGAAAGAGAACGAGAGAGTCAAGCGGACCGGGCGGATCCGCCTGCGGCTTCGATCAGAAGAAGAGGCGGACGCCGACGTAGGCGGAAGGTTGCGCGATCTTCAGGTCCACGTCCGGCTGAGCGAAGGTGCCGTTGACGAAGGTCGTGCCGTCGGTGTTGCCGCCGACGACCGCTTCATAGCGCGCCTCGGCGAACACCGCTGCGCGGGCGGTGAGCGTCTTCTCGACGCCGATGGCGGCCTTGACCACGAAGGTGTCGATCTCCTGCGAGAGCGCGACGCCTGCGAGACAGTTCGTCTGCGCGCCGACGGTGCAGTTGTCGGTCACCGTGTCCCCGTCGCCGTCGAAGAAGAGAGCCGCCGCCTCGATTTCATAGAGGCCGTAGCCGAAGCCGACGCCGAAATAGGGACGCAGACCGTGGGTGACCTGCCAATCGTAGTAACCCATCACCGCGACATCGAAGCCGGAGGCTTCGCCGCCGAACAGGAACGGGTCGTTCGCCTCGAGCGTCGCATCGAATTGCTGGATGCCGGCGTCCGTCGTGCGATCGACAGCCGTCGCGCCGACGCCGTTGAGGGTGATTTCGTCGAGCTCGAAATCTTCCAGCAGCAGCGTGCCGAGAAGTTCGATCCGCAGGCCAGAGCCGCGGTGCGTCGTTTTCCGCCAGCCGATGGCGCCCGTCGCGACGAGGCCGCCTTCGAAGTCGGCTTCGAAATTCCGGTCGCGGCCGAGGAAATCGACGTCATTGTCGTTGATCGTGAAGCCGTTTGCGAAACCGGCGCCGCCGGAGACATAGAGATCGCCGGCCTGGGCCGACCCGGCCGCCAGCGCAAAACCGACGGAGAACAAGAAGCTGCGAAGCATGGCGCGTGATCCTCACCGCATAACGTTGCGGAGAGTATCGACACGCATGGTTAGCGAAGGGTGAAAGGATCAGCCCTGAAATTCAGGAAGGCGGACGATGAGGCCGTCCAGCGCATCCGAAATCTTGATCTGGCAGGAAAGGCGCGAGTTCTCGCGGGCGTCGTGCGCGAAATCGAGCATGGAGGTCTCCATGGTGCTCGGCTCGCCGGCTTTCTCTTTCCACGCCTCATCCACATAGACATGGCAGGTGGCGCAGGCGCAGGCGCCGCCGCAATCGGCGTCGATGCCCGGCACGTCGTTTTTCAGCGCGGTCTCCATGACGGAGTGGCCGTTCTCGCCCTCCACCACGTGTTCGGAGCCGTCATGTTCGATATAGGTGATCTTCGCCATGCTCGCCGTCTCGTCTCTTGGTTCGTTGGTCGGCTCGATATAGAGGCCGCCGCGCCTCCTGTCAGCGTCAGCGCTCAGCGCGGCTTGACGCAAGGGGCGGGCGCGTCGGACCACTCGCCGATGCGGGAATTCCTTCTTCCGGACGATGAGGCGACGAAAGCGCTCGGGCGCGCGCTGGCGGCGGATCTGCGCGCGGGCGACGCCATCCTGCTCGAAGGCCCGCTCGGCGCGGGAAAATCGACCCTCGCGCGCGCGCTTATCGCCGCCGCGACAGGCGAGGAAGACGCCCCCAGCCCGACATTCGCCCTCGTTCAGACCTATGAGGGGGGAGCGGTTCCCATCGCCCATTTCGATCTTTACCGGCTGGATGGGCCTGACGGGCTATGGGAGCTCGGTTTCGACGACGCGCTCGATGAGGGCTGCGTTCTGGTGGAGTGGCCCGATCGGCTCGGCCCCTTCGCGCCGCGAGAGCGCCTGACAGTGCGCCTCGCGGCGGAGGGCGCCGGCCGGCGGGCGGACGTGGAGGCGACCCCCACATGGGCGGATCGGTTGAAGGCGCTCGCGCCATGACGGACGCGCGCAGCGCCGCGCTGTCGGCGTTTCTGAACGACGCTGGTTGGGGCGCGGCGACAGTCGTCCCGCTTGCAGGGGACGCGTCGACGCGGCGCTATCTGCGCGCCGTACGAGATGGCGAGCACGCGGTGGTGATGGACGCGCCGCCGAAAGCCGAAGCCGCCGCCTGTCCTCCTGATGCGGATGAAGCGACGCGGCGCGCGCTGGGGTACAACGCCCTCGCGCGGTTGGCGGGGCCCGATCTCAACGCCTTCGTCGCCGTCGGCGACCACCTCTCCGCACTCGGCCTTTCGGCGCCGCGCATCCTCGCCGCCGATGCGGCGCACGGCTTCGCGCTTCTGGAAGACCTCGGCGACACGCTGTTCGGCCCGACCCTCGCCGCGGGCGCCGGCGATGAGGCGGCGTACTACGGCGTCGCGGTAGACGCCCTTCTGCGCCTGCATCAGACGCCAGCGCCGTCTTCTCTGCCAGCGCGCGGCGGCGAGCGCACGCTCCTCGCTTACGACGCGGTCGCCATGCGCGCCGAAACGGACCTGCTGCTCGACTGGTTCTATCCGTATGCGACAGGCGGTGAAGCGGCGGACGCCGTGCGCGCCGGGTTCGACGCCATCTGGGCGCCGCTCTTCGACATCGCCGCAGGCGAAGCCGTCCTCGTCCTGCGCGATTACCACGCCGATAATCTCATCTGGTTGCCGGAGCGCGAAGGCGCCGCCCGCGTCGGCCTCCTCGATTTTCAGGACGCGGTCGTCGGGTCGCCGGCTTACGATCTCGCCTCGCTGCTGGAGGACATCCGCCGCGATGTCGATCGCGATCTCGCCGCCGATCTTCTCGCGCGCTATTGCGCCGAGGCCGCCATGCGCCCGGGCTTTGACGCGGACGCCTTCCGCGCCGCCTGCGCAATTCTCGCGGCGCAGCGGAACGCGAAAATCCTCGGGATCTTCGTTCGGCTCGCCAAGCGTGACGGCAAAGCGCGGTATCTCGACTATCTGCCGCGGGTCTGGGCGCGGTTCACGGACGAGCTGTCGCATCCGGCCCTCGCGCCTTTGAAGCGGTGGACGGACGATCACCTGACCGCATCCGTCGAAAAAGTACTGTCAGGAGCTTCGGCATGATCGAGACGGCCATGGTTCTCGCCGCAGGGCTCGGTACGCGCATGCGTCCGTTGACCGAGACCCGCCCGAAACCGCTGGTCGAAGTCGCGGGCAAGGCGCTCATCGACCACGCCCTCGACGATCTGGCGGCGGGCGGCGTTCGGCGCGCGGTGGTGAACGTCCACTATCTCGCCGACATGGCGGAGGCGCATCTCGCAGGTCGTGCGGCGCCGGAGATCATCATCTCCGATGAGCGCGATCAGCTCATGGAGACGGGCGGCGGTCTCGCCAAGGCCCGTCGGCTGCTCGGCGAGGGGCCTGTCTTCTGCACCAACACCGATCAGGTGTTCGTCACAGGCGCAGGCGGCGCGCCCTGCGCACGGCTTGCAGCGGCCTTTGATGCGGAAACCATGGACGCGCTTCTCCTCCTTCAGCCGCGCGAAAGCGCGTTCGGCTATGACGGCGTCGGCGATTTTCGTCTGGAGGCGGATGGGCGCCTTGCGCGCCGTGGCGACGCGGCGTCCGCGCCTTTCGTCTTCACGGGCCTGCAGATCCTCGACACTCATCTTCTGGACGGCGCGCCGGATGGGCCATTTTCCACAAACATTCTCTGGAACCGGGCGTTGGAGGCGGGGCGTCTCTTCGGTATCGTTCATGATGGCGAGTGGATGCATGTAGGCTCGCCGGATGGTCTGAAGGACGCCGAACGCCGCCTTGCCGAGCTCGAACGCATATCCGCCGCAGGCTGACGACGCGTCCCTTTTCGCGGGCGCCGGTCCGCGCCTTTATTCCATTCCCGCGGGACGGCCGTTTCTCGATGATCTCGCGCGCGGTCTGGTCGCCGCCATCGGGCGCGATCCGCTGGCGCTCGCCGAGGCTGAAGTTCTCCTACCCACCCGTCGCGCCGCGCGCGCGTTTTCTGAGGCGGTGCTGGCCGCGTCCGGCGAAGCGGCGTGCCTCGCGCCCCGCGTGCGCGCCATCGGCGATCTTGATACGGAAGGCGTCGCGACGGCGAGCGACCTCGGCGCGTTCAAGGCGGCCCTCTCCCTGCCGCCCGCGGCGACGAACGCCGATCGGCGGCTGACCCTCGCGCGGCTGATCCATGCGCGCGATCAGGCGCGGGGCGAAGCCTCGTGGACGGCGGCGCTTGCAGGCGCCGACGCGCTGTCGGCCTTTTTTGAAAGCGTGGAGACCGAGGATGTTGACCTCTCCCGTCTGGCCGACGTCTTTCCGGAGCAGTACGCAGCCCATTGGGAGGACGCGCTCGCTTTCCTGAAAATCGCCGCGGAAGCATGGCCCGGTCATCTTGAAGAATTGGGTCTTGCAGATCCCGCGCGCCGACGTCGCCTCGCGGTCGAGGCGTATGCGGAGGAGCTGGGGCGTACGCCGCCGGAGCGGCCGATCATCCTTGCGGGCTCTACAGGCTCCATGCCCGCGGTCGCGCGGCTGATGCGGGCGGTCGCGAACGCGCCGCGCGGCTGCGTCGTGCTGCCGGGCCTCGACCAGATGTTGGATGAGCCCGCTTGGCGTCAAGCGGACGAGCGCCACCCGCAGGGCGGTTTGCGGGCGCTGTTGAACCGGCCGGGTTTCGGCGGGCGTGAGGCCGTTCGTCCGTGGCCCGCCTCGCCAAGCGGCGATGAACTGACGCCGCGCCGGGCGCTCCTTTCCGCCGCGCTGCGCCCCGCCGACGCGACGGAGACCTTGCGCGAGGCGGCCGATGTGCTCGCGCCGAAATCCGCTGAGGCGGTCGGCGGCTTAAGCATCCTCGCCGCGGAGGACGAAACGAACGAAGCCCTCGCCGTCGCGCTAATGGTGCGCGAGGCGTTGGAGACGCCGGAGCGTCGCGTGCTGGTCGTGACGCCTGACCGGGGGCTTGCACGACGCATCTCCTCCGCTCTCAGACGATGGGGCGTCGACGCCGACGATAGCGCCGGACGCGAGGCCTATCGCTCGACCGCGGGCGCCTATCTGGAGCGCGCCGCCGCGTTCGTCGCGAGCCCGTCGGACCCGGTCGCTTTCCTCTCCCTCTGCCGACACCCTCTCGCGCGCTTCGGTCTCGCCGCGGACCGCGTCGGCGCCGCCGTCGCGCGCATGGACCGGAACCTCCGGGGCCATCGGCGGCAGGAGACGGCTTTGGAAATGCTCGCGCGGGCGGCGGGTGATGCGCCATCGGAGGATGTGAGCGCGGTGATCGACGCGATTCGCGCGGCGCTTCCGGAAGCTTTCGGCGAGACGGGGGGCGAGTCGGGGGGCGAGGCGGTGTGCGCGCATCTCACTTTCGCCGAGCGGCTCGCCGCGACGGAAACGCTCGCCGGGGCGACCGCGCTCTGGTCCGCCCATGGCGGCGCGGCGATCGCGAGCGCGCTCGCTGAGGCGCGTCCGGCGCTTGAGGACATGACATCATTTGAGGGGCGCGAGTACGGGCAGTTTTTCCGGCGCCTGCTCTCGGGGCTCGCGATCCGTCCGCGTTCGGCGGAGCATCCGCGGGTGTTGATCCTGGGACCGCTGGAGGCGCGTCTTCAGTCGGCGGATCTCGTTATCCTGTCGGGGCTGGTCGAAGGCGTCTGGCCGAAAGCGGCGGCGGAGGACCCGTTCCTCTCGCGACCCATGCGCGCGGCGCTCGGCCTGCCGTCGCCGGAACGGCGCATCGGCCTCGCGGCGCACGATTTCGCGCAGCTCGCGAGCGCGCCGGAGGTGCGGCTCACTTATGCGAAACGCGCGGGCGGTAAACCGGCGCGGCCTTCGCGCTTCATCATTCGTCTGGAGAACCTCGTCGGCAGCGACGCCCTGAAGGGAGCGAAGCCGGCGGCGCCGCCGCACGGACGCTGGGCGGCGGCGCTGGACCGTTGCGCGCAGCCGGACCGCGCGCGGGCGCCGGCGCCGCGTCCGCCGGTCGAGGCGCGCCCGCGCACACTCTCCGCCAGCGATCTCGCAACCCTCGCGCGCGATCCGTATGCGATCTACGCAAAGAAAGTTCTACGCCTGAAGCCGCTGGATGCGGTTGATATGGAAATCGACGCCCGTCTCCGGGGCACGGTGATCCACAAGGCGCTGGAAGACTTCGGCCGGGCGGTGCAGGCGGGCGACGAAGCATCCCCCGATGCGCTGCTGGCGAAGTTTGAAGCGGCGCTGGAAGAGGGTCGCGTCCCGGATGACCTGCGCGCGCTTTGGCGTCCGCGTCTGCAGAAAGCGCTGGTCTGGCTTGCGGAAAACGACAGCGCGTTTCTGGAAGGGCGCATAGCGCAGATCGAGACGAGGGGCGATATCGTCTACCAGAATCTTCCCGGTGGTCCGTTCACGGCGCATGCTACAGCGGATCGTATCGACAGGACCAAAAGCGGCGCCTTCATCATCTGGGATTACAAGACGGGACAGGCCGCGACCCCCAAGCAGATGGTAGCGGGCCTCGCGCCACAATTGCCGCTGGAAGCGCTCATTCTGGAAAACGGCGGGTACGAAAAGTTAGGCACAGGCCGGGTCGAGGCGGTCGGCTACATCCGTCTCACCGGCGGCGGCGAAGGCGGCGAGGATAAGCGTGTCGATGGCGGAGGCTGGGACGGCGTCCTGAACGCGGCGCGCGAAGGCCTGCCGTCATTACTCGCGCAGTATGACGATCCGCAGACGCCATACCTCTCGCAGCCTCGCGCTCGGGTGCGGTCTGACTTCGGCGACTACGACCAACTCGCGCGTCGGCCCGAATGGAGCCGCGGCGAGGAGGAGGGGGCGTGAGCTTCGACCCGCAGATCATCGGAGAGGCGGTGCGCCAGCAGCGGGTCGCCTCGAACCCGGAGGCGAGCGCGTGGGCGTCGGCGAACGCGGGCTCGGGCAAAACGCGCGTTCTGATCGACCGGGTGATCCGTCTGCTGCTTGATGGCGCGCAGCCCTCCACCATACTCTGCGTCACCTTCACCAAAGCCGCCGCGGCGGAGATGGAGCAGCGCCTCTTCAAAACCCTCGGCGCGTGGTCCTTGAAGGACGACGCGTCACTGCGGGCGGCGATCTCGGAATTGTCGGGCGCGGAAGCGTCTGTCGATGACGAGGCGCTGGATGCTGCGCGGCGGCTATTCGCGCAGTCTTTGGAGACGCCGGGCGGGCTGAAGATCCAGACCATCCACGCCTTCTGTGAATCCGTCCTCAAACGATTTCCCATCGAGGCGGGCCTGAAGCCGGGTTTTGAGGTCGCAGGCGATGAAGACGCCGCCGCCCTGCGTGACGCCGCTCTCGCCGATGTCGCCATGGGCCGAGCCTCTGGTTCAGCAAAGGCGGCGTTCGATCGGCTGGCGGCGGAGAAGCCCGAGGGGGCGGTGCGGTCGCTCCTCGCCGATCTCTCGCGCGCGGAGGCCGAGGTGCTCACGGAGATGCGCGAAGTCGGCGGAGAGGAGGCCTACTTCCGGAAGCTCGCCGATATATTCGGTATCGACCCTGAGGCGGAATTCGACCGTCTGCAGAGCGACTATCTCGCTTCTCTGGATGGAGGCCAGCTTTCGGCGGCCATCGGGGCGCTGGAGACGGGCGGTAAGACCGATATCGACCGCGCGGCTGAGCTGCGCGCCGCCGACAGGGCCAAGACGGGCGAGAAGATCCACGAGCTCAGCAAAGCGTTGCTGACGAAAGACTTAACGCCCCGCGCTGACAGTCGCTTTCCGACAAAGGCGATCAAAACGGGTTTCCCGGACGCGACCGCATGGCTCTATGCTGAGCAACGTCGATTGCGGGCCTATCTCGAAGCGCGCGCCGCCAAGGCCTCGTTCGACCTCTCCGTCGATCTCCATCGCGTCGCCGGCGCTGTCGGCGAACGCTATCGGAGCCGCAAGGCGCTTGTCGGTCTTCTGGACTATGACGACCTCATCTCAAAGACGCGGGCGCTCTTCTCCGGCGCCGCCGCGGCGTGGGCGCTCTACAAGCTTGACAGGGGGATCGATCACATTCTCCTCGACGAGGCGCAGGATACCAGCCCCGGCCAATGGAGCGTGCTCGACGGTCTCATCGCGGAGTTCTTCGCAGGCGAAGGCGCGGCGAGCGAAGAAGGCCGCAAGCGGACCATGTTCGTCGTTGGAGATGAAAAGCAGTCGATCTATTCGTTTCAGGGCGCCGATATCGGTCTGTTCGTCACCAAGCAGAGCGACCTGCATGAGCGCGTGACGGCTGCAGACCGGATGTTCGAGGCGCCGACCATGGCGGCGTCCTTCCGTACGACGCCGCCGGTACTCGGCTTTGTCGACGCGCTTTTCAAAGGCGACGCGGCCGAGGGCGTCACGGGCGCGGAGGCGATGCCGCATCTGCCCGCACGCGCCGGGGGCGCCGGTCGGGTGGAGCTCTGGCCGCTGATCGCCAAGGAGAAGGCGGAAGAAACGAAGCCGTGGGACGCGCCGCTCGATGCGGAGACGGCGAGCGACCCCGCCGCCGTGCTTGCGAACCGGATCGCGGCGACCGTGGACGGATGGATAGCGTCCAGCGAACACCTCGCCTCGCGCGGTCGCCCCATCCTGCCAAGCGACATCATGGTCCTGGTGACGCGCCGCGGGGCGATCTATCGCGCGATCAGCCGGGCGCTGATCGCCCGCGGCGTTCCCGTGGAAGGCGCGGACCGCATTCAGGTGCTTGACGATGCAGGCGTGCAGGATCTCCTCTCGCTTGCGAGATGGGCTCTGCAGCGCTCGGATGATCTCTCCCTTGCGGAGCTTCTGCGCAGCCCCTTCGGCGGACTGTCGGAGGATGAGCTATTCGCCATCGCCCACCCCCGCGAGGGCCAGTTGCAGGTCGCCTTGCGGCTCGCGGCGGAGGCGGGCGTCGCGGCGGCCGAGGCGCACGAACGGCTGCAGGCGCTCGTGCGCGGTGCGGAGCGTCTCAGCCCGTTCGACTTTTTCTCGCGTGCGCTCGACGCCGGAGCGCCGAGCGGCCGCTCGCTCCTCTCCTCGCGACTTGGCTCCGAATGGGAGGCGCCCGTCGGCGCGCTGCTCGATCTCGCCCTCGATTATGAGCGCGAGCCTTCGCCGAGCCTTGGCGGCTTCCTGCGCTGGGTTCCGAAGCGGGCGAAGGAGCTGAAGCGCGAACTCGACGAAGGCTCGGGCGGCGTCCGCGTCATGACCGTGCACGGCGCGAAAGGGCTGGAGTCCGAAATCGTCTTCCTCGCCGACGCGAACGACATGCCGCAGGCGCCCAAAAGCGACCGTCCGTATGCGCTGGTGGCGCCGCCGTCGGCGCCTGGCGGCGCGGCGCGTCCCTTGCCCGGCATGTTCGCCGTGGATGCGGGGCTCAAGCCGAAGCCCGCCGCCATCGAGGAGGCGAAAGCCGACGCCGTCCGCCGCCAGATGGAGGAGCGCAGACGCCTCCTCTACGTCGCCGCGACGCGGGCGCGGGAGCGGCTCTATATCTGCGGTGTCGAAGGTCAGCGTAAGGACACAACGAGCAAAGACCTCAATGAGCGCTCCTGGCACGGCCTCGCGACGCTCACCTTCCGGGAGCTGGCTCAGGAGGGCGCCGCGCGCGTCGAGGATCGCGAAGACGGTCTGACCTATGTTCTTGAGGCGCCGCAGACGGCGGAGCCGGATACGGACGATGAAACGACGTCCACACGCACCCCGCCGCTTCCCGAGTGGGCGTCCCGACCGGCGCCGATAGAGGCCGCGCCCGCGCGCCTTGCGCCCTCACGCCTCGGCGGCGAGGAGGCCGAGGCGATGCAGGCGGAAGAGGCCGCCGCCTATTCGCCTCTCGCGGCGGATCCGCTTCTGCGCGGCAAGGCCATCCATGCGCTGCTGGAGCATCTGCCGGGCGCCGCGCCGGAGGAGCGACGCGTGCTCGCCGACGCCTATCTTGCAGCGTCCGCGCCCGGTGTCGGCGCCGCCGAACGGGCGATCTGGCGGGACGAGGCGCTCGGCGTTCTCGACGACCCCGCCTTCGCGGCCGTGTTCGCGGCCGGCTCCCTCGCGGAGGTTCCGATCAGCGGGCGCCTCTCGCCAGCGGGGCCGCTGATCACTGGTCAGATCGACCGGCTGGCGGTGACGGAAGCGCATGTCCTCTGCGTCGACTACAAGACCAACCGCCCGCCGCCGGACCGCTGGGAGGCCGCGCCCGCCGCCTACATCGCTCAGCTCGCCGCCTACAGGGCGTTGCTTCAGCGCATTTTTCCGGGGCGAACCGTGCGTGCGGCGCTTCTGTGGACCTACGCCGGAACCCTCATGGAAGTCCCGGCGGATGCGCTGGAGACGGCGCTCGCGAAGGCGCTCGGCGCTCATCACGCTTCCGAGACGGCCTGAAAGAGCGTGCTTGAATGCGGCGCCGGGGCTCCATAGCTTGGCCTGACGCATTCAGCCCTTGCGGCGCAGCATGATCGGAAAGGAGGCCGCCATGGCCACGGTCGAGATCACCGACGACAATTTCGACGCGGAAGTCCTGAACGCCGGCAAGCCGGTTCTGGTTGATTTCTGGGCGCCCTGGTGCGGCCCCTGCAAGCAGGTCGCGCCCGTGCTCGACGAGCTTTCCGAGGAATTCGCGGGCGGGCTCACCATCGCCAAGGTGAACATGGACGAGAACCCGGAGCTCGGCATGCGCTACGGCGTGCGCTCGATCCCGACGCTGCTCTTCTTTGCTGAAGGTGAGTTGAAAGGCACGCAGGTCGGCGCGCACCCGAAGGGTTCGCTGACGGCGTGGATCGAGAGCCAGGGCGTCACCAAGGCGGCGTAACGCTCACCCGTTCTCGCGGAGCACCTCGCCCGCGAGATAGAGCGAGCCGCAGATGAGAATGCGCGGCGGGGCTTCGGCCCCGCGGCAGGCGCGTTCGATCCCTTCGAGAACGGATGAACACGCGCGCGCGGGCGTTCCGGCGCGCGTCGCGGCTTCCGCGAGATCTTCCGCCGAATGGGGCGTGCCCGTCCCCGCCTCGACCGTGAAGGCGGCGGCGGCGAGGCCCGCATAGGGCGCGAAATACCCCACCGCATCTTTGGTATCCTGCATGCCTGCGACGAGCACGAGCGGGCGCGGCGCGCGGTCGTTGAGGTCGGCGAGGGTCCCGGCGATCGCCTGCGCCGCATGCGGATTGTGCCCGCCATCGAGCCACAGCTCCGCCTCTCCGCGCGAAAGCGCTGAAGCGCGATCAATCAGCGGGCCGGTTTTGAGGCGTTGAAGGCGCGCGGGCCAGCGCGCGGTCTCCAGACCTCCCGAGAGCGCTGCGTCATCCAAATCGAACCCGCCCGCCACGAGGGCCGCGACGGCGAGGCCGGCGTTCTCGATCTGATGGCGGCCGAGCAGGCGAGGCGCGGAGAGATCGCGCACGCCGTCTTCGTCCTCGTATACAATCCGTCCGTGCTCTTCATAGACGCGCCATTCCTCGCCATGGCGGAACGGCCGCGCGCCCGCGCGCACGGCGGCGTCGGAAAGAGCGTCGCCCGCCTCGCGCGACTGGCGGCCGATGACGGCCGGGCGGCCGCGGCGGAAGACGCCGGCCTTTTCGCGGGCGATGGCGGCGAGATCCGTTCCGAGATAATCCTGATGGTCGAGACCGACCGGGGTGATGACGCCCGCCGCCGTCTCCGCGACGACATTGGTCGCGTCCAGCCGCCCGCCAAGGCCGACCTCCAGCACCAGCGCGTCCGCCGGCGTCTCAGCGAAAGCGAGGAAGGCGGCGCAGGTCACGGCCTCGAAATAGGTGAGCTCGGCCTCGCCGACCGCGTCCTCGCAGCGCAGGAGCGCGTCGGCGAGGGCGTCGTCGGAAATCTCCTCGTCAGCGAGGACGATGCGCTCGTTGAAGCGGACGAGATGGGGGGAGGTATAGACGTGGACGGACTTGCCGGCGGCGCGCAGGGCCGCCGCAGCGAAGGCGCAGGTCGAGCCCTTGCCGTTCGTGCCCGCCACATGCAGCGTCGGCGGCAAAGCGAGATGCGGATCGCCCAAGCGTGACAGCGCCGTCCGCATGCGGTCGAGACCGAGATCGATGAGTTTCGGCCGCCGCTCGGCGAGGCGGGCGAGCGCGGCGTCGGAGCGGCTCATGGGCGGCTGGGTCGCGGCGTTCTACTCCGCCGCCTTGTCGAGGGGCTCGGCGTCCGCCTCGGGCGCGGGTGTCTCGGCGGCGGGGGCGGCGTCTTCATTCGCGGCGATCGGCGCGTCGGCGGCTTTCACGCCGAGGAAGACGCGCATCAGCTTCGCCAGCGTCTGGCGCAGCTCCGCCCGCGGCACGACCGCATCGACCATGCCTTTCTCGTTCAGATACTCCGAACGCTGAAAGCCTTCCGGCAGCTTCTCGCGGATCGTCTGTTCGATGACGCGCGGACCGGCGAAGCCGATGAGGGCGCCGGGCTCGGCCAGGTGCACGTCGCCCAGCATGGCGTAGGAGGCGGTGACGCCGCCGGTCGTCGGATGCGTCAGGACGACGATGTAGGGAAGCCCCGCCTCCTTCACCATCTGGACGCCGATGGTCGTGCGCGGCATCTGCATGAGGGAGAGAATGCCCTCCTGCATGCGCGCGCCGCCGGAGGCGGTGAAGCAGACGAGGGCGCATTTGCGCGTCACGGCTTCCTCCGCCGCGCGGATGAACGCTTCGCCCAGCGCCGCGCCCATGGAGCCGCCCATGAAGGCGAAGTTCTGCAGGGCGACGACCGTCTCCTGGCCTTCGATCTTCCCGACCGCGACGATCATGGCGTCGTCCTCGCCGGTCTTTTTGCGGGCGTCGCGCAGGCGGTCGGCGTATTTCTTCTCGTCCTTGAATTTCAGCGGGTCGTGCGGAACGTCCGGCAGCTCCACGCGCGTGTAGGCGCCGTCATCGAAAATGAAGTCCAGCCGCTCTTTCGCGCCGATGGGCAGGTGGTGGCCGCAGCTCGGGCAGGCGTTGAAGGCGGCTTCCATGTCGCGGTGGAAGATCATGTCGGCGCAGGAGGGGCACTTCACCCACAGGGTGTCGTCGCCCGCATCGCGGCTGCGGAACATGTTCTTGATGCCGGGCGGCGTGATGTCGGACAGCCAGTTCATGGGTCTCGCTCCTTATACGCGGGCGGCGCGCACGGCGGACGATAGCGCACGTGCTTTAACTAACACTTGGTCGACCGCCTGTTCAGCCCCGGCGTCTAAATTCGCCGCAAGGGTTTCGACAAGCGCCGAGCCGACGACGACCGCATCGGCGAGGCGGGCGACCTCCGCGGCGCGGGCTTTCGTTTTGACCCCGAAACCGACCGCCACGGGCAGGCCGGACGCGGCTTTCACGCGGGCGACCGCCTCATCGATGGCCGCCGTCTCGCCGGAGGCGCCGCCGGTCACCCCCGCGACGGAGACATAATATACGAAGCCCGAGGCGTCCTGCACCACGGCGGGCAGGCGTTTTTCATCGGTCGTCGGCGTCGCGAGGCGCACGAGGTCGATCCCCGCGGGCTTGAGGGCCGTGAGGAGCGCGGGGGCTTCCTCCGGCGGGACATCGACGATGAGAACGCCGTCGACCCCCGCCGCAGCGGCATCGCCAGCGAAACGATCAAGGCCGTAGCTTTCGAACGGGTTCAGATACCCCATCAGCACGATCGGCGTCGCGTCGTCCCCCTCGCGGAAGGCGCGGACCAGTTCGAGCGTTTTCGCCAGCGTCTGCCCGGCCTCCAGCGCCCGCAGCCCCGCCGCCTGGATCGCCGGCCCGTCGGCCATGGGGTCGGTGAAACAGACCCCGATCTCGATGAGATCCGCCCCCGCCGCCGGCAGACCGCGCAGAAGCGCCAGCGACGCCTCAAACGACGGATCGCCCCCCATCACGAACGGAATGAAGGCGGCGCGGTTTTCAGAAGCGAGAGCGACGAAGCGGGCGGGGATGCGGGACATGAGGGCTCTGGAATGGCGAGCGGTGGGTTTGGCGCGGGAGGGCGCGAGAGGCAAGGGAGCTGAAATAGTACAGAGGGAGTACGCCTTCATTCTCCGCACATCCGAATCAGCCTCAGATTAATGATCAGAGAGAAAAACAATCTATGCGTGTGTCAGATTACTATCGCCTCGGAAGGACGCAACCCAGTTTGGGATTCGTCGATGTCCGGATTGATACTGACACGCGGCTATTTCTAAGTCCGAGGGCAATTCGAACACTTCCATCCGAGTGGGGCGACCATTGTGTCTCGCTAGTACAGAGTTTCTTCGGAAACGTACTATCTTGTATAAAGAATAGAGAATCTGAAAAAGCTGTTCAGCTGCTTAGATTTCTTAGGGAGCTCAACGAAACACACCTCGGTCTATCAAAGGGAAAATCTCGTGGGCGAGCATTAGGCGCACGGTCTGTTGATGATGTATGGCAAGCTTTGTCAAAAAGTGAAGCTGCAAAGTCTGGTTTGCTCACAGATCTTGAAGATACCGTATTGATGATTGAAGGTATTTCAGTCGATTTGGTGTCTGATATGTTGACAAATATAATTCGTGAGCCACTAATTTCTTTTACACAAGAAATATGTCAGCTTTATAATATACCCATGGCAAGCGAGGTCGATTCAGGGCCGATTTGGGATCCACTAAGTGAGCAGTGGACAAATAGATTTTTTTCTTTGCCAACGCCAAATAATGAAAAATTACTATTGGTTCCAAAAGAAATTGTAAGAGTGGATATGGACTACGACGTGGAGAAATATTACAGAAATTACTTGCTGGAACACTTTAAAGAAGAAGAGATTAAGGTGGGTTCGGACCTTGTTGGCATGCTTAAATCACGAAAAAAGAAAGGTGAGCCAAAGGTATTTATTAAGGACCTGAAGAAAAAGTATGGGGAGGGTAAGTCGGCTGTTGTTCGTCATTCGCTGAATAATCCGTCAATTTTAAAAAAATATAAGGACGACAATCAGAAGCCTAGTGACCCACTTCCTCATCAGGCATTCTCTGATGTAAGTAACACGCCTAGGCCAGATTGGAATGCGTTACTCAGGCAGGTATTGGATTGCGATCCTGGGCCTGAAGATGCAGTGAGCTATGAAAAGGCTTCAGAGGCATTCTTTACTGCATTGTTCTATCCGGTTCTTACGAATCCGCGATTCCAGCATGAAATACATGATGGGAGAAAAAGAATTGATATATCCTACACAAATATGGCAAGTCGAGGTTTTTTCTTTTGGCTTTCTCGCCACTACTCTAGCGCTAACATATTTTTAGAGTGCAAGAACTACAGCCGTGATTTAGCCAACAAAGAGTTAGATCAAATTGCAGGCCGATTTTCGCCGAATCGAGGCCGGGTAGGTTTCATAATCGGGCGCTCTTTTCATGACAAAGCTCTATTTGAGAGGCGTTGTAGAGATACCGCGGGTGATAACCGCGGTTATGTAATACTTTTAGATGATAATGATTTGAGCCTCCTAGCATCAGATGCAGAATCGAATCTAGACTATCTTGATTTTCCGATATTGCGTTCAAAGTTCAATCAGCTAATTGACTGACGCGCCCAGTGCGCAGCAAGATTGGTATGCATTCGGCTACTCCCCCAACAGCTCCATCGCCGCGACCACCATCGCTTCGGTTCCGAGGGTCACCGCAGGCTCCGGTTCAATCTTGAAGAAGGGGGAGTGGTGGCTTGGGGCGTCGTCGACCTTGTCGGCCGGCGTGCCGCCGACGGCGAAGTAGACGCCTTTGACGCCCGTCTCCGGCGCGACGAAATAGGAGAAGTCCTCCGCGCCCATGCCTTCGCGCGGTTTGTCGAGCAGCACCTCGCCGCCGAGGGCGGTCGCAAAGACGCCGCGCAGGCGCTCCGCCGTCGGGGCGTCGTTCACGGTCGGCGGCGTCGTTTCGGTTTTTGAGCGGACGACTTCCGGCAGCAGGTCCTCCGGCACGCCAAGGGCGCGGGCGGTGCCTTCGGCGACGCGGTCGATGCCGTCGAGCAGTTTTTCGCGCGTGTCCGGATCATCGGAGCGGACGGTGAGCTGCAGGTGCACCTTGTCGCCGATGATGTTGTGCTTGGTTCCGCCGTGGATGGAGCCGACGGTGATGACGCCGGGCTTCAGGGGCGCGATCGAGCGGCTGACGATCGACTGCAGGGAGACGACGATCTGGGCGGCGACGAGCACCGGGTCGACGCCCTTGTGCGGCGAGGCGCCGTGGGCCCCGACGCCCTTCACATAAATGTCCACCGAGTCCGAGGAGGAATAGGCGGCGCCCAGCGGCAGCTCGATGCGGCCGGTCGGCGTCTGGGCGGAGACGTGGAAGGCGACGGCGTAGTCCGGCTTCGGAAACTTCGTATAGAGCCCGTCCGCCATCATGGCGCGGGCGCCGGAGATGCGCTCCTCCGCCGGTTGGCCGATGAGGACGAGGGTGCCTTTCCAGTGGTCCTTGCGGGCGGCGAGCTGGCGCGCCGCGCCGATGAGGGAGGTGACGTGCACGTCATGCCCGCAGGCGTGCATGACCGGCTTCACCGACCCGTCGAGATCGGCCTGCGTCGCTTTGGAGGCGTAGGCGAGCCCGGTGTCTTCCTTCACCGGTAGGCCGTCCATGTCCGCCCGCAGCATCACCGTCGGCCCGTCGCCGTTCTTCATCACCGCGACGACGCCCGTGCGCCCGACGCCGGTCGTGACGTCATATCCGAGGGCTTTCAATTCGTCGGCTAGCTTTTTCGCCGTCTCCGTCTCGAAGAAGGAGAGCTCCGGGTTCTGATGGAACCAGAGGAAGAGGTCCTTCAGGTTCGCCTCATAGTCCGTCGCGATGTCGGCGCGCAGATCGCCTTCGTGGTCGTGGGCGAAAGCCGGAGCGGCGAGGAAAGCCAGGGCGGCGGAGGCGAAGAGAAGGCGTTTCATGGACGGGTTCTCCGTGGCGATGGGAGAAGGTTAGGCGCCGGGCGCGCGGGCGTCAAAGTCCATGAGAGCGCAGCTTGCCCTCTCCCGCTCACCCCCGCGCAGGCGGGGATCTCGGCCGGCGCGCGCCGAATTCAGGGTTTGTCTCCCGCGGCCTTGGATCCCCGCCTGCGCGGGGATGAGCGGGGAAGGGTCAGTCCTTCAGGTGCTCCATCACCGAGAACACGTCCTTGTCGCCGCGACCGCACATGTTGAGGAGGAGGATCTCGTCGGCGGCCATCTCCGCGGCTTTATCGACGGCGCGGGCGAGGGCGTGGGCGGGTTCGAGTGCCGGGATGATGCCTTCAAGGCGCGAGCAGAGCTGGAACATCTCCAGCGCCTCGTCGTCGGTCGCGGAGACGTACTGGGCGCGTCCGGTCTCTTTCAGCCAGGAGTGCTCGGGACCGATGCCGGGATAGTCGAGCCCCGCCGAGATGGAGTGGGCGTCGAGGATCTGTCCGTCATCGTCCTGAAGCAGATAGGTGCGGTTGCCGTGGAGGACGCCGGGGCGCCCGCCCGTCAGCGAGGCGGCGTGCTCGTTCGTATCCAGACCATGGCCCGCCGCCTCGACGCCGATGATCTCGACATCGGCATCGTCAAGGAACGGATGGAAAAGGCCGATGGCGTTCGAGCCGCCGCCGATGCAGGCCATGACGGCGTCCGGCAGGCGGCCCTCCGCTTCGCGCATCTGCACCTTCGCCTCCTCGCCGATGACCGACTGGAAGTCGCGCACCAAGGCGGGGTAGGGGTGCGGGCCCGCCGCCGTGCCGATGATGTAGAAGGTGTCCGCGACGTTCGTCACCCAGTCGCGCAGGGCCTCATTCATGGCGTCCTTCAGGGTGCCGCGGCCGGAGGTGACCGGGTGCACCTCCGCCCCCAGAAGGTTCATGCGGAAGACGTTGGGACTCTGACGCTCCACATCCGTCGCGCCCATATAGACATGGCACGGAAGACCGAAGCGCGCGCAGACGGTGGCGGTCGCAACGCCGTGCTGGCCGGCGCCGGTCTCGGCGATGATCCGCGTCTTGCCCATGCGCCGGGCGAGGAGGATCTGCCCCATACAGTTGTTGATCTTGTGCGCGCCCGTGTGGTTCAGCTCGTCGCGCTTGAAATAGATTTTCGCGCCTTTGCCCGCGGGGGCGGTGGCGCGGACGTGCTCGGTCAGGCGCTCGGCGAAATAGAGCGGGGACGGACGGCCGACATAGTGCTTCAGGTAATAGTCAAGCTCGCGACGGAACTCGGGGTCCTTTTTCGCGCGCTCGTACTCCTCCTCCAGAGCGAGGATGAGCGGCATCAGCGTCTCGGCGACGAAGCGCCCGCCGAACTTGCCGAACCGTCCGTTCTCGTCCGGCCCCGCGCGAAAGGTGTTGAGCGGCTCCATGCCTATTCTCCGAATGCGGACCGCGCCGCCTGAATGAAATTGCGCACGCGCGCGGCGTCTTTGACGCCCGGCGCGCTTTCAACGCCTGAGGATACGTCGACCCCCGCGAAGCCCGGCAGCGAACGGACCTCGGCGATGGCGTCCGCGACGTTTTCCGGGTCGAGCCCGCCAGACAAGACCCATGGGCGCGCGCCGTCAACGCCGGTGAGGAGCTTCGGGTCGAAGCGCCGGCCGAGGCCGCCGGGACGCGCGTCCGCCGCGCTCGGGCGGGCGTCGAAATAGAGCCCCGCTGCGGCGAAGTCGCGCGCCGCGTCGAGATCGCCCGGCGCGCCGAGGCCGATGGCTTTCCAGACCGGGCGCCCCGTCCGGGCGGCGATCTCGGCGACCCGCTCGGGCGTCTCGCTTCCGTGAAGTTGGATCTCATCCGCGCCCGCGGCGATCTCGATGAGCGCGTCATCCGGATCGACGACGAGGGCGACGAGGGCGAGGCCGGGCGCCGCCGCGCGCAGGGTCGCGAACAGCGCGGGCGCCTCCGCCGGGGCGACGGCCCGAGGGCTCTTCGCGAAGAGGACGACGCCGAGCCTGTCCGCGCCCGCGTCCGCCGCGACGCGCGCCGTTTCGGCGTCGCGGACGCCGCAGATTTTGATCGAGTACTTCACGGGAAGGGGTTCTAGGCCGCCGGGGCGCGGCGGCGATAGGGCGCCTCAGCGCACCGCGGGCAGGGTCTCGCCCAGGGGCGCGGCGGCGGCGGTCGCCTGGCGGACTTCTTTCTTCAGCGTCTTCACCTCGCGCTTGCGGTCCCGCGCGCGGGTGCGCACGCCGCGGCCCGTCGCCCACATGCCCGCCGCGCCGAAAAAGAAGCCGGCGAACATGGAGAGGAGGATCACCATCCAGAGCTGCATGGGCGGGGAGGTGAACGCCGCGTTCTCGATGGAAAACGGATCGAAGCTCAGCACCACCACCTGCCGGTTGGCGCTGAAGAAAGCGACGACGGCGATGGCCGCAAGAAGCCAGAGGATTTTGGACAGGAACCGCATGGGTCCAATTAACGGGATTCAGCCGCCGAGGCCAAGCGCGTTGCGATAGTCATCGAAACTCGCCGACACGCGTTCGGCGCCCGCGTCGATGAGGCGCTCGCCATGGCCGTCGAAGCAGTGGCCGCCGCCAGTGAAGCCCCAGACCGTCATGCCCGCCGCGACGCCCGCTTTGACGCCGTTGACGCTGTCTTCGAGCACCAGGCAGCGCGCGGGGTCGGCGTCCAGCATTTCCGCCGCATGGAGGAAAATGTCGGGGGCGGGCTTCCCGTGATCGACGACCTCGGCGGAGTAGACGTGCGGCTCGAACAGCGCCCAGAGCTCCGTACGCTTCAGTTTCTTCTCCAGCACCGCCGCGCGGGAGGAAGAGGCGACCGCCTTGGCGACTGGCGTCGCTTCAATGGCCGCGCGGGCGCCGGCGACTTCGGTAAGGAGATGCGCGAGGGATCGGCGGGCGTCGACGAGCCCCTGAAAGAACCCGTCCGCCGGATCGGCGGCGTGCTTTTCGCGATAGGCGGCGGTGAGGCGTTCGGCGAATACGTCGTCGCGCAGGCCGGTGAAGATACGCACGAGGTCCGCCGTCGACCAGTCGAGCCCGTGGCCGCGCAGATAGTCCGCCGAGGCGTCGAGGCCGAGAGCTTCGGAATCGACGAGCACGCCGTCGCAGTCGAAGAGCACGGCGTCGAAGGAGGAGCGGGCGGTCATGGACTTGATCTAGGATGTTTTGCGGCGGCATTCACGTGCTCATTCCGCAAAAGGAGCCGCGCCGATGAGCATTCACCTGGAAATGATGGCGCTGGTCGTCGCCGACTATGATGAGGCGATCGCCTGGTATTCGGAAAAGCTCGGCTTCGAGCTGGCGGAGGACACGGCCCTCTCGCCCGAAAAGCGCTGGGTGGTGATGGCGCCGTCGCGGGCCTCAGGCGCGCGCATCCTGCTTGCGAAAGCCAAGGGACCCGAGCAGGCGGCCCGCATCGGCGACCAGACGGGCGGACGCGTTTTCCTCTTCCTCCACACGACGGACTTTGATGTGACTTATGCTGCCTATCGCGCCGCGGGCGTCCCGTTCATCGAGGAGCCGAGGCATGAGTCCTACGGACGGGTCTGCGTCTTTGAGGATCTCTACGGAAACAGGTGGGATCTGGTGGAGCGCCGCGACGATCAGAATCCCTGAAACACCATGTCGATAGCGGCAGTGATGGCGTAGCTCTCGCCGCTCAGGTTCGCGACAGGCGTCGCGAGCAGTCCGTTGGGAACGGCAGCCATAGCCTGCGCGATCAGCACGGTCTCCGTCCCCAACACCCTGAGGCGCGGGTTCAATCGTTTCGCGACGACGCCGGGCGCGATGCTGACCGGCAGCACTTAACGTGAATTTCGATCCGTCAGTCGGGGAAACCCCGTACTATCCAAATCGGTGGGAAAATGCTCTGGTCGTATCAATGATCATGCAAAGCTGACCGCCGTATGCGGCGTAACCCCAAATGAGCAGTTTTATACCCTCAACACTACGAAAATTTCAGCGGCGACAAATTCTTTGCTCGCTTTATAGGGTGTGGTCTGAAGATTGACTACCTCGCCGATCGCGCCGCCGCGGGGCGCATCCGTTTTGATATTGTTCCCGAATGGAAAAATTTGAGCCACTACGTGCTGCTCTAAGAGGCGTCAAGCCTGTCTCATGACTGGATTAAGTCATGTGCGTGGTTATCTTTTGGGTAAAGTAATTATTTCTATAATAATATAAATATTATCATGCGCAGATCAATCATTGTTCAATATTTTCCAGACTTGCGTGGTTTCAATTTCCTGATGCGTTGTCACAAACTCCGGCCCATTTGGGCTAAACGCAATTGTGTCGAACAGAGATGGTATGAAGTCCTTGATCTTGACGGGTCGGTCGAGCAGCCGGCCGGACCCTTGGTTCCAAGTCTTTTCCTTAGGCACAACCGTCAAATCCCAGAGAAGAGGGGTGCAATCTTCCTCTGCTATGGAAACCAGATAAGTCGAGCTGGAATCGAATAGCATGGCGTTGATACTGTTCTGGTGCATATGGTTGTTCATGCTTGTCGTATGGCCGTTTAAGATCAAAGGCGTATCGCGTTCGACGTCAAAGACACCCAAATATCCGGCATTCGAACCAAAAGCGACATATCGTCCATTTGGGCTGATCGTCACCAGATCAGTCCAGCCGTTAAAGTGATTTCCGACCGCTTCCATCGTTCTCTCATCGAGCGTAGCACACCCAATCTCATCCCAGGCTTGGGCCTCAAAAATGCTCACGTCAGGATCATGGAGTTGTGGCGCGTCCAGTCGCTCGCCAGTTTTTGCACACCAACGTTCATATCCGGTCTTGCATTTCGTCACGACGGACAGACCGTTAGCACTAAAGCGAGCATCCGAAATGGGCTTGTTGTTCTCGATGGTCACAACAGCCTCGATGGAAATTTCGGGGAGTAGCTCGGTCACTTGGGATTACTCATCTATATCGACAGTCGGGCAGATGACGCTCGCCTCTTGCGACTCTGCGTCAGCATCACCCAGTCGGCTCACAAAACACCCGTTGTCAAATTGGTCTTCTTCAGTTGCAACGGCAATCGTGGTCTTAGTCTGCTCACTCAGCTCCGATTGGGAGGCACATGCTTGCAGCGCTATAGATATCATCAACAATGAGAGAGATGTCCGACCGACATCTCGGACTGAAATTTTTAACATGACAAATTAGCTCCACTTCACCTGAATCTTGTATTCGAAAATACTTTTTCGCAAGACATTTCCGTACTTCTTTCTCAAAAAGACAGACGGCAAAACAGTATAGAATTGGCGAATTTGCGGTGATGTTGAAAGGGCCCTTGTGATGCATCTTAAGGAGTCTATGATCTGAGACAAGCTGATCACCCGCGAGCATAAGGTATAGTTTTGACCGGTGGGTTGGTATGAATGTTGGAGATTGAGTGATGTTGAAAACCTTAGCGCTAGCAAGTGCAGTCTTCGTTCTAACAGGGATGACAGCAACCGCCCAGGAAGGGCCGACTTTGGAGCGGGTGTGGTTTGACGAGTATGAATCCGCTTGTATGGCTCAGATGTCTACAGGTGAGATGGGCGAGGTTGAAGCCGCGACGTGGTTTCGGGTGGCGGCAGCGCGCGAGAACAAAGCTCTATCCTCATTCTACACCATTCTCGATACAATTTCCCAAGCTCGCAGAAACGATGGTGAGGCAGGGGTTATACAACACGACAAAAATGGCTGGGCCTGCAAGTCGGGCGTCGTCATGACAAACTTGTTGCAAGAATTGGGTTTCCCACTAACGAGTGAAAATCTATTGGGAGCGATCCGAATTCTGAGTTCCAAGTACAGTGACCCAGAAGTTGTCTTGAGTAGTGCCCCTGATGCTCCAATCATCGGAGCGGCAGTGCACATGACAAACTCTGATACCCAGCAAGGCTACTTGAACGCGCAGTTTTATCTGCTGCGCCTTTTGGGTGGAGAGCTCACCGCCTTTGCCAGCTGGGAAGGCGACGCAACGATGGGCGGCTTGCCAATCACCGTGATTGCCCCTTCGCTCAGCGGCGTCACCGTTCGCTCTGGCGGAGCAGATTTTGATGGTGAGACGATCATGCAGCTTTGGCGTGATCGTCAGCGTCTTTTTGGCGCTGGTCTGTGGAGCGGTTCAAGTCCAGGGTTCGCCTATTTCAGTGATGATCAGGGCACGGTATATGTGGCTGGAACCGATGCCTCACAGGATTTTCGGATCACTTCATTCAAGCCTTCTGAGCCACAAATAAAATATACGGAATTATACAAGCGAATTGCCGCTGAAGGTTTCATTGGTGACGATATCTACAAGGAAGCGGAACGGCGTTTGGCGTCGGCGCATCCTGCCTTCGACATCATGATGGCGCATGTGAACGTTCATGATGCCTGGCAATACACGAATTTTTTCTTGGATGGGAAAATGACACGTCCGTTGCACGAAGTGGTTAGCTCGGTGAACGTTGCGATCCAAGAACTAGAATAATGATCATCCATCTGGTAGGTCAATAGAGTATAATTCATGGATTAATATTCAGCGGATACGTTTTTATCGCTGTCGTTATTTGTGCTCCCTCCTCATCGTGAACCAGTAGAATTTAACTGCAATTTTAAGATAGCCTTGCACCACCAGCGAAAGAGGTAAGCCCACATAGCGTCTGCGTCCTCCCTATTTGAAGCGAATGAACATGACTTATTCCAGCAAGTATTCGGTGCGTTTAACCCCGACCTTTATCCCGCAGTTATGAAAGAGATCCGCTTTGCCAGAGGCATTCGCGGCGACTTCGATGTCAATAAAATCTTTGCCATCGTCGTCGAAGAAGTCACAAAATTATGGATGACACGCGGATGAGGCGCTCGGGCAGATCCCCATCACTCTGGTTCATAGTTATCAGGATGATCGACGAACTATGGCGCGTCATTGGCGAAAGACTCGACGCCTTCACGCCGATCGAATGCCCAAAGTTCTTCGCCTAAGCCAGCTATGAAGCGGAGTGATCGGGATTTATTCTAGAGCATTCGGTAATTCTTAAGCAGCCGGCCGTTTTCCCCGACCCATTCATTGGAGGAGCGGATCGCCTCGGCGCTCTCGCGTTTCCACTGTTCGCCGCGCGCTTCCTTCACCGCGGCGGCGTGTGGGCGCGGCGTCGGACATGCGCATAGTTTATGCGCATAAATGGGCGCGCAATAAAAAAAGCCCCGGCGTTTCCGCCGGGGCTTCGTCGTTCAAGAGGGCTGATCCCGCTCAGCCGCCGATGCCCGCGAGCACGGCCAAGAGAAGCAGCGCCACGATGTTGGTGATCTTGATCATCGGGTTCACCGCTGGGCCGGCCGTGTCCTTATAGGGGTCGCCGACCGTGTCGCCGGTGACGGCGGCCTTGTGGGCTTCGGAGCCCTTGCCGCCATGGTGGCCGTCTTCAATGTACTTCTTCGCGTTGTCCCACGCGCCGCCGCCGGCGGTCATGGAGAGGGCGAGGAAGAGGCCGGTGACAATAACGCCGAGGAGCATCGCGCCGACGGCCGAGAGCGCCGCCGACTTGTCCGCCGCCATGCCGACCGCGAAGAAGAGGATGATCGGCGTCAGCACCGGGATGAGCGAGGGGAAGATCATCTCCTTGATCGCCGCGCCGGTGAGAAGGTTCACGGCCTTCGCATAGTCCGGCTTCTCCGTGCCCTGCATGATGCCCGGCTTCTCGCGGAACTGACGACGCACTTCCTCGACAATGGCGCCCGCCGCGCGGCCGACGGCCATCATCGCCATGGAGCCGAAGAGGTAGGGCAGAAGGCCGCCGACGAAGAGCCCGACGACGACGTAAGGGTTCGAGAGCGAGAAGTTCACGACGACGTCGGCGAAGTACGGGTAATCAGCCGGGTGCGCCTTGAAGTAGGAGAGGTCCTCCGTATAGGCCGCGAAGAGGACGAGGGCGCCGAGACCGGCCGAGCCGATGGCGTAGCCTTTGGTGACGGCCTTGGTCGTGTTGCCGACCGCGTCGAGGGCGTCGGTCGTTTCGCGAACCGAGCCGTCGAGCTCGGCCATTTCGGCGATGCCGCCCGCGTTGTCCGTCACCGGGCCGAAGGCGTCGAGGGCGACGACCATGCCGGCGAGGGCGAGCATGGCGGTCACCGCGATGCCGATGCCGAAGAGACCCGCGAGCGAGTACGTCGCGACGATGGCGACGACGATGACGAGAGCGGGCAGGGCCGTCGCCTCCATGGAGATCGCGAGACCCTGGATGACGTTGGTGCCATGGCCGCTCTCAGAGGATTTCGCCACCGATTTCACCGGGCGGTAGTTCGTGCCCGTATAGTATTCGGTGATCCACACGATGAGCGCCGTCACGACGAGGCCGATCACCGCGCAGGCGTAGAGCGCGCCGCCGGTGAAGGTCGTCGAGCCGTAGGCGTAGGTTTCGCCCCAGCCGACGGTGAGGCTGGTCGCCCCGCCGATGGCGAAGAGCGAGAGGACGCCGGAAGCGATGAGGCCTTTGTAAAGCGCGCCCATGATGTTGGTGGAGCCCTGGCCGAGCTTCACGAAGAAAGCGCCGATGATCGACGTGACGATGCAGGCGCCGCCGATGGCGAGCGGGTAGAGCATCAACGTGCCGACGGTTTCGCCCTGGCCGGAGAAGAGAATGCCGCCGAGCACCATGGTCGCCGCCACGGTGACGACGTAGGTCTCGAAGAGGTCCGCCGCCATGCCGGCGCAGTCGCCGACATTGTCGCCGACATTGTCCGCGATCGTTGCAGCGTTGCGGGGGTCGTCTTCGGGGATGCCCGCTTCCACCTTGCCGACGAGGTCGCCGCCGACATCCGCGCCCTTGGTGAAGATGCCGCCGCCGAGACGGGCGAAGACCGAGATGAGCGAGGCGCCGAGGGAGAGGGAGACGAGGCCTTCGACCACCTCGCGGCTTTCATAGCCGTTGCCGGTCACCTGCAGGAGAACGAGGTAGTAGCCGGCGAGGCCGATGAGCGCGAGGCCGGCGACGAGCATGCCCGTGACCGCGCCCGACTTGAACGCGACGTCGAGGCCCTGCTGCAGGCCGCTCCGCGCCGCTTCCGTGGTGCGGACGTTCGCCCGTACGGAAACCAGCATGCCGACATAACCGGCGGCGCCCGAAAGCACCGCGCCGAGAAGGAAGCCGACCGGAGAGATCCAGCTCTGGAACGCCACGAGAAGAATGATGAAGACGACCGCGCCCACGATGGCGATGGTCGTGTACTGCTTATTGAGATAGGCCTGCGCGCCTTCCTGAATGGCGGACGCGATTTCACGCATGCGGTCGTTGCCGGTCGGCAGCGCGAGCACGCTTTGAGTGGTGATGACGCCATAGACGACGGCGATCACCCCTGCTGCGATAATGATGAGCAGAGCGGTCATGGTACTCCCCTTTGTCGCGACGGCTCTCACTTGGCCGCGCGATCAATGTTTTCGCTGTTGGACGAGGACGGACGCCCTCGCCGGGGTGCGGAGCTTTGAAACGCGTTCGGAAACTCCGCGACGCGTCACGATGACAATGTTTCCACACGCAAATCAATCGAGGGATGCGGAGCCCGCTTGACGGCGATCTCTTTGTGTCCGATATTTCTGTCATGACAGAAATTCATAAACCTCTCGCCACTCTGCCGCCCGCCGTTCAGCGGTTCGTCCTGCAGTGGGGCGATATGGGGTCGCAGTGGGGGGTGAACCGGACCGTCGCGCAGATCCACGCGCTCCTCTACATGACCGACAGGCCGATGCCGGCGGAGGAGATCGCCGAAACCCTCGGCGTCGCGCGCTCGAACGTCTCCAACTCCCTGAAGGAGCTGCTCGCCTGGCGCCTTGTGGAGCGTCGACCGGTGCCGGGGGATCGGCGGGACCATTTCGTCGCCGAGACAGATGTCTGGGAGATTTCCATGCGCATCGCCGCGGTACGGAAGGAGCGCGAGTTCGCGCCGGCGATCCGCACGCTGGAGGCATGCCTTGAAGAGGCGTCGGACGACCCGAAAGTCGCCGCCCTGCAGCGCGAGCGGCTGGAGACGCTGCACGGCTTCGTCACCTCCATCGACCGGTGGTCTCAGCAGATGCTGAAGATGCCGCCATCCACCCTTCAGGCGCTGATCAAGATGGGCGACCGGGTCGCGGGTTTGTTGCGCCTCGGCGGGAAGTCAGACGGCTCCGCCGGGTAAAAACTTTGGCTTGGAATTTCTGTTTTTACAGAAATACATGAATGGGGAGGCGAGGAGATGTTTGCGGCAGCAAGAATGCTGGAGCCGTCGGGCACGGGCCCGACAAAGAGCGCAACGCTGACGGATGTCCGGTTCCGCCGTCTGCTCGGCGAAGACCAGTGGGGCCGCCTGCCGCTCGAAGTGCGGCGCCGCTTCTCAAAACGTCTCGGGCCGGGCGACAGCGTCGTCTATCGCGGGCGCGTTCTCGAAACGCGCCTGTCGCTGCTGGGCTGGGCGCTTGCTCGGCTCCTCGCCATCGCCGGCGCGCCGCTGCCGCTTGAGCGGAGCGAAGGCGGCGAGGCGGCGATCGTCACCGTGACGGAAGATGGGCGCAGCGGCGGCCAGGTCTGGAGCCGCAGTTATGTCCGGAACGGACGGTTCCCGCAGACCATTCACAGCCGGAAATCCTTCACGGGACCAACGGGCCTTCAGGAGGAGGTCGGCGCCGGCGTCGGCATGAGCCTCGTGCTCCGCGCCGCCGATGATCGGCTCGAGTTCATCAGTGAGCGCTATTTCGTGACGGTCGCGAGCCGCCGCCTCCGCCTGCCGCGGCTGTTGGAGCCCGGCCGCCTCATCGTCACGCACCGCGAAGTCACCGCGGACCGCTTCGAATTTTCACTCGACCTTACTCACCCGCTGTTCGGCCGTCTCGTGCACCAGCGCGCCGAATTCACCGATCCGGAAAGGAGCTGACATGTTTCCCGATCTCTTCTGGGCCCTGCTGTTCATCCAACTGGCGCTCGGCGCGTTTGATATTCTGTACCACCATGAATTTCTGGAGGGGTTGGCCTGGCGGCCCTCGCAAAAGAATGAACTCCGCCTGCACGGCGCGCGGAACCTGTTTTACGCCATCGTCTTCTTTGGGCTTGCGGTTCTGAAGCCGACCGGCGTTGCCGCGATCACAGCGCTTGTCATTCTGGCGGCGGAGCTTGTCATCACCCTGATCGATTTCGTCGAAGAAGATCGCACCCGGCGCCTGCCCGCGACCGAGCGGATCGTACACACGCTGCTCGCGCTCAATTACGGCGCCATTCTCGTGCTGCTCGTCCCGGTTTTGATCGATTGGGCGGCCGAGCCGACAGGCGTCGCGGTCGTCGGGCGAGGCGTCTGGTCGCCCTTGCTCCTCATCGCGGTTCTCGGCGTCATCGTTTTCGGGGTTCGCGATTTCGCCGCGGCGCGACGTCTTTCCCGGCTGAAACCGCGCGAGGCGGCGGCGCTTGTTCAGGGCCTGCGTGAGCCGAAGTCCGTCCTCGTCGCCGGCGGGACCGGCTTTGTCGGGCGCCGTCTGGTCGAGGCGCTGGCGCGGGGCGGGCATCGCGTGACGGTGCTGACTCGCAGTCTGCGCCATGCGGAGAAACTGGCCGCACCCGTCCGCATCGTGACGGATGTGGAGCACGTCGCCGATGACGAGGTTTTTGATGCGATCGTCAATCTCGCGGGCGAACCGGTTGCGAGCCTCTGGACGTCCCGTCGTCGGCGCGAGATCGTCCGTTCACGCGTCGCCATGAACGAACAGCTTGTCGCGCTCGCCGCACGCCTCTGGACGAAGCCCGATGTCTACATCGCCGCCTCCGCCATTGGCGTCTATGGCGCGCATGTCGAGCGGCCGGTGGATGAAGCGAGCGAGATCGTTGACGACGGAAGTTTCTCGCATGCGTCGTGTGCGGAAACAGAGGCGGCGGCGCGAAAAATGGAAACCGTCGGCGTGCGCACGGCGCTCCTGCGCATCGGCCTCGTCGTTGATCCCGTCGGCGGATCACTGGGCCGGATGCTGTTCGCGTTTGAGTTCGGCCTCGGCGGCGCGTTCGGCGATGGCCGCCAGTGGATGAGCTGGATCACCCGCGATGATCTTGTGCGCCTGGTCGCCCATATCATGACGGATGCGGAGCTGAACGGCCCCGTAAACGCCGTCGCGTCCAACCCCGTGCGCAACGCGGACTTCGCCAGGGCGCTCGGCCGCGCCCTCAACCGACCGACGGCGCTGCCCGCGCCGGCCTTCCTGCTACGGACGGTGCTTGGCGGCTTCGGCGCGGAAATTCTTCTCGGCGGCCAGAACGTCCGGCCCGCCAAGGCGTTGGCCTCTGAATTTTCATTCGAGGCATCAGAAATAGATGATGCGTTGGCGGAAGTCCTTGTTCCGGATGGGCTTTCGCGTGCGCCTCAATCCGATCTGAAGCGCACCGAGTGCAGTTTGGGCGAGAGGCCAAATTTCGGATAATACTTTTCGTAACTTACTTGAACTCAGGGGTCGGAAATCATGTGGACAATCACCATCGGCGCGACCGCCGGCGTCAGCAGCAGCCTGCAACAGGCCGTCGTAGCCGTACTTGATGCCGCTACGGAGTATTGGGGGCGCTATATCGATTTCGGCGGCGCGACCCTTGAGATCGAACTCAGCTTCGAAAATTTCGGCGACGATACGCTGGCTGAGGGCGGGACAGACTTCTTTGCCCTGACGAGCGGCCCGAACACCGGCCTGCTTCAGGCGGCGCCGATCATTGAGCTGACGACCGGAACGGACATGAACGGCGCGGTTCCGGACATATTCATATCTGTGGACGCCACCAGATTGATGAATGATCTGTTTTATTTCGGCGGAGGAAGCGGTCCCGGGGCTCGCTTCGACCTTTTCACGGTTCTTGTGCATGAATTGGCTCACGGGCTCGGGTTTATCTCATTCTCAAACGGCGTCGGGCCAGCCCAGGCGGTGTTCGACACGTTCCTTTCCGGATCGGTCGGATTCATTGAGTTCTTTGGTCCTGTCCTTGATGCGGAAGGTTTCGGGCCCATCGCGTTCGACGACACCAGTCACTATCGACTGGGTGAGCTGTTGAGCGCTTTCATCTCACCCGGAGAGCAGCACGGCATCTCTCGCTATGACACTTTGATCCTGAAACAGGTCGGTCTTCCACTGCTCGAGCCGACTTCTGGCGACGATACTCTCTACGGTCATGGAACCCCGCAGTCCGCGAGAGGAAACCCGCGGTATGCGGATGACGTTGATCTCCTTGCCGGAAACGATTTATATTACGCGCTGAACGGCGACGATACGGTTCGTGGCGGCGCCGGCGACGACACGATCCACGGCGATGAGGGGTACGACGCGCTGTTCGGCGACGCCGGAAACGACACGATTTTCGGCGGCGCTGATGCGGATATGATCGATGGAGGCCTTGGGAGCGATGCGCTCCATGGGGGTGACGGTAATGATACGCTCCTGAGTGGCGGCGGGGGCGGCGATGCGCTGTTCGGCGACGATGGAGACGACATTCTACGTTTCGGCGTCGATGGCGCTTTCGATGCGTCGTCAACAGGCGGAACGGCTGACGGCGGCGACGGAAACGATATGATTTTCGTCGGCGCCGCGCTCAGTCTGGTCGATGGGGGAGCCGGCGGAGATACGATCACGCTAACGAATGCAGGCTCAGGCGCGTACATCTCTCTGCGAGACGGGACGTTGTTGCATCACGGCGTAACAATCTCGATACAGAGTATCGAGAATGTAGTGGGAACGGACCGCGGCGATGACATTCGGGGCGACGATTTCGATAATGAAATCGCGCCCGGGGACGGCAATGATGTTGTTTTCGGTTACGGCGGGAATGACCGCATAATCGCAGGCAGCAGCGCTACGGACGTTGATACGTTTCATGGCGGAGACGGTGACGACCTGCTGGTTACAAACGCTCTCAGCACCGCATATGGCGGAGCAGGAAACGACACCCTCGCCGGTCAGGGGACTTACTTCGGCGACGACGGCGACGACGATATCACCGGCGGCGTGAACATCATTCGGGGCGGGAACGGGAACGATATACTTCGTGGACTGAACGCCTATGGCGACGCCGGCGACGATCTATTGATTGCGAGAACGGCTGGGCTTTTTAATGGAGCCGTTTTGGATGGAGGCGCCGGAGACGACGAGCTAACAGGCAATCGCTTCGGGGACACTCTGATCGGCGGCGCCGGCGCGGATCGGCTGGATGGCGACGATGATATCGACACCGCGGACTTCTCAAGCGCTTCTCGCGCCGTCGGCGTAGATTTCGCGCTCGGGGTCGGCACGCTCGGCGATGCGCGCGGCGATACCTACGTTAACGTTGAGAACATCGTCGGATCTCAGTTTGCAGACTTTTTAACCGGCGACGTCGCCGACAACGAAATTCTCGGCGGCGTCGGAGACGATTTCATCCGCGGACGAGAAGGAAACGACCGTCTGTTCGGCGGCGCCGGCGTCGATACGGTGCTGGGCGGGTCGGGCGACGACTTCCTGAACGGCGGCGCCGGCGGCGACATGCTGGACGGTCAAGGCGGTTCGGACTGGGCGAGCTATGCTGGCGCGAGCGGACGCGTCGCGCTGGAGCTTTACCTCGGCGCGGGGCGTGTCGGAGACGCCGCTGGCGATCAGTATACATCTATTGAAAACGTGATCGGCGGAGACGGGGGTGACTACATCGTCGGCTCCGCTGGCGGGAACTGGCTCATGGGCGGCGCAGGTTGGGACAATCTCATCGGCGCCGGCGGCGACGATATCCTCACCGGCGGACGCGGTCGGGATATTCTCAACGGAGGCGCCGGGCGCGACGCAGCGGATTACTCGGACGCTGAAACGGGCGTCACTGTTCTTCTCTATACGGGCGAAGGCCAGCGTGGCGATGCTCTTGGGGACACGTTCTTCAGCATTCAGGATGTTTTCGGAAGCAATCTGAACGATTTTATCGCTGGCGACGCGCAGGCCAACCTGATCCGGGGCGGCCTCGGCGATGATATCATTTACGGCGGGAACGGCTGGGACAACCTTCAGGGCGGAGAAGGCGACGATATCCTGCGCGGCGGGATCGGATCCGACATTCTTCGCGGGGGTTCGGGGTTAGACCTTGCGGATTACACCGCCTCCGCACAGGGGCTCACCGTGAACC
The DNA here is from genome assembly GCA_964342855.1 of uncultured Caulobacterales bacterium. GTDB lineage: Bacteria > Pseudomonadota > Alphaproteobacteria > Caulobacterales > Parvularculaceae > JBCBJX01. Next base: position 32,792 of record CAYFIB010000027.1, read on the forward strand.
TGACCACCGGCGTCGGCGGCGGCGAGGCGTCAGGCGATATTTTCGATAGCATTGAAGGGATCATCGGCTCGCGGTTCGACGACCATTTGACCGGGTCCGATCAGGTTTTCGAGGGGCGCCTGGAAGGTGGTCGCGGCGACGACACGATCGTGAGCACCGGCGTTCGCGATACGATCGTGTTTCGGTCGGGCGACGGAGATGACTTCATCTCGGGATTTGTCATTGACCGGTACGACGCGGTGATCCGAGCGCCGCGCGGCGATCGACTTGAACTGTCACTGGGGGCGGATTTCGATACGTTCGCTGAAGTGATCGCGGTCGCGTCGGACGTTGATGGCGACGCCGTGTTCGACTTCGGCGGCGGGGATCGCCTTGTGTTCGAAGGCGTATCGACGGCTGATTTTTACGAAGAGATGTTCTTCTTCCCGGACGCGGTCGGCGCCTCGTCGACGACGAGCGTTTCCATGTCGGCGGTGCTGTCGGCGGAACCGACTGAGGAAGCTATGACGCCGGTTCTCTATCGAACGCAGTATCCGCTTTCCCATGAGCTGGGAGACACAATCGGTGCTGTGGGTTCGGCATTCGACGATCCGCTCGTCTGATCGTCACCGCCTCGGCAGCGGGAATCCATAATAGAGCCGCAGCCAGCGCGGTTTCTGGAAGAAGACCGCGCGCAGGGCGTCGCGCGCCGTAAGCGGATAGTATTCGCGGCGGGCGACGAGGGCGCGGAGGTTGTCAACGAGGAGCACGTCGCGCCGGTTGAGGACGACGGCGACGGCGGAGTTCCGTTTACGGTTGATCGCGTTGCGCAGTCGGCGCAGGGCGCGGCGACCGTTTTCATCGTCCGTCGTCACCCGGTCGGGGTCGAAGCTCATCAGCCAGTCGCCCTCTTTCACGCCTTTGCGCAGGACGGACTGACCTTCGGTGATGATCGCTGCATCGTTGGAGTCATAGCGCGGGCCAGTCTTCTGGAAGATCGGGCGTTGCAGCTGGTCGAGTGTCCATTTGCGATCTTCGTCGATCGCCTCGATCACGTCCTTCACGGCGAGGACGTAGATCGGGATGCGCCGACGGTTCCGTACGGCCGCGAACGCCTTGAAGAAACAGGTTTCTTCGCCTGCCGCCGGCTTGAACGGGTCCGGCAGGCCTTTCTCCACCGTCGACTGATGGAAACGAAGGTGCATGTCTGGGCCGTCGCGGTCTGAAATCTGCGGCTCGGACGGGGCCGATATCAGGGTGCGGACGACGGGCGCCGCGGTGTTTTGATAGCGTCGCTTCACCTCCGCGCCCAGCATGAACAGGAGCCCGGCGACGACCATGTCGAACTGGCGGAAGCGCCGGCTGTCGAAAGTTTCGTAGAGCTTCTGTTGGTTCCAAGGGAACGGAAAGCGGAAGCTCGCTGTCGGCAGACCGCGCACGACGACATAGGGCGTCTCGCCATCGCGCAGAGCTTCGATTTTCGTCAGTGCGGACCGCGACAGCGCTTTTTTCAGAAAGCGCGCGCCGACTTCGCCGAACTGGTAGGCGTAGTTCCAGAGTTCGCGCCGCCGCCAGATAAAGAAAAACCGGGCCATGTCTCCCCGCACGCCCCACGCGCTTGCGGCGCGCGTGCGTCCCAGATGCGCGCGATCGAGCTTGCGCTCGCGGATCAGGTCGGCGCGCTCCAACGGCGCGGTGTCGGAGAACGGCAGCGCGACCGGCGGGCGCGGGCCGTCATTGGCGGGCGCGACGATTGCGGTCGACGAAGCGAACTCAGCGCCGGTTTTCGTCCCGGCGAAAACGTCGGGACGAGGGTCAGCTTTCTGCTGAGAAGTCAGTTTTTTTGGGGCGGCCATTCTGGTGCATCCGGCGAAGAACGACACGTTTATCGTGTTGTTGCAGCGCACCATTTAGGGGCGGTTTGTGTCGCGTCAATAACATATTCTGCTCGGAACGACGAAAAGTCGATCTGACGCGACGGGCTGCGCCAAATCAGCCCTTCTTGGCCGCCTCAGCGCCTTCCGCGATCAGGCTGCGCGCCTTTTCGGCGTCGCCCCAGCCGACCACTTTCACCCATTTCTCTTTCTCGAGGTCCTTGTAGTGGGTGAAGAAGTGCTCGATCCGCTCGATGAAGGTGTCCGGCAGGTCGGTGTGTTCGTGGATCTTGTCGTAATAGCGGGTGAGCCGTTTCGACGGGACGGCGATGATTTTCTCGTCCATGCCAGCCTCGTCTTCCATCAGGAGAACGCCGACCGGGCGTGCGCCCACGACCGCGCCGGGCACTAGCGCGCGATTGCCGACGCACATGACGTCGACCGGATCGCCGTCCGCCGCGAGCGTGTGGGGGACGAAGCCGTAGTTACAGGGGTAGTGCATCGAGGTGTAGAGGAACCGATCGACGAACATGGCGCCGGAGGCTTTGTCGATTTCATATTTGATCGGCTCGCCGCCCAGCGGCACTTCAATGACGACGTTGACGTCATGAGGCGCGTTCACGCCGATCTCGATTTTCGAGAGGTCCATGGAAGAGTGATCCTTGATTGTGCGGTGCGGAACCTAGTCCCGTCTTTCGCACTGCGTCTATCGGCGTATAGTCGATAATCAAGTCGCGGAGAGGGCTTTCATGGCGACATGGGTGCGCACTGCAACATTTGCATTCTGTCTGGCCGCATGCGCCGGACCGAAGCCGCCGCTGACCCCGGACGATTGCCTGAACGCGGAGCTCGCGCGGCTCGGCTATCGCGAGTCGGGCGAACGGATATCCACGACGACGCTTGAGAACATCCGCACGGAATGCGCGCGCGACGATCAGGCCCGTATCGGCGGAACCAGCACCGCCCTGCGCCGCGCACAGGATCGCTATCGGCTGCTGGAGCAGGACCTGATCGTGCTGGAGCAGCGTCAGGCGGAGCTCTCTGCGGAAATCCGGCGCCTTGAGCGCCAGCTTCTGGAAAACATCGATCTCAACGACCGTCAGCGTCGCCGCATCATCGCGCGGATCGATGAAGACAAATCTCTGCGCCTGGCGGCTGAAAAGCGTGAAGCCGCATTGCGCCGCCGGATGGAGGACGCGGCGGAGGACCTGGCGATCCTCCGCGCGGGCGCCGGCGGTTACTGAGCGCGCTGCGCGTCGAAGGCGGCTTCCAGCGCGGCGAAGTGCGGCGCGACCGCTTCTTTGTCAGCTTCCGGGACGCTCTCGATGAATTTCACCGCGGCGAGGCCGGCTTCCAGTTGCGCGCGTGAGGCGGCGGGAAGTCGCGCGATGAGCGCCGGGTCCATCTCCGCCATATGCGCGCTGACGTCCGACAGGCTGTCCTTCATGGAGAGCGCGGCGAACGCCGGCAGCACGCGGTCGCCGACCGACGCGAAGTCTTCCGGCGAGGAGAAGCCCGCCTTGCGGATCATCGCCGACACTTCGGCGTATTTGGTCGGTTCGTTTGCGCGAAGCTCGGCAAGGCCGGTGGACATCAGCGAGCCAATCTGAGGCACCCCATCGAACGCCGGAAGGTCCAGAGGGCCCGCCGCGTGCGGCGCGTCGATGGTGCGGGCGTAGGCCTGCAGCTTCGGCAGCGCGGCGGCGAACTTCGCAACGTCCTGCGCGCGCAGGGGCGCAACCTCCTGCGCGCTGGCGGCGCTTATCATTGTCAAAGCCGCTATCGCGGTGAGAATTCCTCGAAACATGTCCATCCCCCGGCGGTAAAGAGATCCGCACTGTTGGCGCCATATTAACCAAAAAGGACGCTTAGACCAATTGGTTTCAGGCGCTCCCGCTCGCGCCTTCAGCGGGCCGTTCGCGGCGCAGCTCGCTCGCGCGTTTTTTTACGCTTTCGGACTTCAGTTGCCCGCAGGCGGCGAAGATGTCCCGGCCGCGCGGGGTGCGGATCGGGGAGGCGT
>CAYFIB010000028.1:0-35173 GCA_964342855.1 uncultured Caulobacterales bacterium
ATACCCGCCCTCGCCGCGCGCCCCTTCGGTGATGAGGCAGCCTGCGCCGTAAATGCCGGTCGGGTGGAACTGGACGAACTCCATGTCCTGCAGGGGAAGCCCGGCGCGCAGCACCATGGCGTTGCCGTCGCCGGTGCAGGTGTGGGCCGAGGTGCAGGAGAAATACGCCCGTCCGTACCCGCCCGTCGCGAGGATCACCATCTTCGCGTTGAAGCGGTGGATGGTCCCGTCATCAAGCTTCCACGCCATGAGGCCGCGACAGGCGCCTTCCTCGTCCATGATGAGGTCGAGGGCGAAGTACTCGATGAAGAACTCCGCAGACTGCTTGAGGGATTGTCCGTAGAGGGTGTGCAGGATGGCGTGGCCGGTCCGGTCCGCCGCCGCGCAGGTGCGCTGCACGGGGCCTTCGCCGAAATTACGCGTCATGCCGCCAAAGGCGCGCTGGTAGATCTTGCCGTCCTCGGTGCGCGAGAACGGGACGCCCCAATGCTCCAGTTCATAGACGGCGTCCGGCGCGTTGCGCACGAGGTATTCGATGGCGTCCTGATCGCCCAGCCAGTCCGACCCCTTCACGGTGTCGTACATGTGCCAGCGCCAGTCGTCCTCGCCCATATTGCCGAGCGACGCCGAAATGCCGCCCTGCGCCGCGACCGTGTGCGAACGCGTGGGGAAGACTTTCGTCACGCACGCGGTGCGAAGGCCCGCCTGCGCCGCCCCGAGCGTGGCGCGAAGACCCGCGCCGCCCGCTCCGACGACGACGACGTCATATTCATGATCGACGATTTCGTAACTCGGCATTATCCGAACCCGTACCTTTTGGAGCTTACGCCCCGAAGCTGATTTTAAGAACCGCCCACAGGCACGCGACGCCGGCGGCGACGGCCCAGAACGTGTTGGCGAGAAGCAGCGCGAGCTTCAGGCCTTCAGAGTGAATGTAGTCCTCGATGACGACCTGCATGCCGAGGCGCATGTGGTAAAAGCCCGCGAGGAGAAGAAGGAGCAGCGGCGCGGCGCCCATGGGCGACGCGATCCAGCCGCGCACTTCTTCGTACCCGGCGCCCGCATGGGTGATGAGCCCCACAAGAAAGATGAGGACGAGCGGAACGAGCGCGATCGCCGTCACCCGCTGACCGATGAAATGGTCCGTACCCGCCTTGGCGGAGCCGAGGCCGTAGACGCGCGACATCGGCGTGCGCATGTCGGCGCGCGGTTTTGCGACTTCGCTCATCACAGCGCTCCTTTGGCTGCGTAGCCCGCGACCCAGATGGCGACCGCGAGAACGACGGATGCGACATAGATGAAGACCGCCGTCGAGGAAGCCGTCTGCGGCGCGAGGCCGCGACCGGCGTCCCAGAAGAAATGGCGCAGACCGTTCATCAGGTGGAAGAGCACCGCCCACGTCCATCCGAAGAGAGCGAGGCGCCCGATGAACGACGAATACAGCGCGGAGACTTGACCGAAGGCTTCCGGCCCGCTCGCGGCGGCGATCAGCCAGATCGCGAGAAACAGCGTACCGCCATAAAGCGCGACGCCCGTCGCCCGGTGGGTGATGGAAGCCGCCATGGTCGGCGTGAAGCGCCAAATCGAAAGGTGCGGCGAGACCGGCCGCGGATCGCTGGAGGATGTCATGAGCGCCCTTTCGGAGGGTGGGAAACGCCGCGGACCATTCTGAAGTGCGCGACGCCTGTCAACGTAGCGCAGCGCTCTCCCATGGCGAGCGTTCGCTTGTGGAGCGCGTAAAGACGCCGCAGCCTGCCCGAACGCTTGGGGAAAGGATGCGCGCCGGTGGACGTCGCGGAAGTCATTCAGCTTGTAAAAGCCGCCACGGCAGCCTTTTTCGCGACGGCGGCGCTCAGTTTCGGCGGACCGGTCACGTCCGCTTCGCCGGACGCATCCGCGAATATGGACGCTTTTAAATCTGCGACGCCTTGACGCGCGCGCGTCTCGCACCGATATGCATCGATAGGAGAGACGGGGAGACTCCCATGCGGAGCCGCGACAAAACAAAAACCAAATCCGCGACTGGCGCGAAGCGCGCCGCAGCCTCGGTGTTCGCGCTTCTCGCCGTCAGCACCTTCTGCGCGATGACGCTCTCCGGCTTCGAGCGCGGCGCGGAAGAAGAAACGCGAAGCTGGCTGCAGCTGCCGTCCGCCAGCACGCTCTGGTCCTTCATCTACTGAAGCCGACCCATCTGCTCAAAACAAAAAAGCGCGGCTCTCGCCGCGCTTTTTGCTTTTCCATGCAGTGATCTTTGGGGCCCGACTTCAGCGCGCGTATTTCAGGCGCGCGGCGGAGAAGCGCCAGGGCTGCTCCAGATCGCTGCAGCGCGAGGCCTCGTCCCGCATCTCCATGGAAAGCTCATCATCGCCCTCTGGCGACGTCGTCAGCGAAACCAGCGCCACGGCTGAAAGGCGTGCGCCCGCATCGCTTGAGCGCAGGCCTTCGATGCAGTGAACGCGCGTGTCGCCTTTCGCCGGGAAGACATTGACGAGACCGTCTTCCTCGCCGCGGTCGAAAACGAAGTCGGAGCGCGCGATGTCGATACGCGTGAGAAGATCGGCGCGGGGCAGTTCGACCATGTGATGGGCGATAGGCGAAACCTGGCCGCCGATCTGCATGATCCCGCGGCGCGCATCGAACGGGTCATCGCGGAAGCTCATGGCGAAGCCTTCGCGCTCAGCGGATTTCCACACGCCCTTCGCGGAAACCGCCGTCGTCTCCACGCCGCCGCAAGCCGCCTCGCCGCGCGCGCGGCGCAGGCCCCAATCGTCGCCGAGCTTGAAGCGGTACTCCGCCTTCATGTCGTGCGGCATGAAATCGAGCGGGCATTTCGCCGACGCGGCGATGCGCTGAGCATCGACGCCGAGGCGACGCTCGAAGCGCGGCGCCTTGCGCAGGTCCGCGACCAGAAAATCGAAGCCGACGCCGGAGCCGATGCGGTCGCCGCCGGAGATCGAACGATCCTCGGTGACGCCGTCGCGGATGGCGGCGATGCGCGGCGAGAGCTTGGCGACGTTTTCATAGCGCACCAGAACGCCGTCGCAGGGCTGAACATCGACCGAGAAGCCGGACGCCGGATCACCGGAAACCGAGAGCACTTCGCCATCCGCGGCGGCGAAAGCGCCAATTTCCGCGCGATCGCTCGGCGTCGCGCCGCGGCGCGTGCGAACGCTGACGCGGCCGTGCTCGCCATTGTCGAGATCCACCCGCATCGGCGTCAGCGACAGAACATCGGCGACCGGCGCGAACTCAGCGGTGAAGACGTTGTCGTCCGCAGCGCAGGCGTCCATGCGCGCCATGCGCACGCCGTCCGGGCGGATCTGATCGGCGAGCGGCGAGCCGCTCCACACGATCGCACCGGCCGCAACGCCCGCCGCCATGGCCGCGCCGAAGAGTTTCGCTTCCAAATCGCCCACGTCAGTTCCCCGGATTAACCCTCTGGAAAGCTCGCCAAGGCCCCGCCCGCTGTCAAGGAAAGAGCCGTCGGTCCGTCGCATTTCCCGCTCGCTGCGCCCCGAAAGGCACGTGCGGTCGCCTCAGTTCGGGCTCGCCTCGAGAAAGAGGTCGATCCGGTCATGTCCCCAGAACTTGTCCTCACCCGAAACGAGGAAGGGCACGCCGAAAACACCGTCTTCGGCGGTTTTCGTCTTCGTCGCGGCCACACCGGCGGTGACAGCCGCGCTGCCGGCGACCTGATCGACGAGCGCCGGGTCGAGACCGAGACCCGTCAGAATGTCGGCGAGAAGCGCAGGATCAGAGATGTCCTTGCCTTCGCCCCATCGCGCGTCGGAGACGGCGATGGCGTAGTCGAGCCCTTTGCCCGCCTCGTTGGCGAGGAAAAAGAGACCCGCCGGCGACGCCATATCGACCTCGAACGGTTTCGGAAGCGCGATAGGAAGCCCCATCCGCGCGGTCATGCGCGCCGCGTCCTTGGCGAAGTAGCTGCGCTTCAGCGGGCTCCCCATCGGGTCCATGAAGGGGACGCCGTCCGGCGGGCCAAGGAACGGCAAAAGCTCGATGTCGACGCCCGCGCGCGCGAGCTTGTGCAGGCCGAGGCGCGAAAACGGGCTGCGGAACGCGAAATAGCAGCGGGGCAGGTCGCTCACGAACGGGTCTCCTTCAGAGGATCAGAACTGCATTCATCTTGGTCTGCAGTTCGATTTTGTAACCCTTGGCGAGCAGGTAATCGAGCGCGTCGTCAGGGCCGCCGCGCTTCTGCTCCATGACGACGAGGCGCGGAAAGAGCGCCGGGTCGCCGACCTCGTAGAGCCCCTTGAACGCTTCCAGCTCGTGGCCTTCAACGTCGATCTTCATGGCGTCGACGCGCGGGAACCCGGTCGCGGCGAGCACCTCCGTTAACGGACGACCGGGGACCGTGACCGTCTCGCCGCCCTCGCCCGCATCAGCGACGCGCGTTTCGCCGCGATTTCGGGCGGTCATGACGAGCTTCAGTTCGGCGGGCGCGCTCGTCGCCGCCCAACCGAAGACGGCGACGTCGTCCGTCGCGCCGCTCGCTTCCATGTTCGTCCGCAGGCGTTCGCGCACGGTGATCGCCGGCTCCACGCACGCGGCGCGGAACGCCTTGCCCGCGGCCTGCGCCGCGGAGCGCGCGAAGAGGGTGTAGAGCCCGACATTCGCGCCGACATCGAGAAAGATGAAGTCCGGGCGCGCCGTTTCCGCCGCAGCGCGCGCGATGCGGCCGCGCTCGGCCGGATCCCAGAGCTGCGGCGCGATGAAGACGCGCTTTTCGCAGATGTTGTCATAGGGATGAAGCCGCGCCTTCTGGCCCGGAAACACCTCCACATCGCGCGGGCGTTTCGCTTTGCCGTCCGCGACCCGGAACGCGATGGAGCGCGCCTGTTTGCCGATGAACCCGACGGGCGCGGCGCCGGCGATCGATCGCGCGGCGGCGGCGGCGCCGGAGAGCGCATAGGTTCCGAAGGGCGCCGCGGCGAGCGCCTCCTGCGCGGCGGCTTTCTCAGCGGCGTCCGTCATACCCATCGCTCCGTGATCCACGGCGCCGGGCGCGCGTGCTTATAGAACTTCTTGTACCAGGGGGCGGGCCAGCGCCCCTCCGCCGCTTCATCCGGGTCCGGACGGCCCGTAAACGCGACGACCTTCGTCTCCGGCTTCGGCGCCGGGGACTGAAGCCAGTTCATTGGAAACTTCGGCACGAGATCGTGCTTGAAGCTCGCGCACCAGCCGTCCGGCCAGAACTTCATGTCAGCGGTCATGGAGCTGACGAACTGCTGCTCGATGCGGTAGGCGGCGAGCACCGCCTCCGGGTCCGCCTCAAAGGTGTCGAAGATATCCGCGTTCTCGCCGATCCGCATGCGGAAGACGGACGTATTGGCGACGCCCTGCCCTTTCTGCGTCCAGTTTTCGATGGCGCAGAAGCGCCCCGGCGCGAACTCGAAAAACTCATCCAGCGAGCCGAGGATGACGACATCGATATCGAGAAACAGAACATCGCCGGAAAGGTCCGCGAGCTGCGAGCGCCAGAGTGAGATTTTCCGCCACGGCAACCAGCGCACGCGTTCGGGGAGCTCGATCTCCGGCAACGGCAACGCGTCGACGCCCTCGACAAGCCCGCTCGGGTCGTCCGTGAAGCACACGAACCGTTTTGGGCCGGTAAGATGGCGTTCGACGGCCGCATGGAGCCGGTTCACGTACTCCGGTCCGTAGCGGGTCCCCCACTTCATGCAGGCGACGGTTTTCATGCCGATTGGTCTCCGCGGGTCATTTCCAGTGCTCGGCGATCCACGGCGTCGGTTTCACGTGCTTGTAGATCCGTTTGTGTAGCGGCGCCTTCCAGCGCCCCTCAAGGGCTTCGTCCGGGTCCGGATGGCCGGTGAACGCGATCAGGCGCGCATCGTCCGGCAGCTCCGGCGTCTTCACCCAGTTCATCGGGAAAGACGGCAACAGAGAGTGCTTGAAGCTGACGCACCATTCCTTCGGCCAATAGACTTTTTCCGGAATGCAGGCGGAGACGTATTGCTGGCTTGCACGGAATTGTCCGAGCACCGCTTCCGGGTCGCGTGCGAAGTTCTCGTAAATCTCGGCATGCTCGCCGATGCGCCAGCGATAGGCGGTGGTGTTGCCGATGCCTTCGCCCTTCTGGGTCCAGTTCTCGATGATGCAGATCTCGCCCGGCCGGTAGGTGAAGAAGTCATCCAGCGGGCCGGTTATGATGATGTCGAGATCGAGAAAGAGCGCCTCGCCTTCGATGTCGCCGCCAAGATCAGGGCGCCAGAGGGAGATTTTCCGCCAAGGGAGCCAGCGCACGCGCTCGGGCAGCTCGATCTCCGGCAGCGGCTTGTATTCGATTTCCGGGAGAAGGCCCGTTTTGTCGTCCGTGAAACAGATGAAACGGAAGTCGCCCGCGAGGTTCCGGCGCACCATGGAATAGAGCCGGTTGGCGTACTCCGCCCCGTAGCGGGCGCCCCATTTCATGCAGATGACGGTTTTCAACGCGGAAACTCCGGGGGACGGCGGGCGGAAGCCATCGGGGCGTAGAAAGCCTCCCCCTCTCCGTCAAGACGCCGTGAGCACGACGGGCGGCGGGATCAGATGCGCTCGTGGGTGAAGATTCCCTCGCCGACGCCGATCCGGAAGCCCGAACGCCGCCACCAGGGCGTGTTCAGCTCCTTCTCAAGGTCCGGGAACCCGTTGACCGTGCGCGAGGACGGGTGCGCCGCCGCGTGCGCGATGATGGTGTCGAGAAAGAAGTCCCGGCGGATCATGATCGACTGGTTCGTCCACGTCATCACCGCCGAGGAAACCCGCCACCAGCCCTCGGGGCGCTTTTCGATGAACCGCGGATGCAGCGCCTCCGGCGCGTCGGAGGCGTAGAGCGCCCCGCCCGTCAGCCGCCGCGCTTTGTCCGACCGTACGGCGCGATGGAGCGCGGCGGCAAGTTTCCGCGGCGCCGGCGCGTCGTCCGCCGGGAACATCGCCCGGTATTTCTCGAGCGCCTGAAAGCGCTGGCCGGGGCTCATTCGCGAGCGCATGCGGAAAACGTCGACCGCGCCCGCTTCCAGCGCCGCCCGCGCCTCGTTGATGCGGACCTCGGCGAGGGCGCGCGGCTCGATCAGCGGGCAGTCGTTTTCCAGCAGCACGACGATGTCCGACGTCATCGCCGAAGCGAGCGCCCGGAAGCCGCCGAGAATGCCGAGGTTCTTTTCCGAGCCTTCCGCACGCAGCCCGAACCGCGCGGCGATGGCGCGGCCCTCGTCCGAAACCTCCGGCAGGAACAGGAGGCGCTCGTCGAACAGCTCGAACAGCCCCTCGCAGGCGTAGCTCTCCAGCGACGCCGAAAGACTGTCGAACCCTTTCCAGGAAAGAACGCCGAGGCCGAGGGTGGTCATGGGCGGGGCCGCGTCGCGGCGATTCTGGAAGGCAGGGCCGGCGCCGCCCGGTATTCCGCGTGACGCCCCGCCCGACGCTTGCTCGCCAGGCCAAGCTCGACAAGCCCCTCCAGATCCTTGCGCGCCGTCAGACGAGAGACGCGAGCCTCTTTCTCATGCGCCGTGATCGTGAACCGGAGTTCGGGATTGCGAGCCATGTCGTTGATCAACTGAAGCTGGCGATGGTTGAGGCGCTTATGCAGCGCCGAGGCTTCAATCGCCAGTTCGACGTCGGCGATTTCCCGAGATTTCGCCTGCAGGTAGGACTTCAGCTCCTTCAGGGCGGTCGCGATCGTTTCAAGCTGATCGATGATGAAATACGTTAGGTCCGCCCCATCCGTTTCGACGTGCAGGAACGATCTGTAGTAGCGCGTCGGGGCGCGATTGAAGATCCGGCTGATCGATACGTACTCCAACAGCCAGTACCCGCTCCTCAATATGCTCCAGTAGAACAGCGCGCGGGCCGTCCGTCCGTTTCCATCGTAATATGGATGATCGTACGCCAGCATGAAATGAAGGACGATCGCGCGGATGACCGGATGAGTGAACTCGCCCGCATCTCCGTCGCCGTTTGCGAACGCGCACAGGAGGTCCATGCGCTTTGACAGCTGCGCCGCCTCAGGCGGCGTATGAAGTATTTCGTCATCCCGTTCATCGACAACGTTGATGCTGTCGGCCGCTGTCCGGAAAACGCCGGCCTTTTCAGGGAGATCGATCGCTTTTTCAACGATTATCTCGTGAATTTCATGAATGAGCCGCGGCGAGAGTGGTTCATCCGCATGCTGCTTGACGAAGCGCATCGCCTGATAGTTGTTCAAGATCATCTGATCGTCGCGCGTTCGGGGGCGCGCATTCGTTTCGATCATCTTCTTTGCATCGGCGCGCGTCGTGGCGGCGCCTTCGAGGGCCGAGCTGCTGAACGGCTCCTCAATCAGCGATTTGACAAGATATCGTATCGGCGCCGCAGCGCCGGGAAGCGGCGCTGCGGCGCCCAGACTTCCCCGAGCTTCGCTGTCGATCTCATGAAGCCGGCGGCGGATTTGCGGCGTTTCGACATAGCTGAAGACCGTTTCCGAGGTGTCGGCGAACGGCGTTTTTCGCGCCGCCGTCTGGCGCGCCATCCGAATGAGCGCCCAGGAGCGCTCGGGGCTGCGCCCTTCCGTCGCCGGCCGGCGACGAAATTCCTCCCAATGCAGATATGGATCGCTCACGCCGACCTTCTGAGCCTTGAATATCAGCTCCCAAGCGCTGTCGGCGTCCTCTTTCGTCCAATCGGCCAGCACCTTGGCCATATCAGGCGGAATTTGCGGGAAGCGCATCGGCGGCGAAATCCTGTCGGCGAGTCGGGCGAATTGTATAGTGTATATCGTTTGAATTATATAGCATATGCTGGTGAGCGTCCGGGAAGAGGCGATCGAGACGCGCCACGCCGCGGGCGATCACGCCATCGATATATATAGCCTATACAGTTTAGCGCCGAATTATTCGAAAAATCATTCCAGATCAAATGGTTAGAACTATATAACCCGGTCCCGCGGCTCGCCGGTCTCGACATGGCCCTTGATGTTCTCGATCAGCCGTTCGGCCATCTGGATGCGGCTTTCAAAGGTCGTCGAGGCGATGTGGGGCAGGCAGAAGACCTTCGGGTGGTCGCGCAGGTCTTTGCGGATCTCGCCGGGCTCGGTCTCGAAAACGTCGAGCCCCGCGGCGAAGAGCTTGCCGGAATTGAGCGCCGCGAGGAGCGCCGTCTCATCGACCAGCGGGCCGCGGGCGATGTTGATGAGGGTCGCGCTCTGTTTCATGGACGCGATTGCCGCCGCGTCGATCATCCGCTCGGTCTGCGGCGTTAGCGGGCAGTGGAGCGAGACGATGTCGCTTTCGGCGAGGAGTTGATCGAGGGGCACGTGCGTCGAGCCGGTCTCCGCCTCGATCTCGGCGGACGGCGTGCGCGTGTGGTGCAGCACGCGCATGTCGAAGCCCGACGCCCGGCGCGCCAGCGCCTTGCCGACATTCCCCATGCCGACGATGCCGAGGGTCTTGCCGGAGACGCGAAGCCCCCAATCGCCGATATCGAGCAGCCCCCGGCCGACGCCGGTGCGCGCGACATCGAGGCCTTTGCGGAAATTGCGCATGGCCGCGATGACGAGGCCCATGGTCGTGTCCGCGAGGCAGGGCGTCGAAACCTCCGGCGTGTTGGAGACCATGACGCCCTTCGCTTTGGCGGCGGCGAGATCGATATGGTCGACCCCGACGCCATAAGAGGCGACGAGCTTCACCGAGGCCGGGACGCGGGCGAAGAAGTCCGCATCGAGATCGTCAAAGGCGGTGCCGAAAACGACGGCGCAGCCCTCGGCGCGGGCGAGCAGCCCGTCGATCCCCGCCTCGGCTTCGGAGGCGGGCTGGCGAAGATCAAAATCGGCGAGCCCGGCGACGAGGCCGTCAGGCAGTTTGCGGGAGGTGGCGATGGCGGGTTTGGTCATGCCCCGCTCTTACACCGCCCACGCCTTGAACGCCGCAGTCGATTACAGCGCGTAATAGAATTCCTCGCGCACGATCTTGCCGCTCTTCACGGTGTAGACGCCGATCTCGGTCATGAGGTTGCGTTCGCCGGTGGTTTTGTCCGTGGCGTCGACCTGGAACCAGATCGCGAAACGGTCGTCGCCATGGAGATAAGGGCCTTTCATCTCGCCCCCATGGACCTCCATGGTCTCGTTCCACCAGGCGTGCTTGCCCTTGATGGCGTCGAGGCCGGCCGCCTCCGCGCCCATATCGCCCATGGCGAGGGCTTCGACGGAAACGGCGTCGGCGGCGTAGAGCTCGTCGAGGCCCTGCAGCTCCGTATGCGCTTCGCAGTGGGCGTAGAGTTTCTCGGCGACGGCTTTCAGTTCCGGGTTCCAGGGCAGGTCCATGGGCGTTCTCCTCTCTCCGCGCCTGTGCGGCGCAGAACAGAGCATGAACGACTGAGAACGCGGAGTCGAGTCGTTATCGCGAGACGGCCGCGAGCGCGGGCGAGGCGAACTGGCGCATGAGCAGAACGGCGAAGGTGAGCGCCGTCCCGGCGACGAAGGCGAGGTCGCCGAGGAACCAACCGAGATAACCGATGGCGAAGAGGAACGCCCGCTGGCCGCGATTGAACTCCTTCGCGGCGGCGATGTTCATCTCCGCGACCCGAGCGACGGCGGCGCGCATCTCGTCCTCCGGCGCGCCGTCCGCCACCATGGGCGCCGAGGCGATCAGGATCGAGACATAGTTGAAGAGCCGGTAGGACCAGGAGAATTTGAAGAACGCATAGGCGTAGACGAGCAGGAGCCCGAGAATGCGCAGCTCCAGCTCGGCCAGCGTCAGGTCCGGCGCAAGCGAAATCGCGTCATAAGCCGTTAGCACCCGGTCGGCGTTGTTGAAGAGCGTGAAGGCGCCGCCGATGGCGAGAAGCGAGGTGGACGCGAAGAACGCCGTCCCGTTCTGCAGCCCGCCGATGATCGAAGCGTCGATGATGCGGAAATCCCGCGTCAACAGGCGCTCCGCCCACCGACGACGCGCCTCCTGCATCCGCGCGGTCAATGTCCTCTCCCGCCACGGGCTGCGCTCCACGAGCCAGCCATGAAGCGCCCAGAGGGCGAGAAAGAAAAGGAGGGCGCTGAGGGCAGGAACGGCCATCGCGCTATTGAGCCGCGCCCGCGCCGCTTTTCAAGCCGCGCGCCTTCACGCTGGCGCACAAAAAACGCGCCCCCGTCGGAGGCGCGTTTTCGTTAGATGCCGCAAGTTGCGAGAATTACTTCTCGAGGCACTCGCCGAAGAAATCAAGCGAGCGCTCCCAGATGTCGACCCAGTTCGCGAGGGTCGGCGTGTGCGGTTCGTCATCATACTCCTTATACGACAGGAGGCCGCCTTTTCCGGCCTTGCGCATCGCGCGGCGCAGGATGCGGGACTGCTCCACGGGAACCGTGAAATCTTCATCGCCGTGCAGCAGCATGAGGGGCACGCTCACCTTGTCAGCGTTCTCGGCGACCGACGCGGCGTTCAGCTTCTCACGCTGGGTCTGCGGATCGCCAATCGCGTCTTTCCAGTAGAGATACGAGGTGGAGCTCGCGCCGTCCGTATCCCGCTCCCAATTGATCATGGCGCGAAGATCGAACACGCCCGCCCCCGCGACGGCGCAGGAGATCACGTCCGTGTTGAGGAAGGCGGACGCGCCGGCGACGTAGCCGCCATGGCTCCAGCCCCAGACGCCGATATTCTTCTTCTCAGCGAGGCCGCGATCGATCAGCACCTGCGCGCTTTCGAACACGTCTTTCTGGATGCGATCGCCCCATTCGCCATGCCCCTCACGCGCGAACGACCATCCGTACCCGCCGCCGCCACGGAACTGAGTCTGGATGACGCGGTAACCGCGGCTGGCGAACACCTGATTTTCGGCGATGAAGCTGTACGCGAAGCTGTCGCGCGCCTGCGGCCCGCCATGCGGCAGGACGATCAGCGGCGCCTTCTTGTTTCGTCCGCCAGCGGGGTGCGTGACGTAGGAATAAATGTTGCGCCCGTCGCTCATGCGCGCTTCGAGAATTTCCACCTCGCCGAGCTGGTCAAGCGAGACGCCGTCGCGCGTCCGGAAGAGCAGCGTCACCGAACCGACTCTGCGGTCGAACAGCCAGTACTCGCCCGGGTACGCCGGACCATTGACGTAAACGACCGCACGCTGCTCGTCGTTCGACCATTCCTGGATCGAGACGTTCACGTCGCCGCCGAAGAAGTCTTCCAGCCCGGATTGGATCGCCTGGTACTTCTGGTCGAAGTACGTCGTCTCGAATTTCCGATCCTGAACGATGACGCGCTGGCGAAGTCGGGCACCTTCGTCTTCACGAAAGTCCGTCACGTCCGCCAGCGGATGTTCAAAAATCGTCCGCGTGTACTGACGGGTCTTCACATCGTACTCATAGACGCCCGTCGGGCCATCGCCCCGCTGCGGCGCGATCACCAGCATGCGGTTGGGATCCGACGTGACGCCGACCGGCTGGAACGGCGGCGGCTGGTTCCCCGAGGTGAAGGTCACGAATTCCGTCACCTTGTACCAGTTCGCGCCCCCGTCGGCGCTGGCGTACCATCGGACGACATTGCCGCGATTGTTGAGATTGACGCGAAATACGGGCTTCAGCTCATTATTCAGCACATAGCCGTCATTGCTCCGGCCAACGAAGATCTGCTCATACTCGCCATTGAACACGTTCACCTTGTAGACGCCGGACCCGGCCCGCAAATCAGCGGACATGATCATGTGCTCGGGATCATCGGGCAGCGTACGAATGATCTCGGCGTTCGCGCCAAAATCGTCAGCGCGAGATCGCTTGAAGATTTCGTTGACCTCACTTCCATCACGCTTGATCGTCAATGTACGAATAAGCGGAATGTCCCGAAACGCCCGCCCGAACGCACGCACCGTTTCGCCCTTTGACAGGTTGACGACGAAGTATTCGTCGTTCGCCCACTTGATGTCGAGCGTTCGAGTTTCCGTCGGGATATTGGCGACGGCGCGTCCCTCATCGATGTCCAGCACCAGAATGGCGGATTGCCCGGCCCCGCGCTCGCGCTCCATACGTTCGGTCATGAACGGCGCGTTCTTCGCGACTGCGAGGTAACGCCCCGACGGCGACAGGGCGACGACGCTGACGCTCGGCATGATCAGATCCTCAATCGTCGGCGGCGCCGCATGCGCATGATGCGGGGCGGCGCCGACCCCGAGAACAGCGACAGCGATGAGGACGGCGAATGGCTTCAGGATTTTCATGGCTCTACAAATCTTCTTTACACGTTTGCTGACGTAACTTCAGTGCGAAGGCGTTTGCGCTGACGGTGGCAGCGGCGAACGAAACGCCGCTACTTTTCCAGATGATCGTCGTAAAACTCGAGCGAGCGCTCGAGCGCGTCGATCCAGTTGGCGCGCGTAAGCGTGTGCGCCTCATCTTTATACTCTTTATACACCAGCAGGTCTTCCTTGCCGGCGCGGCGCATCGCGCGTCGCATGATACGCGACTGCTCGACAGGGACGGTCGTATCGTCCTCGCCGTGCAGCAGCATCAGCGGGACGTTGATTTTTTCCGCGTTGCGCGCCGGCGACACCGCGATCATGCGTTCAGAATCCGTCGCCGGATCGCCCTTGGCGTCTTTCCAGTACTGATAAGCGGTGGAGTTGGCGCCGAAGTCCTCTCGCTCCTGACGAACGCCTTCGATCAGGTCGAGATCGCCCGAAGCGCCGGCGACGGCGCACGCGACCACGTCAGCGTTGAGGAAGGTTGCGGCGGCCGCGACGTACCCGCCATGGCTCCAGCCCCAGGTGCACACGTTCTTCGGCTCCGCCAGACCGCGGTCGATCAGCACCTGCGCGCTCTCGAAGACATCTTTCTGGATGCGGCGACCGTATTCGCCATGCCCTTCTTTCGCAAAAGCCCATCCGTAGCCCCCGCCGCCGCGGAACTGGGTCTGAATAACGCGGTAACCACGGCTGGCGAACACCTGCGGGAACGGAAACGGCCCGAACTCAAAATTATCGCGCGCCTGCGGGCCGCCGTGCGGCATGACGATCAGCGGCGCTTTCTTGTCTCGCCCCCCGACGGGGTGCGTGACGTAGGAAAAGATCTGCTTGCCGTCGCTCATGCGCGCTTCGAGGATCTCAACCTCGCCGAGAGCGACGCTCGGCACGCCATTGTGGGTGCGGAAGAGGAGGCTGATGGAACCGGCCACGCGGTCGAGGAGGTAGTATTCGCCGGGAACCGTCGGCCCTTCGATATAGATCAGGGCTTTCTTTTCATCGACCGTCCAATCGCGGATCGACACGAAAACCGTGTCGCCGAAATACTCTTCCAGCTGGGCTTGTAACTCTTGGTACTGCGGATCGAGATAGGTCGTCTCCCGCTTGCGATCCTGAACGATGACGCGCTGACGCGTCTTGCGTCCTTCATCCTCAAGAAAGTTATCGACATCAGCCGCCGGGTGCTCGAACACCGTCTTGGTGTAATCGCGCGTACTGACATCATACTCGTAGACGCCAGTCGGGCCGTCGCCCCGCTGTGGTGCGATCACCAGCATGCGGTTGGGATCCGACGTGACGCCGACCGGCTGGAAGGGCGGCGGCTGGTTCCCCGAGGTGAACGTCACGAACTCGGTGATCTTGTACCAGTTCTTGCCGGCGTCCCCGCTTCCGTACCAACGCACGACGTTGCCGCGGTTGTTCTGATTGACGCGGAAGACCGGCTCCAGCTCGTTGTTCAGCACATAACTGTCGCCTTCGCGGCCGACATAGATCGGCTCATAGTCGCCGGTCATGATGTTGACCTTATAGACGCCCGACCCGGCGCGAAGGTCCGCGGTGAAAATCATGTGCTCGGGGTCGTCCGGGAGCTTACGGAGGATCTGCGCGTTGGCGCCGAATTCGTCTGCGCGCGTCCGCTTGAAAATTTCAAACGCATCGCCGCCGTCCCGAGAGATCCTCAGCGTCCGAACCAGTCCGATATCGCGGAACGCGCGGCCGAAGGCCCGGATCGTTTCGCCTTTGGTGAGATTGGCGATGAGGTAGTCGTCGGACGCCCAGTCCAGAGCGATCGTGCGGGACTCCAATCCGATGTTCGCCACCGCTCGACCGGCTTCGAGATCAAGAATGAGGATGGCCGAATCTTCCTCCTTCTGTCGTTTTCGCATCTCCTCGCTGAGCCGCGGCGCATTCTTCGCGACGGCGACATACCGACCAGAAGGCGATAGCGCGACCAGACTGACGCTCGGGTTCAGCATATCGCTCAGGCTCGGCGCCTGCGCAGACGCCCCCGAGATGGATGAGACGAGCAAAATTGAAGCGGCGACCAGTCGCGCGATGACCCTCATATGACCCCTCCGGCGTGACCGATCACGCTCTTTTCACGCCGAGGGTAGCGCACTCCTGAGAGCGTGCAATGGCCTACCCCGCCTCACCCTTCACCCAGTCCATGAAGGCCCGCACCGCCGGGTTGGAATCATGCGCCGGCGGGCGGACGAGATGGTAGGCGAAGGCGATGGGCGTCGCGACGTCGAAGGCCACGACGAGGCGTCCGGCGGCGAGATCGCTTTCCGCGAGTGCGGATTTCGCGAGGGCGACGCCGCGCCCGGCGACGGCGGCCTCGATAACGAGGCTCGACTGGTTGAAGACCGGCCCGCGCGTTCCGTCGACGCCTTTGACGCCCGCCGCCTTCAGCCACATGGACCAGGTCGGACAGGTCTCGTCGTTATCCGGGCTGCCGTCATGAAGCAGCGTCACGCCGTCGAGGTCTTCGGGCTCATGGAGCGCGTGTTCGCCCTTGAGCAGCGCCGGGCTGCACACCGGCACGATGGTTTCGTTCATCAGAAGATCGACGGCGAGGCCGGGATAGCGGCCCGCACCGTAGCGGATGGCGAGATCAACATCATCGACCGCGAAATCGATGACGCTCATATCCGCGTTGATCCAGACATCGATGTCCGGATGGGCGGCGTGGAAGCTGTCGAGCCGGGGCACCAGCCATTTCGACGCGAGAGACGGCGCGACGGAGATCGCGAGCTTGCCGCCGTCGCGCCCGGCGGTGAGGCGGCCGGACGCCTCCTCCAGCAGCCGGAACGCGTCGCGAAGCGCCGGCAGGCTCTGCTGAGCGGCGTCTGTGAGGAGGAGCCCCTTCTTCTCACGGCGAAAAACCGGCGCGCCGACAAAGTCCTCCAGCGCCTTGATCTGCTGGCTGACCGCGCCCGGAGTGACGGAAAGCTCATCCGCGGCGCGAGAGAAAGAAAGGTGCCGGGCGGCGGCTTCAAAGGCGCGCAGGGCGTTCAGGGGCGGTAATCGTTTCATCACGTGACCGAGATCAGATTTTCTAAAGCATATGGCGCGCCCCACCCCGATGCACGCCGCGCCTAGGCCTGTAAGTTTTCCTCAGCCTGAAGTCCACAAATTTTCGCTTGTTCCGCTGCATCAAGCGCGCATCTTGGCGAAACACGGTCGAATTCGCCGCTTCCATTTTGCGGCGCATCAACGAGAAAAACTTAAATCAGCTTGGCGACAAGAACGTCGCAGCCAAAGCACATCGCAACCAAGGATCGCGCCATGCGGTATTTTCCCGCCTTCTTTGATGTGAAGGACCGCCTCGTCGTCATCGCCGGCGACGGGGAGACGGCGGCGCGAAAAGCGCGGCTGTTCGCCAAGGCCGGGGCGCGCCTGCGGTTTCTGTCGGACGACGAAAGCGCGTTGGCGCGCGAGGAATTCGCTGAGGCCGAATTCGCCTCGATGAGCACACTTTCTGAGGCGCTTGCAGACGCGGTCCTCTGCGTCGCCGCGACGGACGACGCGGAGCTGGACGCGCGTATCGCCGAGGCCGCCCGTGCGGCGCGCGTGCCCGTGAATGTCGTTGATCGCCCGGAGCTCTGCGACTTTACGGTCCCCTCCATGATCGACCGCGGCGATCTCGTCGTCGGCGTTTCGACCGGCGGCGCGGCGCCCGTGTTCGGTCGACGCCTTCGCCGCGCCATCGAAGCACTGATCCCCCAGCGCACCGGCGCGCTCCTCGACCTCGCCCGCTCGCTGCGCAAGACGGTCGCCGCCGCTCTCCCCGATGAAGCCGCGCGCCGCCGGTTCTGGGAGCGCTTCTTCGACGGCCCCGCCGCGGCTGCGGCCCTGGAGGGCGACGAACCCGCCGCCCGTCGCGCCGCGCTGGCGCTCCTGAATGCTGACGAGGCGCCCGCAGGCGTCGCGCATATCGTCGGGGCCGGCCCGGGCGACCCGGAGCTGCTGACGCTGAAAGCGCTCCGCCTGCTGCAGGATGCGGATGTCATCCTCTATGACAGCCTTGTCGCGCCGGAGATCCTTGACCTGGCCCGGCGCGACGCCGAGCGCATCGCCGTCGGCAAACGCCGCGCGAACCACACCATGCCGCAATCGGAGATTGGCGATCTGATGATCCGCCTCGTGAAGGACGGCAAGCGCGTCGTGCGCCTGAAGGGCGGCGACCCGTACGTCTTCGGGCGCGGCGGCGAAGAAGTCGACCAATTGAGCGCCGCGGGCGTTCCTTACACGGTGACGCCGGGCGTCACGGCGGCGACGGGCTGCGCGGCGGCGGCGAACACGCCGCTCACCCACCGCGATGTTTCGCAGGCGGTCACCTTCGTCACCGGCCACGCGAAAGACGATGGCGAGCCCGGTCTTGACTGGTCCGCCCTCGCCGCACTGCGACATACCCTCGTCGTTTATATGGGCGTCGCCCGCGCGCAGACGATCGCCGACCGGTTGATCGCCGCGGGCCGCGGTCCGGCGACGCCGATCGCCATCATCGAAAACGGAACGCGCCCGGATCAACGCATCATCAAAGGCGCCCTCGCCGATCTTGGTGCGCTCTCCGACGCGGCCGCCATCAAAGGCCCCGCCGCCCTCATCATCGGCGAAGTCGCCGCACGCGCGGACGGCCAGGGCCTCGTCGCCATCGCGCTTGAAGGAAGGAGCGCCGCATGAAGACGGTGACTGCCAACGATCTGAAGACCGGCGAGACGGTCTATCTCACCGCTGAAGGCGGCTGGAGCGCCTTACTCGCCGAGGCCGTCATTCTGGACGGCGAGACCGCCGATGCGGCGCTCGCGAAAGCCGCGCGCGAAGAAACCATCGTGGTCGGACCGTACCTCATGGATCTCGACACCCCCGCTACGCCCGGCGGCCGCGCGCGCCTGCGCGAGGAGATCCGTGCCGTCGGCCCGACCATTCATCCGCACTTCGCAAAACTGACGGAGGCGCGCCCGTGACCGGCCTCACCCTTTATGGCGACTGCATCAGCGGCAACTGCATGAAGACGCGCTGGACCGCGGACCTTCTTGGCGTCGACTACACGTGGGTCGATATCGATGTGGTCAACGGCGGCGCCCGTACGGAGGAGTTCCTGCGCGTGAACCCGTTCGGGCAGGCGCCGACGGCGGCGCTGGCGGACGGGCGCGTCCTCGCCCAGTCGAACGCCATCCTCATCTGGCTGGCGGAGACGTCCGGAAGCGACCTCCTGCCCGCCGACCCGTTCGATCGTGCGAAAGTCCACGAGTGGCTGTTCTGGGAGCAGTACAGCCATGAGCCTTACATCGCGGTGCGCCGTTTCCAGAAGGCGTTCCTTGGCCGTCCGGATGCGGAGATACCCGAGAAGCTCATGGAAGGCGGCCTGAAAGCGCTGAAACACATGGAGCGCGCGCTCCTCGGCGCGGAGTATCTCGCCGCCGGACGCCTCACCCTCGCTGACATCGCCCTCGTCGCCTATACGCGCGTCGCCCATGAAGGCGGGTTCGATCTCGCCGAATTTCCGAACGTTCGCGCCTGGATCGCCCGCGTGGAGCGGGAAATCGGCGCCGACCACATTGAGGAAGCCGCCTGATGTACCGATATGACGAGTTCGACGCCGAGATCGTCCGTGAACGGGCGGCTGAGTTCCGCGGGCAGGTGACGCGCCGTCTGAAAGGCGAGATCACCGAGGACCATTTCAAGCCGCTGCGCCTGATGAACGGCCTCTATCTGCAGCTCCACGCCTATATGCTGCGCGTGGCGATCCCCTATGGCGTCCTCTCCTCGCGTCAGCTGCGCGGGCTCGGCGACATTGCCCGGCGGTTCGACCGTGGGTACGGACATTTTACGACGCGCCAGAACATCCAGTTCAACTGGATCAAACTCGCCGATGCGCCAGATATTCTCGACGCCCTCGCCGAATTCGACATGCACGCGATCCAGACGTCCGGGAACTGCATCCGCAACGTCACCTCGGATGAATACGCCGCCGCGGCGCCCGATGAAATCGAAGACCCGCGCGTCTGGTGTGAGATCATCCGTCAGTGGTCGACCTTGCATCCGGAGTTTTCGTTCCTCCCGCGCAAGTTCAAGATCGCGGTGACCGGCGCGGAGACCGATCGCGCCGCCGTGCGCGTTCACGATATCGGCCTGCACATGCGCCGGAACGCGGCTGGCGATGTCGGCTTCGAAGTCATTGTCGGCGGCGGCCTTGGCCGCACCCCGCGTGTCGGCGAAACGATCCGCGAATGGCTGCCGAAGGAGCGGCTGCTCTCGTATCTGGAAGCCATTCTGCGTGTTTATAACCGCTATGGCCGCCGTGATAATCTGTACAAGGCACGCATCAAGATCCTCGTCGAGGCGCTTGGCGTCGAAGCGTTCCGCAAGGAGGTCGATGAGGAGTGGGCGCTGATCGACGCGCCTGAAGTCGATCTGCCGGAAGACGAACGCGCCCGCATCGCCGCCTATTTTGCGCCGCCGGCCTTCGCGCATCCGTCAGCGGAGGAGCGCGCCGAGGAGGAAGCGGCTATGGTACGCGCCCGCACCGCGGACGCCGCCTTCGCTCGCTGGCTCGACCACAATGTGAAACCGCACCGCGAAGGCGCCTACGCCATCGTCGATATCTCCCTCAAACCCGTCGGCGCCGCGCCGGGCGACGCGACGGCGGATCAGCTGGACGCGATCGCCGCCCTCGCCGCAGAGTTCGCGTTCGACGAAGCGCGCGTGACGCACCTGCAGAACGTGGTGCTGCCGCATGTCCGGCGGCGCGATCTTTATACGGTCTATCAGCGCCTCGCCGAAGCGGGGATCGCCAACGCCAATTCCGGCCTCGCGACGGATATCGTCGCCTGCCCGGGGCTCGACTATTGTAACCTCGCCAACGCCCGCTCGATCCCCATCGCGCAGGAGCTGGCCAAGCGCGTCGAGGCGGCGGGCATTGAAGACGAGATCGGCGATGTGCGGATCAATATATCCGGCTGCATCAACGCCTGCGGCCACCACCATGTCGGCCATATCGGCGTTCTCGGCGTCGATAAGAAGGGCGAAGAATTCTATCAGGTCACCCTCGGCGGCGACCCGTCGAACAACGCCGCCATCGGCGAGATCGTCGGCAAGGGCCTCTCGGCGGAAGAGACCGTTTCCTCGATCCTCCGTCTGCTGCAGGCTTATCTTAGACTTCGTAACGACAACGAACGCTTCATTGAAGCCTATCGCCGCCTTGGCGCGGAACCGTTCAAAGAGGCGATCTATGCCGACCATTGATCTTAAAACCGGAGCGGAGCGTCAGCACGGCGCCAACGCTATCCTGCGCCTCGAAAACGACGCCGACCCTCGCGCGTTGGCTGACGACATCCGCGCCGCCGAACGCGTCGCCCTCGCCTTCCCGACTTTCAAGGACGGGCGCGCCTATTCGCAGGCGCGGATCATCCGTCAACAGATCGGCTTCGACGGCGAGTTGATCGCGGAAGGCGAAATTCTTCCCGACCAGATCGTCCACATGCGCCGCTGCGGCTTCACCTCCGCCGACCTCGCCGAGGACAAGCTGGAGGCCGCCTGCGCAGCGCTGGAGGCGGCGGGGCCGCGCTATCAGGCGGGCGACGGTGACGGCGTGACCATCATCGAACGCCGTCGCGCCCGGCGTCGGGTGGAGGAAGCGGCATGAGCGCGCTGCCGGCGACCGCCGTGAACGACAACGACGCCGAAGCTCTGGCGGAAAAACTGAACCGCCTTCATTCGGAGGCGACGCCCGCGGAGATCCTGAACGCCGCGATCAACGACGTTTTCAAAGGGCGCATCGCGCTCGTTTCCTCCTTCGGCGCCGAAGCGGCGGTGATGCTGGCGCTCGTCGCGGAGGCGAACCCGGCGACGCCGGTCGTTTTTCTGGAGACGGGAAAACACTTCGCGCAGACGCTCACCTATCGGAAGGACCTGCAGAAGCGCCTCGGCCTTACCGATGTCCGCGACATTCAACCGGCGGCGGAAGATCTGGCGGCGGCGGACCCGAAGGGCGATCTGTGGCGACGCGATACGGATGCGTGCTGCGAGATCCGCAAGGTGCGCCCGCTCGATACGGCGCTTGGCGGGTTCGACGCCTGGATCACCGGCCGTAAACGGTTCCATGGCGGCGGGCGCCTGCGCCTGCCGATTTTTGAGGCCGCTGGCGACCAGGTGAAGGTGAACCCGCTCGCGCGCGCGTCGAAAGAGGAGATCGACGCCCTCTTCGCCGAGCGCGACCTGCCGCCGCACCCTCTGGTTGCGCAAGGCTTTCCGTCCATCGGCTGCTGGCCGTGCACCCGCCCGTCCGAAGACCCGAACGACGTCCGCGCCGGTCGCTGGGCCGGCTCCGACAAGGACGAGTGCGGCATCCATTTATGGAAGCCCGCGGCGCGGTAGTTCTTAAGACGACCCCACAAGCAAAAGTCCGAACCGCCTGGTTCGGACTTTTTTGTGAGTGATTTCCGAGGTGGGCGCACAAAAAAGGGCGGGCCCGAAGGCCCGCCCGGTCTTGCGAAATCGCCGTCGATTAGAATTCGAGGACGACGCGGCCGAAGAACGTACGACCGATGGTGTCGTAGGTCGCCGGATAGGTGTTGGACTGCTGCGCCGAAGCGTCGCCGATGAGCACGTAGTCCGTGTTCATCAGGTTTTCGATACCGGCGCTCAGGAACACGTTGTCCGTCGCTTGGTAGAAGACCGTCAGGTCCACCTGGTTGTAGGCGTCGACGCCCGGGACGAAGAGGCCCGCCGGGTTCTGATCGTCGACGGCGGCGGTGTGCTGCCACCGAAGACGTGCGCCGAAGTCGCCGTAGTTCCAGTCGAACCGCGTGTTGAAGGAGTACTCCGGGATCGGCTCGCCGCACGAACCGCCATACACGCCAGCGCAATCAACCGAAGCTTCGGTCGGAAGCGACTGGAAGGCGTTCTCCATGGTGAAGTTCGCCAGCGAGTAGACGCTGAACGTACCCAGCCCGCCGAGATCGAGCGAGTAGTCGATCGAGACGTCGAGACCTTCGGTCGTCAGAGACGCCGAGTTCACGTTGCCCGCGGTGAAGATGTCGACCGTGCCGTTCGGCAGACGGGTGATCTGTCCGCAGAATGAGCCGACGCCTTCGACGTAGCAAAGATCGAAGATCGTTTGCGCCGGCACGGTGCCGATCACATCTTCGATTTCGATTTCGTAGTAGTCGACCGTGATGACGAGGCTCGGAATGAACGACGGCTCGAGGACGAGACCGACGGTGAACGTTTCCGCTGTTTCTTCATCAAGGTCCGGATTGCCGCCGAACAGACCTTCGATCTGCGCGTTCGCCTGGAACGCCGTGCCGACCGTCGCGGCGGGCACGCCGTCAGCCGTACAGTTCGCCGTAACGGTGGCTTGCGTCGCGGCGTCGTAGGTGCCGAAGTTGCCGTTGCCGCTCGAGCACGGGTCCGCGATGTTCGGGAAACCGTTCACCTGCGGTTGGAAGAGCTCGATGATGTTCGGAGCACGGACGGCCTGTTGGAACTGACCGCGGACCCGGACACCTTCCACCGGGGTCCAGCTGAGGCCCGCCGCGTAAGACGTCACGCCGCCGACCGTCGAGTAATCCGCATAGCGGTACGCGCCGGTGAAGGTGAGGTCTTCAACAAGCGGAGCGCCCTGAATGATCGGGGCGTTAACTTCGCCGAAGAACTCGGTGACGTCGAAAGCGCCGGCGATGTCCGGGGCCTGGTTGAAGCCTGCGACGTCCGGGCCGAGGCCGGCGCCGATCGAGGAAAGACGCTCTTCCCGATACTCGACGCCAAGAGCGACCGACACGCCGTCCGTAGCGAGCGGCGAGGCGAGACCGAAATCCGTACCGCTGAGCGAGCCGGAGACAACCGTCTGCTCGGATTGGCCGGTGATATTGCCGGTCTGGAAGATCTGGAGCGCGCCAGATTCATCGATCGCGCCAGCCGAGAAGATGTTCAACGTGCCATTGCGAACCGCCGCTTGATAGTTCGGCACGTTGACGTTGCCCGTCTGGGTGATCGTCACGTTGTTCTGCGCGAACGACCCGAAGATATCGTAAGCCCAGCTGTCGCTAAGGTCGCCGCGTACGCCGCCCTGCGCTTGGAAGCTGTTCGAGTTGAGAGAGGACGAACGACCGCCCAGCTCTTCAAAACGACGACCCGCGACGAGTTGAGCGTCCGCGACGCCGTTGCCGTCGGCATCGCCGCCGCCGCCAAGTTGATCGAGCAGCAGGAGGGCTTCGGTGTCGCCGACGAGGAACGGGTTGTCGACGTTGACGGTGATCGTGGTGAACACCGGCGTCGGCGCGAGCAGCTGTTCGGTCTGCGACGAAACGAAGATCGCCTGACCATAGAACTCGACCATGTCGGAGAACTCGTAGCGGCCGGACGTGAAGAGCGTGTAACGCTCTTGCGGCAGCTGCAGGTAGTTCACCGGCGCGTAGTTATAGCGGTTGTTGTTCGGACCGCCGTTGATGAACACATCAATGCCCGGGCCGTCCGGCGTGAAGATCACGCCGAAGGAGTCGGTCGTGCAGTACGTGCCGTCCGTGGAAAGCGCGGTGCCTTCAACCGTACACGGGGGGGTGATGCCCTCGAGAGCGGTATAATCGATCGACTCCGAGGTATCGAAGATGAACGTCGACGGAACGTTGACGGAACCGGTTTCGCTGAAGCCGGTGCCGACGTCGTTCAGGGTGAAGAACGCTTCGTCGCGATCCGCCTGGAACAGGGACTTACGGTTCGTGTAGCCCATGTTGAAGACGATGTTGCCGCGACCGTCGTCGAAGTTCGAACCGAACGTCAGCGACGTGTTGAAGATGTCGGCATCGCCTTGCTCGGAGATTTCGTAGGAGTTGTCGAACTCGAGGCCTTCGAAGTCGTCACGCAGGGTGAAGTTGACGACGCCAGCCATGGCGTCCGAACCGTAGATCGCCGAGGCGCCGCCGGTCAGGATTTCGACGTTCTCGACGAGAGCGGTCGGGATGGTGTTGAGGTCAACGGCGGCCGTCTGGCTCGACGTGATGTAACGGCGGCCGTTGACGAGAACGAGCGTCCGGTTCGCGCCGAGACCGCGGAGGTCTACGGTCGCTTCGCCGGTGCCGGGGTTGTTCGACGAGGAGTCGAAGCCCGGAATCGTTTGCGGCAGCGTATTCAGGAACTGCTCGGAGTTCACGGTGTTGGAGAGCGACAGCTCCGCGCGGCCGACGGTGGTGATCGGCGACGACGACGTCAGGCCCGCGTTCTGGATGCGCGAACCTGTGACGACGATGCGGTCTTCATCAGCGACTTCTTCGTCCGCGTCTTGCGCGAAAGCGGCCGGAGCCATGGCGAGCGCGACGCTGGAAGCGCCGACAGCCAGAAAGGCTTTCAGCCCGGTGGAGCGCAGGCGCTCCAGATCGGTGGTGACGGTCATGTTTTTAGAACCCTCTGCTACGATGGATTTTTCTCGCACGACGTTGGCCGCCGTCGCGTAGTTGTTATGACAGTGATCGACTCGCCCCCTTAAAGTGACCGAATCTTTCAAAGTCGTAATGGGAGCGTCGCACGCACGTCATGAAACGGTCAACGAGCCTTGGGCCCTGCTGCTTAACCATCTGTTTCGATTGTGGCTGAAGGGTCACGGAATTGACGTGCTGAACGCGCAATGCGCATAGCCGCGGGCGAACGGCGCCGCCCGGCGCACGTTCGATGGCACAATCGGCTAGCCGTTCGCGCAGCGCTCGACCTGAACAGCACCCGAAGGAAACCGCATGAAACCTGAAGCGACCAACTTCGGCCGACAGTGGGACGAATTCTGGCGAGGCGGCTCGGACGCCGCCATCGTCGGCGATCGCGGCGCGACCAGTCCCGCGCTCAAGGGATTCTGGTCCGAAGCGTTCAGCGGGCTTGTTGCTATGGGCGGCGAAGAGTGTTCGCTGCTCGATCTCGCCAGCGGCGCCGGCGTCGTCAGCGAAACGGCTCTCGCGCATATCAGCGCTCGCGAGGTGACGGCGGTTGATATCTCCGCCGCCGCAGTCAATGCTACCCGTTCACGCCTCGGCGTCAAAGGCATCGTCGCCAACTGCGCGGATCTTCCGTTCAGCGACGGCGCGTTCTCCTGTGTCGCAAGCCAATACGGGCTCGAGTACGCGGGTCAGGACGCATTTGGCGAAGCCGCGCGCGCCCTGGCGCCCGGCGGCGCCTTTGTCGCTCTCGTCCATGTGCGAGGCGGCGCCATTGAGGCGGAGTGCAGCCGGGACGCCGACGTCGCCGGCGCGGTGATTGAGAGCAACGTGCTGTCGGCGGTCGCCGACGCCTTTCAGATCGCATCCGGCCGGACCGGCGCGCACGCCCCTCAAGCGGCGATGGCGGCGAACCGCGAAGCCCTGATGAAAGGCGCCCAAGCGCTGAAAACCGTCCGCGCCACCTATGGCGACACCGCCGCGAGCGGCCTCGCCGTCCGCATTAATGACGACATTGCTCGGCTCTTCCAACGCATGTCCGCCTACGAACCTCAGGAGGTCCTGGATTGGAGCGCCGGCGTCGAAGCCGAAACAAGATCATATCTCGCCCGCATGACGTCCATGCAGAACGCGGCCTTGGACGAGCCCGCGGTTCAGGACGCCGCCGAACGCATGCGAGCGCACGACGTCGTTTTCGAAACGACAGTTCCACAACGCCTTTATGACGGCGCCGAGCCGATCGCCTGGATATTCAAAGGCGCGAAGCCAAGCTAGTTTTTCGACACGTTATTTGCGTGGTCGAACATCGAACGCGACGGTGACGCGCGGTTCCTCCGAAACGAACGGATTCACACCGTGCCAGAAATACGAGGGAAAAAGGAATAAAGCCCCTTCCTTCGGTTCGATGGGAACAGGCGCGACCGCGGGCGCCGTCGGCATGGGCGGCTTGTGCAGGTAAAACCAACCGGATCTGTCCTGAGCGCCCGGAACGCAGGGCGGCAGGCTCACATAGTACGCCGAACTGAGCCACCCTTCCGGGTGGATGTGGCTGACATGCGAACCGCTGGAACGCAGCTTCACCGACCACAGGCCCGAGAACGAGATCTCGTCCGGAATGCGGCTGAGAAACGGGTGCTCCGGGTCCGGCCGGAGCGATGACGCGAAGGAGGCCACCGCGTGCTTCAACTGCGCCGCCAAGGCGCCAATGATCGGCGACCGGCGCGCGATCGCGCTCAACTCCACCTGCGTTCCGCCGCGCAGAGACTGGTCGATCGGCTGCCGACTGGCGCGGTGCAGACCGTTCAGTTCCTCCAACAGAACGCGGTTGAACTCGGCAATTGATCCGAACCCTTCGGGCGGCTCGACATCGATCAGCCGAGTGAAACGCGACGTGTCGGCAAGTTGGTCCGCCAGCGGATCACCTAGCATTTTCTGCGCCGTAACGAAGTAAGCGAGAAACGCCTGATCCGCCGGCGACCGCTCCAGATACGCCGCACAGATGTCGCGGGCTTTTTGCGGATCGCCGACCTCCAGCGCGGCGGCGGCCACGTTCTGCGCGATAAATGCATCCGAGGGCGCTGCAGCAAGCGCTTCTTCAAATTCGTTCAGCGCGGCGCGCGCCTCACCCGCGGAGAGCTGCAAGCGTCCGCGCGCATCCCGCAACGCCGCTCCCCCGCCCGCATCACCGATTCGCGAACGCGCCCGTTCCGGGTCCGCAACCGCGATGGCGACGGCGGCGTAAGCGGCGCGCAACGCCTCACCGCCGGCCCCATCGTCGATGGCCGTCTCAAACGACTTCAGCGGATCACCTTTGCCGGTCATATGGAGAATTTGCGCCAGATCGCGGTGCAGGTTGATGGATTGCGGCGCGATATCGATCGCGTTGCGCAGGAGGTCGATCGCACCGTCCGCCGCCCCGTCTTCAAACGATGCGCGCGCGCCTTCCTGCAGGTATTCCGTGCTTCGCGAACCCGCATCTATCGCAGCAGAAAGGAGCGCTCGCGCAGACGCCGCGTCTCCCGACAATCGGCGCGCCCGCGCAAGGTAGAAGCGCGCCGGGGCGTTTTTGGGGGACCTTTGAAGCGTCTCTTCCAATCGGGCGGCGGCGCGATCGATATCGTCTCGCGCCAGATCAATCCTCGCCATCCCGACAGAAGCGGCGGCGGAACCCGGCTTGAGCGCCAGCGCGGCTCGAAACGCCTGTTCGGCCTCATCAAGCTCCCCCAAGCCCAAGCGAACCGCGCCGAGTTCAAGATACGCGGCCAGATAACGCGGCTCCGCATCGACCGCTTTCTTGAATTCATCAGCAGCAAGAGCGAGGGCCCCGCGTGCGGCCAGCGCTTTGCCGAGCGCAAACCGTACCTGAAGTTGGGATGGATCGATCTCCAGCGAGTGACGGTAAAGCCGCTCCGCTTCGACGTGGTCGCCCTCCACCCGCGCGCAACCACCCAGGAGATAGAGCGCGATAGGATGATCCGGCGCATCGGCGATGATCGACTTCAGAGCCTGCCGGGCGTCCCGCGCGCGTCCGGCGTTCAAGGCGTCGGCGGCCGCCTGTAGACCTTCGAGGGCGGCTCTGCTTTTTGTCGGGTCCAATGCCATATCCTCTACTTAGCCGAGCGCGGAGCGGGCTTCACCCCGGCTCTTCACTGCAATGACCCAGATCAACGACCTGCGCGCGCACGTCGTCCGCGCCGAGGCGGCGCGCGATCATCAATCAGCCGCGCGCGCGCTGATGCAGATCGAAGCTCTCGGAGCGGCGACGCCAGCGGATCTGTTGCGCTGCGCTCTCCATCATCTTCTCGCGGACGAGCTTGAACAGGCGGATGCGAGCTTGCGGCGCGCCATGTCAGCGGGCGCGCCGCCCGCCGGCGCCCTCGCCGTCGCCGCCCAGATCGCCATCAAATCCGCCGCTTGGGCGCGGTTATGGGAAATCTCAAGGAAGCGGCTGGAACTGACGCCGAACGACGATCAAGCGCGCGAACACCTGTCTCGCAGCCTTCTGGAACAGGGCGATCTCGACGCCGCCGCTGAAGCGTTTGCGCCGCTCATGCAATCCGGGGCCCCTGTCTCGCCGGCTCGCGCTCTCATATTCGGACAAATCTGTCTGCATACGCAGCGCTTTGACGAGGCGAAGACGCATCTGGAGTTCGCCGCTTCCGCGGACCCGAATTCAGCCCGCGCCCGTGTCGGCCTCGCGCGGCTTGCAACCTTCGAAGGACGTTTGGCCGATGCCGAAGCTCTATGCCGCGAAGCCGCCCTGATCGAGCCGAACGACCCGCGCCCGCTGCAGCAACTCGCCGTCATCCAACGCGGGTCCGTCGATAAAAACACGACATCCGTGCTTCAACGACTTTATAGTGAAACAAACCTTCCGCTGGCGGATAGGGCCGGAGTTGGTTTTTCCCTGGGCGACATCGCGTTCCGCGCCGGGGAGGCCGAAACGGCCCTCAAATTCTATTCGGAATCTAACGCGCTTCGGCGCGACTTCTTCGCTGAGCAGGGCTTCGACTACACGCCCATTAAAGCGAAAGCGCGTTTCGAGCGACTATCGGACGCCTACGACGCGCTCGGTAAGCCGCCTCCCCTCACGGATGACGCCCCGCGACCGGTCTTCGTCATCGGACCACCGCGCTCCGGCACCACTTTGATCGAAAGCATTCTCGCCCGACACCCGGATGTCGCCGCCCACGGCGAAGTCTCCGCCGGTCCGCGCGTTCTCGACGCCTTTGAACGGCGCCTCGACGCCGAAGCGGGAGTCTCAGCGCCGAAAATCGTCGAACGTCATGCCGTCGAATGGAGACGGGGATACAGCGCGGCGACTTTCGACACCACGGACAAGTCTTTCACCGCGCACACGGACAAAATGCCGGGCAACGGACTCGCCGCTCCGTTGCTGATGCGCCTCTTCCCGGCTGCTCGCTTCATCGTTTGTCGGCGAACGCCTTTTGACGTAGCCGTATCAATTTTCCGGCATCAGTTTCCAGGCGCATATGATTGGGCGCATCGGCTTGAGGACATCGCCAACTTTCTGGAGCGCCATGAGCGTCTCATCGCGCAATTAGCGGCGTCGCATTCTGATCGGTTCGCTGTGATTGACTATGACGCGTTGGTCGCCGCGCCCGATGAAGGTCGGCGCACCATTGTTTCCGCGGCGGGCCTCACTTGGGATGCGGCGTGCGATGAGGCTAATGCGGACGGCCGGCGTATCGCGACATTCTCAAGCGTCCAAGCGCGTAAGCCGATATCCAGATCCGCGTCCGACGGCGGCTCACTATTCAGGCCTCTGATGGAAAAGTTCGCAACCGAACTTGACGACCGCATCGCCAAAGCGCGGTCGCTCGCGTAACGCTCAGTCCGTTTCCGGCGCGCAGAACAACGGGTGGTCCTCTTCGGCAGCGTCCTCATCGAAGGGTTCCGCGTCAAAGGCGATGACGCCGTCATCGAAGGCCGGGAAGGCCGCGACGGCGGCGGGCGCGGTGTGGATGCAGGCGAAAGCGGCGAGGTATTCGGGCATTGCGTTTCACTCCCAGATCGGGTCGATGATTTTTAGTTGGTACGCTACCCAGGCGGCCTCATTTCGGCATGAATGTGGTTAAACGAAGCTGAAGAGCCTTTATTGCACCGCAGCAGGAGCATTTTCGTGACCGCCATCGAAATTGAAACGGAGCGCCTCGTTCTTCGCCCCCTCGCGCCTGAAGACTGCGAAGCGCATATCGCGATGATGGGCGAGCCGGAGGTGGCGCGGTTTCTGGCGCCCGGCGGCGCTGCGGAAGACCGTATGACACGTTGGCGTCAGTACGCCTCCTATCTCGGCCACTGGTCGATCCGCGGGCATGGGTTTTTCTCGGTGTTCGAGAAGTCTTCCGGCGACTGGGTCGGGCGCGTCGGCCCGTGGGAGCCGGAAGGCTGGCCGGGGCTGGAGGTCGGATGGGGGATCGCGCCCGCATTCTGGGGCAAGGGGTATGCGCCGGAAGCGGCGCGCGCGGCGGTGGCGTGGGCGTTCGGGCGCTATCCGGAGCTCACCCGCGTCATCAGCCTCATCGACCAGAAGAACGCCAACAGCCAAGCCGTCGCGCGAAAGATCGGCGAGCGGAACACCGGCGAGGTGTTCAGTCTGTGGGACTACAGGCTCGACATCTGGGCGATCGAGCGCGGCGACCTCTGACGCGTCAGACGCGGCCCGCGCCGCGCAGGCGGATCTTCATTTCAAGCTCGCAGGAGCCGGACGCCGTAAACGCGCTGTACCGCGACAGCCGAACATCGCCGGAGGCGACGCCGCCCGGCGCCGCCGCGGCGCAGAGCTCCCGCACGACATCGTCAACCGAGATGTCGCCGCCCTCGCGGTTCATGGTGAGGAGGAACGGCTTGCGTTGCGTCTCGCGATCTTCATCGGCCTCGTAGCCGCCGACGCCGAGCGCGTAGACGTCCGTCGCGCCCGCGCAGGCTTCGACGATCATGCCGGCGAGCATCTCCGCGCGGTCCGCGGCGAAGGCGTCATTGCGGCCCGTTTCATTGTCAGCCGAGGCCGAGCCGATGGCGA
The DNA here is from genome assembly GCA_964342855.1 of uncultured Caulobacterales bacterium. Taxonomy (GTDB): domain Bacteria; phylum Pseudomonadota; class Alphaproteobacteria; order Caulobacterales; family Parvularculaceae; genus JBCBJX01. The sequence goes on from CAYFIB010000028.1 coordinate 30,673, forward strand.
CGACCACGTCCGCCGAACAGACGCTCGGCGCGAGCTCCGCGACATACGCGTCGCCGCCGGGAAAGTCCGTGGCGGAGGCGTAGCTCCAATGGGCGCGCGCGGCGTCGATCCCGTTCGGCGCCAGCCAGAGGGAGCGGACGGGGCCCGGCTCCACCACCGGCGTCGGCTCAATCACCGGTTCCGGGAGCGGCGCAGGCGTCGGTTCAGCGACAACGACAGGTTCGGGCTCCGGCGCGGGCTCCAGTTCGGCGACGCGGGTCTCGTCAGGCGCGTCACAGCGAACGGCCTGCAGCGCGCCCCGAAAACCGGTCTTCGGGGTTTCGCACTCGACCGGGATGAAAACCGCGAGCAGCGCCGCGCCAAGGGCGGTCGCGCCGGCGCCCGCGCCCGCGATCCAGCCCGCGAACCCGCGCCGACGACGGCGCTCCTGCGGCTCATCGAACTCTTCGCCCGCATATCGAGCCCGAAGGTGCTGCAGGTCCTGAGAATGCGACCGCGACATGTCCGTCCCCCGTGGTCCGCGCGACGCTCGCGCAATGGTTAATTTCTCTTAACACGCTTTCAGGGCGCGCGTGAACGGGCGAGCGTTGCGCCGTCGCGACGGGCCGCGCATGGTGCGCCTGCGTTACGACACCAACCGGAGTTCGCTCATGATCGCTCGCCTCGCGCTCGCCGCGCTGTTCCTCGTCATCGCCCCCGCCGTCGCTCAGGACGCGCCGGACTGGGCGACGCCGAAGCTGATGAGCGATCTGGAAAACCTGCGCGAAAAAGGCCTCGCCGACCGCGTCGGCTATGACATGGTCGAGGACCTGACGACGCGCGTCGGCCCGCGCGTCGCGGGGACGCCGGAAGAAGCCCGCGCCCGCGATTGGGCGGTCGCCTACATGAAGCGTCTCGGCTTCGCGAACGTGCGCGTCGAACCCTTCGACGTGCGCCTGTGGACCCGCGGGAAAGAGCGCGTGGAGATCCTGAAGCCGTTCCCGCAGCCCCTCGTCGCGACGACCCTCGGGCACTCGGTCGCGACGCCCGAGGGCGGCGTCGAGGGCGAGATCGTCCGCTTCCCGACGCTCACGGCGTTGCGCAACGCGCCGATGACCGGCCTCGAAGGCAAAATCGTCTTCGTCGACGAGCCGATGACGCGGACCATGGACGGCTCCGGCTACGGCGTCGCGGTCGCCAAACGCTCCGGCGCGGCGGTCGAGGCCGGCAAGCGCGGCGCGGTGGCGGCGCTCATCCGCTCCGTCGGCACGCAGGCGCACCGCATGCCGCACACGGGCGGCATGTATTACGCCAAGAACGTGACGCCGGTGCCGATCGCGGCGCTCTCCCCGCCGGACGCCGACCAGCTCGCGCGCATGCTAGACCTCGACGAAGGCCCGGTCGTCGTCGCCGTGGAGCTGGAAGCGAGCGGCGGCGGACGCACGGACGCCGAAGAGACCGGCGGTCTTCCGGGCGCGGACATCATGTACAAAGCCCCCTCCGGCAACGTGATCGCGGAAATTCCGGGCGAGACGGACGAAATCGTCATCATCGGCGCCCACCTCGACAGCTGGGACCTCGGCACGGGCGCCATCGATGACGGCGCTGGCGTCGGCATCGTCGCGGCAGCGGCCAAGCTGGTGGGAGACCTGCCGGGCAAGCCGAAACGCACCATCCGCGTCGTTTTCTACGGCGCAGAAGAAGTCGGCCTCGTCGGCGCGCGCGCCTACGCCCAGCAGCATGCGGACGAACTCGACAAGCACGCCATCGGCTCCGAAAGCGATTTCGGCGCCGGGCCGATATGGCGCTTCCAGTCGCGCTGGGGCGAGACCGCTCTCGCCGAAGCGAAGCCGGTGTTTCTTCGGGCGCTGGAGCCACTCGGCGTGCTGCCCGGCGACAACATGGCCTCCGGCGGCCCCGATATGAGCCCGCTGCGCCAGATGGGCGTGCCGGTCGCGACCCTCGCCCAGAACGGGCTCGACTATTTCGACCTGCACCACACGCCGGACGACACCTTCGACAAGATCGATCCGGACGACTTCGCCCAGAACGTGGCGGCATGGGCGGTGTTCCTGCGCATCGCGACGGAAGCGCCGGTCGATTACCGGAAATAGAGGTGCGCCGTCATCGGACTGTCACGGGCGGGCCCTATCGCACGGGAGAGTTTGAGAGGACTTCACCCATGCGCCTGATCGCCCTCGCCGCCGCCGCGGCGTTCACCACCGCCTGCGCCAGCCTTTCCGGCGGCTCGCTGCCGACCGCTGGCGCGCCGGAAGCGCCGAACGGCGTCATCCGCGCAACGCCGATGCCATCAGCGCCGCTCGATACCTCGAAAACGCTGACCCGCATCGCCATCGGCTCCTGCAACGACCCGAAACGCCCGCAGGGGATTTTCGACGTCGTGGCCGAGAGCAATCCCGATGTCTTCCTCTATATCGGCGACAACGTGTACGGCGACGTGCGCTCGAACGACCCGGCGCTTCCGGAGTTGAAAGCCGCCTATATGCGCCTTGCTCAGTCAGAGCCTTTCGCGCGTCTTCGCGCGGACGTCCCCATGCTGACGACGTGGGACGATCATGATTTCGGCCTCAACGACGCCGGCGCGGAGTTCCCGTTCAAGGAAGACGCCCAGAAGCTCTACAACTACGTTTTCGCGGTCCCGGAAGGTGATGCGCGCCGCACCCGCGACGGCGTCCATCACTCGGTCACCATCGGTGAAGACGGGCGCCGCGTGCAGATCATCCTGCTCGACACGAGATTCTTCCGCTCCGAACTGACCGAAAGCGACGATCGCGGCGCCCCCGGCAAGGAACGCTACATCCCGAGCGCGGATCCGGACCAGACCATGCTCGGCGCCGAGCAATGGAAATGGCTGGAAACGGAGCTGAAGAAACCGGCGGAACTGCGTCTCCTCATCTCTTCAATTCAAGTCGTCGCCGAGGGCCATGGCTGGGAAGCGTGGCGGACCATGCCGCTGGAGCGCAAGAAGCTCTATGCGCTGCTGGAAGAAACGGGCGCGGACAACACGGTGCTCGTCTCCGGCGACCGTCATATCGGCGGCATCTATCTGGAGCCGGAAGCGGCGGGCTCGCCGCTCTACGAACTCACATCCTCGTCCCTTACTCTGCCCGCCTCGCGCTGGTCGAACGACGGGAACGTCGAGCCGGGGCCGAAACGCTTCGGCGGCGTCGTGCGGGACGCTAATTTCGGCCTCATCGACATCGACTGGGAGGCGGAGACCCTGCGCCTAGCGCTTGATGGCGAAGACGGCGAGACGGTCATGGAGCGGACAGTCTCCTTTGCCGGGATCCTCGGCGCGGAATGATCGGAACGGCGCTCGCCCTCGCGCTCGCCGCGTCGCATCCCGGACACGCGGACTGGCGGCGCATCGAGATCGTCGAAAGCCCGGCGCCGCTCTCCGAACGCTTTGAGGGCGCGCGCATCGGCGGTCTGCGCCTCGTCTCCAGCTTTGCGCTCACGGCCGAGGACGAAGCTTTCGGCGGGTACTCCGGCCTTTCGGTCTCGGCGGACGGCGCGCGCCTGCTCGCCGTTTCTGATGACGCGAGCTGGTTGCGCGCGGAAATCATCCGCGACGACGCCGGCGCCATCAGCGATCTGACGAGCGCTTACATCGCGCCGATCACTGACGCCGATGGCCACGTTTTTGAACGCAAGGAAGACGGCGATGCGGAAGGGCTCGTCGTGGTCGGCGACGAAGCGGTCGTCTCCTTCGAACGGCGCCATCGCATCCAGCGCCACTCGCTGCGCGAAGGCGACCTTCCGCACACCGCGACCATCGCCGTTCCGGAATCGCTTGCAAGCAAGCCAAGCAATAGCGGCGTCGAATCGCTCGAAGTGCTGCCGGACGGTCGTTACCTGCTGCTGGCGGAGCGTCTGCGTCCGAAGCCCGACTTCACGACCGGCTGGATCGGCGGCCCAGGCGGCTGGGAGACATTCGCCTATCGTCCCGAGGCGGAACACTCGCCGACAGACATGGCGCTCTCCCTCGACGGAAAGCACGCGTATGTCGTGGAGCGCGCCTATTCCCGAGCAAAGGGCGTGCGCGCTCGCATCGTGCACATCGCGCTCCACGACGTTATATCCGGCTCTGACGTCGAAGGCGTCGAACTCATGCGATTCGAACGGGGTGTCCCCATCGATAACTTCGAAGCGCTCGCCGTCGCGCCCGGACCTGACGGGCGCGAACGACTTTATCTGATGTCGGACGACAACTTCTCATCGATCCAGCGCACCCTGCTGCTGGAGTTCGAAGTCGTCGACTGATTAACCCGTGACCGGCGGGCAGCTGTCCGGTCGGTCGCCGCCGCCGAAGAAGTCGCGCAGGCCCTTGCGGGCGCGTCCGGCGGGCAGGTTTTCCAGGCAGTCATCCCAGGCAAGATCCGCGTCAACGATCCCCTGCGGCAGCAGCTCGCGGAACTGCTTGTTCACGCCCTCGCTGTAGTTCAGATAGAGAATTCCTTCATCCGTCATCGGATTGTAATCCGCCCCGACAGGCAGGTGC
>CAYFIB010000029.1:0-5384 GCA_964342855.1 uncultured Caulobacterales bacterium
ACCCGGGAGCACAGCGCCGCGACGACGCACTCAGCCGCGCGCGCTTCGAGTTCCGCTGGGAGGACCAGTTCAACCTCTCCCTCGACCCCGAAACCGCCCGCGATTTCCACGACCAGACCCTTCCGAAAGAAGCCCACAAGGTCGCCCACTTCTGCTCCATGTGCGGCCCGAAATTCTGCTCCATGCAGATCACCCAGGAAGTCCGCGACTACGCCGAAGGCATGAGCGACAACGAAAAGCGCGATCTGGAAGCTGCGGCCGAGGCGGGGATGGCGGAGATGAGCGAGCGGTTTATTGAGGGGGGTGGGGAGATTTATCTAAAAGCGAAATAGGCTGCTGGAGGGAGACAGTTTGGCTTTTTCTGATTTACGGGAAGCAATATCGGATCGTGTCGGCACGTATCGTACTCTTTCGGGCGGTCGGTATGGACAGGAGCGCCGCGACCGTTTTTGCGCGGGGGTTGATGTACTGCTGGAGGGTCAAGCTGCGGCCAAAGCCTACGAGAGGGTCATCGACCCGAACGATCCCGGCATCTGTGTTCTAGCTGCGTACGGCTTTTTAAATGCGTTAAACGTCATGCATGACGCTGTTATTTCTATGAGTAACGCGGTTGAAGGGCCGGAACGAGATGCTTGGGAAAACGTCGAGTTGAGTAAAATACGCCGAGCCCGCAACATCATTTCTGGTCACCCATCGTATGCTGATCGACTAAGCAATGGGCTTCAAGCACATACTGCATTTTTTCACCTTGGAGAGTTTACAGCGGCTTCATTCACAGCTGTTATTTGGCCGACCGTCGAGACGGACATCTCCCGTGCGCCTGAACTGATAGCCGGTGCACAGATCAGTGGCAGATCAGTTCTTGTCGTAGTGGATGTCGCCAAATGGCGAGAGGTATTTTTTCGCGAATTGACACCTTACTTGGAGGGCATTTTGGATTCTCTCGACAGTATGGAGAGTGAGCATGGCGAGCTCTGTTGACTATGGAGACTCGGGTAAAGCGGTTTTGTATGGCGGAGTATTATTCGCGACTAGCAACGGCGCCGGTTCCAAGGGCTAACGGACTTTAGTACCCTCTTCATCCGCACCAAATGAGGCGCAAGTTCATGCAGTCAGAAGTGTTCCCCCGCATCACCGTCGACCCGGAGGTCTGCTTCGGGAAGCCGTGCATTCGCGGCCTGCGCGTGCGGGTCGCCGACGTCCTTGAGATGCTTGCTGCGGGGGCCACGCGTGAGGCGATTCTGGCGGATTATCCGTATCTCGAAGACGCCGATGTGGCTGCGGCGCTCAACTACGCCGCCCGCGCGTCGGAAAACCGGATCGCGTTCGCGGCGGAATGACGTTTCAACGTCGAAACCTCGGTTTGAACGCTTCTAAACCTCGTTGAAGATGCGGCTTCAGAGGGGACTTTCATGAGGTTTGTCGTGGATGCGCAGCTCCCGCCGGTTCTGGCGGATTGGTTGAACGCCAATGACGTCGAGGCTGTTCACGTGGCCGCTGACCCGGGCGCATCCGCTTCAGACAAGCAGATTGCGCAATTCGCCCATCAGCGCGGCGCGGTCATCGTCACCAAAGACGCCGACTTCGCCGAGCTGGCGGAGCACGACCCGGAGGCGCCGCAGGTGCTCTGGGTGCGCGTGGGAAACACCACGAAGGCGGCTCTGCTGGAGCGTTTCGAAGCAGCTTTCGAGGTTGTGACGGCCGAATTAAAGATAGGAAAGCGCGTTGTTACTCTGAAATAGCAATAGAGCCCGTCAGAGTCCCCACCCCTCCAACCCCGGCGCGGGCGTCCGCTCCATCACCCCCGCCGCGAACGCGAGCCCCCGCTCGATCTCACCCTCCAGCCGCGCGCGCGTGGCGGCGAGGTCGGCGGCGTGGGCGTCGAGGTTGAAGGCTTCGCCCGTGTTCTTGGCGTGGGTGGCGAAGACCGGGCCGGCGAGGACGGCGTCGATGGCCTCAGGCGCGGCGGGGCGGGCGAAGTGCTCCGCCGTCGCGGCGAGGGCCGCGCCGGGCGCCTCGGCGAAGCGGGCGCTGGAGAGGGTTTTGAGGCGGCCGCCCGCGGCCGCGAGGCGCGGGCCCATTTCGTAGATGAGATAGAGCCAGTGGAGGGCGGCGGCTTCGGCGTCCTCCAGCCCGCCGAGGCTGATATGGGCGAGGGCCGGGATGGAGCGGAGGTCGAACACTTCCGTCACCCGCCCGCGGGCGAGGGCGCGCCGGTTCGGGTCCTTCAGGCACTTGCCGAGATATTCCTCCAGCGAACCGTAGAGGAAGACGGCCCGGTAGTCCGGATTCTCGCTGAGGATCTCCGGGATGAGGAGGTTCGAAAGCGGCCACTCCTTCAGTAGCGAGAGGGCGCCGAACCCGAAATTCTTCGCATGCAGAACGAGGGCGATGCGCAGGAGCCGGCGGAACGTCTCCTCCGGCACGCGGGCTTCCTCGGCCAGCATCGCCCGCTTCAGCTGGGCGAGCTGGGAGAAGACCACATTCTCATTGTAAAGATAGAACCCGCCGAGGGCGTGCAGCGCCTTCGCGTAGAGGGACGACATGCAATAGTCGGTCATCCAGATGAAGCCGATGGGCGGCGCGGACGCGAGGCGCTCGTCGAGCTTCAGCTGGAGGAGGTTGTCGAGCCCCACCATGTAGCCGGGCCGGTCCTGCGTCAGCCGGCAGCCCTTGGGCGTCAGCCCGTCCTCGATCCGCCGGATGAGCGCCGCGCCCTTCTGGAAGTCGAACCCCGCGAGGAAGAGCGACGGGTCCGAGACGAGGGAGTCGGCGTCCAGCTCGGCGGGCTTCTGGGTCTGCGACATGGGGCGGGCTCCGGTGGTTCGGCCGGACCCTGCGGATGTGAGGGGCGGGGGGCAACCCTTTCGTGAATTGAGGTTTCGGGCGGGCGGGGCTTCAGTGGGGGCGAGCCGATAAGGAGCGCCCATGTCCCGCACCGTGAAAGCCGCCGTCGTTCAGGCGGGATCCTTCGTGTTCGATACGCCGCGCACGCTGGAGAAGCTCGCCGACCTCGCGGCGCAGGCGCAGGCGGAAGGCGCGGGCCTCGCCGTCTTCCCGGAGGCGTTCCTCGGCGGCTACCCGAAGGGCCATGATTTCGGCGCGCAGGTCGGCTCGCGCACGCCGGAGGGGCGGGAGGTCTTCCAGCGCTATCTGGAGGCCGGGATCGCCGTGCCGGGGCCGGAGACGGCGCGCATCGGCGAGATCGCGAAGGAGACGGGGCTCGACATCGTCGTCGGGGTCATGGAGCGCGCCGAAGGCGGACGGGGCGGCACGCTCTACTGTACCGCGCTGACGTTCGCGCGGGACGGGCGCCTCCTCGGCAAGCGGCGCAAGCTCATGCCGACGGCCATGGAGCGCCTTGTCTGGGGGCAGGGGGACGGATCGACCCTCGATGTGCACGACGCGCCGTCGGGCCGCATCGCCACCGTCATCTGCTGGGAGAACTACATGCCCCTCCTGCGCGTTTCTCAGTACACGCAGGGCGTGGAACTCTACTGCGCGCCGACGGTGGACGACCGGGAGAACTGGTCCGCCCTCATGCGCACCATCGCCATGGAGGGGCGCTGTTTCGTCCTCTCCTCCTGCCAGTACCTCACACGCTGCCATCTGCCCGACGGCTGGCCGGAGACCGCCAAGGGCACGGACGGCTCGGACGGCGCCCTCATCAAGGGCGGCTCATTGATCGTGTCGCCGTTCGGCGAGGTGCTCGCGGGACCCCTGTGGAACCAGGAGGGGGTGATCACGGCGGAGCTCGATTTCGACCTCATCGCTCGCGGCAAGTTCGATTTCGATGTGACGGGCCACTATTCGCGGCCGGATGTGTTCGAACTGCAGATCGACCGGCGCGCGAAGACCGGTTTGGGCGAGGCCTGAAGCCGGAATTTTAGTCCGCACACGCATAGCGGGAGGCAGGTCGCCGCGATTCGGTGTGTCCGCGCCGCATCAATGTTCGTTAATAGATGGTTAACGCGAAGGTTAACCTTCCTTCGCAGTTGCACTGTGACGCCCGCCCATGCGCGCAATCGTCCGCGAACGGCGGGCGTCGTGCATTCCGCCGAAATTTGGAGGCGGAGCCATGAAACTCACGCTGAAAGCAGCTTTTGCATCATTCGTTTCCGTCGCAGCGATCGCGTCTGCGTCGGCTCAGGAGACCGACCCGGCGGACGCGGTCGATCTCGCCCACTTCTGCGCTACGGACGAGAGCGCCTCGGAAACGAGCTGCGCGCGGATCGACCGGTTGGCTGAGAAGGTGGACCTCTCGCTCTTCCAGGCGCCGGACATGCGCGCGCTGCTGCCGGCGGACGTGCTGGACGGCCGCACGCTCCTCCGCGTCGTCTTCCCGGGGCGGACGTTCTTCAACTTCGACGCCGCGAGCCTGCGCGCTGAAGGCGAAGCGGCGGTCGAGACTATCGCCGAAGAGCTGAAGACCAACGACGACACCATCCTCATCATTGCAGGCCATGCGGACAATCGCGGCCCGGCGGAATACAACCAGACCCTCTCCCAGCGCCGCGCCGAGGCGACGGCGGACGCGCTTCAGGCGCGCGGCGTCGGCGATGTCGATATCCGTGTCGTCGGCTATGGCGAGAGCGCGCCGCTCATTCCGAACGCGACGGGCGCGCAGCACGGCTTCAACCGCCGCGTGGAGTTCATTTTCGCATCGACGGGGGCCGGGGCGACGGGCACGCTGGTCGCGGCGGAGGACGAGGGCGGCGCCGCGGCTCTCGCCGCCGCTGCGGCTGGCGCTGGCGCTGGCGCCGCCGAAGCCGCTGACGAAACCGGAGATGAAACGGGCGATGGCGCGGCCGCCGCGGCGGGCGCTGCGGCGACGGGCGGTTTCCTCGCCCTGTTCTCGCCGCGCGTGGAAGCGGCGTACACGTTCTTTGAAATGGATGAACCGGAGTTCCACGCCGCCGGCGGCCGTCTCGGCCTCGATATCGGCGAGTTATTCGGCGTCGAGGCGGAGTACTTCTCTCCGCTCAATGAGGACTTCACCTCCACGAAGACGGGCTTCTTCCTCGGCGAGGAACGCCAGATCGTCGCAACCGAGCTGCGCAGCCAGTGGGGCGCCTACGCGCTCGCGAACTTCCCGCTCTCGGATAAGGTCAGCGCGTTCATGCGCGCGGGCTATTCGGAATTCCGCATCACGCGCGACTTCGTCGGTCAGGAAGACCAGCCGCGGTGCGACTATTATGAAGGCTATTGCTATGACGTGCTGGCGGCGGTCAATGAACCGTCCGCAGGCGTAACCGACATGCAGCCAGGCGATGGTCCGCCCACCTTCCAGAACTTCGAGACCGAGCTTACCGGCGGCTTCGCGTTCGGCGGCGGCTTCCGTGGTCGGATCGGAAATTCCGGTCTGGGCTGGCGGGTCGATTACA
>CAYFIB010000029.1:5484-33602 GCA_964342855.1 uncultured Caulobacterales bacterium
GGCGGCTTCCGTGGTCGGATCGGAAATTCCGGTCTGGGCTGGCGGGTCGATTACACCCGCATCGATCTCGACGGGAAAATCGCCGACGCTTATAGCGGCGCGCTGACATTCAATTTCTGATCGGACAGTCACGAACAAAAAAGGCGCGCCTCCTGCGGCGCGCCTTTTCTTTTGTATCCATACGAGAAGGATCAGGCCGTGGCCATGAGCTCGTCCTGAGGCTGCGGCGCTTTCGCTTCGCGCTCCAGACGCTTCATGGCTTTCTGGAGTTTCTCGAACGCGCGCACTTCGATCTGGCGGACCCGCTCGCGCGAGACCTTGTAGACTTTCGACAGATCTTCAAGCGTGGACGGATTTTCCTGTAGGCGACGTTCGGTGAGGATATGCCGCTCACGTTCGTTCAGCTCCTCCATGGCGCGCTCGAGGAGCCCCATGCGGAGATCGTACTCGTCGTTGTCGGCGAGGCGTTCTTCGGCGGAGACGGCGTCTTCGTCGACCAGCCAGTCCTGCCATTCGCCGCCGCCGTCCGCATCGTTGCGAAGTGGTGCGTTCAGCGAATTGTCCGCGCCCGCCATGCGGCGGTTCATGCTGATGACGTCGTCTTCGCTGACGCCGAGTTTGGTGGCGATGTGTTCGACCTGCTCAGGCTTCAGATCGCCTTCGTCTATGGCGTCGATGCGCGATTTCATTTTCCGCAGGTTGAAGAAGAGCTTCTTCTGCGCCGCCGTGGTGCCGATCTTCACGAGGCTCCAGGAGCGCAGGATGTATTCCTGAATAGAGGCGCGGATCCACCACATGGCGTAAGTCGCGAGGCGGAAACCCTTCTCCGGGTCAAAACGCTTCACGGCCTGCATGAGGCCGACATTGCCTTCCGAAATGACTTCGCCGATCGGCAGGCCGTAGCCGCGATAGCCCATGGCGATTTTCGCAACGAGGCGCAGGTGCGAGGTGACCAGCTTGCCGGCGGCGTCGGTGTCGCCGTCCTCGGCGAATTTACGCGCGAGGGTGAATTCCTCCTCCTTCTCCAGCATCGGATACTTCCGGATGTCGGCGAGGTATTTGGAGAGAGAGCCTTCCGGCGTGGTGGCGAGCGTTGCAAGAGCGCTGCTCGTGTTCGTTTTACGCGCAGGAAGCGCGGCGGCGTCAGCCATGTCGATCCCCTTATCCCGGCCCCGCTTCGTGCGGCGGCCTTTTTTTGACGCGACCCCTGACGGCGACCGCGAAAACTCCAGATAAGAGCTGTTCGGCGGAATTGAACCCGTCCTGTCCTAGACTTAATGCGCTGCAGCGCGGACGCGAGACACGTTGGCGTCGCGCGGCCTCACAGGGCGGAGAGGGCGGCCCTCAGCCACTCAAAATCAGCGGGCGGCGGGGCTTCAAAGCGGAGGTCTTCACCCGAGATCGGGTGCGTGAAGCCGAGAACTCGGGCGTGCAGCGCCTGACGCTTGAAGTTTCGCGCCGTTTTCACCGCATGGGCGGCCGCGTCGTCGTCATTGGCGGAAACGCCCGCAAGGCCCGGTCCGCGGCCATAAACGGGGTCGCCGATGAGCGGGTGGCTGATGTGCGCCATGTGCGCGCGGATCTGGTGAGTGCGCCCAGTCTCCAGCTCGCAGGCGATAAGTGAAGCGACGGCGTCGCCCGGTAGCTTCGCGCGGGTTCGGCCATAGGACTCGATGATCCGGTAATGGGTGACGGCGTGTTTGGCGTCTTCGCGTTCGGGGTTCTTCACGACCGCCATTTTCTTCCGGTCGCCGCCGCCGCGGGCGAGGGGCGCGTCGATGGTCCCGAAGCCCGGCCGCGGCGCGCCGAGGCAGATGGCGTCGTAGACCCGCTCGATGGCGTGCTCGGCGAAGTCGCTGGTGAGGCCGAGATGCGCCGCGTCATGCTTAGCGACGACCATGACGCCGGAGGTCTCCTTGTCGAGCCGGTGGACGATGCCGGGCCGCGCGACGCCGCCGACGCCCGAAAGCGTGGCGCCGCAATGGGCGATGAGCGCATTGACGAGGGTGCCGGTCCAGTTGCCGGCCGCCGGGTGCACGACGAGCCCCGCCGGCTTCACGATGACGATGAGGTCGCCGTCCTCGTAGAGCACCTCCAGCGGAATGGCTTCGCCCTGCGGCGTCGGGTCAGCGACCGGCGGCGGCGTCAGCACATAGGTTTCGCCGAGGCGCATTCGCCACGAGGGGTCGGTGAAGGGCTCGCCGTCGCGGGCGAGGGCGCCTTCTTCGATCATCGCCTTGAGGCGCGAGCGGGTGAGGCCCTCAATGCGCTCCGACAGCCATTTATCGAGGCGCGCGCCGACAGCCTCTTCTTCGATCTCGAAGCGGTGCGCGTCAGGCGCCGCGGCTTGCGCGGGCGCGTGGTCAGGGGTAGTCGCCATCGCTCGTCTTTAAAGACACCTGCGAAGGAACGCCAATGCCGGACGCCGAGCCCCTCGCGCCCGACCCTGAAGTCGGAACCGGGATCAACTCACCGCAGTCGATCTTCATGCTGAAGATCCTCTCGATCTTCCTCGGCCTCGTGCTGATCGGCGGGTCGGTGCTGATGGCCGTTCTGGTTGCGACCGGCGCGCACAAGAAAGACCGGCGCGCTGCGGCTCCCGCCGCGGTCGCCGCGCCCGCCGCGACGCCCGATGTTCATGCGATCCCGCTCGGCGCTGAAGAACGCCTCGTCGATTTCCGCACGGATGGGCGTCTCCTTACGGTGCGCATCGCCGGGCCGGAGGGGGAGCGGCTGGTCGTTTATGAGGCGGCGACGGGGCGGGTGCTGTCGGAGTATCGTACTCAGTAGGCCAACTTGCAGGATAAACGCTCAAGGTAGCTCAATGGCGTCGCGTTTTAGATTTCGATCTGAAGATCTGATGATTTCAGTGATCGCGGCGCTTGGTTCTGGGTTCGCCATTGCTGTCGCATCGCAACGGGGCAGCGAAACTGCCGTCAGTCTACAGTTTGAGGCTTTGGCTACCGCGACAGTCAGCGCGACGTTTTTGGTTCTGTTTATGGGCATAATTTATCTGCAGAAGCTGTTTCTGCCGCGCGAGGTCGTCAGCAAGTTACAGGAGCTGCGGGGCTGGGCATACGTGAGAGAACTAGCAAAACATATCGCTCTGTGGGGCTGAAGCGAGAGCAACGCCATTGGCGGACGGAGATCCCGGCTTCATCCTGAGGAGCCGCCGCAAGGCGGCGTCTCGAAGGGTGCCAGGATGAGCGGCAAGGAAAATCTCACCGCCCCGCACACACCTTCGAGCAATAGACCACGCTCTCCCAGTCGCGCTCCCACTTCTTCCGCCAGCTGAAGGGGCGCTGGCAGACGGGGCAGGTCTTGGTCGGCAGGTCGGCCTTCGCGACCCGCTTCTTTTTGTTCGCGCCCTTCGCCATCAGGCGTCCCCGAGATCGAAGGCGCCTTGTGCGGCGTCTGATCGTGTCGAACGCCGCGCTTTCGTCGGCCGCCGTCCGGTCTGGCGCATGCCGGATTTGCGGCTGCCGTGCTTCGCCTGAATGGCGTCAGCGATCTCCCGGAAACCGGGCTCCCGCCTGCGGGCATAGATCTGCTCGCGCGCATGTTTCGCCGCCGCGAGGTGATCGACGAGGCGTTCCGGATACTCTCGGCCGATGTGCAGACCCAGATCGGCCTGTTCGAGCGGTGAGAGCTTCCAGGGCTCGTGAATGAACGCCGCCGGAACATCGCGGAGTTCTGGAACCCATTCGCGGATGAAGACGCCGTCCGGGTCCTGATCGAGGCTCTGCTTCACGGGGTTGTAAATCCGCACCGAGTTGATGCCGGTGGTCCCCGACTGCATCTGGGACTGCGACCAGTGGATGCCGGGCTCGTAGTCGGTGAAACGGCGGGCGAGGGCGAGGCCCGGCGCGCGCCAATGGCTCCAGAGATGATAGCTGGAGAACGCCGTCAGCATCGCCCGCATGCGGAAGTTCATCCAGCCGGTCGCTTTCAAGGCCCTCATGCACGCATCGATGAAGGGAAACCCTGTCCGCCCTTCAATCCACGCCTCGAGCACGTCCGGCGACGGATCTGGGCGGAGGCCGTCATAGCCCGGATGGAAGTTTTTCCACTCGATGGACGGCTCGTCCTCCAGCTTCTGCATGAAATGGCAATGCCAGTGCAGGCGCCCCGAATAGGAGGAGAGGGAGGCGCGGTGAAAGCCCGCGCCGTCGTCGGCGCCCTTCAGCGCGCGCATCTTCGCGTAGGTCGCCTGCGCGACTTCGCGCATGGAGAGCGTTCCCCAGGCGAGGTGCGGGGACAGCCGCGAGCAGGTGTCATAGGCGACGACGGGGCTCGACATTTCAACCCGATAGCGCCGACCGCGATAGTCAAGGAACGAGTGGAAGAGGGCGAGAGCTTCGGCGCGGCCGCCCCGTTGGCGATCCGGACACGGATCGGCTGCAAGACCGAGCGCCTCGGCGTCCGGGATCTCGTCCGAAGGCGGCGCATCGGCCGTCTCCAGCGCGGTCGGTTCGGGCGTCAGGTGCTCGGCCATCTGACGGTCCCACGCGGCGGCCCAGCCGGTACGGGAGGCGAGGGCGCGCCGGACACCGAACTGGCGCTCCTCGGACCACGCCGTTCCGGTCTCGCGCGCCCAGCGCGCCACGCGTTTGTCCCGCGCGAACGTCCACGCATTGCCGGTCTCCTCGTGGGAGCGCAGATGCAAGGCGCCGTAGCGGTCACGTAGATCGTTCAGGACGGGGACGACGTCGCCGACACGCACTGTCAGCGGGAGGCCGAGCGCGCGCAGTTCGCTGCGCAACTCCTGAAGGCATTCCGCCGCGAACGCCCACTGGCGCGCCGAGGCGTCGGGCTCCGCCCAGAGGCCCGGCTCGACCACGTAGAGCGGCAGCACCGGCCCCGCCGCCGCGGCTTCGAACAGCGGTCTGTGATCGACGGTTCTGAAGTCGCGCTTGAACCAGACGACCTGAACCACCCCTTCGTTCACGCCTCTTTCCAGCGCATCAGCCTTGCGACGAGGCGCGAGATCGCCTGCCGGCGCGGCGCGAAGAGATCGTAGGCGCGTTCGGCGACCCAGAGAACGGGCGGAACCGAGACGATCTTCGCCGCCCAACGCCAACCGCGCACGCGCCGCCAGATTTCAATGAAGGCGCGCGCGCCGGAGACGACGGCGCCGTCCGCCGTGCGCGCGTGCATGCGGGCCATCGCCGCCGCGCAGGAGACGCCGGCCTCCTCCGACGCCGCCGGATCAGCGGAGATATCCGCCCAACCGATCGACGCCGACGCGTCGAGGCGGCGATAGTGGTCGACCTCGCGCCGGCATATCGGGCAGCTCCCGTCGTAATAGACGGTAAGGTCCGGTGTCTCGCTGGTTTTTTGGTCGCTCATGCTTACCTCCGACGGCCTATATGGATCCGGGCGGGACGTGGGCGAGAGGCGACATGACGCGCAGATACGAAAACGGGGTTGCGATCATCGGCGCGGGGGTCGCCGGGCTCGCCTGTGCGCGTCGGCTGAGGGAAGCGGGCGAGCGCGTGTCTGTGTTCGACAAGGGCCGCGGGCCGGGCGGGCGCATGTCCTCGCGGCGGACGGAGGTCGGCCGGTTCAACCATGGCGCCCAGTTCTTCACCGCGCGATCGGACGGCTTTCGCGATGCGCTCGCTGACTGGCTTGGCGCCGGCGTCGCGGCGGAATGGCGCGCTCGGTTCGTGACCATCGCCAATGGCGCCGTCACCGAAGACACGCCCGCCGAACCGCGCTTTGTCGGCGCGCCCTCCATGAACGCGATCATCGCGCATGAAGGGAAAGCCGCTGGCGCCCGCTTCGGCGTGCGGGTCGCAGTGCCGGTTCGCGATGACGAGGGGTGGCGCCTTTCCTCCGAAGAAAAGGAAGATCTCGGGCGCTTTGACGCGGTCGTCATCGCGACGCCCGCCGAACAGGCCGTCGATCTTCTCGCCGCCGCGCCTGCGCTTGCGGCGGAGGCGCGCGCCGCGCGCAGCGCGCCGTGCTGGGCGCTGATGCTCGGGTTCGATGCGCCGCTTGAGACGCCGTTCGACGCGGCGCGCGTCGTCGACGGGCCGATCGCGTGGATCGCCCGCGAAGCCTCCAAGCCGGGGCGGGAGGCGGGCGAGCGCCTCGTCGTTCATGCGCGCGCCGATTGGTCCGCCGCGCATCTCGAAGCTGATCCGAACGACATCGCCGCCCACTTGATCGGGCAGGTGAGGGATTTGCTGGGCGCGCCGGAGCCGGTCTTCGCCTCCGCGCACCGCTGGTGGTTCGCGCAGGTGGTTGCCGGGGCGGGCGAGCCCTTCGCCTGGGACGCCGAGCGCCGGATCGGCGCCTGCGGCGACTGGCGGCTCGGCGCGCGTGTCGAGGCGGCTTGGACAAGCGGCGACGCCCTAGGGCGCGCTTTGAGCGGTTGAATATTACGGATCGTTCATCCGAACGCGGCGCTTCGGTCTCGGCTGCGTGATCGCTTGCGATGAACTGGGATCACAGTGCGGCGAGCGGCGCACGGAGCACTTTTTTCCGCGCCGACCATCGCTAGTTTGAGGGAACAGAACTGAGCGCGCCTCGCCTCCCCCTCGCGGCGCGTTCATGGGTCCGGCGAGCGTAGATCTTCCCCCCTTTGGTCGCGTGAGCCGGACCCGCTCTTCCTCTCAAATCGATGGTCCGGAAAGCTCAGTCGCGGCGGCGGTCGTCGCGAGATTTGTCGTCACGGCCGGGACCGAGGAACAGACGCCAGATGAGCCAGGCGGGGACCACCAGCACCGCGCCAAGGGCGAGATAGCTGATGAGCGCGGTGGTGACGGAGCCGAAATTTTCGACCGCCGCTTCGAACGCGCCGCCGATGCGCGCGAACAGACTGCGCCAGATATCCACCGGGTTCGCGCCCACCGCGGCGAGGATCGCGCCGACAATGACCGACGCGACGACCAGCCGGATGACGGCGCCGGCCGGTTTTTCGCCGAAGATGCGGCGCAGAAGCGGGTTCGAAAGCATGGCGCGATCCTTTCGCGGGCGATGGGCGTCAGTCTGACTTCACCATATGCACCGTGCGGGTCGGGAACGGAATGTCCACGCCTTCCGCGTCGAAGCGCTGCTTGATGGTTTTCAGAAGATGCCATTTCAGCGGGAAATAGTCCCCGCCCGCGCACCAGACGCGGCAGATGATGTCGACAGAGCTGTCGCCCAGGTTATCGACCTCGATGGTCGGCGCCGGCGTGGAGCGCGCGCGCTCGTCGGCGTCGAGGCAGGATTTGATGACTGTCATCGCGTGATCGATGTCCGCGCCGTAGCCGATGCCGAATGTGAGATCGAGGCGGCGCTCGCCGTAGGCGGAATAGTTGATGATCGAGGAGCCAAAGGCTTCGCCGTTCGGGATGATGACCATCTTGTTGTCGACCGTCGCTAGCTCCGTCGTGAACAGCGAAACCGCCTTCACCGTGCCGCCATGGCCGGCGACCTCCACATAATCGCCGATCTTGAACGGGCGCAGCGCGAGGATGAGCACGCCCGCGGCGAGGTTGCCGAGCGAGCCCTGCAGCGAGAGGCCGATGGCGAGGCCGGCGGCGCCGAGCACGGCGGCGAAGCTGGTCGTCGGGATGCCGAAGACGCCAAGCACGGTGATGACCACGATGGCGGTGATGCCGTAATAAGCGAGGGAGCCGAAAAAGGCGCCGAGGGTGTCGTCGAAGCGCGGCTGTTTCGTGACAACGAACTTGACGGCCTTCCGTACGCGGCCGGCGATCCACAAGCCAATCAGAAGGACGAACAGCGCCGCGAACGCGGTGCCGAGGAAGCTGAGCGTTCCCTCGATCAACGGGCCGAACCGCTCCATCGCCGCTGCGGGGTCGCTCAGCGCTTCGTTGATGGCGCCGGACACGTCCTGAATGGAGGCGCCTGACGGGGCGGCGTTCTCGGGCGTGGATTGATCCTGCATCAGTGGTTTCTCCTGTGGTCGCGCGACGTTCTGTTAGTCCCGCTCGCCTTAGCGTGATATCCGCGCGGGGTGAAGCGGTGCGACCGGAGGAGAAAAAGGCTGGGCCGTACTGGGCGGCCGCAGCTGAAAGCGGAAGCCTAGGCCAGCTTTTCTTCGAGACGCCGGCGCTCTCGGCTCGAGAGCTTTTTCTGCGGCGACAGGGAGCCCTTGCCTCGGCGCGGGTCCGGTTCGACATCAATACCGAGTTTTTCTGACAATTCGTCAGCGCCGCCGACATAATCGCCGTCAAGCCAGATCTGCGGCGTCGTCACGGGCGTTTCCTCGCCGATAATCGGCTTCACCCGCGCGAGCATTTCATACATCGCTCCGGGATTTTTTACGACGTCATGGTACGTATACGAAACGCCGGCGTCGTCCAGGTATTGCTTTCCACGTTTGCAGTGACTGCACTTTTCCTTACCGAAGAAGTGGTTTCCCAAAAGATCGAAACGGCGCACGTGCTCACGAATGACGTTTTCAGCAAGCACGCCGCGGTTGAGAGCGTCCCCCTGAGATATGACTTCGTTCTCGACAAGGACGATCGGTGCATGCCAACCGCCTCCGGCGAAGAGCGGCTCCCACCAGTAGGTGAGCCATTCTTTGACGGTGAAATCGACTTCCGCATTTGCAAGTTCGTTTGCAATCGTGTCTTCGATGACGTCTTCCGTCAGCGCGCACTCGCCGCAAGGAATTTTCACCTTGAACGGACCCCATTGGCCCGCCCACTTATAGAGACGCAATTGTACCGGTACGCCGCGCTTTTTCACGTTGACGCCGGATTTTCCCATTGGATCGCCCTCCCGATTTTCAGCTGCAACCTAGCGTCCGCCGGGTGCGGGAGGGACTCACAAGCGCGTCAGGCCTGCATGCGCTGCAGCACCTCCAGCCGATCCGCCTCGCCGGGCGGCTTATCCCATCGCAGGCGGGCGATGCGCGGGAAGCGCATGGCGAGACCTGACTTATGGCGGGGCGAGGCGTTGAGGCCTTCGAAAGCGACCTCGAGCACCAGCCCCTCCGTCTGCGTCGCCGTCACCGCGCGTACGGGGCCGAACCGGTCGATGGTGTTCTCACGGACGAATTTGTCGATCTGCTTCAGCTCCTCGTCGGTGAAGCCGAAATAGGCCTTGCCGACGGGCGTGAGTTCCGGGCCGCCGGCGCCCTCGGTCCAGACGCCGAAGGTGTAGTCGGAATAATAGGAAGAGCGCTTCCCGTGGCCGCGCTGGGCGTACATGAGCACGGCGTCGATGCGGAAGGGCTCACGTTTCCACTTCCACCACAGCCCCTTTGGGCGGCCAGGTAAGTAGGGCGCGTCGCGACGTTTCAGCATCACGCCTTCCACCGCGTCTTCCGGCGGGTTCGCGCGCAGCTGATCGATCTCGTTCCAGGCGTTGAATGAGATGAGCGGCGAAAGGTCCATGCGCGGCGGGGCGATGTCCCGCAGGAATGTTTCAAGGCGCGCGCGGCGTTCGGTGAACGGCAGCGGGCGCAGGTCTTCGCCGTTCAGCTGCAGGAGATCGTAGGCGCGGATGAAGGCCGGGCTTTCGGTCAACAGCTTTTTGGAGACCGTCTTTCGGTTGAGGCGCTTCTGCAGGTCGCCGAACGGGCGCACGCGGAACGCGGTCTGCGGATCGAAAATCAACAGCTCGCCGTCGATCGCCGCGTCAAATCCCATGGCGGCGATGATATCCGGAAACGCCGCGCCGATATCATCGCCCGTGCGCGAATAAAGACGGCGCGTATGCGATCCGTCCTCTGCGGTCTCCGCGCTCGCCTGCACGCGAACGCCATCCCATTTCCATTCCGCGACGAAGTCAGCCGGGTCGAGCGCGTCAAGATCGCCATCTTCAATCGCGTTCGCCAGCATGACCGGGCGAAACGGCGCCGCGCGGGTGGAAACCGGTTTCGGGCCGCGGCCTTCCAACCAGGCGAAGAGCTCTTCATACGGCGCTTCAAGGCCGTGCCAGAGCTCCTCAATTTCCTGCGGCTCCTTCCCGCCATAGTCGGCGAGCGCCAGCTTTACGAGCCGCGCCGCGACGCCGATGCGCAGGCCCCCGGTTATGAGCTTGATGAGCGCCCAGCGGCCGGTCGCGTCGAGGGCGTCGAGCCACCCCTCCACGATCGCCGGCGCCTCGGCGCGGCTCGCCGCGTTCAGCGTATCGACGACTTCCGTCAGCGTAGGCGTGCGGTTCGCGCCGTGGCGCGCGGGCCAGGCGAGGGAGACGGTTTCCGCCAGATCGCCGACAAAGTCGTAGGAGAGTTCAAACAGCACGGGGTCCATTCGCGCGCCGATCAGCTCCCGGAGCATCGCCGGCTTAAAGCTGTGGATGGTCAGATCACGCGTGATGGCGGCGACGGCCCACCCGCGATCCGGGTCCGGCGTCGTGGCGAAATAGCCCGCCAGATGCCGCAGCTTCATGTTGCGCTGCGGCGTAAGGACAAGCCGGTCGAGGAGGGCGGCGAAGGTCTGCACGTCGCAGATGATAGCGCAATGCAGCACGCTTCCTAACTCAAGAATTGATCGCCAGATTCCGCCGTTTTCCGGGGCTTTGTGCATTAATACTGACGAACACCATTGACATGAACCGCGCGCGATCGATCCATACCGTCAGAAAACAGAATAACGGTTTGGGAGGACTGAAAATGTTGAAACAACTGATGGCGGTCAGCGCGTCGGCGGCGGTCGCATGCGGCGCCGCAACCGCGGGTCCGCTTGATCTCGGCAAGTACGCAAGCTTCGTGGGCTTCGGGGATTCGACCGCCGATTCCGGCAATGCGTTCATCGCGACGGGCGGCTCGTCCGCACCCGCAGCAGGCGGCTATTTTCAGGGGCGCTTCTCGAACGGCCTGAACTACTTCGATGAAATTTCGACGGTCATCACCGGTTCGTCCGCGTCGCCGAGCTTCGGGGGCGGTTCGAACTTCGCCTTCGGCGGCGCCCGGACGATCACCGATCCGGGCGGCGTGCCGGATCTCGCCGATCAGGTCGGCGCTTATCTCGCCGGGCCAGTTGATACCGGCGCCCTCCACGCGATCAATCTCGGCGGCAACGATTCTTTCGGCTTCCTCTTCGGCGGCGGGACGGACATCAACGGCTTCGCCTCCACTTTCGCGGGCGTTTATGCGACGGAAATTCAGAAACTGATCGACGCCGGCGCGACGGACTTTCTCGTTTCATCCGTCCCGAATGTCGGCCGCACGCCGATCGTCACCGGCTTTTTCGGCGGCGACCAGGCGCTGGCGCTCGCCTTCGCCGACCCGCTGGACGACGCCCTGAACAAGGCGCTCAAACAGGCGCTGACGGGCCTCACCTATGCGAACGCCGGCGTGAACATCTTCTTTTTCGACGTCGATGAGGCCTTTGCGCCGCTGACCGCGGACCCCGCCTCCTTCGGCCTCGACCCGTCGCTCATCTCGACGCCCTGCAACGATCCGACCGCGAACCCCAACGCCGCGGCGGCGATCGCGTCCAACTGCGCCGGGTACATCTTTCTCGACAGCGTCCATGTGACGAAAGCGGGGCAGGACGTGATCCTCGGCGCGGCGCTTGGCGCTGAACGCGTCAGCGAACCGGCGGGCCTCGCCATCCTCGTGTTGGGCGTCGCAGGCCTCGCCTTCGCCCGCCGCCGCGCGGCGGCGTGAGGTCCGGACCCGGCGCTTCGGCGCCGGGTCAGTCCGTCTCGTCTTCATAGCCGACGAGGGAAAGGGGGCGCGCTGCGATCCCCTCCAACTCGGCCCAGCGGACAAGGGCGTCTTCGCGGCCGTGCGTGACCCAAAGTTCGGACGGGGACACCTCGTTCACCGTAGCGGTCAGTTCGTCCCATCCGGCGTGGTCGGAGAGAATGAGCGGCAACTCCACCCCGCGCTGCTTCGCCCGTTGGCGCACGCGCATCCACCCGGAAGCGAAAGCGGCGACGGGATCGGGAAACCGGCGCGCCCATTTATCTGAAAAAGCCGAAGGCGGGCCGATGATGATTTCGCCCGCGAAGTCGCGCTTCGCGCCGCCGCTCGCGCCGTTTTCGCGGATGGTCGCGGGGCGAAGCTCGCCGAGCGAAACGCCGTGTGCTTCGTAAAGCGCGCATAGGGCGTCCATGGCGCCATGGATATAGATCGGTCGGTCCCAACCAGCTTCGCGCAAGAGCGATATGATCCGCTGCGCTTTGCCGAGGGCGTATGCGCCGACGAGGTGCGCGCGCTCCGGAAACGCCGCGACCGATGCGAGGAGGCGGGCGATCTCGCCTTCCGCCTCCGGGTGCTGAAAGACCGGCAGGCCGAAGGTCGCTTCTGTGACGAAGA
Organism: uncultured Caulobacterales bacterium; assembly: GCA_964342855.1. Classification (GTDB taxonomy): domain Bacteria; phylum Pseudomonadota; class Alphaproteobacteria; order Caulobacterales; family Parvularculaceae; genus JBCBJX01. Next base: position 17,720 of record CAYFIB010000029.1, read on the forward strand.
CGTCGGCGGGAATGACCTCGAAGGGCGGGCAGGTCGGGTCGCGGCGGCGCTTGTAGTCGCCGGAAACGACGATGCGCAGTCCCTGACGCTCCACCACGATCTGCGCCGAGCCGAGCACGTGCCCCGCAGGAACCAGCCGAACATCGACGCCGTTCACCGTCGTCGTCTCGCCATATGCGGCGCTTTGCCGGGACGCCGTAAAATCCGCGCCGTAGCGCGTCGCCATGATGGCGAGGGTCTCCGGCGTTGCGAGAACCGCGCCGTGACCGGCGCGGGCGTGGTCGGCGTGGCCGTGGGTGATGACCGCCCGGTCGACCGGCCGCACGGGATCGATGAAGAAATCCCCGGGCGGACAATAGAGGCCGGCGGGCGTCGGGTGGATAAGATCGGCGGGGCGCATGGGCCTACGATAACGTCCTCGGATGAAGAAACGAGCGCCCTTGACGGTTCCGAGTTCCGCAAAATAACAATAGCGACAATTCGGGGATAACTACATGAATCTAGACGCTCTTTGGAATGCGCCGCCGGTATTCGTCGCGCACGCGCTCGCCGCCATTTTCGCCTTTTTCTGGGGCGGGGTGTTGCTCCTCCTGCCGAAGGGGACGCCGCGGCACAAGTTCATGGGGCGCATCTGGGTGGCGGCGATGGCGATCGTCGTCGTGACGTCCATATTCATTCCGCGTTTCGGCGCGATCAGCTACATCCACATTTTCACGGTGACGACGGCGATCAGCCTGCCGTACGCGATCATTCACGTGCGCAAGGGAAATGTGCGTTCTCATGCCATCGCCATGGTGTCCGTCTATGTCGGCGCGCTCATCATCGCGGGCGCCTTCACCTTCCTCCCCGGGCGGATCATGCATGCGGTGGTCTTCGGCGGCGAACCGCTGACTTACGCGCCGAAGGACAAGCGCTGACGCGTCACGATGGCGAGGCGTTCGCGCCCCGCCTCTGCTAGGCTGGCGCCATGAAAGACGACGCCGCCCCGCCGAGCCTGTTGCCGGAGCGCTTCGACGCCTGGTTCGCCGGGCGCGGCTGGCGTCCGCGCGCGCACCAGCTCGCAATGGTGGAGAAGGCGCGCGAAGGGCGCTCCGCGCTCCTCATCGCGCCGACCGGCGGCGGCAAGACCCTCGCGGGCTTCCTGCCGAGTCTCGTCGATCTCGCTGGACGCGGCGGGCGAAAGCCGGGCGAGGCGGGCGGTCTGCATACGCTCTATATCTCACCCCTGAAGGCGCTCGCCGTCGACATCGCGCGGAACCTCGAGCAACCGGTCGCCGAGATGGGCCTGCCCATCCGCGTGGAGACCCGCACAGGCGACACGCCGACCTCCAAACGTCAGCGTCAGCGTCGCGATCCGCCGGATATTCTGCTCACGACGCCCGAGCAGCTGGCGCTCCTTCTCAGCCATGAGGACGCAGGCGAGATGCTCCGCCATCTGAAGTGCGTCGTGCTCGACGAACTGCATGCGCTGGCGGCTTCCAAGCGCGGTGATCTTCTCGCCCTCGGTCTTGCGCGGCTGGGGGCGCTCGCACCCGCCATGCGGGCGGTCGGGCTTTCGGCAACCGTACGTGATCCGGAACCCCTGCAGCGCTATCTCGTCGCCCAGAAGCCGGAGCGCGCCATGGCCGATCTGGTGATGGGGGAGGGGGGCGCTGACGCGAACGTCGATATTCTCGCTTCGGAGGAACATATTCCGTGGTCGGGACACTCCGCGCGCCACGCCTTCCGCGAGATCTACGAGGAGATCAGAAAAGCGAAGACGACCCTCATCTTCGTCAACACGCGCAGCCAGGCGGAGATCGCGTTTTCGGAGCTCTGGCGTCTGAATGAGGAGAGCCTCCCCATCGCGCTCCATCACGGCTCCCTTGATGTCGCCCGGCGGCGGAAGGTCGAGACGGCGATGGCGGCGGGCGCCCTGCGCGCGGTCGTCTGTACGTCCACCCTCGATCTCGGCATCGACTGGGGCGAGGTCGATCTCGTCGTGCAGATCGGCGCGCCGAAGGGCTCAAGCCGTCTCATCCAACGCGTCGGCCGCGCCAACCACCGCATGGACGAGCCCTCGCGCGCGCTGCTCGTGCCCGCGAACCGCTTCGAAGTGCTCGAATGCCGCGCCGCCAAGGACGCCGTCGCCGAGCGCCAGCTTGACGGCGAGCCGCTGAAGCCGGGCGGCCTCGACGTTCTGGCGCAGCACATCGTGGGCCGCGCCTGTTCGGGGCCGTTCGATCCGGTAACATTCTATGAGGAAGTGACGTCCGCCGAGCCGTATGCGGAGCTGCCGTGGGAGACTTGGGAGCGCGTGGTCGATTTCGCCGCGACCGGCGGCTATGCGCTCCGCGCCTACGACCGCCTGAAGCGCCTCGTGAAAACGAAGGAGGGCGGCTTCCGCATCCGGAACAAGACCTTCGCTCAGCAGTACCGCATGAATGTCGGGACCATCGTCGAAACGCCGTCGCTCAATGTCCGGCTCACCTCGGCGCGCAAGTCGGCGGACGGGAAGCCGCGGCCCTCCGCGGCGCGGGGCGGGCGCGTGCTTGGAACCATCGAGGAGCACTTCATCGAGCAACTCGCCATCGGCGACACCTTCCACTTTGCGGGCGAACTCCTCCGCTTCGAAGGCGTCGCGGAGACCGACGCGCTCGTGACGCGCTCCAGCGACGAGGCGCGGCGCATTCCTCAGTGGGCGGGTGGAAAATTTCCGCTCTCGACCTATCTCGCGGGCCGCGTGCGGGAGATGGTCCATGCGCCGGAAGACTGGCCGAAGCTGCCGAAACCGGTGCGCGAGTGGCTGGAGCTGCAGCGCCTTAAATCCGTCATTCCGAAGCCGGACGAGCTGCTCGTCGAGACCTTCTACTGCCGCAATCGGCATTTCCTCGTCTGCTACCCGTTCGACGGGCGTCTTGCGCACCAGTCCATGGGCATGCTCCTCACGCGGCGGCTGGAGCGCATGGGGCTGCAGCCCCTCGGCTTCTGCCCGACCGAGTACGCGCTCTCCGTCTACGCTCGAAAAGACCTCGGCGAGGCGGACATGGCCTATCTCTTCGATCAGGACATGCTGGGGGAGGATCTCGACCACTGGCTCGCCGACGCCCAACTCATGCGCCGCACCTTTCGCAACTGCGCGGTCATCGCCGGCCTTATTGAGCGCAACCATCCGGGTCAGGAGAAGACCGGGCGGCAGGTCTCGTTTTCCGCCGACCTCATCTACAATGTCCTGCGCGAGCATGAGCCCGACCACATTCTGCTGGAGGCCGCCTGGAACGACGCCGCGGGCGGCTTTCTCGACATCGCCCGCCTGCAGGCGCTGCTCGCGCGCGTGCAGGGACGGACCCGACACGTCCGCCTCGACCGTGTCTCGCCCCTCGCCGTGCCGGTCATGCTGGAGGTCGGCCGCGAGGCGGTCTTCGGCGTCGCCTCCGACGCGGTGCTGGAGGAGATTTCGAACGACATCATCGCCGAAGCGACGGCTTGATGGGTGATCGAGTCAATTGTGTTTGCAAAGGAAAACTACTTTGTAGAAAGGCGGTCGATTATCACCTCCATGATCGTGACTTCCTTTCACATTTGTATGATAATGATCGTCAGCATTGTCATTGCCGAAGCGATATTGATTGGTATTGACTTGTCTCGCTTCGTGGGAATGATCCCCGTCGGTTGGGATATCAGCTAGTCCTCCAAATTTTGCTGCATTTGATGGGTTCTTGACACCTATAAGAAAACGATCGTTCAAATTTGGTGTTCCTTTGTCGCCGCATATAACCCACGAGTCTGGAACTACAGAAACGATATCATCACGTGATTTTATTAGGCCGCTGTCGTCGTAATTTGCTGGAGTCCATGCTATTATCGTATTTTTCGGAAGCTCTGTTTTTTCAATTTTCTCTTCAGCTTCACGAATTATACGTTCTGATTCGCCCCTAACCTCGGAAATGGCGGCGTCTCGAGCAGCTTGAATTTCTTCAATGTTGAGCGTGTCCAGCCTGCTCTTCATCCCAGAAATAGTCCATGCGCCACTAACAACAGCGGTTATTATGGCAAAAATAATGCCTATTTCTATACGGCTAAAGTTGCTTAGCGTTTTTACTTCTGTCAGCTCAGAATCACTATTCATGCTACTCTTTCATTGTTTATTTATGCAGGATCATGCGCCATTTCGCGACGAAAATCAACCATAGGATGCATGAGTGGGATAAGCGCCTACAATCAAATCAATATGATCGCAGCCTAAAAATCAGACCTGATCATATAAGCTGTTCTGCCAGAGTTGCGCAACAGTCACGGTATTGCAGCTTCTGCTGGGATGGATTCGAGCTCGTCTTCGGGCATAAACAAATAATGACGTTACGCATGTTTTTCCTCTTCGCCCTTACGCTCGCCGCCTGCGTGGGCGATGACGCGCCGCCGATCGACACCGATACGGCCATCGCCTCGGACGCGCCCTTCGGGTCCGCGCCGCGGACGACGATGCCGAAGCCGGCTGCGACGACCCGCGCGCGCTCCGCTTCGCGGACCTTGGTCGCCAAGGCGCAGGCGACCTGCGCGCAGCCGGGGCCCGATTATCGACCGGGTCCCGTCACCGTTCGCGACCGCTCGCGGCTGTCCGACCCGGTTCCGCGCTCGCGGCCGGTTCGGGCCGTGCCGGCCTCCGCGTCGCTCTTCCGCACCTATTCGACGGTCTGCGTGACGGTCTCGTTCGACGTCGATCCGGACGGAACGACGGCGCGGGCCAAGATCCTCTACACGCGTCCCAACGAAGCGGACGCCGCGCCCTTCCAGTCCGCCGCCATCGAGGCGGTGAAGACCTGGCGCTTTGCGCCCGGAACCCTCGACGGGCGAGCGGTCATCTACCCGAAGAACACCGCTTCCATCCTCTTCCGCGACGACGGGACGGCGGACGTCCGCTGAGCTTTCGACGGGGGCGTGTGGACGTCGCGTGGGAAAATTCCGGCGCGGCCCCTCGTGACAGCAGGGGCGGGCGGCGCTAGCGTTCGGGGTCATGAACAAACAGGAAACATCCGCCACGCCGCCGTTCCCCGGCCGCGCCCGCCGGGCGCCGGAGCTCTGGGGCGCGGAGGCGCAATTCTTCGAGGTGAACGGCGAGCGCGTCGCGGCCGATCCCGCGGGCGTCCTCTGGTGGCCGGAGCGCGAGACGCTGGTCGTCGCCGACATGCATTTCGAGAAGGGCTCGTCTTACGCGCGGCGCGGCGTCTTCCTGCCGCCCTACGACACGCGCGAGACGATCCGGAAGCTCTCCGACGTCATGGCGCGGCTGGAGCCCTCGACGGTCGTCTCCCTCGGCGACGCCTTCCACGACAAAGGCGCGGAGGCGCGGCTTGATGAGGAGGACGAAGACGCACTCGCCGCGCTCACGCGCCGCGCCGACTGGGTGTGGATCGCCGGCAACCACGACCCGGCGCCGCCGAAGCGGTTCCGCGGCATGGTCTGCGAACAACTCTCCCTCGGCGGACTGATGTTCCGTCACGAGCCGACCGCGGACGTCGCGCCGGGCGAGGTCTCCGGCCACCTGCACCCGGTCGCCAAGGTGCGTACGCCCGGCCACAGCGTGCGGCGTCGCTGCTTCGCGACGGACGGGCGCAAGCTCATCCTGCCGGCGTTCGGCGCTTATACGGGCGGCCTCAATGTTCTGGACACGGCGTTCCAGCCCGTATTTTCGGGCGCGCTAACGGCGTTGATGCTGGGTTCCGGGCGCGTCTACCCGGTCGCGGAGCGCGATCTGATCGCGGACTAGGCGGCGGGCGATAGGGCGCCGATCAGGAGCGCGAGACAGACGCCCGATGTGAGCCGCGTGCGCAAAGGGCCGTACCAACCAGGCGCGACGCCCCTTTTTGCGGCTGAAAGGTCCCAACGCCACAGGGCCACGAACGCCGTTGCGCAGAGGGCGAAACGAAAGGCGAGGGAGACGGCCGCGCCGGTGACCGGGGCAATCAGCGCGTCCGGCACCAGAGCTAGCCATCCGATAAGAGACGGAACGACGGACAACGCCAGACCGCCAGCGTCGGGGGAGTCCGCTGTCGATCCGCCAAACATGGAGGTTCCCCAGCGCACACCGGCCATAAATGAAAGGATGATGGCGGCGTAGGCCAGCAGCCACAACCCAATGAGCCCCGCCCACGGCGGCCCTGACCAGAGCGCGGCCGCGCCGACGAAAAAGGGGAGGAGCCCTGCGTACCCAAGGGCGGCGGCGACGGGGGGGATGGCGGCGCGTTCGGTCATATAGGCGACTGAACTAGAGCGCCGCGCCGTTTCGCCGAGCCCTAACCGCCGTTCTGCAGGCGGTCGAGGTCATTCGCCGCCGGATCGAGCGAGCGCGCCTGCCAGCCTTCGATACGGGCGTCGATTTCGGCGCGTTTGGCGTCCTCCAGCGTCTCGCCGACGCGGACCGCCTGCGGCATCGCCATGGCGTCGCCGTTGGATGCGGCGAGGGCGTACCAGAAATAGGACTGCTCGGCGTCCTGAAGATCGCCCGGGCCTTTTTCCGGCGAGGGTTGGAAGATCGCGCCGAGATTGAACTGCGAATTGACGAGCCCGAGCTCGGCCGCGCGCTGGAACCAGGCGACGGCCTGCGTTTCATCGCGCGCGCCGCCGCGGCCGCGAGCATACATGACGCCGAGAACGTGCATGGCGTCGCGGTTGCCGGCTTCAGCCGCCTGACGATACCAGCCACGCGCGGCGACCAGATCGGTTTCGACGCCAAGGCCGCGCTCGTACATTTTGCCGAGTTCGAACTGGGCGGGCGGGTAGCCGCGATCAGCCGCTTCGCCCAGCTTGTCGAACGCCATGGCGGCTCGCGCGGGATCGGCGCCTTCCGTCAGCACGGCCATCGCCGATTCGTAGGCGGAAAGACCGTTGTCGCGCGGGGCGACGGGCTGCGGCGCGGGCTGGGCCTGCTCCACCGGCGCACGTTGGGCCGGAACGCCGACCGAACCATCATCCACGCCGATGGACCGCACCCAGAGCATACCGACGACGCTGACGAGCAGCACGCCGAGCAGGAGGGCGATGACCAGCATGCGCTTGCCGGAGCCTTCCTCGTCGGCTTCCGTGAGGGCGACGGTCGCGTCGCTGTCGAGTTCGTCCAACTCGTCGAGCGCGGCGGGCGTGCGCGGCTTTTTCTTTTTGGGCTTGCCGTCCTCGCCCGGCGGCGTTGCGCGGGCGATTTTCGGCGACTTACGCGTCTTCAGATCTTCCGTTTCGCGTTTTTTCGCGGCGGCGCGCGCCTGCGAGAGGAAGTCGCGCGGGCTGTCGCCCTGGGCGAGGCGTTCGGCCTCGAATTCCGCGAGCTGCGAATCAAGCGGATCTCCGCCGCGCGACTTCGCGACGAGACCACGGAGCGCCGCGCGGTCGGCCCCGGCGGCGCGTTCGACGTCCTCGGAGCGTTTCGCAGCGGGCGCGGGCTTGGGCGCTTCGTCTTCCGAGCCGAGATCGACGCTGTCGAAGATCTCGTCGATGGTCGGTTTCGCCGGCTTCGACGCCGCCACGACGTCTTCCACCCGGCGGCCGAACGCGACGGGTTCTTCGTCTCCCGCATCGAGATCATTCTTCTCGTCGAAGAGCGAGTCCGACGCTTCGACGCTCGCGAGGCGCTGCTCGATATCGTCGTCGAGGCGACGTTCGATGGCTTCAAGTCGCCGGGCGACTTCATCGGCCAGCGCTTCGACGCGTTCTTCGCTGGCTTGCGCGGCGGCGCGCATGGCTTCTTCGACTCCGTCGATCGGACCCTGCTGATCCACCGTCTCCGCGAGGCTTTCGACGGCGCGGCGCACGGCGTCGATGGCTGAGCGCGTTTCGTCGGAGGACCGCTCGACGGTCTGGGAGAGGAGTTCGACGCGCTCTTCAGTTTCCGCGAGGCGGGCGACATCTTCCTTGCGCGTCGCTTCAAATTGGGTCGCAATCTGCCCGACGGCGTTCTCGACGCCGCGCATGGCCGCAAAGGCTTTGTCCGCCTTGCCGCCGGAGTTCTCCAGCGCCGAAATCCGCCGGTCGATATCGTCCGGATCAACCGCGCCCAGACGGTCGCGCAGGTTCTCCAGACGCTCCGAAAGCAGTCGCGCCGTTTCGGTATTGCGCTTCTCGCCCGCGGCGAGACGCTGTTGGAGATGTTTCAGCGCGGCGACGATGTCGCGCTGGGTCAAACCCTCGCCGGACGCCTGTCCCGCGCTTGGTTCCGTCGCGTATGCGCGATCGCCTGCAGCCATATCGGCCTCCTCGCCCTCATCATAAATCGCCTGATTCAGCGCATTCCGCACCATCTCAGACGCGTTCGCCGCCGCGCGGCCCTGAGGCCGCGGCGTCAGGCCGCTTTCAGTCATGGTCGCTTTTTCGCTCAAGGCGCGGCTCCCGGCCGTGCGAATCATCGATCCGTTACCAAAAGCTTAAGACCCTCATATCTTGTGTAAAGACTTTCCGTTCGCCCAACATGTTGTGTCAGAAACGATCGGCGCGTCCTCGAGAGCCGGAGAGTGCGCGGCGGGCTGTTAAAGCGCTCTGAAAAGGAAGAATTGGATTGATTCAAACTTGGCGCGAGGCGCCTTGCCCGCTTTCTCCGCCGCTCCGCCCGGACTAGATAGACCCCAGATCGCCCCGCCGCCGTCGGCGGCGACCCACATAAAAAGGAGGCCAAGATGAGCTCCCAATACGCCGCCCCCGTGCGCGACATGAAATTCCTGCTGCACGATGTTCTGAACATCGAGAAGTACTCGAACCTTCCGGGCTTCGCCGACGCGTCGCCCGACGTGGTCGACGCCATTCTCGAAGAGGGCGGCAAGTTCGCATCCGAAGTGCTGCACCCGCTGAACGCGGTCGGCGATAAACAGGGCTGCGTTCTGAACAAGGACGACCACTCGGTGAAAACCCCGGACGGCTTCAAGGAGGCCTTCAAGCAGTTCGCGGAGAACGGCTGGTCGTCCCTCGGCGCCGACCCGGAATATGGCGGGCAGGGCCTCCCGCACGTCGTCTCATACGCCGTGTCGGAGATCACCTCAGCGGCGAACATGGCCTTCGCCATGTATCCGGGCCTCACGGCGGGCGCGGCGGAAGCCATCGCCGTCGGCGGCTCCGATGAGCAGAAGCAGCTCTATCTTCCGAAAATGACGTCCGGCGAATGGGCCGGCACCATGAACCTCACCGAGCCGCACTGCGGCACCGATCTCGGCATGCTCCGCACGAAGGCGGTTCCGCAGCCGGACGGCTCCTACAAAATTACCGGCCAGAAAATCTGGATCTCCGGCGGCGAGCAGGACCTGACAGACAATATCGTCCACCTAGTGCTCGCGCGCATCGAGGGCGGCCCGGAAGGGGTGAAGGGCATCTCGCTCTTCATCACGCCGAAATACATTCCGGATGCGGACGGTAATCCTGGCGAGCGCAACTCGCTTCATTGCGGCGGCCTGGAAGAGAAAATGGGCATCCACGGCAACGCCACCTGCGTGATGAACTATGAAGAGGCGACCGGCTACCTCATCGGCGAGGCGCACAAGGGCCTCAAGATCATGTTCGTCATGATGAACGCGGCGCGTCTCGGCGTCGGCGTTCAGGGCCTCGCCCAGTCCGAAGTCGCCTATCAGAACGCGCTCGCCTTCGCGAACGACCGCGTGCAATCGCGCTCGATCACCGGAACGAAGCGTCCTGATCTGCCGGCGGACCCGATCATCGTTCACCCGGACGTGCGCCGCATGCTGATGGAAGCGAAGACCTTCAACGAAGGCGCGCGCGCCTTCGCGCTGTGGACCGGTCTGCATCAGGATCTGGAGGAGAAAGCGCAGGACGACGGGATCCGCGAAAAAGCGGGCGATTATATGGGCCTGATGACGCCGATCATCAAAGCCTTCCTGACGGACCGCGGCTATCAGTCCGTGCACAACTCGCTGCAGCTCTTCGGCGGCTCGGGCTTCACCGAAGACTGGCCGATGTCGCAGTTCCAGCGAGATGCGCGCATCTCGCTCATTTACGAAGGCACCAACGGCATTCAGGCGCTTGACCTCGTCGGCCGCAAGCTGATGGCGAACGGCGGGCGCGCCTGGCAGACTTTCTTCAAGGAGATCGACGAGTTCGTCGCCGACAACGCCTCGGACGAGAACCTGAAGCCTTATGTGGACGGGCTGAAGACGTCGAAAGCCCAGCTTGAAGAAGCCATCGGCTGGTTCGCGGAGAACGCGCTGGCGGACCTCGACAACGCCGGCGCCGCCAGCCACGACTTCCTGCAGCTCTTCGGTCTCACCGCCTTCTCGTACATGTGGGCGATGATGGCGAAGGCCGCCTACGCGAAGGGCGGCAAGAACGCCGAGGACCCGTTCTACCGGGCGAAGCTCGTGACGGGCCGCTACTTCCTCGACCGCGTGCTGCCGGAGACGTCCGCCCACCTCGCAAAGGTGAAAGCGGGCGCCGAAGCCATGATGGCGCTGGAGCCGGAGGCGTTCGCGCTGGCGACGGCGTAAGCGATCGCGTCGAAATTGCGTGGAAAGAGGCCGGATATCGTCCGGCCTTTTTTCTTGGTCACATTTCCGCCCGAGTGCGCCGGAAGCTCGATGGTCTGTTAAGCTTCTGGACGCCGGAGAAGCCGGCCGACACGGGAGGAGACCCCATGCGCAACGCCCTTTTCGCCCTACCGCTCGCGGCGCTAGCCGCCTGCGCCACCGACGCTGTCGAGCGCGATTATGAGCCCGGCGGTCCGGACGATCCCCGCCGCGGTGCGGAGGTTGATCGCATCTGCTTCGCGTCATCGATCAGCGGTTTCAACGTCGTCAGCCGCGACGCCATCGTCGTGCGCCGCGGCGCGCGCGATCGCTATCTTCTGGCGCTCTCGGGGCCCTGCAACGCCCGAGACGCCTTCGTCAAAGTGGGTCTGCGTTCACGCGGAAGCTCGTGCCTGTCGCGGCTTGACGAAGTGTTGGTCGACAACGCGCCGAACGGCATCGGCAGCCGCTGCACCATCGACCGGATCTATGAATGGAATCCGGATGCGGAGAAAGACGTCGAAACCGACGAGGCGGAGACGTCGGACGCCTCCTGATCGTCCGCCTTCCGCCGCCGGATGACAAACCGTCAGCGTTTGACGATGTCGACGTGCATGAAGTCGATTTTCGCGTCGAAGCTCTGGAAGACGCGCTTCACCTCGGGCGAATACCAGCTCTTGAAGCGGGGCAGGTAGTTGAGACCGAGATGGAGCCGTCCGCCGGGCTTCAGGTGGTTCGTCAGAACATCATCGAGGAAGAACTTCCAGTCCGCCGCGCCCCATTCCTCCGGCTGGTTCGGCCGGTTGAAAGCGATCTGATAGGCGGTGACGATGTCGAACGGTCCGCCGAAATCAGGCAGCGGTTCGTTCGGCATGACGGCGTGGTGGTGCTTCTTCAGACCAAGGAGGTCCGTCACCTCGTCATAGAGGTCCTGCTGTTTGATGTCCGTACAGACGGCCGAATGCGAGAAGTACTCGCATGCATACGGAAAAAATCCGAAGCCGGTGCCGATATCGAGAACGGATTTGCGACGCTGCTTGTGCAGATCAAGCCGCATGACGCGTTCCACTGCTTCCGGCATCCAGTCGTCGAGATTGAAGTATTTGAGGTTCTGCGAGCCGACGACACGCGCGCGCGCGCCGCGGCGCAGGCCGAAAAAGGCGTCCTGATCGATGCCGGCGACGATGTCGCGCGCCGGATAGCGCGAGGCGCGGCGGAGGTAGATGTCGCGCGGCGACAACAGCGCGCGCTTCAGACGATATGCGAACATGGAACGGCTCCCCGCCGGAAATTGCGTTGCGCGGCCCGGCGCGGCCGCCCCCTTTTGTCTCGCCGAGGGCGTCTCTACCTGACCGTCGCTTTGACTAGCAAGTCGCGGGCCGGTCCGAGGAAGAGACGCGCGTTTTCAACGGCTTCGCCGCCTTTTATCTCGCATTCCCAGACGATGAGCGCGCGCCAGCCGGTGTCCTCAAGGGCGGCCAGAGCCGCGGCGTCCCGCGTTTTGTTCCGGGCGATCTTCGCTTCCCAATAAGCCCGGTTCGATTTTGGAACGCGCGCGCCGCGGGGGCAGTCGTGGCCGTGCCAGAAGCATCCGTGGACGAATATGACGGCGCGTCGGGCGGGGAATACGAGGTCCGGCGAACCGGGAAGGTCTTTGGCGTGCAGCCGGTAGCGGTAACCATCCGCGTGGAGCGCGCGGCGCAGTCGCATCTCCGGCTTGGTGTCGTGCGCCTTCACCGCCCGCATCACCGCGGAGCGCTTTTCTTCTGAAAATACGTCGGTTCGTTCAGTCACGGGGCTCCTCCGCTTGCGGCGGAAAGGGGGCGGCGCGCTCGCGCAAGCGTCAAGAGCCCCGGCGCCCCGTCGCCGCAATCTGTCGTGATGGTTGAGGCTGGGCAGGGCTTTTCAGTGGAGGAAGACGCCATGAAACCGTCCGTCAGAACACTCGCCGCCGTCCTGGGCGCCGGCGTCGCCATGGTCGCGACCAGCGCGCTCGCCGAGGATCCGCATGGTCGCGATCGGGACCGATATGAGGATCGCGACAGGGATCGAGGCAAGGGCCGCGATCAAGGTCGCGATAACCGGGGCCGCGACGATAAAGGTCGAGACGACCGGGGCCGGGATGATCGCGGTAAAAACGACCGGGGGCGCGATGACCGCCGCGATTGGCGCGGCAAGGACCGCGGTCGCGGACATCATGACAATCATCACGGCAAACGCCATCACGACGACCGTCAGGATCATCATCCGGGCTACCGGTCGGGCGCGCGCTATCCGGCCTTCAAGCCGGGCGTCCACCCGATCTGGTCCGGAGACCGCTGGGTCCCGAACTTCCGCGGTCTGAAGCGCGGTCAGCGTTGCAAGGAAATTCGCTACCGCGCGCCGTTCCGCGGCCGTCCGGCGGTCTTCGCGGCGACGCAGTGCTTCAACCCGTATCGCGGCGCTTACGTCGTGCCGGGATCGCAGGTGTTCGTCGGGTTCGCCCGTCACGGCGGACGCTGGTGATGTTTGACCGACGGGCGCGATTCGCGTGATGTCCAGCCGATGCGCCCGGCGGTTCTTTCCCTTTTGATGGTGTGCGCGGCGGCTCCGGCCGCCGCGGGTCCGTTGGCGGACGTGCGCGCCGGGGCGACCGATGACCGGGTGCGGATCGATATCGTCTGCGCCGATGCGTGCGAGGGCCGGGTCGCCGGCAAGTCCGTGCGCATCACCGGGCTTGACCTGGAGCGGCCCATGCGCGCGGCGAGCGGGCCGGCGCCGTTTTCCTTAAGCCCCATCGACGGCGGCGCGCTGCTCATCATCGATGATGTGGACGATCTTCAGGTCGAGACCGAGCCGGGCGAGGGGCGCACGACTGTCCGCGTCGTCGCGATGCGCATTCCGGCCCCTACGTCGTCGGCTCAGCCGAAGGCGACAACGTCCGCACCGAAGCCGACGACGATCGCAGCCGCGCCGCCGCCCTCGGCCAAACCGAAACAGCAAGCGTCAGAAACATCGCACGCGGACCGGTCCGCCGAACCCGCCCGTCACGCGCGCGCAGAAATGGTGTCGCCGACCAGCGTCTCCGCGCCGACGGTCCTGACGCCGGAGGCGCCGCCCGCCAATGATGCGAGCGTCGTCGACGCCGCCTTGCGCGATGCGCCGGAAGTCGGTCCGGACGGGCCGGGCGCGCGCTTCCGCGCCGTCGCCGCCGCGCACCCGGCGCCCGATGTTTCGCCCGTCGCCTGCGCCGCCGCGCGCGATCGCCTCGCGGCGGACGGCTGGGCCATCGACGCCCTCGCGCAAACAGCGTTTTGCGACGCCGCGGGCGGCGAGGTGGAGAGCGCGCTCAACGCCTTCGAGCGCATCCTCCAATACGATCCGCAGAACATCGTCGCCCTCTATGGTCGCGCCGCCGTCGCCGCCGCACGTGGGGACCGGGAAGCCGCCATGCGCTGGTATGACGGCGCCCGCGCGGCCGAGCGCCTGCGCGACGCGGGTTAGCAACTGCGCGCAATCGTTGGCGCGCAGCCGGGCGAGGGCGATACTTGCTCCCATCAACCGGGAGCCCTGTCATGATCCGCGTACATCACCTCCGCATCGGCCGATCGATTTTCACCGTCTGGCTGCTTGAAGAATTGGGGCTCGACTATGAGCTCAAGATCTACGAGCGCGACCCGAAAACCTTTCGCGCGCCGCCCGAGCTGAAGGAGCCGCACCCCCTCGGCAAGTCGCCCGTCATCGAGGTCGACGGCGTGACGCTCTCCGAATCCGGCGCCATCGCGACTTATCTCATCGGCAAGCACGATACCGAACATCGCCTCTCGCCGAGCCCGGACGATATCCCGGCGTACACGCAGTACCTGCAGTGGCTGCACTACACCGAGGCGTCGGCCTTCGCGCCGCTCCTCATGCGTCTCATCCTCGCTCGCGAGCCGGAGCCGAAGTCGAAGGTGTTCGACGCGTTTTCCGCGGCGGAAGCCAAGCTCCATCTCGACTACATCGCCGCGCAGCTTGGCGAGAACGATTTCATTCTCGGCGACCGGCTGCAGACGCCCGATATTGGCGTCACCTATATCTGCGAGATGGCGGGGCGATTCGGCATGCTGGAGGGCTATCCGACTCTCAAGGCGTATCTCGAACGCAATCAGGCGCGCCCGGCTTTCCTGCGCGCGAAGGAGCGCACGGGCGACTGAAGGGCGGGAGAGGGGGCCGGAGCATTTCCGGCGAACGCGGGCTCTGCTAGGCGGGCGCCATGCTGACGTCCTCCATCCTCGCGGCGCTCGACCTCGCCGGCGTCTTCGTCTTCGCGCTCTCCGGCGGGCTCACCGCCGTGCGGCACAAGCTCGACTTCTTCGGCGTCATCGTCGTGGCGCTGTTGCCGGCGGTCGGCGGCGGCACCCTGCGCGACGTCCTGCTCGATCAGCCGGTCTTCTGGCTTTCCGATGAACGGATGATCGTGCTGGCGGCGCTTGCGGGCGTCGCGGCGTTCTTTCTGCCGAACCGCCTGTCGCGCATGGCGGCGCTCGTCTGGTTCGACGCCGTGGGCCTCGCGCTCTTCGCCGCGGTTGGCGCCTCGAAAGCCTATGCGCTCGGCCATGGGCCCATCGTGACGGTCATGATGGGCACGATGACCGCGACGGCGGGCGGGCTCATCCGCGACGTCATCTGCAATGAAACGCCCATGCTGCTGCGGGAAGGCGAGCTTTACGCCACCGCCGCCATCGCAGGCGGCTTCGCGCTCTGGGCGGCGAGCGCGCTGGGCGCCGGGGCGGGCCTGGCCATGCTGGTCGGCGCGGCGGTCGCCTTCGCCGTGCGGGCGGCGGGGCTCGTCTTCAAGCTGCGCCTGCCGGTTTCGCCCGGAAATTAGAGCGCCGCTGAAACTCCGGCCTGAGGTTTGCGCGCGCGGAGGGCTCTGCTACCTCCCGCGACTGAAATTTCGCGAAAGCCCGCCATGCCCCTCGACGCAGATCCCGCCGACCGCCGCAAGCGCTCCTTTCAGGGGCTGATCCTGACGCTCCAGCACTACTGGGCCGAGCAGGGCTGCGTGATCCTGCAGCCCTATGATCTCGAAATGGGGGCGGGCACCTTCCACCCGGCGACGACCTTGCGCTCCCTCGGGCCGAAGCCGTGGAAGGCGGCCTACGTGCAGCCCTGCCGCCGCCCGACGGACGGGCGCTATGGCGCGAACCCGAACCGCTTTCAACATTATTACCAGTTCCAGGTCGTCCTGAAGCCGAGCCCGGAGAACATTCAGGAGCTCTATCTCGGCTCCCTCGACGCTATCGGCGTCGACCGTTCCGTGCACGATATCCGCTTTGTCGAAGACGACTGGGAGAGCCCGACGCTTGGCGCCTGGGGCCTTGGCTGGGAGGTCTGGTGCGACGGAATGGAGGTGACCCAGTTCACCTACTTCCAGCAGGTCGGCGGCTTCG
>CAYFIB010000030.1:0-33110 GCA_964342855.1 uncultured Caulobacterales bacterium
CAAGGTCAGGACGTTCTCTTCTTCGTCGACAACATCTTCCGCTTCACGCAGGCCGGCTCGGAAGTGTCGGCGCTTCTCGGCCGCATCCCGTCGGCGGTGGGCTATCAGCCGACCCTCGCGACGGACATGGGCGCTCTGCAGGAACGCATCACCACGACCACCAAGGGCTCCATCACCTCGGTTCAGGCCGTGTACGTCCCGGCCGACGACCTGACGGACCCGGCCCCGGCGACGTCCTTCGCCCACTTGGACGCGACCACGGTTCTTAACCGCGCGATCTCGGAAAAAGGCATCTACCCGGCCGTCGACCCGCTCGATAGCTCCTCGCGCATCCTCGATCCGCGCATCGTCGGCGAGGAGCACTATCAGGTCGCCCGTTCGGTCCAGCAGATCCTCCAGCGCTACAAGTCGCTGCAGGACATCATCGCCATCCTCGGCATGGACGAGCTGTCGGAAGAGGACAAACTCACCGTCGCCCGCGCGCGGAAGGTCGAGCGCTTCCTCTCGCAGCCGTTCGACGTCGCCGAAATCTTCACCGGCTTCCCGGGCAAGCAGGTGCCGGTGAAAGACACCGTCGCCTCCTTCAAGGCCGTCGTCGCCGGCGAATACGACCACCTGCCGGAAGCGGCCTTCTACATGGTCGGCTCCATCGAGGAAGCCGTTCAGAAGGCGGAGAAAATGGCGGCGGAAGCGGCGTAAGTCGCTTCGCCCGGCGATCCGGGGTAGGCTCAGGCTTCAGATTTTCTGGAGGATTTCACATGCTGATGTTCGGATCGTTTGTTCGCCTCGCCAGCGTCGCCGTCGCCGCTGCTGCGCTCGCCTCGTGCGAGACGCCTAGCACAGGCGGCGGCTCGGCTTCGCCGCAGACGCAGGCCATCGTTCAGGGCTTCGTCGACGCCGTTCTCGGGCGCTGCATTCCGGCGGTCATGAATGACAAGCCGGTGCAGGAAATCTCCTCAGAGCGCCTACCGGCTCTGGAAGTCGCGCCCGCGAACGACGTCCGCCGTCGCGGCTCCGACGAACTTTATCTCGTCCCGGGAACAGGCCAGAACATCGCGGTCTATGAGACCGAGGAGTCATGCAACATCGAAGGCTTCGGCATCCCCTCGAAACTCGCCGAAAGCGCACTCGTACCGGGGCTCACTCAGTACACATATGATTTCCTGGAGCGCGAGACGCCAAAGCGCCCCGGCGGCGGGCTTCTGCGCAGTTTCAGCAAAGACGTCGACGGCGCGCGGGTGCTGGTCTTCATGACTGGCCGCGACCCGGGCCCGAACGGGCCCCGCTTCGCTCTCGTCACCGTCCGCGTCAGCAAAACGCAAGTAGATGGAGGCTCTTAAGCCTTGGCCGATAAACTCCACTTCTCCCTCGTATCGCCGGAGCGCGAGCTCATGTCGCGTGAAGTCGATCAAGTCGTCGTTCCGGGAACGGACGGCCAGTTCGGCGTGCTCGCGAACCACGCGCCCTTCATGTCGACCCTCACGGCCGGCGTTCTCACCGTCATCGACGGCGGCAAGGAAGAAAAAGTCTTCGTGCGCGGCGGCTTCGCCGACGTAACGCCGGCGGGCCTCACGGTCCTCGCCGAAGAAGCGATGCCTGCAGCGGAGCTTTCGGGTGAAAAGCTTTCCAAGCATCTCGAAGCCGCCCGCAAAACGGTCGCCGACGCCGAGACCGACGAAGCCCGCCTCGACGCCCAGAACGCCGTCGACGCCCTCTCGGCGCTACGCTGACGTTTTTTGATCCGCCGTTCAGCCAGCCTTGGCGGAAAGAGCGGCGAGCAGATCGTCGATAAGGTCGCGCGGATCGGCGCGACCTTTTCCGTTCGCCGACAAGTGACCGGCGAGAGCGAGGTCGACCGCGCCGCGCGCTGTCGCCAGCAGGAGCGACGCCAGCCGCGCCGGGTCCCCGTCGGGTAGATCGCCCTCAGACTGAGCAATCATCACCAAGGTCTGCAATCCGGCAAGCGACGCCTCGGCGGCTCGTTTCAGCGCCTCATGCTCCGGCCCCCAGGCCATGAACGCCAGATGATACCGGTGCGGATAATCAAGCGCCCATGCGGCGAACCCTTGTATCGCGTCGCGCAAACGCGTGACCGCGCGGCCATTTTTCGACAGATCGGCTTGCGCGGCAGCGAGCATGGCGAATTCCCGCGCTGATACCGCGGCGAGTAGATCCAGCTTGTCATTGAAGTGACGATAAGGCGCGTTGTGTGACACGCCCGCTCTGCGGCCGACCTCGCGCAGCGTCACCGCCTCCACGCCCCCTTCGTCGAGCAGGTCTGCAGCGCTTTGCAGGATCATCGACCGAGTGTCTTTCGCCATTCAATCCTCCTCAGCTGAAAAGTTGACAGCGTCAACGCGCGTCGTCATGTTGACGTTGTCAACATTCCCGCAGCACCAGCGGGCCGCTCCGGAGCGACCATGTCAGAAACCGCTTTGCGCTCGACCGCAGATTATCTGGAGACGCCGAAGCCGATCATCGATCCGCGGCGGCGACGCGTCGCACGGACTGAAAGCGCCGATATCGCCGCGGATCTCGACACGGTGCGCGCCGTCGTCGAACGCTCTCCACTTGAAGGCCTCATTCAGGCGCACGGCCGATCTCCGGGAGTGCGCGGCACGACCATGGTGACGACGGGACCGGAAGATGAGGCGGGCGCGCGTCGAATTGTTCACCTTACGGACGGAACGCACGCTGTAGAAGAGATCCTTGTCGCCGAAACGAACGGAGCGCGTCGGGTCTTTCGGTATGTCGTTTGGAATTACTCCTCGCCCGCTGCGGCGGTCATCGATCACGCGATCGGGGAGTTCGACTATATCGGCGCGGGTGCGGCCACCCGCCTGAACTGGACCTACGCCTTTGTTCTGAAAAGGCGCTCGCTGCCCGGGCGCCTTGGTCCCATCGGCCGTCGGCTCTTTCGTCGGGGCTTCCTTGACGGTCCGTATGCGGCCCTCATGAATCGAACAATGAGTCGAATAAAAGAACTGTCCGAGGCTCAAGCGTCATCTTGATGTCGCCGCTGCATCCGATCGGCATCATAGCCGCCCACACGCGACAACCGCGCCGACGCGCGCTAATCGGGGGCGACGCGTCCGGAGCCGCCCATGCCCATTCTGCAGCTGATCGTCCTCGCCCTCGTGCAGGGGATCACCGAGTTCCTGCCCATCTCGTCTTCGGCGCACCTCATCCTCGCCCCGGCGCTCGCGCCCGGCTGGGAGGATCAGGGCCCGCTCATCGACGTCGCCGCCCATGTGGGAACGCTGGCGGCGGTGCTCATCTATTTCCGCTCCGAGACGGCGCTTCTGACCGGCGGCGCGTTCGACGCGGCGCGCCTCAAATGGACGCCGGGCGCGAAGCTCTTCGCGCTCCTCTCCCTTGCGACCGTCCCCATGGTGCTCGTCGCCCTCGGCCTCGCGGCCTTCGGGCTGCTCGATCAGCTCCGCTCGCCCGTCGTCATCGCCTGGTCGACCCTCATTTTCGGGGCGCTCCTTTGGCTGGCGGACCGCTTCGGCGCGCGCCTCAAGAGTGTTGAAGATGTCGGCTGGCGGGCGGCCGTCCTGCTCGGCCTCGCGCAGGCGACGGCGCTCATCCCAGGCGCGAGCCGGGCGGGCGTCACCATCTCGGCGGCCCGCGCCCTCGGCTTCAAGCGGGAGGAGGCGGCGCGCTTCTCCATGCTCATGGCGATCCCCGCGATCCTCGTCCTCGGCGCTTACGCGTTTCTTGAAATCCTGAAGGAGGGCGCGCCGGGCACGCTTGTGGACGCCGCCATCGTCGCCGTCCTCTCCTGCGTCGCGGCCCTCGGCGTCATCCACCTGTTCCTGAAAATGGCGCGGGCGACGGACTTCACGCCCTTCGTCCTCTATCGCTTCGCGCTGGGAGCTGCTCTCCTCTGGTGGATCTACGCCTGAGGGAGGATTTGATGGCGAAAGTGCTCGGTATCGGCGGCGTCTTCTTCAAGACCATGCCGAATGAGACGCAAAGCTGGCTTGCCGACAATCTCGGCATCGAGAAAGGCGAAGGCTTCGACGGGGCGCTCTTCAAATGGAAGTCCGAAGACGGCGCCCGCGACCACGCGACGGTGCTCGGCCTCTTCGATCAGGACACCACCTATTTCGAGCCGTCGCCGCACCCCTTCATGCTCAATTTCATCGTCGATGATCTCGACGCCATGCTGAACCAGCTCCGCGAAAAGGGCGCGAACGTCCACGACAAAACCGACGAGATGGAAGGACTCGGCCGCTTCGGCTGGGTCGATGGCCCGGGCGGCCTGAAGATCGAGCTGTGGGAGCCTGCGGGGTGAGGGCCGGGAGAGCCGAAACGGAGTGGTGCGAATGCGCTGGCCAGCGACTTTCCTGTGCATGATCGTGGTTCTGATCGCCGGATGCGGGCAGACGTCAAGCGCTCTTGAGGCGGAGCAGCTGCGGACCATCGACCGCTATGTAGCCGCCTATAACGCGCGTCAGCTCGATGACATGGCGGCGCTCATGCATCCCGATATTCAATGGCTGAGCGTCGAGGGCGCCGCCGTGACGCTCGTCGCCGACGGCAAGGACGATCTCGTCGCGCAGATGCGGGACTACATCGCCTCGCCCCTGGCGACGGTCAGCTCGATCGAAGGTTCCGTGGCGGACGGCGACTTTATCGCGGTGCGCGAAAAGGCGCGCTGGCGCGGAGAGGACGGCGCCGAAAACGCGCAGTCCGCTCTCGCGGTCTATCAGGTGAGCGATGGGCTCGTCCGCCGGGTCTGGTATTATCCGTCGAGCCGCTGAGGTCGCGGGTCCCGCATCCGCCCGAAGCGCGCCACGCTAACGCCCCGTTTACCGCTATGGCTGTCTCATCCGGTCAGCCTTCCGCGAGCGCCCGCCCATGTCCCAAGAGGACTTTCGAGAGATCACCGCCGATGGCGTGCGCGCCGCCGCCCGCCGTCTGGCGGGGCACGCCGTCCGCACGCCGCTTATCGAGAACGACAAGCTGAACGACGTGACCGGCGGTCGCGTGTTTCTGAAGACCGAGGTGCTGCAGCACTGCGGCTCGTTCAAATATCGCGGCGCCCATAACCGGCTTTCGCAGCTGACCGAAGAGGAGCGCGCCCGCGGCGTTCTCGCCTGGTCTTCCGGCAACCACGCGCAGGGCGTCGCCCGCGCGGCGATGCTCATGGGCGTTCCGGCGACCATCGTCATGCCCGCCGACGCCCCGGCGGCGAAGACCGAGAAGGTCCGCCGCTTCGGCGCCGAGATCATCACATATGATCGGTACACGCAGGACCGCGAAGAGATCGGCCGGCCGCTGGCCGCCGAGCGCGGTCTCGCGCTCGCGCCCTCTTACGACCATCCGGACATCATCGAGGGTCAGGGAACGCTCGCCCTTGAAACGCTGGAGGACCTCGCCGGTCTCGGCGCGAGCCTCGACGCCTTCCTCATCTGCTGCGGCGGCGGCGGCATGACGGCGGGCTGCGCGACCATTCTCGCGAGCGCCGCTCCGCAGACGGAGGTCTGGATCGCCGAGCCGGAAGGCTTCGATGAAAGCTGGGCCTCCGTGCAGTCGGGCGCCCGCGTGCGCGCGGACATCACCCAGAAGACGATCTGCGACGCCATCGCCACGCCGACGCCGGGCAAGCTGACGCTCCCCATCCTGCAGGCCCATGTGACGGCGGGTTTCGCGGTCTCCGAGGAAGACGTTCTGCGCGCCATGGCGTTCGCCTGGCGGCACCTGAAGCTGGTGGTCGAGCCCGGAGGCGCCGTCGCGCTCGCCGCGCTCATTACCGGCAAAGCGGACGTGAACGGAAAAACCGTCGCCGCGACCCTCTCCGGCGGCAATGTCGATGTCGACGTCTTTGCCCGGTGCCTGCCCTTCGTTGCTGAGGTCTAGTCCTCGCCCGCGGTGAGCCAGTCCACATCGCGCGCGCTTACCGGCTCGCCGCAGGTGTCGCATTTCAGTTCCGGCTTTAGCGGCGATCTGCATTGGCGATGAATGAGGGTCAGCGGCGGGCCGTTTTCATCCGACAGCCAACGATCGCCCCAGCGCATCAGAAACACGATGTGCGGATACAGATCGAGTCCCTTTTCGGTCAATCGGTACTCGAACCGGTTTGAGTGAGAGCCGTACTGAACCTTGTCGAATATTCCGTAAGCGACCAGTTTTTTCAGTCGGTCGGTGAGAATGTTCGGCGCGGCGCCAATATTGGCCCGAAACGCATCAAAACGGCGCTCCCCGAAGAACGCTTCCCGGAGAATGAGAAACGTCCATCGGTCGCCGACCTGATCGAGCGCGCGTTCCACCGAATCGACGGCCGGCCGTTGGCTGGAATTTTTAACTTGCATTTTGATATCTACCGATCACTATCGTTTTGCTAGTTAAATTTCATCGCGCCGCGCCGCAAGTCGGCCGGGGCAGGAGGAGACGACTGATGACCGCGCCATTTGGAACCGTCCGCATCGAAGAACCGGCTTTGCCGGTGTTCCATGATCTGGAGCTTAAGGACGAGGGCGCCTTCGCGCATATCGTTCTCAACCGGCCCGAGGTGACGAACGCCCTTTCCATTCGTCTGTCGGACGAATTCCACGCCGCGCTTGACTACGTTCGCGATGTCGAGCGCTTCAAGGTCATCGTTATTTCCGGCGCCGGCGGCAATTTCTGCGCGGGCGACGATCTCACGGAGATGGGCTCAGGCGCCTGGGGCGACGCCGCGCAGGCGATGCGGCGGGTCCGGAAGTATCAGGACATGGCCAACACGCTGGAAGAGCTCGACAAGATCACCATCGCCTCGGTGGACGGCTACTGCGTCGGCGGCGGTCTTGAAATCACCATGGCGTGCGATTTCGTCATCTGCGCCGAGCGTTCGCGCTGGGGCATGCCGGAAGTTGACTGGGGCATCACGCCCGGTTGGGGCGGCACCACGCGGATGGCGCGGCTGATCGGTCGTCGGATGACCAAAGAGATCAATCTGCTCGGCGCGCTCCATCATGCCCGGCGCGGCGTCGATCTCGGTCTGTTCAATCGCGTCGTCGCCGATGGCGAGCTGGAGGCGGAGACGGCCAAGTTGGTCGAACTCCTGCTCATGAAAAACCAACAGGGCGTTCGCCAGCTGAAATTCATGATCAACCGGAACATCGAAGCTGATCTTTACACGGCGCAAGGTTTCGAGGTTCTTGGCGCGGGCCTGACGACGGCGGCGCTCGGCGGCTGGAACATCTCCGATGGCGATGACGGCCACGGCTGGGCGTCCTATCGCGATAAAGCAGGCGAAAGCGCCATCCGCAAACGGCGCGAGGCCGCGAAAGATTTCTGGGTCGATTAAGACCCGCCGGACATGCTAAAGCGCGCCGATGCAGATCAGGCGCGCACCATGAGCGAAACCAAAGCCAAACTCGTCATCCGCAATGCGGAGCTTTCCGACGCCGTCGCCATCGCCGCCCTTTCGCGGCGGGTGTACGGCGCCGGCGAGGACTATAGCGCCGATCAGGTGCGCGGGCAGGTGAACGCGTTTCCGGAAGGCCAGTACGTCGCCGAGTTCGAAGGCGAGATCGTCGGCCACTGCGCGACCTTCATCATCGACCAGGAGATCGCTTTCCAGCCGCACTCCTGGTCGGAGATCACCGGCGGCGGCTTCGCCGCCCGCCATGATCCGGATGGGGACGTTCTCTACGGCATGGACGTGGCGGTGGACCCTGCTTATCGGCGCCTGCGCATCGGCCAGCGCTTCTACAAGGTGCGTCGCGATCTCTGCCAGTATTTCGAGCTGAACGGCATCGTCTTCGGCGGCCGCATGCCGGGGTACGCAAAGCGCGCGCGGGACTTTCCGGAGCCGCGGGACTACAT
Source organism: uncultured Caulobacterales bacterium (assembly GCA_964342855.1). Lineage (GTDB taxonomy): Bacteria > Pseudomonadota > Alphaproteobacteria > Caulobacterales > Parvularculaceae > JBCBJX01. The sequence goes on from CAYFIB010000030.1 coordinate 7,819, forward strand.
CAACGCCGTCATCGAGAAGCATGTCCGCGACCAGGTCGTGAACTTCCAGCTGGCGCAGGGGTTCGAGCCGGTCGGCGTGCTGCCGAATTATCTGCCTTCGGACAAAGCATCCGGCGGGTTCGCCGCGCACATGTTCTGGCGCAACCCGCTGGCGCCGGACACCTCCTCGGTGAAGACGACGCGTCCGGACAAGCGACTGCCGCAGAGCGTGCGGGTCGCGACGGTGCAGTTCCAGATGCGGCGTATCGAGACGGCAGAGGAGTTCGAGAACCAGGTCGAGTATTTCGTCGATGTGGCGGCGGACTATCACGCTGACTTCGTGGTCTTTCCGGAACTCTTCACGCTCCAGCTTCTCTCGCTGGAGACAGAGAAACTCGCCCCGGCGCCGGCGATCGCCAAGATCGCTGAGTATACGGAGCGGTTTCGCGCCTTCATGGAAGGCCTCGCGGTCTCGTACAACATCAACATCATCGGCGGCTCGCACCCGACGGCGATGGAGAACGGCGAGATCCGAAACATCTCGTACGTCTTCCTGCGCGATGGCGCGGTGCACATGCAGGAGAAGCTGCACCCGACGCCGGCGGAGCGGCGCTGGTGGAACATCAAGGGCGGCGAGGGCGCGACGATCATCCCGACGGACTGCGGCCCCATCGGCGTCATGATCTGCTATGATTCCGAATTTCCGGAGCTGGCGCGCCATTTGGTCGATCAGGGCGCCGTCCTGCTGTTTGTTCCGTTCTGTACGGATGAGCGCCGCGGATACCTGCGCGTGCGTTACTGCAGCCAGGCGCGGGCCATCGAGAACCAGTGTTATGTCGTGCTCTCAGGCGTTGTCGGCAATCTGCCGAATGTTGAGAACATGGACATTCATTATGCGGAGAGCTGCATCCTGACGCCGTCGGACTTCGCGTTCTCGCGCGACGGCGTCGCGGCGGATACGCCGGCGAACACCGAAACCATCGCCATTGCCGATCTCTCCATTCAGGACCTGCTCACAAGCCGTCAGGCGGGCGCGGTGCAGAATCTGAACGACCGGCGTTTTGATCTCTATTCGGTGAACTGGAAGAAGAACGCCGTGTTCTGAGTGTTTATGGCGCGTCGTGTGTCCGTGCGAGAAGTTGAGTGTTGATCGAGCGTTTCTCAAGGGGTCATCCCGGAAACCGCGAAGCGGTTATCCGGGACTCAGGGCGTCGACGTACGAAGCGAGCGGCCCTGGGTCCCGGCTCTCGCTGCGCTCGGCCGGGATGACGCGGGGCCTTTTTTGTTAATGTCGATACGGAATAAACAAGCATGACGTTAAGGCGCGTCGTGAAAGATGAGCCCCAAGGTCATGCGCGCGCCGCGGCGCACCTCGCTCACACCATGGCGCATGGCGGCAGACGACCAGCCGCGCGCGCTGCGCACGGGCCGCTGGTTCGAGAAGAATACCGCGGCGCCGCCTTTGCAGAGCGGCGGCACGATCGGACGAGACTGCATGCGCGCGCGGTTCTCAACGAGGGTCAGCTCCCCTCCGTCATAGTCGACGCCGGGCTCGCTCAACAGGAACACGATCTGTAGAGGGAAGACGATCTCTCCGTAGAGGTCCTGATGCAGCCGGTTATAGTCGCCGGGGGCGTACTTCAGAAGAAGCGGCGTCGGCCGCGTCTGCCCGACCCGAGCGCAGAGGGCGTTCAGACCGTCAAAGGTGTCGGGCCACGTTCCGCCGCGGCCTGAGGCCTTCGTCAGCGCATTGGCGATGGAGGCGAGCGGTCCGTAAGCGGCGTTCCTCAGTTCCGAAACGGGCGCGGGCGTCGGCGCGGCGAAATATCGGTATTCGCCGCGCCCGAAGGCATGACGGTCCATACGTACGGTGGAGCGGAACAGCGCGTCGTCATCGTACATCGCGCGCAAGCTGCCGCAGTCCGCATCCGTCAGAACGGACCCGATGCAGGCGACGCCCTGCTCAATGAGTTCAGCCCGAAACTCGGGGCTGCGGAGGGAGAAAGCGAGTCGCTCGGCGGCGCGAGGGATGTTCATGGGACGCTCCAGAAAGGATCGCCCCAAAACTAACGTGAGCGGAGGCGGCCTCGCGCTCCGTTTCCGGACGCCGCGTCAGGCGGCGGCGTTGTCCGCGAACTGACCGTATTTACGGTAGCGTTCCAGATAGTTCGGCAGGATCGCCTCGACGCTGTCCGGCGTGATCCCGAGATCGGCGAGCGTCCCGACATCGTCGCCCGAGACGCCGACGATGTTATCGGATCTCAGGAGCTCGACCTGATCGCGCGTCAGGAACGGCTCAAGGAACGGCAGCCACCCGGCGATCTCGCCGCCAAGGCCCATGAGGCCCGCGATCGGGAAGGGCACCGGCGCGAGGACGCGTTTGCGGCCGATCACCTGCAGCATCAGGGTCATCAGCTCCGTGAACGAATAAACGCCCGGCCCGCCGAGTTCATAGGTTCGTCCGCGCGCTTCCGGTCGCGTCAGCGCTTCGCACACGGCGTCGGCGACATCGTCCACATAAACGGGCTGGAAGCGGGTCTTGCCGCCGCCGATGGCGGGCAGCGCCGGAACGAAACGGGCCATGGACGCGAAGCGATTGAAGAAGCCGTCGCCCTCGCCGAACACGATGGACGGCCGCAGGATCGTCGCCGTCGGAACCGCCGCTCGCACGGCCGCTTCGCCTTCGGCCTTCGTGCGCGCATAGACGCTTTTGGAGGCCGCGTTCGCGCCGATGGCCGAGATGTGGATAAAGTTATCGATCCCCGCCTCAGCCGCCGCGCGCGCGACGTTGGCGGCGCCCGCTGCCTGAACGGCTTCAAAGGTCTGGCGGCCCTGCGGCGCCAGAACGCCCGGCAGGAAAACGCAGGCGTCCGCGCCTTCCAGAGCTTTCGCGACCGACGGCGCATAGCGCACATTCGCCTGGAACAGCTGGATCTGGCCGACGACGCCAAGGGGCTTCACATGTTCGGCGAGGTGCGGTCGGCGGACGGCGACGCGCACGCGCATGCCCCGCTTTGCGAGTTCGCGCACCACATGCCGGCCGATGAAGCCGGACCCGCCGAACACCGTCACCAGCTGGTCGCTCATATCCTGTCCCTTTGTCGCTGAGGGCGAGTTAGGACAAGTCCCGCGGTCGCGCAACGCGGCGCGCGGTCCCGCTTTCTCAGGCGGCGTTCTGGCCGGCGACGTGGGCGCCGTATTTCTTGTCGATGCCCTTGATGTGGGCTGACAGCCAATAGGTCAGGAAGTCGAAAAAGCTGCGGCCGACTTCGCCGTTGGCGGCGCGGACCTTTTCCGCTTCGGCCCCGAAACGTTCCAGAAGGCTTGCATGAATGACCTTGTGTCGGGCGGCGCCGGGATAGCCCATTTTATCCATATAGGCTTCTTCATGGGCGAAATGGTCGACCGTCGCTTTTTGCAGAGCTTCGAGGGCGGCGATCGCCTCCGGGCCCGTCACGCCCCGCTCGGCGAGGTCGTGCAGCTTGTTCATGAGGTCGAGGAGGACGCGGTGCTCGTGGTTCATGGCCGCGACGCCGACATCGAGTTCGGGGGTCCAGTCCATCAGGCTCATCGTCCGTCTCCTCGTGCATTACAGTTCAACGGGAGGGTGGCGGAACACCCTTAGCGAATCGTTTCAGTTCTTGTTGGTGCAATTACGAATGGATTTTCAAATCGCGTTGACATAGCCGGGCCCCGGCCTTACTCACCGCCCTCCCGCAAGGCCTGCCCAGGTGGCGGAATTGGTAGACGCGCCAGCTTCAGGTGCTGGTGTCCGTACGGACGTGGAGGTTCGAGTCCTCTCCTGGGCACCATCTCTGGATTTTTTAGCATCCGGCGAAGTCCAAAATCATAATAATATCAGATAGTTAGGTGCCTAGGTCGTCCGATGCAGTCTGGGGGCATCCTCGACTGTCCAGCGCTTTTGGGGGCACAATTGGGGGCCCCGACTACAGGGGTGCTTTTCGAGGCCCCCAGGATGCCCCTAACCGATCTTCAGGTTCGCGCTGCTAAGCCTCGTTCGAAGCCATTCAAGTTAGGCGATGGCGACGGGCTCTATCTCCTCATCCAGCCAAATGGTTCGAAGCTCTGGCGAATGAAGTACCGCTTCGGCGGCAAGGAGAAGAAGCTCGCCTTCGGGAAGTATGGCGACATCCCGTTGAAGACGGCACGCTCTATGAGGGACGAGGCCCGTGCGATCCTCGCGCTGGGCGACGATCCTGCCGAGGTGCGAAGATCAAACGCGGCGCTCCGGAGGGCCACGGAAGAGCGCACATTCGCCGCCCTCGCCGTCGCGTACCTTGAGAAGAAGGAGCGAGACGGCATCAAGCTAGTGACGATTCGCAAGAACTGTTGGCTCCTCGACAAGGCGATATCCGATTTCGGCGATGTTCCGGCCGGCGAGGTGAAGGCCTCGCTTATTCTGAAGACACTTCAGCGCGAAGAGGCGCGCGGCAATCTTGAAAACGCTAGGCGGCTTAAGACCGTAGTTGGTTCCGTCCTACGCTTCGGCATGGCGCTCGGCTGGCTGGACGCTGACCCTACCCCCGGTCTTCGCGGAGCTATCGCTACACGGAAGACCCGATCACACGCCGCTATCACCGATCCCGGAAAGCTTGGAAGTCTACTCCGCGCGATCGACGCTTACGAGGGGCAGCCGACAACAAAGATCGCCCTCAAGCTGATGGCATTGTTGTTCCCCCGTCCGGGTGAACTCAGGCAGGCGCGGTGGGTGGAGTTCGACCTTGAAGCTGGCGTCTGGTCCGTTCCGGAAGAGCGTATGAAGATGGGCCGTTCGCATCGCGTACCCCTCGCATCGGACGCGGTGGGCCACTTGTCGGAGTTGCGCGCTTTCACTGGGAACAGTGAACTGATTTTGCCCGCGCTCACTTCGAACACTCGACCCTTGAGTGAAAATACGTTGAACCAAGCTTTGCGACGGATGGGATTCGGCCCGGATGAGCACACCTCGCATGGCTTTCGCGCAACCTTCTCAACATTCGCAAACGAAAGCGGTCTTTGGAATCCAGACGCGATCGAGCGAGCCTTGGCGCATACGGAGAAGAACGCGGTGCGCGCTGCATATGCTCGGGCGGAGTTCTGGGACGAGCGCATGAGAATGGCCAATTGGTGGGCGGACTTTTTGAACCACTGCAGGACCCATCGCGCTGATTCGAGAGTTGAGCGGTCGCAATAGTGCAAAGATCGTCGCCGCAAGCTCAATTGACCTCAGGATAGCCTTTCGAGGTATCTTAAATAGTAATTCTGCGACATCTGTGCAAAACTTCAGCTAGCGACTCAGACCGGGGTGCGAGAAATGTGAGGTATCAGCAACCTCTCAAAGGATCGCATGACGATTTTTCCGGACTTCCCGCGAACAGGCTTCGTTCGCCTTGCTCAAATTCTTGCGCCGATTGGCCCCATCCCTGTCAGCAAGTCGACTTGGTGGCAGGGAATAAAGGATGGGCGTTTTCCAAGGCCGCAAAAGCTTGGGCCCCGGACGACCGTTTGGCGGGCGGAAGATATTCGCGCGCTTTATGAGGCAGTGTCTGACTGATGGCGAAGCGGCTCTCGGGGCGCGGCATCAAGAAAAATCAGACGTACACGGTGGAAGAAGTCGCGCTCATCCTTCGCGTTCATGTTCAAACAGTGCGTGGATGGGGAAAGAACGGACTCCCACTCATGCGCGGGCGGAAGCCGTACCTTGTTCACGGTGAAGATCTTCAGGCGTTTCTGGCTAAGCGAGAATCGAAGGCGAAGAAGCCTCTCGGACCGAACGAGGTGTACTGTTTCGGGTGCAGGCGCGCCGTCCGTCCCGCTGGCGACCTTGCCGACTACGTACCAAGTGGCGCTGGCAGCGGCCGCCTCTCCGGCATTTGTGCGTACTGCGAAGGCATGGCCTATCGATTCGTCAGTGCGCCATCTCTTCGCTCAATCGCTCCAGACTTGCTGATCGCTTTTGAGGGGGGGAGAGGGGCTAACAGGTTCCGCGACTCCCCCCTCAAGTACTCACATTCATAAACAGGACTGACCATGACGAAACGCAATGAGGACAATGAGCGCATCAAGCGGAAATACCGCCACTACTTACAACAGGCGAGCGGCAAGTCCGAGGCGACTCTCGACAAGGTTGCGGCGGCCCTCGCGCGCTTCGAGGCGTCGACCGGCGCACGGTCGTTCAAACTCTTCCATACTGAGCAGGCCGTCGCTTTTAAGGCCCGCCTGCAGAACGCGAGGAACCCACGGACGAAAGAGCCCCTTAGCCTCGCGACGATCAACGGTATCCTCGGCGACGTGAAGGCGTTCTTCAAATGGCTGGCGTGGCAACCGGGCTACAAGTCTCGAATCTCGCCTACCGATGCGGACTACTTCAGTTTGCCGATGAAGGACGTAGCAGCGGCGAGCGCCTATATCGAGCGTCCGTACCCGTCAATGGAGCAGTCACTCCACGCGTTCCGGCAAATGCCTGCATCAACAGTGATCGATCGTCGCAATCGCGCCGTTTTCGCGCTCCTCCTGATGACCTGCATACGCGACACGGCGCTGACGTCGTTGAAGCTGAAGCACGTCGATCTTTCTGCGCTTGTCATCTATCAGAATGGGCGCGAGGTGCGGACGAAGGCGTCGAAGACGATCACGACTTACCTGTTTCCGATCGACTGCGAAGTCGAAGCGGCATTCGGTGAATGGGTGAGGGAGGTGTCGGCGGAGCTTCTCCTCGGTCCTGCCGACCCACTGTTTCCAAAGACTCTGATGCGCGTGGGCGCAAGCGGCGGGTTCGAGGTGGCGGGCCTCTCACGCGAACACTGGTCCACGGCCTCACCTGTCCGCGCCATTGTCCGAGACGCATTTGCGGCGGCGGACCTCCCGCACTTTACGCCCCACGCCTTCCGTCGGACGCTGCAGGACTGGGGCGCCCGACGTTGCCAGACGCCCGAGCAGTATAAAGCCCTCTCCCAGAACCTCGGGCACGATAGCGTGCTGACCACCTTCGCCAGTTACGGAACGGTGGCGCGAGTCAGACAGGGGGAGATCATCCGGGCGATGGGTGGCGACAACCGATGACGGGCCGGGCTCGAGGTTGCTATTCTGAGGCCGCAGCATCAGTGAGACTTCCAATTGAACGCCGTTGAGATCGAAGAGGCCATTTCCAAGCTTGCCGAGCAGCCGTTCGACGCCGAGGAGTTCCCCTTCGCGTTCTTGGAGGCTTTCGGCAACAAGGCCACGACGATCAAGCGCCTGCGGTCCGGCACGTCCAACAAATCGGATGTTAGCGGTGTTCTTCAGACCAATAACATCCACCTTAAGGTCACTGAAGACGGCGCGGTCGCGGAGGCTCTTGCGGCGCTCAAGGCCAGCCCCGCGACGACGAAAGCCCGCGCAAAATTCATTCTCGCGACCGATGGGAAGGACTTTCAGGCCGAAGACCTGAACAGCGGCGAGGTCATCGTTTGCGACTACCCCGACTTCCCCGACCATTTCGGCTTTTTCCTTCCGCTCGCGGGCATCAGCACCGTCAAGCAAATCCGCGAAAGCGCTTTCGACATCAAGGCGACGGGTCGTCTCAATCGTCTCTATGTCGAGCTTCTGAAGGACAACCCTGACTGGGGCACGGCGGATCGTCGCCACGACATGAACCACTTTATGGCGCGGCTCATCTTCTGCTTCTTCGCGGAGGACACGGACATCTTCACCGAGGCCGATCAGTTCACGGCCACCATCGAACGGATGAGCGAGAAGGATAGCTCGAACACGCATGAGATCATCAGTGAGCTGTTCCGATCCATGAACACGAAAGTTGCTGATCGCGAAAAGGAAGGTATCGCCCGCTGGGCCAACAGCTTCCCCTACGTGAACGGCGGGCTCTTCTCAGAGAGCGTTGACGTGCCGCGTTTCAGCAAGATCGCACGGTCCTACCTCTTGCATATCGGCAATCTCGACTGGAAGAAGATCAATCCTGATATTTTCGGATCGATGATCCAGGCGGTCGCCGATGACGAAGAGCGCGGCGCGTTGGGGATGCATTACACCAGCGTTCCGAACATCCTGAAGGTCCTCAATCCGCTCTTTCTCGACGACCTCCGCGAGAAGCTTGAAGAGGCGGGCGACAATGCCCGCAAGCTTCTCAACCTGCGAAACCGCATGGCCAAGATCAGGGTCTTCGACCCCGCCTGCGGATCGGGCAACTTTCTTGTCATCGCGTACAAGGAAATGCGGGCGATTGAGGCCGATATCAACAAACGGCGCGGCGAGGCTGACCGGCGCACAGACATCCCACTGACCAATTTTCGCGGGATTGAGCTGCGCGACTTCCCTGCCGAGATAGCGCGGCTGGCGCTGATTATCGCTGAGTATCAGTGCGATGTGACCTATCGCGGTCAGAAGGAAGCGCTTGCTGAGTTTCTGCCGCTCGATGCCATGAACTGGATCACCTGTGGCAACGCCTTGCGGCTCGACTGGCTGAGCATCTGCCCGCCCACGGGGAGGGGCGTGAAGCACCATGCCGATGATCTGTTTCACTCGCCGCTCGACCAGGCTCAGATCGACTTCGAAAACGAAGGTGGTGAAACTTATATCTGCGGGAATCCGCCATACCTAGGTAAAGGGAAAAAGGGGTCGGAACACCTGGACGATATGGACGTCATCCTAGGTCGCTACACCAAGAAGTACGGCTACGTGGATTACGTTGGCTGCTGGTTCGTCAAAGCCGCTGAATACATGAAAGCGACTAATGCAGCCGCCGCATTGGTGGCAACAAATTCAGTTTGCCAAGGTCGCCAACTTCCTCAGTTATGGCCGTTTGTTCTGTCCGGTGGGGTGGAGATTTTTTTTGCACACCATTCGTTCAAATGGTCGAATAGTGCCACCAATAATGCAGGAGTTATTTGTGTAATAATAGGAATATCTTTGAACTATAATCGTCGACGCAAAGTCATTAATTATGGAGATTTTTCGCGGACGGTCTCGAATATAAATTCATACCTAATTGAAGGAGAAGATTTATACATTCAAAGTTCTTCACAACCCATCTCTAGACAAATTCCGCGGATGACCACTGGCAGTGTTCCAAACGATGGTGGAAACTTGATCCTTTCCACTGATGAGGTGGAGCTCATAATTGAGGAAAGCAAGGACGCTAAAAAATTTGTTCATCCATTCTTCGGGTCACAGGATTACCTAAAGGGACATACTCGAAGCTGCTTGGTGATAGGCGATGGGGATTTGGAGAAAGCTAAGGCAGTATCGAAAATATCTGATAGATTAGACAGAGTCGCGGAGCTTAGATCTGAGAGCGCCAAGAAAGAAACTCGCCAATTCCTGGCAGGAGTGCCGCATCGTTTTCAGCATCGAGGCGATATTCCAAAGGAATACGCAATAATCATTCCTTCGGTGAGCTCAGAGCGAAGGGAGTGGTTTCCTGTCGGTCTGCTTCCGGCAGGTACGGTAATCTCCAATCTTGCATTCATGATCTCTGATCAGCCGCTCTATAATCTGTCTCTTTTGCTATCCCGTCTGCATCTTTCATGGCTGGCAACCGTTTGCGGAAAGCTCAAGAGCGACTTCCGCTACTCAAACACACTCGGCTGGCACACCTTCCCCGTTCCCAAACTCACCGAGAAGAACAAGGAAGATCTAACCCGCTGCGCCGAGGACATCCTTCTGGCGCGCGAGGCGCATTTCCCCGCGACCATCGCCGACCTCTACGATCCTCAGAAAATGCCGGATAACCTTCGCACTGCCCACGATCGCAACGACGAGGTGCTTGAACGCATCTATATCGGCCGCCGCTTCAAGAATGACACCGAGCGTCTGGAGAAGCTGTTCGAACTTTACACGAAGATGGTTGCTGCCGCAGGCAAGGCTCCGAAAGCAAAACGTGGAAAGGCGACATGACCGATCGTGTCCTTTTCCAAATGTGGGGGCCTTTTCGGCGTTCACTGGTCGAAGGTCACCGCTTTTATGTCGACCAGGCAGGCAAACGCCTGCTCTCCCAATTCGGCGACATCGAGGCGGAAGCCGATCAGGCGGCGGAAGACTGGCTTGAGCGCAACGCATCGCGCTTCGATCCTGAGCGGCATGACGAGGGTGAATTCTACGAAGCGGCAAGTGATGCCGGGATTGAGTTTTACAGCCTATTGACCGGCATGCGCGATCAGACGCGGATGAGCGTCGTGGCGGGCATGTTCCACGAATGGGATAAGCGGCTTCGTGCCTGGCTGGTGCAGGAAATGCGGCACTGGCATCGGGGGGCTCAAGCAGTCGCGAAGGTTTGGTCTGCGGATTTCACTCAGATTGCTGATTTGCTGGAATGCCTAGGCTGGGCTATCCGCGGTTCCAGCTTCTTTCCGAAGCTTGATGCATGTCGATTGGTCGTTAACGTGCACAAACATGGCGAAGGCCGATCGCTCGATGAACTCCGGCAGCGATTTCCCGAGTACCTCGACGATCCGTTTAGCGGCGCGGGGGGCGGCTTTTCCGATGTCAAATACAGGGACCATACCCACCTCAAGGTGAGCGAAACCCAGTTTCAGGCCTTCGCAAGTGCGATTGAAGCCTTCTGGGAAGCTGTCCCGGAGAATTTCTATCAATCTAACGTGACCGACCTTCCTGATTGGCTCAGCAAGGCCATAACTAAAGACAGGCAAGGGGCTGGCGCGTGAAGGGGTTTGAATGGGATCCTGCGAAAAGTGCTTCTAACCTTCAGAAGCACGGCCTCTCATTCGAAGAAGTTGCCGAAATCTTTGAGGGGCCAGTTTTGTCTGGCCCTGATTACAGCGCCGAAGAGCCGCGTGAGAAGAGCTTTGGTTTGCTCGGAGGTGTGGTGGTAGTCTGCGTCGTTCATACTGATCGAGGAGGCAAAATCCGCATTATCAGCGCCCGCAAGGCGACAGCCCATGAACGAAAGCACTTCAATGCCGATCTCAAAAAAGCGCTTAGCTGAGCTGGAATCCATCGCGGATAGTGCCATAGACACTTCGGAAATTCCGGAGGCCGACGAGGCTTTTTTCCAGCGTGCCAAGCTTCGCCAGCCGAACCTGGACACCCTGTCGGCTGTTCCCTCGGTTTCGGTCTCCTATGCCCGCAACGGCAAATCGACTATGTCGAATGATCTTGGGATGCGTCCCATGCAGGAGCGCGCTTACGAGAAGCGGGGCGAGCAATATCTGCTGATCAAGTCCCCGCCAGCCTCCGGCAAGAGCCGGGCGCTGATGTTCATCGCCCTCGATAAGCTCCACAATCAGGGCCTTCGCAAGGCCATCATCACTGTTCCCGAGAAGTCCATCGGGTCGAGCTTCGCCGACGAGCCGCTATCGAAGTTCGGGTTCTGGACTGACTGGCATGTCGAGCCAAAGTGGAACCTTTGCAACGCGCCAGGATCGGACGGCAGCAAGGCTCACTCGGTTGGTTCATTCCTAAAGGGCGAGGATCGGGTTCTCGTGTGTCCCCATGCGACGTTCCGCAACGCTGTCGAGAGGTTCGGCATCGAGGCGTTTGATGACTGCCTCGTCGCCGTGGATGAGTTCCACCATGTTTCGGCCAACCCCGAGAACAAACTTGGTGCACAGCTTGCCGAGCTGATCGCGCGAAACAAGGTTCATGTCGTCGCCATGACGGGCTCGTATTTCCGAGGCGATGCCGAACCCGTGCTCATGCCGCACGATGAGGCAAAATTCGATACGGTCACCTACACCTATTATGAGCAACTCAACGGCTACAAATATCTGAAGCAGCTCGACATCGGCTATTTCTTCTACTCGGGCGCGTACGCGGATGACATCCTCAAGGTTCTCGACCCGAACGAGAAGACCATCATCCACATCCCAAGCGTCAATTCGCGCGAAAGCACCAAGGACAAGCACCGGGAAGTCGAGCACATCATCGATGCGCTCGGCGACTGGCAGGGTTCGGACCCTGCGACGGGCTTTCAGTTGGTCAAGACATCGGACGGACGTGTCCTGCGGATTGCCGATCTGGTCGATGACAGCCCCGGCCAGCAAGCTAAAATCCAAGCGAGTTTGCGCGATCCGGATATAAGGTCCGACCGCGACTTCGTAGACATCATCATCGCCCTTGGCATGGCCAAAGAGGGCTTCGATTGGGTCTGGTGCGAGCACGCGCTGACGGTTGGATATCGCGCCAGCCTGACCGAGATCGTGCAGATTATCGGACGGGCGACACGCGACGCCCCAGGAAAAAGCCGCGCCCGCTTCACAAACCTGATCGCCGAGCCCGACGCATCGGAAGATGCCGTCACCGAAGCCGTGAACGATACGCTCAAGGCCATCGCCGCAAGCCTTTTGATGGAACAGGTTCTCGCGCCTCGTTTCAACTTTACTCCGAAGCGCGCAGACAGCGGTCCAGTCGAGGGCTTCGACTATGGCGAAGGCGGTTACAAAGAAGGCGAATGTAATGTCGGCTTCAATGAAGAGAGCGGCCAGTTCCAGATCGAGATCAAAGGCCTGACTGAGCCCAAGAGCAAGGAAGCCGAGCGCATCTGTCAGGAGGACCTGAACGAGGTGATCGCCGCCTTCGTGCAGGACAAGCCGACTGTGGAACGCGGCATGTTCGACGAAGAGCTTGTCCCCGAAGAACTGACGCAAGTCCGCATGGGGAAGATCATCAAGGACAAATACCCCGAGCTGGATGACGAAGATCAGGAAGCCGTCCGCCAGCACGCCATCGCCGCTCTCAACCTGACCCAGAAGGCCAAAGAAGCGGCGCTCAAAGATGACGACGGCGAGGAAAAGGCGAATACGGCTCTGATCGATGGTGTGCGGAAGTTCGCGATGGACGTTCGGGAACTCGACATCGATCTGATCGACCGCATCAATCCGTTCAGTGAAGCCTACGCGATCCTGGCCAAGACGATGAGCGAGGAAAGCCTCAAACAGGTCGCGGCCATCATCTCCGCGAAGAAGGTCCAACTTACGCCTGAAGAGGCGCGTGATCTGGCCAAGCGAGCGCTGAAGTTCAAACAAGAGCGCGGCAGGCTGCCGTCAATCACCTCGCCCGATGCGTGGGAGAAGCGCATGGCCGAAGGTGTAGCCTATCTGGCTCGCATGAAGTCCGAGGCTGCTAATGGCTAAGCAGTTTACCGAAGAAGACGATGCGCTGCTTGCCGAACTCGGGGTCGAGGTCGAGGCCAAGAAGGCGTCCGTGAGAACGCCGCAGGAAGAACGTGTCATCGCGGGGTTTGAAGAAATCCAACGGTTCATCGAAGAGCACGGTCATCCACCGCAGCACGGCGAAGATAAGGACATCTTCGAGCGGCTCTACGCAGTTCGGCTTGATCGGTTGAGATCACTGCCCGAGTTCCGACCCTTGCTCGAACCGATCGATCACGGCGGATTGCTCGCGGCCGCCACCGCCACCAGTGTCGATGACGATTTGGACGACGACACCCTTCTCGCCGAGCTTGGCGTCGAAGCGGACGCGCCCGCGATCACTCAACTCAAGCATGTGCGATCCAGCGCCGAAAAACAGGCGGCGGAGGAAATCGCCGTACGAACGCCGTGCGCTGACTTCGAAAAGTTTCGACCGATGTTCGAAGCCGTACAGTCAGAGTTGGACGCCGGGCTTCGAAAAACCCGCCCCTTTGAACGGGACGCGACGATCGAGGTTGGGAATCTGTTCATTCTCGGCGGCCAGAAAGCCTACATCGCGGAAATGGACGCTGAAGTATTCAAAACATCCGAGGGCCGCGACAATCGCCGCATGCGTGTAATATTCGATAACGGCGTCGAGTCGAACGCGCTGATGCGGTCGTTCCAACGGGCCCTGTACAAGGAAGAGAACAACGGGCGCCGGATCACGGATTCAGCGTCGGGCCCCCTCTTCACAGACGATCTTGTCGCCGGGGATGAGGCCAGCGGGACGATTTACGTTCTGCGGAGCAAATCCGACCTGCCCGTCGTGAAGGAGCATCGCAACGTACTCCACAAGATTGGCGTGACGAGCGGAAAAGTCGAACGCCGAATCGCGAACGCAAAAACGGATGCGACGTTCCTGCTGGCGGATGTTGAGATTGTTGCGACCTACGAACTCTACAACATCAACCGTACAAAGCTTGAGAACCTGATCCATCGTATCTTCGATGCGGCCCGTCTCGACATTGAAATCAAGGATCGTTTTGGTAATCCGGTGGTTCCACGAGAATGGTTTCTTGTACCGCTCGCCGCTGTTGATTTCGCGGTGGAGAGAATCAAGGACGGATCGATAAAGAACTATCGGTATGATACGGCGAGCGCGGAATTGCTCCCGTTACAGAACTAGTTGACGAGTTGTTCGGTGCTCGCACCCGCAAAGCGTCGTAAATGGGGCCTAATTGGGGGCCTTCCATAGTGCCATATCTATAATATGACATTTAAAACAATGACTTAATGGGTTGGTTTCGGTCCTCTCCTGGCACCATTGGCGCAACGCGGAATTTTCGATAGGTCGCTCATTCAGGGGGCATGTTTTCGCGGCAGGCGGTCCCATGCCTCGAATGCGGCGACGCCGGCGCTCATGGCGATGAGGAAGACCGCCGCTTCGGCGCCGCCGATGGTCGCCGCGGCGATCGCCGGACCCGGGCAGAGGCCGACCAGGCCCCAGCCGACGCCGAAGAGAAGGGCGCCCGCCGCGAGGCGTTTGTCGATCGGCATGTCGCCCGGCGTCTGGAATTCATCCGCATAAAGCGGGGCTTTGCGTCGCCAGACGAGACGATAGCCGATGGCGGTGACGGCGAGGGCCGCCCCCATGACGAAGGCGAGCGACGGGTCCCAGCCGCCGAACAGGTCGAGAAAGCTCAAGACCTTCGCCGGATTGACCATCTGTGAAATCGTCAGCCCGAGGCCGAAGACGAGCCCGGCGGCGAGCGCGGCGAGATTGCGTTCCATGGTCAGCTTCCAATTAGGGCGCGCGCGCCCGCGACGGTCGCCATGCCGGCGCCCATGAAAAGGCCTACGGCGGCGAACGAGCGGGGTGAGAGGCGCGACAGTCCGCACACGCCGTGCCCGCTGGTGCAGCCAGAGCCGAGGCGCGTGCCGAAGCCGACGAGGAGGCCGCCAAGGATGATCGTCGGCCAGCCCGCCTCCATTTCGAACGCCGGCCGCGCGCCGCTCGCCGCCCAATAAAGCAGCGGCGCGAGGACGAGCCCGGCGAGGAAGAATGCGCGCCAGTCGCGGTCGCCCGGTTCGGCGAAGACGGCGCCGGAAAAGACGCCGCTGATCCCGGCGATGCGCCCGAGCGCGCCCATGAGCATGACGGCGGACAGGCCGATCAACGCCCCGCCGATGCTGGCGCTGAGGGGGGTGAAGCTCTCCATTTGGGGTCTCCTGTGCAACAACACTTGACAATTACGTAAAGCGTATTTTATAAATGAGCAAGTGATGGAGACGAATGTGATCGAAGCCCCCGATATCGCCGAACACGCCGCGCCCATGGGCGCGCGTATCGACGAGCTGGCGCCGGACTTCGCGGCGCGCTCGACCCTCGGCGAGGTGCGTCTGTCGGACTATCGCGGGCGGTGGGTGATGCTCTTCTCGCACCCGGCGGACTTCACGCCGGTCTGCACCTCGGAATTCGTCGCCATTCAGAAGGCCGCCGACCGGTTCGCGGACATCGGCTGCGATCTCATCGGGCTCTCCGTGGACAGTCTTTACGCGCACATCGCGTGGGTGAAGGACATCGAGGCGCGCTTCGGCGTGCGCATCGGCTTCCCGATCGTGGAGGACATCTCCATGGCGGTGTCGCGCGCCTATGGCATGATCCACGACGCCTCGGCGAGCACCGCTGCGGTGCGCTCGGTCTTCTTCATCGACCCGAACGGCTATGTGCGCGCCGTCATTCATTACCCGATGAATGTCGGTCGGTCCGTAGAGGAACTTTTGCGCGTCGCCGAAGCGCTGCAGGTCTCGGACGCTGGAACGGCGGCGACGCCGGAAGGCTGGCGCAGCGGCGAAGATACGGTTCTGCCGCCGCCGCTCGATCAGAACGAGGCCGATGCTCGCTCGGGCCTTAATGGCGGCGTCTGGTACTACACCCATTCCGGAGACGCCTCATGACGCCGGAAAGCCGCGATCTCCTTCCGCTGGCGGATGAAGCTTCCGCGCTTCTGAAGGCGCTGTCGCACCCCGCGCGACTGATGATCTGCTGCCAGCTGCGCGATCAGGAGATGTCCGTCAGCGAAATTGAGGAGACCCTCGGCATCCGCCAGCCGCGCCTGTCGCGCGAGCTCGGCAAGCTGCGTGAGGAAGGTCTCGTCGAGACCCGTCGCGAGTCCAAAGCCGTCTTCTACCGTCTGCCGACAGACGGCCGCGTCGCCCCCATGATCGACGCCATCTGCGCCGTCATGCTCGGCAAGCCTGCGCCTCAGGCGGCGCCCGAAACTCTTTCAGCCGCACCCGTTCTGAAGCCCAACCGGGCGGGCGGGTACGGCGTCTTCGCCCGCACCGGGCCCAATGTCTGACCAGGAGGTCATCATGCAGAAACCGCAAGTACAGGCCTTTTTCGACGAAGCAACGTTTACGGTGAGTTATGTCGTCGCCGATCCGGCGACGAAAACCTGCGCCATCGTCGATAGCGTGCTTGACTACGATCCCGCATCCGGCCGCACCGACACCAGGTCCGCGGACGAGGTGATCGCGTACGTCGAGGAGAACGGGCTGACGCTCGAATGGATCCTCGAAACCCACGTCCACGCCGATCATCTGTCGGCGGCGCCCTATATTCAGGAAAAGATCGGCGGCAAGATCGCCATCGGCTTCGAGATCACGACGGTTCAGAACGTCTTTGGCAAGATCTTCAACGCCGGGACGGAATTTGAACGCGATGGCAGCCAGTTTGATCGTCTGCTTGATGACGGGGAAACCTTTTCCGTCGGGGAGCTTGAGGGCCGCGCCATCCACACGCCCGGCCACACGCCCGCCTGCATGACCTATGTCATCGGCGACGCCGCTTTCGTCGGCGATACGCTTTTCATGCCGGACTTCGGTACGGCGCGAACGGACTTTCCGGGCGGCGACGCGCGCACGCTCTTCCGCTCCATCAAGAAAGTTCTGTCGCTGCCGGACGAGACCCGTCTTTTTATGTGCCACGACTACAAGGCGCCCGGGCGCGACGCCTACGCCTGGGAGACGACGGTGGCCGCAGAGCGCGCGAACAACATCCACGTGCACGACGGCGTCAGCGAGGACGAATTCGTCGCCATGCGCGAAGGTCGCGACGCGACGCTCGATATGCCGCGCCTCATCCTTCCGTCCGTGCAGGTGAACATGCGCGCCGGGCGCATGCCGCCTGCGGAGGATAACGGCGTCAGCTATATCAAGCTGCCGATCAACGCGCTCTGAACGAAAAAAAATAAGAACCTGAACGGAGGAAGCCCGCATGGACATCAAGAAGATCGCGCCCGATCTGTCCGTATCGCCGCAGTTGACGCCTCAGGATGTCGGCCTTGTCGCGGCGCAGGGCTTCCGAACCCTCATCATCAACCGGCCGGACGGCGAGGCGGACGACCAGCCGGCGCGTGAAGCGCTCATTGAAGCGGCTGAGGCGCACGGGCTGGACGTGCGCTACATCCCCGTCACGCCCGGAAACGTAACGGATGCGGACGTCGCCTCATTCGGCGCGGCGATGGCGGATGCGCTCGCGCCCGCTCTCGCCTTCTGCCGCACGGGCACGCGCTCCGCGACGCTCTGGGCGCTGTCGCAGGCGGGACACCTCTCGACCGACGCCATCCTCGCGACGGCGGCGGACGCCGGGTACGATCTTTCCGGTCTGCGCGCGCGGATTGAAGCGCGTGACAAGAAGGTCGATGGCGGCGTCGGGCCGAGCGTCACGCACGATATTCTCATCATCGGCGGCGGCGCGGGCGGTATTTCCGTCGCATCCTCCATTCTGAAACGGCGCCGGGGCGCGGATATCGCGATCGTCGAGCCGAAGACGGATCATTACTATCAGCCGGGTTGGACGCTGGTCGGCGGCGGCGTCTTCAAGCGCGAAAACACCGTGCGCCCCATGGCTGATCTGATGCCCAGAGGCGTAAAATGGGTGCGCGCGGCCTGCGCCGGCTTCGACCCCGAGCGCAATCAGGTGATCCTCGAGGACGGCGCGCGCATCGGCTATAAAATGCTGGTCGTCTCGCCGGGCCTGAAACTCGATTGGGACGCGGTCGAGGGTCTGAAAGAAACCCTCGGACGCAACGGCGTCACATCAAACTATCTATTCGATTATGCACCGTACACGTGGGAGCTCGTTTCCTCTTTCCGCGGCGGACGCGCGCTCTTCACCCAGCCGCCCATGCCGATCAAATGCGCGGGCGCGCCGCAAAAAGCGATGTATCTCGCCTGCGACGCGTGGAAACGGCGCGGGGTGCTCGCCGACACGCAGGTGAGCTTCCACAACGCCGGAGGCGTTCTGTTCGGCGTATCCGATTATGTTCCAGCGCTGATGAAATATGTCGAGGGCTACGGCATCGACCTCTGCTTCAATGAGAACCTCGTAGCCGTGGACGGGCCGGCCAAAACCGCGACCTTCAAGGTGACGGGCGCGGACGGGGCGAGCGAGATGGTCTCCCGTGAGTTCGACATGATGCACGTCTGCCCGCCGCAGACGGCGCTCGACTTCGTCAAGAACAGCGCCCTCGCGAACGAAGCGGGCTGGGTCGATGTGAACGGCGAAACACTTCAGCATGCAAAGTACGGGAACGTATTCGGCCTCGGCGATGGCGGCTCCTCGCCGAACGCGAAAACCGCCGCCGCCGTGCGCAAACAGGCGCCCGTCGTCGCGCACAACGTGCTGCGCGCGCTGGATGGCCAGGCGCCGAACGCGATCTATAACGGATACGGATCGTGTCCGTTGACGGTCGAGCGCGGTAAAATCGTGCTCGCGGAATTCGCCTACGGCGGAAAGCTCGATCCGTCTTTCCCGCAATGGCTGATTGACGGGCGCAAGCCGACCAAGCTCGCCTGGTTCCTGAAAGAAAAGCTTCTGCCAAACATCTATTTCGACCTCATGCTGAAGGGCGATGAGACGCTGGCGAAGCCGCATCTCCTGCCGCACCGACCGGCGACCCACGAGGCGCAGGAAGCGCTCCGCGAGAAAGACGAGAAATCAAAAGCGGCCTGAGGGTCGCGTCTTAACTCCTTGAACGGAAGGCGCGCGCGCCATGGCGGGTTTGCTCGCACGATATCTGCCGATCATCGAATGGGGCCGCGCCTATCGCGGGGAAACCCTCGCGAACGACCTCGTCGCGGCGGTGATCGTCACGATCATGTTGATCCCGCAGTCACTCGCTTACGCCATGCTGGCGGGGCTGCCGCCGCAGATCGGGCTCTACGCCTCCATACTGCCGCTCGTCGTTTATGCGGTGTTCGGAACAAGCCGAACCCTCGCCGTCGGGCCGGTCGCCATCCTGTCGTTGATGACCGCCGCGGCCGCGGGAAAGATCGCAGCGGCGGGCAGCGATCAGTATATTGAGGCCGCGCTCATACTTGCGTTTCTGTCCGGGGCCATGCTGCTGGCTCTCGGTCTCCTGCGCATGGGGTTTCTCGCGAATTTCCTCAGCCACCCGGTCATTTCCGGCTTCATCACGGCGTCCGGCATCGTCATCGCAGCGAGCCAGCTGAAGCACCTCCTCGGCGTCTCCGCACACGGTCATAACCTGCTGGAGATCGGGATTTCGCTGTGGCGATCGATCCCCTCAATCAATTGGCCGACGGTGATGATCGGCGGCCCGGCGCTGCTTTTCCTCTTCTGGGTGCGAAAGGCGTTGAAGCCGCTGCTCGTCAGCGCGGGGCTCGGCGAAAAGCCCGCGACCATCATCGCGCGCGCGGGCCCCGTTTTCGCGGTTGTCGCGGGCATCCTCGCGGTCGGCTTCGCGGGATTGGAAGAGGCGGGCGTCAAAATCCTCGGCGCCGTGCCGCGCACGCTGCCGCAACTTGGCGCGCCGCGCTTCGACGCCGATCTCTGGTCGCAGCTTGCGGGTTCAGCGGCCCTCATCGCGCTCATCGGGTTCGTGGAATCGGTCTCGGTCGCGAAAACCCTCGCTGCAAAACGCCGCCAGCGGGTCGATCCGAACCAGGAGCTCATCGGCCTCGGCGCGGCGAGCCTGTCGGCGGGCGTCTCGGCGGGGTACCCGGTCACCGGCGGTCTCGCGCGGTCGGCCGTGAATTTCGACGCGGGCGCGGAAACGCCGGCGGCGGGCGCCTTCACCGCCATCGGCATCGCCCTCGCGACCGTCTTCCTGACGCCGTATCTGTACTTTCTTCCGCAGGCGGTGCTCGCGGCGACCATCATCGTCGCCGTTCTCTCCCTTATCGACGTGAAGGAGATCGTGAAGGTCTGGAAGTATTCGCGGTCCGATTTCGCGGCGATGCTCGCGACGATCCTCGCGACGCTCCTCATCGGCGTTGAAGTCGGCGTCACCCTCGGCGTCGTCCTGTCGCTCTTCCTGCACCTCTACAACACCAGCCGCCCGCACTTCGCCGTGGTCGGACAGGTGCCTGGAACGCAGCATTTCCGAAACATCGACCGGCACGACGTGGTCGTTTCAAACAGCATTCTCACCCTGCGCGTGGATGAAAGTCTATATTTCGCCAACGCGCGGTTTCTGGAGGACGCCGTGTACGGTCTTCTGGGCGAGCGTCCCCAGCTGAAAAACCTGGTGCTCATGTGCCCGGCGGTGAACAGCATCGACGCGAGCGGGTTGGAAAGCCTCGAAGCCATCAATGCGAGGCTTAAGGACGCAGGAGTCACCCTCCACCTCTCGGAGGTAAAGGGTCCGGTCATGGACCGGCTGAAGGACACGCACTTCTTCAAGTCCCTGACGGGACAGGTCTTTCTTCATCAGTACGAAGCCATGCGCGCGCTTGATCCGGCGTGCGCGCAATCGGCCTTCGAGGGGGACGCGTCCGCGTGTCGCTCTCCTGCCGAGGATGCTTCAGAGCTAGTTCAGGCGCAACGCTGAACGATCCGAACGGGAACCACCTCCGATGGAATTCGACGCCGTCTTTCTCTCCCGCCTGCAGTTCGCCTTCGTCGTGGCGTTCCACATTCTCTTCCCGGCCTTCACCATCGGCCTCGCGGCGTTTCTCGCCGTCTGCGAGGGGCTCTGGCTGCGCACGGGGCGGGAGGTCTTCAAGCGGCTCTATCTCCACTGGGTGAAGATCTTCGCCCTCGCCTTCGCCATGGGCGTCGTCTCCGGCGTCGTCATGTCGTACCAGTTCGGCACCAACTGGAGCGTCTTTTCCGACAAGGCGGGCAGCGTCATCGGGCCGTTACTCGGTTATGAGGTGCTGACGGCGTTCTTCCTGGAGGCGACCTTTCTCGGCGTCATGCTGTTCGGCTGGAAGCGCGTCGGGAAGCGGCTGCACTTCGTCGCGACCTGCGCCGTCGCCATCGGCACCTCCATCTCGGCCTTCTGGATCCTGTCCGCCAACAGCTGGATGCAGACGCCCGCGGGTTTCGCCATCGATCCGACTACGGGCAATTTCTACGCGACGGACTGGATGCAGGTGATCTTCAATCCGAGCTTCCCGTCGCGCTACGCCCATATGATGCTCGCCGCGTTCGTGACGACGGCGGCGGTCGTTCTCGCCGCCGGGGCGTGGCAGACGCTGCGCGGCCATCAGGCGGAGCCGACGCGCTGGCAGATGCGCATGGCCGCGGGCACGCTCGCCGTCCTCATGCCCCTGCAGATCTGGGCGGGCCACTGGTCCGGCGAGGTCGCGCACGAACACCAGCCTGCGAAGATCGCCGTCATGGAAGGCTGGTGCGAGACCAAAGACGTGCAGGGCACGGTCCTCGTCGCCTGGCCGTCGGCGAACGCGTGCGGCCTCAGCGGGCTGACGGTTCCGGCGACCAGCCCCGTTCTCTTCGCCGGCGCCCATGGCGAGCTGGAGGGGCTCGACGCCTTCGCAGACGACGAACGCCCGCCGCTCTGGCTCGTTTTCTGGAGCTTCCGCATCATGGTCGGCGCCGGGCTCGGCATGCTCGTTCTCGGCTTCTGGGGCGTGTGGAAATGGCGCCGGGGCGATATCGACACGCCGGGCCTCTTCCACTGGCTCGCCGTACCCGGAGGAACGCTCGGCTTCCTCGCCGTCGTCACCGGCTGGATCACCGCCGAGGTCGGCCGCCAGCCCTGGACCGTCTACGGAGAGCTGCGCACCATCGACAGCGTCGCGCCGGTCTCCGCCGGGCAGGTTGCGACGTCGCTGCTCGTTTTCATGACCGTTTACGCCATCGTCTTCACCGCGGGCGTCATCTACATGGCGCGCATCGCGACGCGCGGTTTCGTTGAAGATGATGCGGGACATGATGTTGATCGCGCGCCGGGCTCGCCTCTAGGCGTCGTGGACGACCCCGCCGAGCTGCCCGCGTCCGCGGCCCCTGCGGAATAAGGAGAGTTTCCATGGACCTGCCGCTGATCTGGGCCGTGCTGATCGCCGTCGCCGTCATGATGTACGTCATTCTCGACGGCATGGACCTCGGCGTCGGCATGTTGAGCGCTCTCGCGACCGACGCTGAAGAACGCAACATGATGACCGCCACCATCGAGCCTGTCTGGGACGGGAACGAGACGTGGCTCATCCTCGGCGGCGGCGGGCTCTTCGCGGCGTTCCCGCTCGCTTATGCCGTCATCATGCCGGCGGTATACCTCCCGGTGCTGATCATGCTCGCAGCGCTCATATTCCGCGGCGTCGCCTTCGAGTTCCGCCATAAGGCCGCGCGGCCCGCCACGCGGACGTTCTGGAACGGCGCGTTCTACGGCGGCTCGCTCGCCGCGGCGCTCGCGCAGGGCGTCATACTCGGCGCCTTCATTCAGGGCTTCGCCGTTGACGGACGGAATTTCGCCGGCGGCGCGTTTGACTGGCTGAGCCCCTTCTCGCTTCTCACCGGCGCGTCGGTGGCGGCGGGCTACGTGCTGCTCGGCGCGTGCTGGCTCGTCCTCAAAACCGAGGGCGCCCTGCAGGCGAAGGCGAAGCGCTACGCCCTCATCGCGCTCGCCGTCGTTTCGGTCTGTTTCGCCCTCGTCAGCTTCGCGACGCTCGGCGTCGATCCGCGGGTGACGGAACGCTGGGGCGTCTCCATGACGGAGATCGAGTTCTTGAAATTCCTCCGCGTCGCCCCGGCGCCCCTTGCGGGGTTCGCGCTGACGGCGTGGCTTTTCCGCGATCTCCTGGCGGTGGGAACCGACAAGGCAGGGCCGGACTGGCGGCCCTATCTTCTCGCCATCGGGATTTTCCTGACGGGCTATGTCGGTTTCGCCATCAGCCTCTTCCCGTGGCTGGTGCCGTTCGAATTCACCATCTGGGAGACGGCGGCGCGGCACAACGCCCTCGGCCTCATGCTCGTCGGCGCGGTCGTCATGCTGCCCACGATCCTTATTTACACCGCCTACGTTTATTCTCTCTTCTGGGGCAAAGTGAAGCCGGGAGACGGCTACCATGCGTGAACGTTTCCTCGCGCCGACGCCGCCGGATGAGGCGGAGGTCGGCGGCGCGCCGCTGCGACGCCTCGGCTGGTTCGCGGCCATCGCGGCGGCGAGCGCCGGCGTGGTGATCGTCAGCGCGTATGTTCTGCGGGCGTTTCTGTTTCTGGGGTGAGAACGCTATCAGTGCGAACTCCACCCTCGTCATCTCGGAAACCGCGAAGCGGTTATCCGGGACCTGGGGCGTCGACGTACGAAGCGGGCGCCTCCGGTCCCGGTTCTCGCTGCGCTCGGCCGGGATGACGGTTGTCAGGCTAGAGCATCCGTCCGGAACAAACGCACCTTCAGCCCGCCATGGTCGATGGGCGCATAGCGTTCCGTAAACGGCAGGCCCGTCGCATTGGCGAGGTTCACGTCCGACGTCAGCAGCCCCACGCGCCAGCCGGAGAACCCGGCCAGCAGCCGCCGACCGAGCGTGCGATAGAGCGCCGTCAGCGCGCCGCGGTCGCCAATACGCGCGCCATAGGGCGGGTTGACCATGACGAGGCCGGGCGGCCCTTCAGGGCGCTCCAGCTGTGTGACCGTCTGCTGACGGAATTCGGTGATGGCGGCCACGCCCGCCCGTTCGGCGTTGGCCGCGCTCGCGCGCACGGCGCCCGCGTCCTTGTCGAAGCCGAAAAGCCGGACGCTTGTCTCGCGCGGCGTCGGCTGGGCGCGCATCGCCTCCCACGCCTCTTCGTCGAACGTCGCGAGACGTTCGAAGGCGAAGCGCCGTTCGCGGCCGGGGGCGAGGCCGAGGGCCAGCTCCGCCGCTTCGACGACGAAGGTGCCCGAGCCGCACATGGGGTCGAGCAGCGGCTCGGTTCCGTCATACCCGCAGGCGCGGAGCAGCATCGCCGCCATGGTTTCGCGCAGGGGCGCCTTGGCGACCGCCTCTTTGAAGCCGCGCTTGTGGAGGAGGGCGCCCGACGTATCGACGCTCACGGTGCAGAGATTATCGAAAAGACGCACTCGGACCTCAACGGCGTCCCCTTCCTTTTCGCGAACGATCGGTGCGCCGACAGCCTCTAAGATCGCCCGCTCGATGCGTTCCGCCGCCGCGCCGGAATGATAGATCTTCGAGCGGCGGCAGACGGCCTCGACGCGGACCGGCTCGTCTTTGCGCAGGACCGACCCCCACGGCGTTTTCGCCGCGCGTTTCGCCAGCTGCGACAGGTGCGCGGCCGGAAACGCATCAATGCGTGCGAGCACGCGGTTGGCGCCGCGCAGGGTCAGGTTCGCGCGCATGACGTCCGCCCAGCCGCCCCGAAACGCCGCGCCGCCGGGCGTCGCTTCGGCCGGGAAACCCGCCGCGCGCGCCTCGGCGAGGAGTTCGCTCTCCAGCCCGGGCGTCCCGGCGAGGAAGATTTCAAATGTCGGTTGGTCGGTCATCGGCGCTTCTTACGCGGATCGCGCGCCGATGGGCAGGCGCCTCAGGCGGGCTCGAACATCGGGACTGGCGGGCCGCCATCGGTTTCGGCCCATTTAAGGCGCACGCGGTCCCCGATCTTCAGGGCGTCGAGGTCGTCTGCGAGAATGTTGGTGAGGATGGACGGGCCTTCATCGAGCGTCACATAGGCAACGGCGTAAGGCGCGCCTTCGCCGCGGCGCATGACGGAGACGGAATAAATCACGCCTGCACCCTTGCTCTCAAGCGCCTTCGGCTCCATGGCGCCGCAGGCGGGGCAGACGATGCGCGGGTAGTAGTGCGCTTTGCCGCAGGCGGCGCAGGCGTGGAGAAGGAGGCGGCCGTCTTTCGCAGCGGCCCAGAATTTCTCCGTTTCCGGATCGGGTTTCGGCGCGGGCAGGGTGCGGCTCATGACTGGCGCTCCAGAATGACGGTGGCGGCGGCGTGGCGGGCGCCAAG
>CAYFIB010000031.1:0-32947 GCA_964342855.1 uncultured Caulobacterales bacterium
GCGGCGCGTTTGAGGATTCTGCCCATGGCCATGGTTTCCGGCTCCCAGTTCATTTCCTTCGCCGAGATGCTGAAGACGGCGGGGCCGCTGCCGGTTCACGGCGCGCCGGAGGGGGCCGACGCCATGCTCGTCGCGCGGGCGGCGGAGGAGGCGGGGCGGCGCGTCATCTTCATCGCGCGGGACGCCCAGCGCGCCGCCGCGGCGCGCGAAGCGGTGCGGTTCTTCGCGCCGGACCTGCCGGTCATCGATCTGCCCGCCTGGGATTGCCTGCCCTACGACCGCGTGAGCCCGTCGGCCGACATCATCGCCCGGCGCATGGCGGCGCTCGCGTTTCTCGACGCGACGCCCGCCGACCAGCCGGCGGTGATCATCACCACGGTGAACGCGGCGCTCCAGAAGGTTCCGCCCCGGGAGGTGGTCGCGGCGGCGAGTTTCTCCGCGCGGCCGGGCTCCAGCGTCGACATCGAGGATCTGGCGCGCCGCCTCTCCGCAAACGGATTTTCGCGCGCCTCCACCGTGCGTGAGGCCGGGGAGTTCGCCGTGCGCGGCGGCCTCCTTGATCTCTTCCCGCCGGGCGCGCCGGAGCCGCTGCGTCTCGATTTCTTCGGCGACACGCTGGAAT
The DNA here is from genome assembly GCA_964342855.1 of uncultured Caulobacterales bacterium. Taxonomy (GTDB): domain Bacteria; phylum Pseudomonadota; class Alphaproteobacteria; order Caulobacterales; family Parvularculaceae; genus JBCBJX01. The sequence continues at coordinate 623 of CAYFIB010000031.1, forward strand.
CAATCCGCGCCTTCGACCCAGAAAGCCAGCGCACCACGGCGCAGCGCCAGTCCGTGGAGCTGACCGCCGCCTCGGAAGTTCTCCTCTCGGAAGAAACCGCATCGCGCTTCCGCCAGCGCTATCTCGAAAGCTTCGGCGCGCCGGGCGGCGACCCGCTTTATGAAGCCGTGAGCGCGCTGCGCATGCACGCGGGGATCGAGCATTGGCTGCCGTTCTTCTATGAGCGCCTCGATACGATCTTCGACTTTGCAGGCGACTGTCTCGTCTTCCTCGATCACCAGGCGGACGAAGCCGCCGAGACGCGCCGCGAACAGGTTTCGGACTATTATGAGGCGCGTAAAGAGGACCGGGGCTCCGTCGACGCGACGTTCTCCGGCGGCGCCTATCGTCCGGTGGCGCCGGACCTGCTCTATCTCGCGAAAGAGGGGCTGCATCAGCGCCTCGCGACGGCGAAACCGCGCCAGCTCTCGCCGTTCTCCGCGCCCGAAGGCCCGCGCGCCTATGATTTCGGCGCGAAGCAGGGCCGCAATTTCGCGCCGGAGCGCCAGCGCGAGGGTGTCAACGTCTTCGACGCCGTGGTCGGCCACATCAAGGCGCTGACGGCCGCCGGAAAACGCGTCGCGCTCGCCGCTTGGTCGGACGGCTCGGCCGACCGCATGCGCTCCATGATCAGCGATCACGGACTTGAAACGCTCCGTCGCGCCGCGGACTGGCGCGAGGCGCATAAGTCAAAACCCTCCGAACCCGTCTCGATCGTTCTCGGCCTCGAAGCCGGTTTCGAGACCGACCATATCGCCATCCTCTCCGAGCAGGATGTGCTCGGCGACCGGCTCGTGCGCAAAACGCGCAAAAGGCGGGCGGACAATTTCCTTACCGAAGCCTCCTCGCTCTCGGTCGGCGATCTCGTCGTTCATGTGGAGCACGGGGTGGGGCGCTATGAGGGCCTCAAGACGCTCGAAATTCAGGGCGCCCCGCACGACTGTCTGCATCTTTCCTATGCGGGCGGCGACAAGCTTTTCCTGCCGGTCGAGAACATCGAGCTTCTGACGCGCTATGGCGCGGAGGAGGCCTCCGCCCAGCTCGACAAGCTCGGCGGCGCGGGCTGGCAGTCCCGCAAGGCGAAGGTCCGTGAGCGCCTGAAGATGATGGCCGAGGCGCTCATCAAGATCGCCGCCGCGCGCACCCTGAAGAAAGCTGAAGTGCTGACGCCGCCCGAAGGCGCCTATGACGAGTTCTGCGCGCGCTTCCCCTATCAGGAGACGGACGACCAACTCGACGCCATTGAAGACGTGCTCGACGATCTCGCCAAGGGCCGTCCCATGGATCGACTCGTCTGCGGCGATGTCGGCTTCGGCAAAACGGAAGTCGCCATGCGCGCCGCATTCACTGCGGCGATGGCGGGGCGTCAGGTCGCCGTCATCGCGCCGACGACGCTTCTGGTCCGCCAGCACTATAAGAACTTCAAAGAGCGTTTCGCGGGCTTCCCGCTGCAGGTGCGCCAGCTCTCACGCATGGTTGCTTCCGGCGAGGCGACGAAAGTCCGCGCCGGTATCGCCGACGGCACCGTGGACATCGCCATCGGCACGCACGCGCTCCTGTCGAAGACCGTGAAATTCGACCGCCTCGGCCTCGTCATCATCGACGAGGAGCAGCACTTCGGCGTGAAGCATAAGGAACGCCTGAAAGAGCTGCGCGCGGACACGCACGTACTGACGCTCTCGGCGACGCCGATCCCGCGGACCCTGCAGCTCGCCATGACCGGCATCCGCGACCTCTCTCTCATCGCGACGCCGCCGGTGGACCGGCTCGCGGTGCGCACGACCGTCGGCCCGTTCGACGCCGTCGTCGCGCGTGAATCCCTGCTGCGCGAACACTATCGCGGCGGTCAGAGCTTCTATGTCTGCCCACGAATTGAAGATCTGGAGCAGGTCGCGCGGTTCCTCGATGAGCAGGTGCCGGAGGTGAAGTACAAGACCGCCCACGGACAGCTCTCGCCGACCGAACTCGAAGACATCATGACGGCGTTCTATGAAGGTCGCTTCGATGTGCTCGTTTCAACGACGATCATCGAGTCCGGCCTCGACGTGCCGTCCGCCAACACGCTTCTGGTGCACCGGGCGGACATGTTCGGCCTCGGGCAGCTTTATCAGATCCGCGGCCGCGTCGGGCGCTCCAAAGCGCGCGCTTACGCCTACCTCACGACGCCGCCGAGCAAGAAACTCACCGCCACCGCCGAGCGGCGCCTGAAAGTTCTGCACTCGCTCGACACGCTCGGGGCCGGCTTCACCCTCGCGAGTCACGATCTCGACATCCGCGGCGCCGGCAATCTTCTGGGTGAAGAGCAGTCCGGCCGCGTGAAAGAGGTCGGCGTCGAGCTCTACCAGCACATGCTGGAGGAGGCGGTCGCCGCCATGAAGTCCGGCGAGATGGAAACGGAAGAAACCTGGTCGCCGACCATCAATATCGGCACGGCGGTGCTGATCCCGGAAGACTATGTGCAGGACCTCGACGTGCGCATGTCGCTCTATCGGCGTCTCTCCGGGCTTGAACAAGCCGAAGACATCGAGGGGTTTGCCGCGGAGCTCGTCGACCGGTTCGGTCCAGCGCCGGACGAGGTCGAGCACCTTCTCAAGATCGTCGAGATCAAAGGGCTCTGCCGTCGCGCGAACGTCGCCAAGGTCGATGCGGGGCCCAAAGGCGCCGTCGTCACCTTCCGCGGCGATCAGTTCCCGAACCCGGCGGGACTCGTTCAGTACATCGCCCAGTCGCCCTATGACGTGAAGCTGCGCCCGGACCAGAAGCTCGTCTTCAAACAGGACTGGCTGGACGACAAAGCCCGCCTCAAAGGCGCGAAACGCGTCCTCGATCTCCTCGTTGAAATCGCTGAGGAGCAGGAAGCGGCGGCCTAACCCTCCGCCAGCTGACGGGCGGCGCGCAGGAGCGCGCGTTCGGGCTGCTCGTGTTCTTCCCGAACGGTCCACGCGGACCGGGTGCGCGCGTAGAGCGAAGCGGGAGCGCCGACGGGCGCCGGGCTTGAGCGCAGGAGCGCCGCGACGCGCTCCGTCGCGCGGGCGGCGTCGGCGAGCCCGGTGGAGGGAAACGCGACCGCGAAAACATCGTCGCCAAGGCGGCCCGCGGCGTCATAACCCCGGAGCGCCCGGCTGATGATATCGGCGGCGCCATGGGCGGCGAGGGCGCGGGCGCCCCGATCATTGAGACGCGCAAGACCCGGCGCGCGGATGAGGCCTAAACCTGCGCCCGCCGATCCGCGACCGAGCCGCCGCCAGCGCATGGCGAAGCTTTCCACTGACAGAACGCCGGAGCCGTTCGGGTCCAACTGGCGCGCTTCGGCGCTCTTCAGGCCTCTGGAGAACGCGTCGGCGGCGAAGGCGCGACGCGCGCCCGCGAGCACTGTGACGGCGGCGCGCTCGGCGTCGATGTCCGGCGCGGCGTGATCGTATTCGAAGGAGACGGCCCCTGCGTCGATCAGCGACGGGTCTGTGTAGGCGATCAGCGGACGGATGGCGTGGCGCGCGTCCGTGCGCATCAGCGCCGCGACGGCGGCGAACGGATCGCCTTCGCGCACCGGCCGAACGACAAGGCAGTCGGGATCAAAGCTGGAAAGGGCGCGCGCCGTCTGCGGCGGCGTGAAGACGGCGGCGGCTTCCGCGCCGCGCGCTTTCAGCGCGTTCATGAGGGCGAGCACTTCCGGCGCGGCGGCGCCTGCGATGAGAACCCGCGGCGCGCGGCCGGGCGCGAGGTCCGCGGCGCGCGCTCCGGCGCCGGCGTCGTCGAGACGGGCGCCGAGCTCAGCGGCGGTCATCTGCAAACGGATCAGAGCCTGACAGCGCGCGGCGACCGGCCGATGCGCGTCGGGGCCCGCGAGCACCAGATCAGCGGCGCGGCGCGTCCGCGCGGCGAGATCCGGCCGGGCGGCGGCGTCGCTCGCGAGAGCGGCGACGAGAAGAATGCGCGTTGCGCGCAAGGGCTTGAGCGCTTCGGCGAGGCGCGCGGCGCGGTCGAGCGCGCCCGGGGCTCGGGCGTCGATCAGGACGATGTCGGATGGATGCTCCGGCGCCGCGCTGAAGGCGTGGCAGGCGAGCCGCGCCCGGGCGAGGGAGAGAAGGAGCCCCTCTGTCGCCGCCCCCGCAGCTTTCAGATATGCGATGCGTCCTCGCGACGCGTCGGCGCGCGCATGCGCGCCGTTAAGTCCTGCGACCACCGAACCAACCCTCTGTCCCGTCGCGAGCCGGCGGCCCGCTCCGTCTCAGCGGTGGCCGTTCGCTTTGGCGGGGTCTTTCAAGATACGGGCCGGTTCGACTCGCGCTTCGGCGTAGGTCGTCTCCAGCTCCGGCAGGCAGAGATCGGCGGCGGCGACGGAGCCCGAGGCGGCGCGCTCGGCAAAGCAGGGAAGGGCGGCGAGGAATTCCTGCGGACGCCCGTCTGGTCCGGCTTCGCGGTAGAGGCGCGCTGTCTGCACCCCGACATAGCGCCAGTGCCATGGCTCGAACGGTTCGACAGCGTCGGTGAGATAGGCGTTCTCAGGCGGATAGGAGAGGATGAACCCGAAGCGGAAAGCGTTCTCGTCGAAGCACTGATACGCGGCGTCGGACTGGCGCATGAGACGGCGCGAGACGTCGATATCAACCGCGAGACCGGTCTGGTGTTCGGACTGTCCGGGCGGCGTCACCGTCCCGCGTTGGCGCATGCGGCTGTAGAGCTGACGCTGGGTTTCAAAGGACCGATAGCCCGAACGCAGGGATAGCCGCTCGCCGGTCTCGTCCGCGCAGAGGGAGATGAGCTGCGCGAGGCGCGCCGGCATGGTGTCCGCATCGCTGGTCGAGCGATAGTCGCGGGCGCGGCGGATGTGCATTTCTTCGAGGCTGCGCGGTTTGCTGAGCGGAATGCCGTAGCTCGCAGCTGAGACGAGATCAGCCGGACGGTACTCGCCCGAGAGCGGCAGCCGCTCCGTCACCGGGCGCGTCACCGCCGCTTCGCCGCCGACATCGCCAAAGCGCGAGTTGGTGTAGCGCTGCGCGCCATAGGCGTCTTCAAACAGGCGGCGGATGTGCGCGTAGAGCGCCTCGGCTTCCGTCGCCCGGCCTTGGCGTTCGTAGACGCCCGCGAGCAGCCGCAGATACAGGCTGAGGTCCGGATTGTTCGGCCCGCGCTGGCGTTCTTTCACCTTCAGAACCGAAAGGTAGAGTTCTTCCGCGGCGCCGAGGCGGCCCAGCGAGGCGTAGACCGGGCCCAGAAGCAGCATGGTCTGCACGGTGGCGGTGTCTTCCGCGCCCAGCAGCTCCGCGCGCACACGGTACGCGACCGAGAGAAGACCCGCGGCGGCGTGGGGTTCGCGGTCGCCCATGGCGTAGAAGGCGCCGAGATCGGCCATGTCCTGCGCGACGGCGAGGCGTACGACTCGATCGGCCGGAAGACTGATGTCGCGCGCGTCCGGCGGCAGCGCCTCGGCGAAACCGTCGGCGGCGTCGAGAATGGCGCCGACCAGACGGCTTTCTTCCGCCTCCGGATCAAGCGGAGCCATGCGCGCGCCGGCGTCGCCCGCGCTCTGCAGGAAGTCGGCGTAAATCTCGACAGCGGAAGCGACGTCGCCGCCTGCGAGCGCGGTGCGGGCGAGGGCCTCGCGCAATTCCAGAACGCGCGCGGGGTCCGCGCCGGCGGCGACTTCATAGTCGAGCACCGCGCCATAGAAGAAGGCGGCGCGTTCCGGGCGCTGGAGGTCTTCGTAAACGGCGGCGAGGCGTTCCTGCAGAACTGCAAGCTCTGAGGGCTCTGCGCCCGCTTCACGCATCAGGCGCAAAGCGCGCGCGCCATTGCGGGCGGCCCGGCGCGGCGCATCGCGTTTAACGAGATTTTCAAAGCGGCGCTCGGCGGTCGGCGCGTCGAAATTAACCAAATATCCCGACGCGGCCCCGAACCCGGCGGCCGCGATCGCATACCAGAAAGCCAGAAGTGTGGGCGCGCGTAAGCGCATGCGGCCAGTACCCCGGAAGACGTCCCTGAGATGGACCTTAACAAGTCCTTGCCGCAGTTGCGAGACTTGCGATGGAAGTTCGACGCGCTTAGCCGACAGGCGTTGCAGGAGGGACCCGCTATGACGCCGCGCGCCGGCCGCCGCCGCATCGTTCTGATGCGGCATGGCCATGTCGACTATTTCGCCCCAGGGCTGACCGATCCGCGGGAAGCCGTGCTGACGGAGATCGGCGAGGCGCAGGCCGCCGCCGCTGCGGAAGCGCTGGCGCCGCTCACGTTCGATATCGCCGTCTGCTCCGGCTTGAAACGCACACGGAGGACGGCGGAGATCGTTCTCGCGCAGAACGCCGCGCCGCCGCCTCTGGAGGACGAATTCGGCCTGGAAGAGTTGAAGAGCGGACGGTTCTATCCCGCCAAGAGCCGCGACGAACTCGCCGCGCGTCTCGCCTTCTCGTTCGATGACGCCGAAGCGCCGGGCGCGACCTTCCTTCCCGAAGGCGAATTGTTCGCCGAGGCCGAGGCGCGCATCGTCACGGCGCTGGAGACCCTCTGTACACAGCGCGACTGGAGGCAGGCGCTCATCGTCGCCCATGAAGGGGTGAACCGCATCATCCTCGGCTGGGCGTCCGGCGGCGGGCTGAAAACGATCGCCGCCTTCGAGCAGGACCTCTCCTGCGTCAACGTTCTTGATCTCGACGTGGTTCCCGACGAGGCGGGCGCCCTGCGCATCGAGCGTGTCATCGTGAAATCGATGAACGTGACGCCCTACGATCTCGCCAAGCACGGGCTGCCCAGAACCGCTCTCGAACACCTCTTCGATGTCGACTTCGGCGGCGTGCGCCCGCGCGAAACGGGCGCGCCGTAGCGGCGGGAGCGTTAACGCGGTATAGAGCGGAGGAGGGCCGACGCAGGGGACGCGGCGGCCGCAGCGACGCGTGCGCGCGACGGGAGGGCTCGGTGGCTTACGGGGAAAACAAAGGGCTCGTCTCGGGCCAGTTTGGAATGCTGGACTATGTCGGCCTCGCCTTCGCAGGCGGCTTCGGCATTCTCGCCGCGGCGCTCGCCGACTTCTTCATGAAGCCGAATTCGTCCTCGCTCTACGTCTTCAATCACTGGATGTACGAAGTCGCCCAGACCCTCGCGCTGCCGACGCCGCCGATTTACGCGGTGCTTCTGATCCTCGCGGGCATCGGCGCCGGCTCGATCTTTTATTTCCAGCCGGTGACGCGACAGGGCGCGTTCGCGCAGGGCTTCGGCCTTCTCGCGGCGCTTGTCACCATCTCCCCGGCGGACAACGATGTCTCCGCCGACGCGCTCGCCGATCCGGTCGAGCAGGCGATCTATCTGGAAGAGCTTTCGCTCGCCGACCGCACGCCGCTGGAGCATGGCGAAGTCGAGCAGCGCCTGGCCGCCATGCGCGCGCAGTCCATCGCCGCGGCGCGCTTTGAACGGGCCTCGACGGTCGCCGTGGTCGCGCAGCGTTACGATGTCATTTTCAAAGTGCGCATGCCGAACGGCGTGCCGGATCGGCTGGTCGACAACGCCCGTCAGGGCGTCGCGCGGGCGCGCGTCTACAACTCCGAGACCCGTCGCGCCTACAACATTCTCGGGCCGAACGCGCGACTGGACGATGACGACCCCAACGTCCTCGTTCTGCCGGTCGGCGTGCCTGCGGGCGACGGGGAAGCAAGCGCGGAAATCAAGGTCCGCTTTGAGATCCCGGGCTATGAAATCCTCGAAGCCTCGAAGACCATGCAGGTCGGCGAGCGGGAGGACTGGGTCCTTGAATTGAAGCCCAGCAACGTGCCGCTGCGCCTGCAGCGCCTCGGTCGCGCTTTCAGCTTCTAAACGCGCAAAACCCACAACCGCCGGTCGACATCCAACGGACTTCGAATTAACCTTCGATCCGGGTGCGATGCGTTGACGTAGGGAACGTCTAACGGCCGGGGGCGAAAATGGGCGAGGCGCTGAAGACGCGTGCGAAGGCGCGCGCAGAACAGACTGAATTCCAAAAGAAGTTGCAGTTTGCGCGCGGCGCCGCGATGGCCGTGATGGCGGCGGTCACTCTAAGCGGGTGCGCATCGCTGGCGGAGACCTCCGGCATCCAGTCCGCAATCGAAGCGCGGCAGACGAACTGGAATTACGGCAAGCAGATCCGCAATTTCATGAGCGCGAGCCAGAAAGCGCTCAAAAAGTTCGACCCCGCGAAACCGGCGACCTGGCCGGCGATGCAGGAGGCGGTCGGCTTCCGAACGGTTCTCGATGAATACCGGAAGGAACGCGGCTCCCGGAAACCGGGACGCAATGTCGTAAAGGCAGAAGAGCGCCTGGCGGAAGTGACGCGTCGGCTGCAGGCCGACATCGATAAGGCCTATCAGGCCTATGGCGGTCGCGGGTTTTCCGAAGCCTATCCGAACGCTGGCGCGGCGCAGCCCTCGGCCGGTCTGGTCTCGAAGAAAGTCGCCGCGATCGATCCAAACGCGTTGGAGACGGCCTATACGGGCGGCCAGCTCGAGCGCTTCGAAATTCCATTCGCCGAGCAACTGATTTCGTCGCGCCGCCTTCAGCCGATCAAGGACAACCCGAACGCGCCGATCGCCCAACGCTATGCGTTGCTGCGCGGCCTCGTCGAACTGGGCGTGACGCGGGGCCTTGATCAGGTCGCGCTGTTGCCGCCGGTCTTCCTGATTGGTCGTACGACGGAGCGTCCTGAACGCGCCGCTGAGCTCACCTCCGGTGACACGAAACGTTCCGTACCGCTCAAGGTCTCCAATATCAGCGCTGCGGAGTTTCAATACCGCCAGCCGCTTTCGCGCCCCGCCGTCGTCATCGCCCGCGCCGAAACGCCCGGGCGCTGCGTCGAGGGCGTGCCCGAAATGAAAAGCTCGCGCCGCGCCGTCGGCCAGCGCGACGTGCCGAACCCGAAAATCGGCCAACTGCAGAACTCGATCAGCTCCGCGCGCTCGCAGACGAGCAATCTCCAGTCCGATCTGCAGATCGCGCGCAATAATATCTATCAGAAACAGCAGGCTCTCCAGCAGGCCCAGCGCCGCAACTCCGACCCGTATCAGTGTCAGCAGGAGAACCCGTGGATCGCCGGCGCGTGCCGCGCCGCCCTGGTCGCGCTCGTCGTTCGCGCTCAGGGGCAGCTTCGGGATGCGCAAAGCCAGGAGAACCGGATCCGTCGGCAGATTGGCGAAAACAATTCGAACATCAGCCGGTTGTCGTCGGAACTCAGCCGCACGCCGCGGACCGTCAAGGAAACGATCTTCGAAAGCTATCAGTACGCCGAGCGTCGCTTCGACTGCGAGCGCGCAGAGCGCTACCGCATGGTGGTGCGCGACTTCACCGGCGAACCACCCGCGTATTTCGAGATGCCGGGCGCGACGACCGCGAAATTCGCTCTGCCGCGCGGCGTCGATCAGCGCGATCCGAACTTCAATCAGATCCTGTCCCGTCTTGATCGCCCTGAAGCAGTGAACGGTTTTCTCTCCGGCGCCGTCGGTCCGTTCCCGACCGGCACGGACATCACGATGTCGGTGGTGGAAGGTCGCGGCCGCGTGCAGCCGAACGGCGCGCCTCAGGCGTTTCTCGCCTTCCAGACGCCTTCCGCCCAACCGGCGTCGCTCGCCCCTGCGCCGTTCGCGACGCCGGAACCCGCCCCAAGCACGGAGCCCGAAACGGTTTTCGGCGCGGACTGAGCTCGGGTAGACGGTGGCGCACGGCTCGTTTGTTCAGCGAGCCGGGCCGCGCGTACGCACTCGACAAGTCTTCTGCTTTTGCGCACATCGGCGCCCGTTGGAACGCCGAGCGCGCGAGTGACGACATGCCGAATAGGAAACTTGAGGCGGATTGCAGCCGATGCGCCGCGTTGTGCTGCGTGGCGTTCGCATTTGATCGCGTTCAGGGGTTTCCTCTCGACAAGCCCAATGGCGTTCCGTGCCCTAACCTTTCTCCCGACGATCGTTGCACGATCCATTCTGACCGAGAGCAGGCGGGTTTCGCGCCATGCGTGAGCTATGACTGCGCCGGGGCCGGTCAACGCGTGACGCAGGAGGTTTTCGCCGGTCGCACTTGGCGTGCTGATCCAGCGCTGTTGCCGCACATGGTTCGTGCGTTCACAACGCTTAGCCGCGTACACGAACTACTGGTTCTTCTTGAGCAGGCGGACGCATTGCCGCTGTCGAATGAGGAACGCAGATCGATCCTGAAGTTAAAACGAAAGCTTGATCCGGGTGCGGCGTGGACCGAAGAAACGCTCGCGAAATTGCCCATGGAAGCGCTCAGCGCCGATGTTCACGCGTCGCTGCGACGGCTTCGACATCATCTGAGCTGAAAGGCCTCTCGGAGAGCGCCTTCGCCGCGCGACGCTCGGGAGCATCCACAAAAAACGGCCCCGAAGGACCGTTCTTTCCTGCACAAACGTAAGCACCGGCGCGTTAGTTGGCTCGGCGCGCCCGCGCGCCAAGGGCCATCATGCCGAAGCCGAGCGCGAGCATCAGCAGCGGGGCCGGTTCCGAAACGGCGGTGTCCGGCGGATTTCTGATCGCCGCGCTCTCAAAGGAGATATCGAAGACGGGCAGGCCGTCGCCATCTGCGACGTAGAGGAACGGATCGAACTCATCAATTTCGACGCTGGTGCTGGAACCGTCCGCAAGAGCGAGAACTTCGAACTCGAACGTCGCGAGCAGGGCGGTCGCGCCCTGATAAGCGTCAAGATCCGTCGCCGTGAGGAAGCTGACCGCGGCGAAATCGACGAGCCCCGGCGCGATGAGGCCGAAAGACAGATCCAGCGAATCCAACCCGGGGATGAGGCCGAGGCCGTCTTCCAACGTCAAACCGGTGAAGGCGAGGGCGCCCGCATCGTACAGCAGATCGATATCGACCGCGCCGATAGACAGAGGCCCGCCGGCGGTGAGGCCGGTCGCTTCGAGCGCGACGCTCACCATATCGCCGGCTTCGGCGGACTGAATGCTCGGCGTCAGTTTCAGTACGGCGGCGTCGGCGGCGGACGCCGCGGCGGTGCAGGCTACGATTGTCGCAAGCGCGCGGCGCATGGACTTCATGTTCATAACTTCATCTCCCCCTTGGCGCGCCGACACATACTAAGCCGGCGCTGATACGCACTGCCGATCAAGCGTGGCCACGCTTGATCAACAGCAATCAGTAGAACACATACCTCGAAATCAGTGTGGTGCGGAAGAGTTACGACTGTCGGAAATCGACCTGCAAGCCGTTAAATGCCCATAAGAGAGGGGTTTCAAGACATTGCGGGGTATCTTGAGCATCCTCCGCGTGGGCGAAAGCACACCAATTGATCGGTGCTCGCCCTCAGAATTCTCCGTCCGGTTTCGCCAACAGGGTGGGCGGAGCAATTTCACGACAGGCTCAAATCCGCTTCCGCGCTTGGCTTTTGGCGATGGGAGCGAGCCAGGACGGTCATGGCGGCAGCTGAATTCCGTTGTCGGTTTAACTTTTTCCTATCGGAATCGCGAAGTTCGGTTTACACTCCATATGTTCAATTGCGTCTGATTCATCCGTACAGCCTTTGTGCGGCGCGATGTCGGGCGCTGCTGAGGGATGACGCGGCCATCGGCGATCAGCCGTAAGACGTTGAATTCCAAGGCATTGACGGGGGAGAAAGTCATGACTCGCGATTTCGCGTGCGCGTTTTCGGCTGTCCGAAAGTTCGCGCTTTTTGGAATTATTCGCACACTGTTGGTCGCTGCGGCGACGCTCACGGCCGCCGCTGGAACGTCCGGGATTACCGGCGCGGCGTCCGCGCAGTCGATTTACGCATCGGACTGCGGCTTCGGTTTCAAGAACGTCTATCAGGACAATGAGCCGGTCTGCGCGGTCGTCAGCCCGGCGATCGGCATTTTCGGCTCCGCGCACGTCTGCGTCGTGCCGCCGGGAACCGCCGTCAGCCCGGGACCGTCCGGGGCCGACGTCACGGCTGGCGGCTGTAACGCCGTCGGCTTCGGCGCGTCCGTGCAGGAACTGTTTGTCTGGCTGCCGCCAACGACGCAAGGCACTTATGACATCGTCGTCACGAACAATTCGTTCGGTCAGGCGCGCGACACCATCATCATCAATTCAAGCGGCGGCGCGGCCCCGACCATCAATGTTCAGGCCATCAAGGATGCGGCTGGCGTTCAGGCGCAGTCGTGGAACCGTCTGGCGACGTTCGGCGCGAACCTCAGCGCCGCGGCGGACGCCGTCTCGCTCGCGTACCACTTGGCGACCGGCAATGTTGTCGGCGCCGCGACGGCTGCGTTCGGTCTCGTGACCGGCATCCCGACTGACTATAATGGCGGCGTGCTGACGATCGGCGGTAACATCATCAACCGCATCGCGCTCGGTCAGGCGGCGGCTTACGCCACGCTGCAGGCGGACCCGCCGGATCCGAACTTCACGGACTTCGCCTCGGTCGATCTTGACGCAGTCAACTCCGAACTTGCGGCGAACTCCGCCCTGTTCCGGAACTTCCCGACGCCCGCGTACCCGTTCGACGCGCTGAGCGCCGATCCGCTGCACGCGTCGCAGATCGCTCTGGCGAACTCCATCGCGCAGGAGCAGGCGCTCGTGCTCGCCTTCATGCGGACGCTCGAGAAGTATCAGGGCGCCGATGAAGCCGATGACGACGAGTTCCGCGTGCTGCAGGCGCAGGCGCTCATCGACTACGCCGAGCAGCTGAAAGCCCAGACCACCAAAACCCGCGACGCCGCCACGGCGCACAAGACGGAGCAGGCGAACGCCGGGCTTGCGTCAGCGACCTATGACGGCGCGGCGCTGCAGTCGCTTTATTCGCGTCTGCAATCGACCGGTCTGACGCCGGCGGAGGAGGCGGAGCTGCGCGCTCTCGGCTTCACCGACGACGAACTGCTGCTGATCGTCGAACGCGCGACGGCGCTGCCGGTTCCGGCGGAGACGTTCTCCCGCGGGAGCGCGCTTGACGAGGTCATCGCCACGTCGAACGCGTTCATCTCGCAACTCGACACGACCATCGTCGAAGCGACGGACGTCATCGACTATTATGATGACAACGTGCTCATCACGCACCCGACGGCGGACGCCGGCGGTCCGTATGCGGCTCTGGAAGGTCAGTCGTTCAGCCTCGATGGCACGGGCTCCACGGATCCCGCTTCCGGCGCGCTCACTTACGAATGGGACCTTGATCTCGACGGCGCGTTTGACGACGCAGTCGGCGCCACGCCGTCCGTTTCATTCGACACGCCGGGCGCGACGCAGGTCGGCCTCAAAGTGACCAACGCGAACTCGGAAGAGAATATCGCGTATGCGGACGTCTCGATCTCGGAGGCGAACTCGCCGCCGGCGATCACGGCCTACGCCCCGGCGGATCTGACGCCGGACGCCAGCCCGCTGAGCCCGGTGACGTTCACCGCTTCGGCGACGGACCCGGACGGCGACAGCCTGTCCTATAGCTGGTCCGTCGACGGCGTTCCGGCCGGATCCGGCATGAGCTTCGCGTTCACGCCGGTCACGAGCAGCGGCGTCGCGACCATTCAGGTCACGGTGTCCGACGGCTCGCCGCTCAGCGCTGACGCCGTCAATTCGTGGACGGCGCAGCTCTTCGCGGAAGTCTTCGTTCCCGACGTCGTCGGACAGGCGCAGGCGGCGGCGGAAGCGGCCATCACCGGCGCGGGTCTAACGGTCGGTGCGGTGACGACCCAAAGCTCCGACACGGTTCCGTCGGGCTCGGTCATCTCGCAATCGCCGGTCGGCGGCTCGAAAGCGACGCCGGGCGATGCGGTCAGCCTCGTTGTTTCGACGGGTCCGGCTCCGGTCACGGTGCCCGACGTGGTCGGCCTGACCCAAGGCGCGGCTGAAGCGGCGATCACGGGCGCTGGTCTCACGGTCGGCTCTGTCTCGACCCAAAGCTCCGACACCGTTCCTTCGGGCGCGGTGATCTCCCAAACGCCGATCGGCGGCGCCTCGGCGCTGCCGGGCGACGCCGTCAGCCTCGTTGTCTCGACGGGTCCGGCGCCGGTCACGGTTCCGGGCGTCGTCGGACAAACGCAAGCTGCCGCCGAAGCCGCCATAACGGGCGCCGGCCTTGTCGTCGGTACGGTGACGACCCAGAGTTCCGACACGGTTCCGTCGGGTTCGGTCATCTCGCAGTCGCCGGCGGGCGGCGCTTCGGCCTTCGCCGGGGATAGCGTCAGCCTTGTCGTCTCGACAGGTCCAGCGGCCGTGACGGTGCCAGACGTGGTCGGCCTGACCCAAGGCGCGGCGGAAGCGGCGATCACGGGCGCAGGCCTCACGGTGGGTGCGGTGACGACCCAGAGCTCCGACACGGTTCCGTCGGGCTCCGTCATCTCGCAGTCGCCATCGGGCGGGGCTTCGGCGCTGCCGGGCGACGCAGTCAGCCTCGTCGTCTCGACAGGTCCGGCGGCCGTGACCGTGCCGGACGTGGTCGGCCTGACCCAGGGCGCGGCTGAAGCGGCGATCACGGGCGCCGGTCTCACGGTTGGTGCTGTGACGACGCAGAGCTCCGACACGGTTCCGTCGGGCTCGGTCATCTCGCAATCGCCGGCGGGCGGGGCCTCGGCGCTGCCGGGCGACGCCGTGAGCCTCGTCGTCTCTACGGGTCCGGCTGCCGTGACCGTGCCGGATGTCGTCGGTCTGACCCAGGGCGCGGCGGAAGCGGCGATCACGGGCGCAGGCCTGACGGTGGGTGTGGTGACGACCCAGAGCTCCGACACGGTTCCGTCGGGCTCGGTCATCTCGCAATCGCCGGCGGGCGGGGCCTCGGCGCTGCCGGGCGATGCGGTCAGCCTTGTCGTCTCGACGGGCCCCGCGGCTCCGGCGCTGGGCGATGTGGATGGCGACGGTGATGTCGACCGCAACGACATCCTGTTGATCAGCGCTGCGCGCAATCAACCCGCGTCCGGGCCGAACGACCCACGCGATATTGATGGTGACGGCGTCATCACGGTGCTCGATATTCGGGCGGCGTCGACGCTCTGCACGCGGTCGCGTTGCGCGGTCGGGTAAATTCGAGCCAGGAAATACCTACAAGCCAAACCGGCCACGCTAGAGCAGCGTGGCCGGTTTTTTCATGTGTGGGCGGATCGCTCTAACGCGCCGTCCGTGTCGGAATTTTTTATAGTTTGAGTGTGGAAACTGTCGCCATTTCTTTACAAAACTCAGCCGTATACGCGCGATCAGGCATTATCTCATTGTTTTTAATGTATAAATAAGGTGGCGCCGGAATTGCTTATTGAACCCTGAAACACAGTAGGGGGAGTTCCATGTTTCAACTCATGAAATCCATCACCGCCATCGCGGCGTCGGCCGCGACGGCCTGCGCGTCCGCGTTCGCGGCGCCGATGATCATCTCGGACATCGCGTTCATCATCGACGACTCCGTCAGCATGCGCGGCGACATCGATCAGGTGAAAGCGCGCATCGTCGAGTTTAACCAGGCGATGATCGACGCCGGCATCGCGGCGAACTACGGCCTTGTCAGCTTCGGCGGCCCGAGCGGCGGCGGCGGGGGCTGCAATCCGATCGTGAAGCTGCAGCAGGACGTGACGAGCTTCGCGGACTTCAACCGCGCGGGCGGTCCGTTCCAGACGCTGGAAGCGCCGTGCAGCACGCGGGAACCCGGCAGCGAGGCGACCGCGTTCGCCCTGCAGAACCTCAACTTCCGCACCAACTCGGTCATCAACGTCATTCTGATCACTGATGAGGACGACGACAGCTCGGCCGCGGATTTCGCGCTCGCCGATACGGAGCTCACCGCCGCGGACGCGCTCTTCAATTTCATCGGCCGTCCGGGCGTCGGCAACACCAACAACCGCTACGGCGTCCTCGCGGCTGACCATGGCGGTCAGGCGTTCGACATCCTGTCCTTCCGCCGCGATCCGGAACCGTTCTTCCAGAACTTCGTCGCCACGAAAGTTCAGGAGATCCTGGACGTCTGCATCCAGAACCCGACCCTGCCGGAATGCCAGGGCGATCCGGGAACGGACGTCTCCGAGCCGTCCCTGCCGCTCGGCCTCTTCGGCCTCGGCCTCATCGGCTACGCCTTCTACCGCTGCCGCGCGGCGCTCTGAGACGCCGTTAAATCATTCCATGCGAGCGCCGCCCCGAGTAATCGGGGCGGCGCTTTCATTTGGCTGATGATCCGCCGACGCGTGTTGAGATGGCGCCAGCGCAGGCTTCAGCATTAGACTGATTAACGGATGCTGGCGGCAAGAAAGTCCACGAATACGCGCACTTTCGGCGCGAGATCGCGGTTGTGGGCGTAGACGACGCTGATCGGCGTTTCCGCGGGGTAGATAGGGTAGTCTCTCAGGATGGGGAGGAGACTTCCGGTCTCCGCCAAATCGCGAGACGCCCAATCAGGCAGCATGGCGACGCCGCAGCCCGACACCGCGAGTTGGCGTAGAAACGAAAGGCTGCTCGCATGAACGCGCCCTTCGACAGGAACCTCGGTTACGCGTTCGTCTACTGAAAATCTCCAAGTGGTCCGTGCCGGCGCATTGCGGAATGACAGGCAGGCGTGGCTCCGCAAATCTTCCGGCGTCTCTGGCGCGCCGTGTCGCTCCAGATACTCCGGGCTGGCGTAAAGCGCCGATCGGCTCACAGCGATGCGCCGAGCGATCAGGCTCGAGTCCTCCAGGCGTCCCATACGGATTGCGAGATCGACGCCGCCTTCGACGAGATCGACCAACGCCGCGCTCATTGATATCCGAAGCCGAACGCCGGGATGAGCGTCCAGAAACTTTCGGGCGACCGGCGCGAGCAGTGCGGTCGCGAGATCCGGCTCCGCCGTGACATGTAACACGCCGGTCGGCGCGCTGGAGAACATCGCCGCTTCGTTCGTCGCCTGATCAACATCGTCAACAATGCGCCTCGCGCGCTCCAGAAACAGAGCGCCGACTTCCGTCAAGCTCTGCTTGCGGGTCGTGCGTTGGAAAACCCGGGCGCCGAGCTCGATTTCCAGATTGGAAACCTGCCTCGAAACGGCGGACGGCGTCGTCCCAAGACGACGCGCCGCCTCGGAAAAACTCCCTGACTCCGCCGCCAGCACGAACACCCGAATACGAGAAATCTCATCCATTTGTGCGCTTCATGCACAAGAAATATGCCGGGTCAACGGGTAATGCACGCCGAGAGGATGGACATATTCGAGCTTCAGCGGGCGCGAAGACCGTGCGCCTGATACGCCGATGATCCGGAGCTCACGACATGACCAGACTTTTATACATCAAGGCCTCGCCGCGTGGCGGGGAATCCAAATCCGCCGCGCTCGCGAACGCCTATCTTGACCAACTGCGCAAAAATGACCCCTCGCTTCAGGTCGATGTTCTCGATCTCGCGACGGAACAGCTTCCTGACTACGACGGCGACAAGGTCGCAGCGAAGATGACCGTCATCATGGGCGAGGCCAATGAGGGCGCTCAAAAAACGGCGTGGGATGAAATCACGGAAATGGCCGAGCGCTTCAAGGCGGCGGACCAGTATCTGATCGCGACGCCCATGTGGAACGGATCGATTCCGTATAAGCTCAAACAGTATATTGACCTGATCCACCAACCCGGCCTTCTTTGGGGGCTTGATCCGGAAAAGGGATATTTCGGCCTTCTGGAGAACAAATCCGCCGTTCTCGCGCTCACCAGTGGCGCATTCGGCCCGAACATGCCGTCGCCGGCGTTCGGCATCGACTTCCAGACCCCGTATCTGAAGTTCTGGCTGGGGCAGGCGGGCGTGACCGATGTCCAGGAAGTCCGCTTTCAACCGACGCTTCTGACAGGCGATCCCGAAGGTGACCTCGCCGCGGCGGTGAAACGCGCTGAAGCGCTGGCGTCCTGACCGAAATCGCATTCTTCCACCCTGAAGCGCGCTCCCTTCACTGGAGCGCGCTTTTCCCGCAGGCGCGGGTCAGTCCATCGAGCGTGCGGAGCGCTCACGTCTCATCCGGAACGTAAGTGATGGCGGATGGGGTGGGATTCGAACCCCCGCGCGCCTTTCAGGCGCGCTCTTCTTAAAGACGTGGGTAGGACCAGCACGCGTGCGGCGCGCTCACGTATTGTCCGATAATATTGGTCTGGCGGATGGGGTGGGATTCGAACCCACGGAGACGTCGCCGCCTCGCCGGTTTTCAAGACCGGTGCCTTAAACCACTCGGCCACCCATCCGGAGCGCGCGAAGGTGCGCATGGCCGCGGAATTTGGCAAGATGAAAGGGCGCGGTGATGCGTCTCCCCCGAGAATCTGGTGGGAGGGAAGGGAAGGAGTCCCCCATTGATGCCCCAGAAGCGCCGCGCCGCGGTCTCTCTCGCCCTCACCAGCCTCGCCGGTCTCGGCGCCTGCGCCTCCACGGCGCGTGAGGCGCCCATCCCCCATCGCAAGGTCGGCGAGCCTTATGTGGTCGCCGGGCGCTGGTATGCGCCGACGGAGAACGAGACCTATGACGAGATCGGGGTCGCCAGCTGGTACGGGCCGAGCTTCCACGGTCGTCCGACCGCGAACGGCGAGATCTTCAACATGAACCAGCTGACGGCGGCGCATCCGACCCTGCCGCTGCCCTCGCTCGTCGAGGTCATCAATCTGGAGAACGGTCGCGCGTTGACGGTGCGCCTCAATGATCGCGGGCCGTTCGCCAAGAACCGGATGATCGATCTCTCGCGCGCCGCCGCGGAACGCCTTGGCTTTCGCGATAAAGGGACGGCGCAGGTGCGCGTGCGCTACCTTGGCCCCGCGTCGTTGAAGGGCGGTCTCGTGCTCGAGCCGCGCCCCACGCCGACACCGTCTCTCGCGCCGCAATCCGCGGCTCTGGCTCCGCAAAAAGCCGTCCAGTTGACGCCTGTCGCCCTGCGCGCTGAGCCGATTGCGATCGAACCTGTCGCTTACGTGCCGGCGGCCGATACGACGCAGCCCGCGACAACGCCTGCAGCCTCAGAGTCCGATCTCGTTCCCTATCTCATTCAGCTTGCCGCCTACGCCTCCGAAGACGCCGCAAAGCGCGTTCTTTTGCGCGCAAGCGACATCGCGCCGGGCTTTATAGAACCCGTACAGGTGTCTGAAACAAAAACGCTTTACCGCGTTCGACTTGGGCCGTTGGACGGTGAGGCGGCGGCGGATGCGGCGATGGCGAAGGCGAACGCCGCCGGCTTCTCCGACGCGCGGCTCATTCGCGTGGGCGACTGACATCGCCGCGCCACGGCCCGCACGACGCCTTGGTTTTGACCCTAAAGAGCGGTTTAAGTGACGGACCAGCGCCCCAATCGGAGATCCGGCCCATGACGCGGCTTCTCGCCATTTTCACCATCCTGTTCGTGACGCCCGCCATCGGCGCGGACGATCTTGCCGAACGCGGCGTTATCGAAACCGATGCGCATCAGGCGGTGATCCTCGATTTCGAGACGGGCCGGACCCTATACGCCAAGAACGCCGACGTGCCGCTGCCGCCGGCCTCGATGAGCAAGCTCATGACCCTCGCGATCGTTTTCGAGAAAATCGCGACCGGCGAGATCACCCTCGATCAGCAGTTTGAAGTGACGAAAAACGCTTATCGCTTCGGCGGTTCGACGATGTTCCTTCGACTTGGCTCGAAGGTGCGCGTCGAAGATCTGCTGCGCGGCGTCATCATCCAGTCGGGCAATGACGCGGCGATCACGCTGGCCGAGGGCGTGTCCGGGTCGGAAGCGGCGTTCGCCGAGCTCATGAACCGCAAGGCGAAGGCGTGGGGCCTCGCCAATTCAAGCTTCGGCAACGCCACCGGCTGGCCGCACCCGGACCAGCGCATGAGCGCGCGCGACCTCGCGCTGCTCGCGCGGCGGATTATTGAGCGTCACCCGGACCTCTACGCCATCTTTTCCGAGCGTGAATTCACCTGGGACGGCGTCACGCAGCCGAACCGCAATCCGCTGCTCGTGCGCGGCGGACCGGGCGACGGGCTGAAAACCGGGCATACGGAGGAGGCCGGTTACTGTCTCGTCGGCTCCGGCGTCGGCCCGGATGGGGAACGGCGCATCTTCGTCATCGGCGGCCTGGAGAGCGAGAAGGCGCGCGTCGCTGAAGCCCAGCGGATGATGCGCGTGGCGCTGACGGACTTCAAAACCCTCGACCTGTTCGCCGCCGGCGACATCGCCGCGACCGCGCCCGTCGCCCGCGGCGCCTTCGCCGAAACCCCGCTCATCGTGGGCGCCGACGTGCAGACCATCGCCCACCGGCGCCTAGCGGCGGAAGTGCGCGCCTACATCACCTACGACTCCCCGTTGATCGCGCCGATCGCAGCGGGAACGCCGGTCGGAAGCCTGCGAATTGAAACGCCCGGCGCGCCCACGGAGATTTATCCGCTGCTCGCCGGTCGCTCGATCGACGAAACGGGCTTTGGCGGCAAGGTGCTGATCGGCCTCAAACGTCTCATCAGCCCGCCGGCGAAGCCGGAGACCGTGGAGCAGCGTCTCGGCGATGGCCGCGATCCGACGCGGCTGGTTCCCGCCTCGTGAGCAAGGAGCGCGGTCCCTTCATCAGCTTTGAAGGCGGAGAGGGTGCGGGAAAGTCCACTCAGATCAAGCTACTGGATACAGCTCTTAAGGCGTCAGGTTACGCAACCGTCGCCACGCGGGAGCCGGGCGGCAGCGCGACGGGTGAAGCTTTACGGAAGATTGCTCTCAACCCGCCAGCACCGCTCTCTCCCATGGCGGAAGCGCTTATCATGTTCGCCGCACGCCGGGACCATCTCGACGCCGTAATAAACCCCGCGCGCGCAGATGGCTCCGTCGTTCTGACCGATCGCTTCGCGGATTCAACGGAGGCTTATCAATGCACGGCGGGCGGCCTGGCGCCGACCGCGTTCCGGAAGCTCTACGAGTTATCTGTTGCTGAAGACGAAAAACCGAATTTGACCATCATCTTGGACATCGATCCTCAACAAGGACTGGAGCGTGCTGCGGCGCGCAGCGCGGCGGACGGCTTTGAGGCGCGCGGTCTCGACTTCCACCGCGCCGTCCGGGACGGCTTCCTTGCGATCGCCGAACGCGAGCCGGAGCGTTGCGTCGTCATCGACGCCGCGCGTTCCGCGGAGGCCATCGCCGCTGACATTGCAGCTGTCGTCCGCGATCGATTGAGGCTCGCGCTCTGATGGAGCCGGAAGAGCGCCTCGACCTCATCGGCCACGCAGATGTCGACGCGCAGCTCGCGCGCGAGCTTGCCGCGGGAACCCCGCCGCAGGCGCTGCTCATCGCCGGGCCGCCGGGGATCGGCAAAGCAACGCTCGCTTTCCGCTATGCGCGCGCCGCGCTCGCGCCGAAAGCACGGCTGCGCCCGGACGCGCTCGCCGTCTCGGAAGACGCGCCCATCGTCCGCCAGATCGCGAACGGCGCGCACCCGGACCTTCTGGTCCTCCGCCGCCCGGTGGACGAGAAAACCGGTCGCACGCGGCAGGAAATTCCGGTCGACAGCGCGCGCAACGCCGGTCGCTTTTTCACGCGCACGGCCGGCGCCGGCGGGCTTCGGCTCTGCATCGTCGACAAGGCCGATGAGCTGAACGTCGCCGCCGCGAACGCGCTTCTGAAATCTCTGGAGGAGCCGCCCGCAGGCGCGGGGTTCCTGCTTCTCGCCGACGCCCCGAGCCGCGTCCTGCCCACCGTGCGCTCGCGTTGCCGGACCATCGCGCTCCGCCCGGTCGCCGACGCCGATATCGCCGATTTCGTCATGCGCGACGCCGATATCGCGCGCCCGGAAGCGGAGAAGATCGCCGCGCTCGCGGGCGGACGACCGGGCCGGGCGCTGGAGCTTCTGGAGGAGGAGGGCGCCGCCGCCGCGAGCCTGGTCGACGGCTTCATCGTCGCCGCGGCGAAAGGCGCGCGCTCCGGCGCCGTCGCCGCGGGCGACGCGCTCGCCGGCGTCAAGAACGACGCGCTCTGGGCGAGCTTCCGCGCCATCCTGCTCGACCGCCTCTCCGCCGCCGCGCGCGCCGCAGCACGCGGCGAGGCCAAAGGCGATCTCGCCCCTTATGAGGCCGGGGCGCTGGTCGACGCCTGGGAGAAATCGCGCGATTGGCTCGGGCGCGGGGAGGGACTAAACCTCGATCGAAGCCAGCTACTCATCGCCCTCGCCGCCGATTTGCGCATCGCCCTGCGCGGGCGCGAGTAGGCGCCATCCGACAGACAGAACGAGCCGAAACGTGCCCGCAAAAGAGCCGACGCCGTCCCCCATCCCCCTGATCGACAGCCACGTGAACCTGCACGGCGAACCGTTTGCGGAGGATCTGGACGAGGTTCTCGCGCGGGCGGCCGAGGTGAACGTCGCCGCGATGATCACGATCTCCGATCAATTGTCCTCCACGGACGCGGTCGCCGCCGTCGCCCGCAAGGCGCCCAATATCTGGCGGACGGTCGGCGTTCATCCGCACCATGCCAAAGACCATGAAGACCTGACGGCGAAAAAGCTGGTGGAGCTCGCCAAAGGCGACGACGTCGTCGGCATCGGCGAATGCGGGCTCGATTTTCACTATGAATATTCCGATCGCGAGGTGCAGGGAAAAGTCTTCCGCGCCCATATCGACGCCGCCCGCGAGACGCGTCTGCCGCTGATCATCCATTCGCGCGACGCCGACAAGGCGATGTCGGACCTTCTGAACGCCCGCGGCGCCGGCGGCGGCTTCAAGCCGCTGCTTCACTGCTACACCGGCGGCTGGGCGCTCGCGCGCACCGCGCTCGATATCGGCGGGTACGTCGCGTTTTCCGGCATCCTCAGCTTCAAGAACGCCGACGACGTGCGCGCTGTCGCGAAGAAGACGCCGCTTGATCGCATCATCGTCGAGACCGATTGTCCGTACCTCGCGCCGTCGCCCTGGCGCGGACGGCGCAACGAACCGGCCTTTGTCGGCCGCGTCGTCGAAGCGCTCGCGGAGGCTAGGGGCGACAGCTACGAGAAGGTCGCCAAAGCGACGACCGCGAACTTCTTCAAGCTCTTCGCTCGCGCGCGACCCGTGCCGCCCGCCGTGCGCAAGGCGGGCCTTGCATGACGCATCTTCGCGCGATCGTTCTCGGCTGCGGCTCCTCCGGCGGCGTGCCGCGCCTCGGCGGCGAGGACGGAGCCGGGGACTGGGGCGCCTGCGACCCCGCCGAGCCGAAAAACCGCCGCACGCGCTGCTCGCTCCTCGTCGAAGCCTCCGCCGACGGATCGTTCGACCGGGACGAAGTGACGTCCGTTCTCATCGACACCTCGCCGGACATGCGCGAACAGCTGCTCGCCGCGCGCGCGAAGCATCTCGATGCGGTCCTCATCACCCATGACCACGCGGACCAGACCCACGGCATCGACGATCTGCGCGTCGTCGCCATGCAGAACTGGAAGCGCGTGCCGGTCTGGGTCGATGAAAAAACATCGCCCGATCTGGTCGACCGCTTCGCCTACTGCTTTCGCCAGAAGCCGGGCACGAACTATCCGCCGATCCTCGATCTCCATGAGACGCCGGCGCCGGGGAGGGCGTTCGAAATCGACGGGGCGGGCGGCAAGCTGCCCGTCATCTCCTTCCTGCAGGGCCATGGGCCGGTGGACAGCCTCGGCTTCCGCTTCGGGCCCATCGCGTATTCAAGCGACCTCGTGGAGCTGCCTGAGGAGAGCTTCGATATCCTCGCAGGAACCGAGATCTGGATCGTGGACGCGCTGCGCTACAAGCCGCACGGCACCCACGCGCATCTGGAGAAAACCCTTGGCTGGATCGAACGCGTGAAGCCACGCCTCGCGATCCTCACCAATCTCCATGTGGACATGGACTATCAGACGCTCCGCCGGGAGCTGCCGGACGGTGTCGTCCCGGCCCATGACGGACTGGAAGTTAAGACCCAGCTTTAACTCGTCTTATCACCGCTTGGCCCGGAACCTGCAGCCGCTGGAGCACGCGGCGCGGACCGCGTTCGGGAATGGCGGGACAAGGCATGTTCGAAGCGAAACAACACAAGGCGGCGCGCACCAAGGTTCCGGTGTCGATCCAGCTTCCGGACGGCGCGATCCTGGAGTGCAAAGTCTTCGTCGCCCCGAACGGCCGCGTCTCAGACCTCCTGAACGATGAGCGCGACTTCCTGCCGATCGAAACCGCCGACGGGTTTCTGGCGCTGTCGAAATCCCGCATCATGCAGCTGAAACTGCGCGGCCCGGAGCCGAACCGGCCGCGCAATGAAGATCCGGGCTTTCGCCGCAACGCCGCCGACACCGGCTTCCGTCGCCCGGCCGACGCCTGGTCGAGCGATCCTTACGAAGTTCTCGGCGTCACCGAAAACGCGCCGTGGGAGGTCGTCCGCGCAGCCTATCTCGCCCGTCTCAAAACGGCGCATCCGGACCGCCTGCGGTCCATGGGCGTCGACGCCTCGCTGATCGACGCGGGCAAAGAGCTCTCCCAGCGCCTCAACGGCGCCTACGCGACGATTTCAGCGAAGCGCAAGGGCGCGGCTTAGGCCGGGCGGTGCTTAGCAGGAGACGAGCACCCAAGGCCCGCCTTCTGTAAACTGCGCGTAAACACAGCCATCGAAGTACCTTGTAGAAGGTGCTCCAATCCCCGGTGTTTCTTTAGATCTAGAAACAGTTTTCAATGGTGCATAATTCAAATCGATTTCTTCAAGTTGCTGAACAACTGAAATTCCGAATTTTGAGACAGAGGCTGTTTTTAATTTAGAACGCTCTCGGCCAGATGCATACGGCGAAACATTATTGCACAATTCTAATTCTTCTAAATCGTCAGTTTTATCTGATTCTGGTAATTCGTCATTTCTAGCAACGACTAGAGCTACATCATCATCATCTTCTCGTGCTGTACGATAACCTCCCCGAAACGTATGCCTTACATGCCGTGCTACGTATTGCAAAGATACATGCAAGCATGCCGGTATTGTTTTATTATTATAATAAGGAGTGTCTGTTTTAAATAGTTGTTGTATTTTTTGCTCTCTCTGTTGATTTAAATACGCAAGTCGTTCTGGAACTTGTCTAATCTCCGCTTCAATTTGGTATTCACCAGCAATATTTGATTGAGGGAAGGGAGCAAACAGCCGTAAATGAGCGGACTCGCCGGTGACATCTGGGATGTATTCTACCACATCATACAAAAGATCGCGGTTGATCTGTCGAGTTTGACCTTGGGAGAACTCGAACGGTGAGTCGAGGGTCACTGGCAGTCCGTAGGCGGAGACTTCTCCTTTTCCCCCGATGTTCTGGGACGATCCGTCCTGGATCGCCGCAATTTTCGTGTCGCTGCGGCGCGCTTTTAAATCGCTCCAGCCGACGAATTCCCAACCAGGGGAGATTTTCGCCGTCAGCACGGCTTCCACAAGCCGGTCAGCTGGTTGGAAGTACTCCGTCGCAATGACAAAGGTGAGCTTCACTTTCCCCGTTTTGGGTCCGGCAGGTCTGTCCGCGTCTCCGGACGGCTCAGCTACGATTGGTGTCGCCAAAAGCTTGGCCGCCGCCTCAGGATCCTGAGGTTTTACTTGAGCGACGATAGCAGCGATGGCTTCTTCGCCGAGGATTGCGATGGTTTTCGGCTCGTTCTTCTGTTGCTTCACGCCTTCAGCGAACAATCCGATCGTTACCGCAGGGTCAAGGTCCTCATAGGCTTTCGCAATCTCTGATCGTGGACATTTCGACTTATTGTCTTTGGGTTTCGAACCCTCATTTTCCGCGGGTTCCGGATCGCTACAGACGCGCAATGGCGCGACTTCCAGGGTGTCGTAGTAGCGAACGGTCGGCGCGCACGAGGCGAGAAGGGCGCCCAGAATGAGCGAAACCGCCGACAACAGAATAAATCGGATTGCGCGCGCCATCGTTTCCCCCGAACCGCTGGCCGCATTTGATCGCAATGGTTAACGATGTCAACGCAGCGTCCATGGCGCGATCAGATTATTTGCGACAATACAAATTGTGCGCCCAACGGATGCGCCGATTTTCGCCGACATTGGCCGCCCGCTTGCATTCTGAAGCCCGCATGAGAAGACGTCGCGTGACGGCGCTGCGGTCCGGGGAAACTTGAGTTCATGGCTGCGACAGACCCGCTTCCCTCGAAGCCTATCGAGACGGCCCTGCGCGCCGGCTGGCGCTATATGTTCGGGCCGCCAGCGGACGCGACGGACGCGCGCAAGCTCTGGGGCGTGGAAGCCTGCCGCGGGTTCGCGGCGCTGATGGTCGTTTTCGTCCACATGAACATGTGGACCATTCAGGCCGTTCAGTCCGGCGCGGCGGATTTTCGCTTCTGGCCGGGTCTCGCTGTCGGCCGCACGGGCGTTGATTTCTTCTTCGTGCTCTCGGGCTTCATCATCATGTACGTCCATGAGAGCGATATCGGCCGCCCGGACCGGTTCCGGCGCTATATCTGGCGCCGCATCACGCGCCTTGCGCCGCTCTATTGGTCGATGACCGCGGTGACGTTCGTGCTCTATGCGGCGACCGGCGGCGGCCATAAGTCCGAGCCGCTGACGCTTCTGAAATCGCTCTTCTTCATCCCGCAGGATGGCGGCCCGACGCTCGGCAACGGCTGGTCGCTGGAGCATGAGATGCTCTTTTATCTGATCTTCGGGGCGTTGATCTTCAGTAAGCGTCTCGGGATTGCGGTGATGGCGGTCTGGGCCGGCGTCGTCGCCTGGCGCTACGGCGTCGGAGAGCTGCCGCTGCCGGGAGATTTCGACCCGTTCGGGTTCCATCTGCAGTTCTTCCTCGGCATGGGCGCGGCGCTGCTGGTGCGCCGATACCCGACGCCGCTTCCAGCGCTCGTCGCCGGGCTCGGCGCGGCGCTCTTCTTCGGCGGCTGGGTGATGGACTGGACCGGCGTCTACGTGACCAACTCCCTCGCGGGCAAAGTGACTTTCGGCGTCGCGGCGATGCTCATCATCCTCGGCGTCGCGCAGATCGATCATTCCGGCAAATTCGCAACGCCGCAGTTCTTCCGCATGATGGGGCGCATCTCCTACTCGCTTTACCTCGTGCACGGAATTGTTCTCATCGTACTCGGCGAGGTGCTGCAGCGGCTTGGCCTCTTCATCTATCTTGGCGAAATCGGCGCAGGGATCGTCGCCGTGAGCGCGAGCGTCGCGGCCGCCTGGCTGGTCAATCGGTTCATTGAAGTTCCGCTCTCTGAGGCGCTGCGTTCCGCCCCGGAACGGCTACGTGAGATGCGGTCCGGCGCGCGCTGAAGCGACCCGCATTTTACGGCGAGCGCGCCTCCTCCCCGCCCTAATTTCGCTGTTTACGCCCCCTGTCCGGGAACGCCGGATCGCACATGCAAAGGGGAACCTGATGCCGAAACTCACTCTCGCGCTCGCCGCGAGCGCCCTCGCCCTCGCCTCGATCGCTCAGGCGCAGGAACCGCGCGGTCCGCGCGCCGCGCCGCCGCTGCCGTTCAAACAGATGGACGCCGACGGCGACGGCTCTGTCACGCTCGCCGAGATGAAAGCGTTCCAGACCGCGCGTTTCGACAAACTCGACGGCGACGAAAGCGATGGACTTTCCGCCGAAGAATTCCGCGCCGGCCTCGAAGCGGAGCTGAAAAAACGCGCCGACGCTGGCGGCGAGAAAGCCGAAGGCGCCAAGGAGCGCATGCGCGACAGGGTGATCGGCAAGAAAGCGGGCGACAAGCTCGGCCGCGGCCGTTCCGGCGACGCCATGTCGGGGAACCGCTTCGCCGCTCTTGATAAAGATGAAAACGGCGCCCTCTCCCGCGCCGAGTTCCTCGCCCCCGTCGAAGACGCGTTCAAGAAAGCCGACGCGAACGGCGACGGCGTCATCTCCGCCGAAGAAATGCGCGACCGCGGCGGGCGCGGTTTCGGCCGTATGCGCGGCGATCAGTAAGCTGAACTCGGGCGGCGGGCGACATGCACAGTCCGCCGCCTATTCTTCCGCATACCCATACAAACTCCCGCGCCCCTTGGCGACGCGATCGAGCTCGATCAGCTCTTGAAGCAGCGGTTTCATCAGATGGAGCGGCACCATATTTGGGCCGTCGGAAGGCGCGTTGTCCGGGTCTTCGTGGGTCTCCATGAAAAGACCGGCGACGCCGACGGCGACGGCGGCGCGCGCGAGGGTCGGGACGAACTGGCGCTGACCGCCGGAGGACGTCCCCTGCCCGCCGGGCTGCTGCACGGAGTGGGTGGCGTCGAAGACGATCGGCGCGCCGGTTTGCTCCGCCATCGTCGGCACGCCGCG
Organism: uncultured Caulobacterales bacterium; assembly: GCA_964342855.1. GTDB lineage: Bacteria > Pseudomonadota > Alphaproteobacteria > Caulobacterales > Parvularculaceae > JBCBJX01. The sequence goes on from CAYFIB010000031.1 coordinate 28,786, forward strand.
GAAGTCCGTCACCAGCGTGTTGTAGCCGAAGCTCGCGCCGCGCTCCGTCACCAGAACGTTTTTGCCGCCGGCGCCGTCGAGCTTGGCGACCACGTTCTTCATGTCCCACGGCGCGAGAAACTGGCCTTTCTTGACGTTGATGACCGCGTCCGTCTCCGCGGCGGCGACGAGCAGGTCCGTCTGTCGGCAGAGGAAGGCCGGGATCTGCAGAACGTCGACGACCTCGGCGACCGGCGCGCACTGTTCGCGTTCATGAATATCGGTGAGGCACGGCAGGCCGAGGCTGTCGCGGATCTCCGCGAAGACCGGCAGCGCGGCCTCCAGCCCCATGCCGCGGGCGGCGCTGGCGGAGGTGCGGTTCGCCTTGTCGAAGCTCGTCTTGTAGACGAGGCCGATCCCCAGCTCGTCGGCGATCTCTTTCAGGGCGGACGCCATCTCCAGCGCGTGGGCGCGGCTCTCCATCTGGCAGGGGCCGGCGATCAGCGCGAACGGCCTGTCGTTGGCGAAGACGGCCTTGCGCGCGGTCTTCTCAAGGGTCACGGCGGCGTTGACGGCCATGGGGCGCTCCTTCGGGACTACAGCGCTGAGGTATGGGGGCGCATGCAATTCGGAGCAATGCCCAGGCCGTTGAGTTTTTATGCGCGCTGATCTAGCGAGGCGCTCCTCAAACGACGGAGGCGACAATGACCAAGAAATTCGAAAACACCCCCTCCTTTCGAGCCGAGCTCGAAGAGGCGTAAGGGTTTCCCGTCCGAGACTCGCGTCAAGCGCGGCCTCCGCACGATTAAAGGCGGAGAAATTGAGCTGCTCGAAAAACTCGGTCGAAACGATCCCTGCCCGTGCGGTTCTCGGAGGCGTTTTTAAAACTTGCTGCATGAAAACCGGCCGCTTTCGATGGCTCTAACCGGGATGACTACTTTTAGGTGAGCTGGCTTCCTCGCACCCCGCGGTTCGCCGCGGGGTGACACTATCGGGAGGCGACATGCTAAGCCGCCTCTCCCAACGCAATCGGACACGCCCTCATGACCGACGACATTCTCCTCGCCCACGGCCGCGAGGTTCTCGCCACTGAAATCGAAGGCCTGCAGGCGCTCTCCGACGGGCTCGGCGAGAGCTTCGTCGCCGCCGTGCGCCTCATGGCCTCGGCGAAGGGCCGCATCATCGTCACCGGCATGGGGAAATCCGGCCATGTCGCGCGAAAGATCGCCGCCACCCTCGCCTCCACCGGCCGACCGGCGAGCTTCGTTCACCCGGGCGAAGCGAGCCACGGCGATCTCGGCATGATCACCCAGGACGACGTGGTGCTCGCCCTCTCGAAATCCGGCGAGACGCCAGAGCTGCGCGACGTCCTCGCCTTCACGGGCCGCTTCTCCATCCCGCTCATCGCGATGACCTATGGCGCGACATCCGCCCTCGGCGAGGCGGGGGACGTCAAACTCATCATTCCGGACACGCCGGAAGCCTGCGGCGAGACCCGCGCGCCGACGACCTCCACGACCACGATGATGGCCCTCGGCGACGCCCTCGCCGTCGCGCTGCTGCGCGAAGCGGGCTTCACCGCGACGGACTTCCGCACCTTCCACCCGGGCGGCAAGCTGGGCGCCGTCCTGCGTCGGGCGAAGGACCTGATGCACGCGGGCTCGGAGATGCCGCTCGTCGCCGAGACCGCGTCGGTCACAGAGGCGGCGGCGATCATGTCATCGAAAGGCTTCGGCTGCGTCGGCGTCATTGACGATCAGGCGGCGCTTGCGGGCATACTGACGGACGGCGACCTGCGCCGTCATATTACGGAGGACCTGACTGGACGTCCCGTGACGGCCGTCATGACCCGCGCGCCGATCACGGTCGCGCCGGACACCCCCGCCGGCGAAGCCCTCGCCCTCCTCTCGGAAAAGAAGATCTCCGCCGTCTTCGTCGTCGAAGACGCCCGCCCCGTCGGCGTCGTCCACCTGCACGATTTCCTGGCGATCGGGGTGCTTTAGGCCCACGGGCCAGCGGGCGCTGAAGGTCTTTGGCCGCCCGCAAACTCGACCAGCGCGTCAATGCGCTTCTCGATGGGCGGGTGGGTCGCGAAGATCCCGGCGAAGCGGGCGGTGCTCTCGACGCACATCTGGGCGACATCGACCGGCGCGCCGATATCGGATTTCCCTGAAATCTTCATCAGGGCGCCGATCATGGCGTCCGGGTCGCGGGTAAGCTCGACCGAGCCCGCATCGGCCAGGAACTCCCGACGTCGCGAGAGCGCGAAACGGATGAGGATGGCCGTGCCGTAGGCGATGGCGATCATGGCGAGGGCGGCGAGAAGCAGAAGCCCCGCCCCGCGGCTGTCGCCGCGTCGCCCGCTCCCGCCGGATAGCCGGATCCCGCCGCGGAAGAGCGCGCGGAAAGCCAGTTCGCCGATGAAGGCGAAGATGCCGACGAAGATGACCGCGACGATCAGCAGCCGGACGTCCTTGTTCTCAATATGCGTCAGCTCGTGCGCAAGCACGGCTTCCAGCTCGCGTTTGTCGAGCCGCTCCATGAGGCCGCGCGTCACGGTCACCGTATACGACCCGTTGTCGACGCCGCTTGCGAAGGCGTTCATGGCGGGCGTTTCGATGATGGCGAGTTTCGGCATCGGCCGACCGGCGGCGATGGAGAGATTTTCCAGGAGATTGTAGAGTTCCGGCTCCTCCTTACGCGTCACGCTCCGCGCCCCGACGGACGCTTTTATCATCGCGTTGTGACCGAGATAGGCGATCGCGAACCAGACGAGAGCGCCGAGGGCGACGAAGGGCGTCCACTGGAGCGCGCGCCGAAGGGCGGAGCCGAAAGCCTCGGCGGTCGAGCAGGAGTACCCGCTGAGCGCCTCGAACCCCAGCGCCAGCGCGAAGCTCAGCATCATGAGCAGCAGCGGAAAACCGGCGAGCAAAACGAGCGACTTCAGCCCGTTCGACCAGATGTGCGTCTGCAGACCATAGGCGCGCACATCAGATCTCCCGCCGGGCAGGCCGCGTCATCAGAAGTACCGGCGGCGCATCGGGCGCGAAGCGCAGCTCCTCGCCCGCGATGAAGCCGAGGCGTTCATAGAGCGGCGTGTTCCGCGGCTTTGAGTTTTCCAGATAGGCGGGCGCGCCCTCAGCGTCCGCCCTCTCCAGCCCCGCGCGGATGATCCGCCCGCCCAAACCCCGCCCAGCGAGATGCGGGCGCACGCCGACGGCGAAGAGATAGTAATGCGGCGTCTTCGGATGAAGACGTTCGAGGAGATCGGCGGACCGTTTCATCCGGTTCAGGGCGGCGAGGCCGCCGACGGCGAAAACCCGCGCCGCGAAACCGAGAAAGGCGAGCGTCGGCGGATCGGACGACACGCCCGGCGGCGCCCAGAGCGTCGCGGCCGATCCGTCGATATGCCCGAATCCGCGCTGCAGATAGAGCGATCGTGCGAGGGCCCGGAACAAGTGCTCCATGAGTCCGGGATCGGGCAGCGCCCAGTTCAGCACCGGATCATCGGCGAAGGCGGCGGCCAGAATCTCCGTCGCTTCCGGCGTGTCGGCCAGCCTCGCGGCTCTCAGCGGCGGCGTTTCATACTGCATGATAAGGGGCCCGGAGCCGCTGGGCGCGCTTAGAACTTCACCTCAGGCGCCGCCTCGACTTCAGCCCGCGACGCCTCCGGAATTTCGAAGAACTCCCGCTCGTTGAAGCCGCCGAAGCGCGCGACGAACACGCCGGGCACCTGTTTCACCGCCGTGTTGAATTCCTGCACGGCGTTGTTGAAGAAGCGCCGCGCGGCGGCGATCTTGTTCTCAACGTCGGCGAGTTCGCGCTGCAGCTCCAGAAAGTTCGTGTTGGCCTTGAGGTCCGGATAGGCCTCCGCCAGCGCGAACAGCCGACCGAGCGCCGCGCCGAGCGCGCCCTCCGCCGCCCCTTGCGCCGCCGGCCCGTTCGCCGACACCGCCTGATTGCGCGCGGAGATCACCGCGTCGAGGGTCTCTTTTTCGTGGGAGGCGTAACCCTTCACGGTCTCCACGAGATTGGGCACCAGATCGTGGCGCAGCTTCAGTTGCACGTCGACATCGGCGAACGCCTGATCGGCGCGCTGATCGAGCGCCACGATGCCGTTATAGACGAGAACGAGAATGACGCCGACGACCGCGACGCCGCCAAGCACGATGAGCGTTTCCAT
>CAYFIB010000032.1:0-32443 GCA_964342855.1 uncultured Caulobacterales bacterium
TCGAGGCGGGCGCGATCGCCGCGGCCGACGTGCTGGGAGACGCCGACCGTCGCGGCGGCGGTCGCGAGGGCGCGGAGCGGCGGGAGTTGCGCCGTGCGATCGCGCGCGCGCAGGGTAACATGAGCGAAGCGGCCCGCTTGCTTGGTGTCAGTCGGGCGACGCTCTATCGCCGCGCCCGGAAACTTGGTCTCTCGGTCTGAGCGCTGAACGCGCCTGCGTCCTGTCTCAGAACTGAGACAGTTTCCGGACGACGCGCCTCGGCACCTCCTGTTCGCATCCCGCTTCGATGCGGCACCCTTCGGCGCACCTTCGCACCAGACGGAGGCTGACAGGAGGAAAATTCATGTCCGACGCGATTACATCCCCGCTCGATTTCAAGACCTCTCCCTTTCGCGCCCGCTATGACAATTTCATCGGCGGCGCATTTGTTCCGCCTAAAGAGGGCAGATATTTCCAGAACCTTTCTCCGCTGACCGGCGAAGGGATCTGCGAGATCGCCCGCTCCGGCGCCGCCGACATCGAGGCCGCTCTTGACGCCGCGCATGGCGCGAAGGACGCTTGGGCCCGCAGCTCGACCACCGAGCGCGCGAACATTCTCAACAGAATCGCCGATCGGATGGAGGCGAACCTCCCGCTGCTCGCACTATGTGAGACCTGGGACAACGGAAAGCCGATCCGCGAGACCATGGCGGCGGACCTTCCGCTTGCGGTCGATCATTTCCGCTATTTCGCCGGGTGCATCCGCGCGCAGGAGGGCGGTATTTCGGAAATCGACCACGATACGGTCGCCTATCACTTCCATGAACCGCTGGGCGTGGTTGGCCAGATCATTCCGTGGAATTTCCCCATTCTGATGGCTGCCTGGAAGCTTGCACCGGCGCTCGCAGCCGGGAACTGCGTCGTCCTGAAGCCAGCTGAGCAGACGCCGGCGACGATCATGGTGTTCGCCGAGTTGATCGCGGATCTTCTGCCCTCTGGCGTACTCAACATCGTCAACGGCTTCGGTCTCGAAGCCGGCAAGCCGCTCGCCTCCAGCCCGCGCATCTCCAAAGTGGCCTTCACGGGCGAGACGACGACGGGCCGACTCATCATGCAGTATGCGTCGGAAAACCTCATTCCGGTGACGCTGGAACTTGGCGGCAAGTCGCCGAATATCTTCTTTGAAGACGTCTGCCGCGAGGACGACGACTATTTCGACAAGGCGATCGAGGGCTTTGTCATGTTTGCGCTCAATCAGGGCGAAGTGTGCACCTGCCCGTCGCGCGCGCTCATTCATGAGGATATCTACGATCGCTTCATGGATCGCGCATTGGCGCGCGTCGGCGCCATCGTCCAAGGCGACCCGCGCGAGATGGAGACCATGATCGGGGCGCAGGCGAGCTCCGAGCAGAAAGAGAAGATCCTCTCCTATTTCGACATCGGCCGTCAGGAAGGCGCCGAAGTGCTCGCTGGCGGGGCTGCGGCCGAACTCGGAGGGGACCTCAAGGGCGGATATTACGTTCAGCCCACGGTCCTCAAGGGCCACAACAAAATGCGTGTCTTTCAGGAAGAAATCTTCGGTCCGGTGGTGTCAGTGACCACGTTCAGAACTGACGAAGAAGCGCTGGAGATCGCCAACGACACGCTCTACGGCCTTGGCGCCGGCGTTTGGTCGCGCGATGCGAATACCTGCTACCGATTCGGCCGCGCCATTCTGTCTGGCAGGGTCTGGACGAACTGCTACCACGCCTACCCGGCGCACGCCGCTTTCGGCGGGTACAAACAATCCGGTATTGGACGGGAGAACCACGCCAGGATGCTGGATCATTATCAGCAGACGAAGAACATGCTCGTCAGCTACGCGCCCAAGAAGCTCGGCTTCTTCTAGGCGCTGATCCTCTTCTCCTCCGGTCGGCGCCATTCGCCGCCTCGAACCGCCGTTTAGCAGTCGGCGGTCGGATTTTCCGGTCCCGGGCGATGCGGTCGGCCGGAGGAGAAACTCGATTTGACGCGTATCCCCACATCTGAAGAGATCCTCATGAAAAACGATCCTCCGCCGCGCGTTGTTGCGACTGACGAAGCGCGCGTGCTGATTTCGGAAATCAGGGTCGATCATCCCCACATCCTGTTTCATCAGTCAGGCGGATGTTGCGACGGGTCCAGCCCGATGTGCTATCCTGCGAACGAGTTCAGCGTCGGCGAGCGTGATGTCCAGCTTGGTGAAATCGACGGCGCGCCGGTCTACATCTCCGGAACTCAGTTCGAAGTCTGGAAACACACGCAATTGATTCTGGACGTTGTACCGGGCCGTGGCGGTATGTTTTCCCTTGATAACGGCAGGGAGAAGCGCTTCCTCACCCGCTCGCGGACATTTTCGGACGAGGAGCTGGCGGCGCTCTGCGCCACCGAAAAGTAGCGTGGGTTCATTTGCGGCCGCCCGTTTTCGGAGATAGAGCGGCGCAATGACCAAACGCCTCCACATCCGCACCTACGGGTGCCAGATGAACGTCTATGATTCGGAACGCATGGCCGGGCTCCTGAAGCCGCTCGGCTATGAGGTATCGGACGAGGCGGACGGCGCGGATCTTGTCGTCCTCAACACCTGCCATATTCGCGAAAAGGCGGCGGAGAAGGTCTATTCGGAGCTCGGCCGCATTCGCTCTCTCAAAGAGAAAAAGGCGGCGGCGGGCGGCGAGATGAAAGTCGCCGTCGCCGGGTGCGTCGCGCAGGCCGAAGGCGCGGAGATACAGACGCGCGCGCCGGTGGTCGATCTCGTCGTCGGCCCGCAGAGCTATCACAAACTCCCGGAGCTGATCGCCCGCGCCCACCGCGCCGAGGGCCGGGCGCTGGAGACGGAGTTCGAGGTCGAGGAGAAATTCGACCGCCTCGCCGAGGCGCGCGAGGCGGACGGCCCGTCCGCCTTCGTCACCATTCAGGAAGGGTGCGACAAGTTCTGTACCTTCTGCGTTGTTCCTTATACGCGGGGGCCGGAAGTCTCCCGCTCCGTCGATGCGGTGACGACGGAGGTTCGCGCGCTGGTCGCTCAGGGCGTGCGGGAGATTACCCTCCTCGGGCAGAACGTGAACGCCTATCGGGGCGCCGCGCCCGCTGGTTCCGGCGCCGAAACCATGGGCCTCGGCGAGCTTGTTCGGCTGCTCGCGAAGATCGACGGGCTGGAGCGCATCCGCTTCACCACCTCCCATCCGCGGGACATGGACGAGGCGCTGGTGGAAGCCTTCGGGAGCGAGCCGAAGCTCATGCCCTATCTCCACCTGCCGGTGCAGTCGGGCTCCGACACCATTCTGAAGGCCATGAACCGCGGCCATACGGCGGACCACTATGTTCGTCTGATCGAGCAGGTCCGCGCCGCGCGGCCGGATATCGCCATCTCCGGCGATCTCATCGTCGGTTTCCCGGGCGAGACGGACGCCGATTTCGAGGCTACCATGGAGGTCGCGCGGGCGGTCGAGTACGCCTCGTGCTTCTCGTTCAAGTATTCGCGCCGACCGGGCACACCCGGCGCGGCCATGCCGAAACAGCTCGCCGAAGACGTGAAGGACTCGCGCCTAGCCCGGCTGCAGGCGCTTCTCAACGATCACCAACTGGCGTTCAACCGGGCGCAGGTCGGGCGGACCCTGCCGGTGCTTTTCGAGAAACCGGGCCGCAAGGCTGGCCAGCTCATCGGCAAGAGCCCCTATCTTCAGAGCGTGCATGCCGACGCGCCGGCGGCTATGATCGGTCAGATCGTTCGCGCCGAGATCGTGGACGCCGGGCCGAACAGCCTCGCTGGTCGATTGTCCGGCGCGGCGCCTGACGACGCGGAAAAGGACCAGACCGCCGCTTGAGCATCGCCGCTGTTTCTTCCGAGGACGATCCCGTCCGAACCGACATCTTCATGGTCTCGCCCTCCGCGCGCGCCCGCGATCTCTCGGGGCCGTCGGACCAGTTTCTCGTGCGCCTTGAAAATGCGTTCGGCGTGGTCATCAGCCCGCGCGGCGATCGCATCGCGGTCACCGGCGAGCCGTACGAGCGGGAGCTGGTGTTGAAGGCGCTGCGGTCTCTCGACGATCGTCTGGAGCAGGGCCTGCCGGTCGATCTGGCGGAGATCGACGCCGCCGTGCGTTTCGCGAGAGCCGGAGAAGGCGCCTCGAACGTCCGGCTCGAGACGCCGCGCCGGACGATCACCGCGCGCACGCAGGCCCAGTCGGCGTATATCGAGGCCTTGGGCTCGCACGATCTCACCTTCGGCGTCGGTCCGGCGGGTACGGGCAAGACCTATCTCGCGGTCGCCGCCGCCGTCGCGGCGCTCAATGCACGGATGGTCGACAAGCTAGTCCTCTGTCGTCCCGCGGTCGAGGCGGGCGAGCGCATCGGGTTTCTTCCGGGCGACATGAAGGAGAAGGTCGATCCCTATCTCCGCCCGCTCTATGATTCCCTTGCGGACATGATCCACGCCGAGCCCCTTGCGCGGCACATGATCGAGGGGCGGATCGAAGTCGCGCCGCTCGCCTTCATGCGAGGACGGACGTTCACGCGCGCATTCGTCATCCTCGATGAAGCGCAGAACGCGACGGTCGGTCAGATGAAGATGTTCCTCACGCGCATGGGCGAAGGCTCGCGCATGGCGGTGACGGGCGATCCGACCCAGACGGACCTGCCGCCGTCGGAATTCCCAGGGCTCGCCGACGCGCTGACGCTCCTGACAGGCGTGGAAGGCGTGGCGGTCGCGCGCTTCTCCGCGGCGGACGTCGTCCGGCACCCGATGGTCGCGCGCATCGTCGAGGCGTACGAAGCGCGTGATGCGGCGGCGCGCGCCAGCCTGCCGACAGCGCGGAGGCCCCGCAGCGATGGTTGAGCCGGAAACAATCGTCGAAGACGCCCGTTGGTCCGACGCGCTCGATGTCGCCGCGTTGACGAACGACGTCGCAAGCGCCGTCGCCGCCGAACTGGACGAGACGCTCGGCGCCTGGTGCGCGCTCTTCGCCGACGACGAAACCGTTCAGGCGCTCAACCGCGACCACCGCGGCAAGGACGCGCCGACGAACGTTCTTTCCTTCCCCGCCGACGCTGACATGCCGGGGCCGCACGAGCCGGGCCTCGGGGACGTCGCGCTCGCTTTCGAGACCATCGCGCGGGAAGCCGACGACCACGGTCTCGATCTTCGGGCGCGAACGGCCCACATGCTCGCCCACGGCCTCTTGCATCTGCTAGGCTATGACCATCAGGCCGACGAGGAGGCGGCCGACATGGAACGGATCGAAACGCGCGCGTTGGCGCGCCTCGGCTACGCCGACCCCTACGCCCCCGAACCTGAACCCGGCCTCGCCGAGGTCGGGTCATGAGCGCCCCCGGTCGACAGAACGGCGCGCCCCTTGGCCTTCGGCTGCCTTGGGGACGCAAACCGAACGCCGAAGAAAGCCTCGCCGAGGCGGTGCAGAACGGCGATGCAAGTGCGGGCGGCCTCAGCCAGTCCAAGCGGGAGATGATCGAGCGCGTCATCGCGTTCGATTCCAAGCGCGTCGCCGACGTCATGGCGCCGCGCGCGGACATCATCGGCGTCGATCTCGAAACACCGCTGCCGAGCCTCATCCGCGCCTTTTCCGACGCCGGACATTCGCGGCTGCCGGTCTATCGCGGCGATCTCGACGACCCTGTCGGCATGGTGCACATCAAGGACGTGATCGGACTTCTCGCCGATCCCGCCGCAATGGAAGGAAAGCCGGGCGATCCGATCCTCACGGGCCTCAAGCGGCAGGTGCTCTATACGCCACCCTCCATGCCGATCACGGATCTTCTCCTGCGCATGCAGGCCTCGCGCGTGCACATGGCGCTGGTCGTCGATGAGTACGGCGGCACGGATGGCCTCGTGACCATCGAGGATCTCGTCGAAGAGATCGTCGGCGAAATCAAGGACGAGCACGACGAAGACGATGATCCGGCGGTGGTCGAGCGCGCCTCCGGCGGCTGGGACGTCGACGCGCGCGTGGAGCTCGATGATTTCCGTGAAGCGACGGGGCTTTCAATGTCCGTCGAAGACGAAAGCGAAATCGACACCGTGGGGGGCCTCGTCTTCAACCTCGCGGGCCGCGTACCGGTGCGCGGCGAGGTAATTGCGCACGCCGGCATCGAGTTCGAAGTCGTCGACGCCGATCCGCGGCGCATCCGGAAGATCCGGGTCCGGAAGGCGCCGCCGACGCCGGACGCCGCCATTGCGGACACCATCGTCAAATGAGCGAAACCCTGCGGGAAGGCTCGCGCGCGCGCGCCGTTATCGGCGCGGCGTTCATGCGTCTCGTCGCGCTGCGCGAGCGCATGGGACGCCTTTCCGGCTGGCGCGCCCTTGCGGCGAACATCGTCGCCGGCGCCGTCGCTGCGGCGTCGTTCGCGCCGGTATATTTCTGGCCGGGCCTGCCCGTCGGGTTCGCCGTTTTCTTCTGGAGCCTCGACGCTGCGCGGGTCGGACCGAAACCGGCGCGCGCCGGCGCCCTGCGCGGCTGGGCGTTCGGCTTCGGCTATTTCCTCGTCTCCACCTATTGGATGTCGTTCTCCATGCTGGTGCAGGCGGAGCAATTCGCGTGGATGATGCCGATCGCCATTCTTGGCATGCCGACATTCCTTGGCGTCTTTATAGCCGCAGCAGGCGCAATCGCCGCGCGGGTTTCCGGCGGTTCAGCGCGACGCATGCTGGCGCTCATTTTCGCGTTCTCGCTAATGGAGTACGCCCGCGGCCATGTGTTGACGGGGCTCCCTTGGAATCTCGTCGGACAGGCGCTAGCAGCGCAGGCCGCGCCCATTCAGCTTGCAGCCTATATCGGCCCCTACGGATTAAGCCTCGTATTGATTGCGATAGCGCTATTGCCAGCGTTGGCCGGGTATGCGCCCGGCCCGAAACGGGCCTTTCTGCCGATCCTTGTTTCGGCGGCGAGCGTCTTCGGGCTCTACGGCCTTGGCCTCGCGCGTCTCGCTTTTCATCCGATCGCCGATAGAACCGACGCGGTCGTGCGCGTGGTGCAGCCAAGCATTCCCCAGCGTGAGAAAATCGATCCGGATTTTTACTGGGCCAACCTCGATCGCAATCTCGCGCTCTCCGCGGCGCCGACCATGCCGGACGTCGAGACGTTCATCCTCTGGGGCGAAAACGGCGCGCCGCTTCTCGGCGATTTTCCGCAGGCGCGCGATTATATCTCGGCGCGCCTTCCGGCAGGATCGACATTGCTTGCGGGGGCCGTCCGCCAGATCGAGAAGGACGGCGTGGAGCGGTACACGAACGGCCTCGTCGCCGTGGACGCCGACAGCGCCGATGTTCTCGACGTTTACGACAAGCACCATCTTGTGCCGTTCGGGGAATACCTGCCGTTTGAGACGCCGCTGCGCGCCATCGGACTTTCGCAACTCGCGCCGTTCGAAGACGGGCTCGTGCCCGGGCCGGGGCCGCGAACGCTCGATATCGCGGGCGTCCGCCTCGCGCCGATGATCTGCTACGAGACGATTTTTCCGGGATCGGTCTACCCGCGAGGCGATCGCCCGGAATGGATCGCCATCGTGACGAATGACGGCTGGTACGGCGACAGCTCCGGCCCGCGTCAGCACCTCGATCAGGCGCGGCTGCGGGCGGTGGAGAACGGGTTGCCGATCGCCCGCGCCGCGAACACGGGCGTATCCACCATGATAGACCCGTACGGACGGTATCGGGCCCGCATTGATCTCTATCAGGAAGGGTACTTCGACGCCGTCCTTCCTAAGCCAGCGTCAGCGACGCTCTACTCGATGTTCGGGGACGCATTGTACGCTTTGTTGATGCTGATCCTCGGTGCTATGATCGTGGCATGGGCGCGGCTCAGGGCCTTGACGGCGCGCCTTCTCGCGCATTAGGCAGGTTGTGCGGGGGCGGCGCCGCGACGAGAGCGAGCAAAAGCTCTAACACTCGATCGCGCGGACAGGACCGCGATTGTGACAAAAAAATCTCCGAACCCGGTGGATCACCATGTTGGCGCACGCGTGCGCATGCGGCGCATGCTGCTTGGCGTCAGCCAGGACAAGCTCGGCGAAGCGCTGGGGCTGACGTTCCAGCAGGTCCAGAAATACGAGAAAGGCGCGAACCGTATTGGCGCGAGCCGTCTCTACGACATCGCCAAAATTCTCGACGTGCCGATCCAGTATTTCTTTGAGGATTTTGCGGGCGACAGCGAGGCCGAAGGCTTCGCCGAGGAAGCCGGCGCCTACGCCGCCCATGATGAGACGACGCGCTTCATGGCCTCCGCCGAGGGCGTCGAACTTTGTCGCGCTTTCAGCTCCGTTCGCGATCCGAGCGTGCGGCGTCGGGTGATCGATCTCGTGAAGGCGCTGGGCGAGCCGCTGGAAGAGCGCGCGCGACCGACGCCCATGCGCAAAGGCGTCGTGAACGCCTGACCGCGGCGCCAACGGTCGGCGCATGGACAAAGGCGGGCCCCCTCAGTATGAGCGCATAAAGAAACCTTTATGTAAGGCCCGTCATGAACCGCAGCGATTATCTTTTCACCTCCGAGAGTGTCTCGGAAGGTCACCCGGACAAGGTCTCGGACCGAATCTCTGACGCCATCGTCGATCTGATGCTCGGCAAGGAGCCGGAGGCGCGCGTCGCCGTCGAGACCATGACGACCACCAATAAGGTCGTCCTGTCCGGCGAAGTCCGCGGCCCGGCCTCCCATGACGAAATGGTCGCGACGGCCCGCCGCGCGATCAAGGCCATCGGTTATGAGCAAAAAGGTTTCCACTGGGACACCGCGTCGATCGACTGCTACGTCCACGAACAGTCGGCCGATATCGCGGTCGGCGTCGATGCGGCTGGTGAAAAAGACGAAGGCGCGGGCGATCAGGGCATCATGTTCGGCTACGCGGCGGACGAAACGGACGCGCTCATGCCGGCGCCGATTCACTTCGCGCACCGTATTCTGCAGGCCCTCGCCGAAGCCCGCCACGGCGGCGAGAAGCGCCTTGGCCCGGACGCGAAAAGCCAGCTGACCATCGCCTACGAAAACGGCGTTCCGAAGCGCGTCGATACGATCGTCGTTTCGACGCAGCACCTCGTGGACATGAGCTCCAGCGCCGTTCGCGAAATGATCGAGCCCTATGTCCTGAAGGCGCTGCCCGATGGGTGGGTGGACGAAAAAACCGTCTGGCACGTGAACCCGACCGGCCGCTTCATCATCGGCGGCCCCGACGGCGACGCCGGCCTCACCGGCCGTAAGATCATCGTCGACACCTATGGCGGCGCGGCCCCTCATGGCGGCGGGGCCTTTTCCGGCAAGGACCCGACCAAGGTCGATCGCTCCGCGGCGTACGCTTCGCGTTATCTCGCCAAGAACGTCGTCGCCGCGGGTCTCGCCAAGCGCTGCCTCATTCAGCTCTCCTACGCCATCGGCGTCGCCGAACCGCTGTCGATCTATGTCGACACCTACGGCACGGGCGAAGTTGCGCCGGAGAAGCTGGAGAAAGCCCTCGGCGAGGTCATGCGCCTCTCGCCGCGCGGCATTCGCGAGCATCTCGGCCTTAACAAGCCAATCTATGAGCGCACCGCCGCGTACGGACACTTCGGCCGCGAGCCGGACGCCGACGGCGGCTTCTCGTGGGAGAAGACGGATCTTGTCGATCAACTGAAGTCCGCGCTCGGAGCCTGATGTCGCCGGAAGGCTCCAGCGACGACGCGACGCCCGAAAGCCGCTATGATCCGCGGCTTTACGGGCGCCAGCGCAATAAGAACGTCAAACCACGCCAGATCGCGCTGATCGACACGCTGTTGCCGTCGGTGCGGCTGCCTGAGCCCGAACAGGGGCCGATTGAGCCGGCGGCCCTGATGCCGGGCGCCCGCGAGGTCTGGCTGGAAATCGGGTTCGGCGGCGGCGAGCATCTTGCTCATGTCGCGGCGGCGAACCCGGACGTGCTGATGTTGGGCGCGGAGCCGTTCATGAACGGCGTCGGCCGTCTTCTCGCCGAGATCGACGACCGGAAGCTCCAGAACATCCGTGTGCGGTACGGCGACGCGCGGCCGCTGATCGAGGCGCTGCCGACGGGTGTTTTCAGCCGCCTCTACGTTCTGCACCCGGACCCCTGGCCGAAAAAACGCCATTGGAAACGTCGACTCATCGCGCCTTGGTTCCTCGACGAGGCCGCGCGGCTGTTGAAGCCTGGCGGCGAATTACGCGTCGCGTCAGACTGGCCGGGTTATGTGGAGTGGACGCTGATGCATGTCCTGTCGCGCCGCGACTTCCGGTGGACCGCGCAAGGCGCTTCCGACTGGCGCGAGCGCCCGGCGGACCAGCCCATGACGCGATATGGCGAAAAAGCGATCCGCGAGGGGCGGACGGCGGCGTATCTTCGGTTCGAGCGGGCCTGATGCGCGATCACGTTCGCGCGCTCGCGCCTCGCGCTGACGTCGGCGCGTGTTAAATCGAGATGTCGGGGAACCAACAGAGAGGCGATCTCATATGATCCGCAGCGGTTTGCGATGGGCGGCGCTCATCGTTCTTGCGCTTGGTGCAAGTTCTTGCGTGCGCTTGACGATGGCGTGGGCGCCATTGAAGCCGAAAGGCGATGCGGCGCGCCCGGAGGTTCTCGGGGCGCTCGAGAGCGATGCGGCCATTTCAAGCATCGCGGAGTGGGAGACGCGGCGCGTCCCGTTGATCGCCGACGCGCTCGAAAAGAACGTGTACGGCGTCGCGCCAGAATTCGTGTCCGTCGAGAAGGTCGCGACGACGCCGATTGACGCCAGCGTCTATGGCGAGGGCGTTTCGGCTGAGGAATGGTCGGTTCGGGCGGTGGTGCGCACCGCAAGCGGGGAGTTGGAAGAGGCGACGTTCTTCGCCGATCTCGTTCTGCCGCCGGGGCCCGGCCCGCACCCGGTCATCCTCAAGCAGAGTTTTTCACCCCGTCACGGCGCGCTGAAAGATATCGACGTGACGGCGCCGGATGGCGGGCCGCGGCCAGAAAACGCTGGCGATGCGCCGGGCATTCTGTTGTACGTCTTCGGACGCTACGTGATGTCGCCGCCCGTCAAGACGATCGTTGATCGCGGCTATGCTCTCATTGTTCTTTATCCATCAGAATTCGTGCCAGACCGGACGGAGGCGGGGCTCGCCGCTCTGTCGCGTCTTTCTGGCCGTGCGGATGATGATCCCGATCGCTGGGGCGCCATCGGCGCATGGGCGTGGGGGTTTTCGCGCGTCGTGGATCTGATCGACGAAGACCCGCGGTTTAATACTCAAGCGACCATCGCCTACGGCCACTCCCGCTACGGAAAATCAGCGCTTGTCGCCGGGGCGTACGACCCCAGAATTGACGCCGTCATCGCGCACCAGTCCGGCACGGGCGGCGCGTCGCTGAACCGCAAGAAGCCGGGCGAGTCGATCAAGTCGATCACCAAGACCTACCCGCACTGGTTTTCTCCGGCTTACGCTGCGTACGCGGATCATACATCGGAGATGCCGGTGGATCAGCATCAGCTCATCGCCATGCTGGCGCCTCGGCCGCTGATGCTCGGAAACGCCCGTCGTGATGTCTGGTCGGACCCAAACGGCGCGTTCCGGGCGGCGCAGGGCGCGAACCCGATCTATGCGCTCTATGGTTCGGACGGTATGACCGCGGAGCGGCTCGATGAATATCGCCCGTCAGATGAGATCGCCTTCTGGATCCGTCCGGGCACGCATGGCGTAACCGAGGAAGACTGGCCCGCGTTCCTCGACTTTCTGGATGCGCATTTCAAAAATTAAGCGTCGGCGCTCTCGCCGGCGATCGCGTCGATCCGGCTCGACATCTCAGGCATGTCGACCGCCAGATCGCGCGCCTCCGACAGGCGTCGCTCCGCGGTCTCTTTGCGCCCTTTCAGGCGAGCGATCTCGGCTTCGCGAAGTTTGAGCTCGATGTTCGTCCGGCGGAGTTCTTTTTGTTTCTGGGCGAATAACCGCGCGCCGACATCGGCGAGCCCGTCGAGATCGCGGTCGGCGTCGACTTCGTCCGGATAGCGGCTGAAGTCCGCAGAAAAGAGCGTTTCGCGCTCGGGAAACCACCGGGCGCGCACGCGCTCATTGCTTTCGCCGAAGCGCGCCTGAAACTCTTCCGCCTCCGCACGTGAAACCATCTGTCCCCGGCCAGAGAAGAACGCCTCCAGCAGCGTGACGGCGTTACCGCGCACGAGGCGCGCCTCGTCGCCGTTCGGCGCCAAGCGATTGAGAGCGGCGAGAAAACGTTGAGCCGGCGCGTTGATAGACGAATTCTGGCGGGGCGGCGTGATGAGACCGTCCGCGGCGTCGAGCCCGGCGAACGCGGAGAAATCCCTCACCGCGTCGCCGCCGATGAGCCCGTCGTCATAAAGCCGGACATGGATGCGATCTTCGCCGAACGCCTCGGCGTATTCGCTCAGCATACGGTCGTAATCATAGTAATAGGGAAGGCGCCTCGTGGGTTTCGGCAGCGGCGCAATGTCGACGCGTTGAAACCGCAGCGCCGTCGAGTACAGGCTGAGCGCCAATTCTGTCTGACGTCGAATGTAGCAGACGACGTCGACCTGTTCGGCGCGCCGCTCCAGAAGTCCCGCGAGCCGCGCCTTCTCTGCGCGAGACTGAACCCGCGAATGCAGGTGCTCGTTCGACACGATGACAAGCCTCGGCGCCGCCTCGGCGATTTCATCGGCGAAGGCGGCCTCGATGCGTGTGCGGAAGGCGGCGAGATCGTCCGTGTCCGGGCCGATGTCGAAATAGCGGCGGGTGTCGTCGCGCCGGTCGTCGGCCTGCGCGAAGGCGGACAGGCCGACATGGGTCTCCGCGCCAAGGCATTCGGGGTAGAGAACGCCAAGCTCTTTCAGCCGTGCGCGGTTTGCGGCGAGAAACGCCTGAATGCTGGTGGTGCCGGTCTTCTCCGCTCCGATATGAGCGATCAGGCGAGGGGCTTTTGCATGGGGCATGGCGGGTTCGAAATCGCTGCGCCCGCAGAAAACGCGCAGGCCGTTGAAGGGGTGATGACATTTCGCTGAAAAGTCACTATGTACTCCGCAGTTTCGGATCTTACCCGAGCGGCGCGCCCCCCGGCGCAGCCGCTTTTTTGTTGCCTCGCGGCGGGCCTCGCCGTCGTGAAACATGATGGAGCGGACGTGCGCCTGGGCGACCCGCATCTGACAGAGCTGATTGAACCTGTGGCCGCGGAATGCGGCTTTGAGCTTGTGCGCGTGCGCATGACGGGCTCGGGAACGAAAACGCTGCAGATCATGGCCGAGCGGCCTGACGGAACCATGAGCGCCAGCGATTGCGCGAAGCTGTCGCGCGCCCTTTCGCCCATTCTTGATGAGGTCGATCCGATCGACGGCAATTACGTGCTGGAGGTCTCTTCGCCCGGGGTCGACCGACCGCTCACGCGCCTGAAGGACTTCGAGCGCTGGGAAGGTTTCGAGGCGAAGATCGAACTCGATCGCATGGTCGAAGGCCAGAAGCGCTTTCGCGGCGTCATCGTCGGCGTCGAAGACGGGGCTATCGCCGTTGATCTCGAGGGCGAAGAGGAAACCGCGCTCTTTCCGCCAGACTGGATTTCAAGCGCCAAGCTATTGCTCACCGATGAGCTGATGGAGGCCGCGCGCCTCGCCCAACCGAACCCGCAGATGGAGCTGGACCCGGACGACCTCGAAGAAGACGAGCCGGACAGCGAGAAACAAGAAAACGGAGACGAACAATGAGCGCCGTCAGCGCCAACAGGCTGGAACTCCTGCAGATCGCCGAAGCGGTCGCCCGTGAAAAATCCATCGAAAAGCATCTCGTCATCGAGGCGATGGAAGAGGCGCTCTCTCGCGCGGCGCGCGCCCGTTACGGCGCGGAGACCAACGTTCAGGCCGAGATCAATCCGGATACGGGCGAACTTCGCCTCTGGAGGCTGATGGAGGTCGTCGAGGAAGTCGAAAACGACTCCGCCGAAATCACTCTTGAGACGGCGCGCGCGCGCAACCCGGAAGCGGAGATCGGCGACTATCTCTCCGATCCGTTGCCGCCGATCGAATTCGGCCGTCAGCAGGCCATGGGCGCGAAGCAGGTCATCACCCAGAAGGTGCGTGAGGCGGAGCGTGATCGTCAGTTCGAAGAATATAAAGACCGCGTCGGCGAAATCATGTCCGGCATCGTCAAGCGGATTGAATATGGCCACGTGATCGTCGATCTCGGCCGGACCGAGGCGATCATCCGCCGCGACCAGCAGCTCATGCGCGAGGCTTACCGCCAGGGCGACCGCGTGCGCGCGTATCTCGCCGAAGTGCGCCGCGAGCCGCGGGGCCCCCAGATTTTCCTTTCCCGCTCGCACCCGCAGTTCATGGCGAAGCTGTTCGAGCAGGAAGTGCCGGAAGTTTATGACGGCGTCATCGAGATCAAGGCCGTGGCGCGTGACCCCGGCTCGCGCGCCAAGATCGGCGTCATGAGCCACGACAACTCCATCGACCCGGTCGGCGCCTGCGTCGGCATGCGCGGCTCGCGCGTGCAGGCGGTGGTGAACGAGCTAGGTGGGGAGAAAATCGACATCGTTCCGTGGTCGCCGGATGTCGCGACCTTCGTCGTCAACGCGCTCGCGCCGGCGGAAGTCGCGAAGGTCGTGCTCGATGAAGAATCGGAACGCATCGAGGTCGTGGTGCCGGACGAGCAGCTCTCGCTCGCCATCGGTCGTCGCGGTCAGAACGTCCGCCTCGCCTCCATGGTGACGGGCTATGACATCGACATCATGACCGAGGAAGAAGAGAGCGCGAAGCGTCAGGAAGAATTCCGCCAGCGCACGGAGCTCTTCATGACCGCGCTTGATGTCGACGACATCATCGCGGGCCTTCTCGTTTCGGAGGGCTTCGCCGCCATCGAAGACGTCGCTTTCGTCGAGATGGAGGAGATCGCCGAAATCGAAGGCTTCGACGAAGACACCGCCTCCGAACTTCAGGCGCGTGCGAACGAGTATCTTGAGAAACTCGCCGCCGAGCAGGATGCCCGCCGCAAGGAGCTGGGCGTGACGGACGATCTCGTCGAGCTGGAGGGCATCACCCTGCCGATGGCCGTCACCCTTGGCGAGAACGAGGTGAAGACGCTGGAAGACTTCGCCGGCTGCGCCACGGACGACCTCATCGGCTGGACCGAGCGCGTCGATGGGGAGCGCAAGCACTACGAAGGCTATCTGGAAAGCTTCAAACTGAAGCCGGAAGTCGCTGAAGACCTCGTCATGCGCGCCCGCGTCGCCGCCGGTTGGCTGACGCAGGACGAGTATGACGCCATGCTCGCCGGCGACGACGAGGAGGCCGAAGCGGAGGCCGACGCTGAGCTCGCCTGACGCTTCTGAGGAAAAAGGCCCGGAGCGGACCTGCATCGCCACCGGCGAGAAAGGTCCGCCCGAGGCGATGATCCGCTTCGTGCGCGGCCCGGACGGAAACGCCGTGCCGGATCTGGCGGCGAAGTTGCCGGGCCGGGGCGCGTGGGTGTCCGCGCGTCGCGACGCGATTGAGAGAGCGGTTTCAAGAAAGGCGTTTTCGCGCGCTTTCAAATCGGAGACCGCGGTTCAGGACGGGCTGGCGGCCGCGATCGAGGCGGGATTGGCGGAAAAAGTCCTTTCCGCGTTCGGGCTCGCCCGGCGCGCGGGAGAGGCGCAGGCGGGCTTCGATCAGGCCCGCGCAGCGCTGAAATCCGGCGGCGTCGCCTTATTGGCGGAGGGCGCCGACGGCGCGGCGGACGGACGCGACAAGCTTTTCGGGCTTGTCAAAACGGCCAGAGACCCGATTTTGATCGTCGGGTACTTCGATTCCGACGCCTTGGGCTTGGCCTTGGGCCGGGGTCGTGTGGTACACCTGACGCTCCAGCATGGCGCGGCGGCGAAAAGAGCCGCTCGTGAAGCGCGCCGGCTGGCGGGTTTTCGGGCCTTGGTTCCGGAGAGTTGGCGACCCTCGCTGGAGGGCGATCTCTCCTGAAGCGCAGTTTGAGCGCGAGGCGGTGCGTCGGCTGACGGCCGCGCCTTCGCGCATCGATAATTTAGACGATCGAGCGCGGCGATGGTTCGCGTGAGTGGAGAACGAATTGAGCGACAACATCGACACCAAGTCGAAAGGCGAAGGCCGCAAGCCTCTCTCCCTGCGCAAGACCGAAACGGGCGCGGTGAAGCAGAGCTTCTCCCATGGACGGACCAAAACCGTTGTGGTCGAGAAGAAGCGGCGTCGGCCGGGTCAGGCTGACGGCGCCGCCGCGGCGGCCCCGGTCGCGCGCAAGCCGGCTCCTGAAAAAGCGGCTGCGGCGCCAGCCGAGGCTGCCAAACCCGCTGCTCCTGAGAAAAAAGCCCCGCCACGCTCAGCCTCCGCTGCGGCGGGCGCGGCTGCCGGCGGCGCGAAACGCAAGGGCGCCGTTCTGCGCACCCTCTCTGAGGGCGAGAAAAAAGCGCGCGCCGTCGCCCTGCAGAAAGCCAAGGCCGAAGCCGAAGTGCGCCGGGCGCGCGAGGACGAAGAACGCAAGGCGCGCGAAGCCCGCGAAGCCGAGGAGCGCGCGCGTCTTGAAGAAGAGCGCCAGCGCCAGGCGGAAGAAGACGCCAAGCGCGCTAAGGAAGCCGAAGAGCGCGCGAAGGCGGAAGACGAAGCCCGTCGCGTGCTTGAGGCGGAAGAAGAAGAGCGTAAAGCCAAGCGCAACGCGACCAAGACGAAGGCGCGCGAAGACGGCGCTGAAACGCGTGACGAAAAAGAGCCGAAGCCGGAGAACAACGATCCGCTGGCTCAGCTCGGCGGCCGCATCAAGACGAAACGCAGCTTCGGCGCGGACCGTCAGGACACCGCCAAGAAAGTCGAACCGCGCCGCCGCACGGGCAAACTGACCATCGCCAACGCGCTGGACGACGACGAGCGTCAGCGCTCGCTGGCCTCGGTCCGTCGCGCGCGTGAAAAAGAAAAGCAGGCGCGTCAGCAGCGCGGCGGCTCGCGCGACCAGATCCTGCGCGAGGTGACGATCCCCGACACCATCACCGTGACGGATCTCGCTCAGCGTATGGCCATGCGCGCCGTGGACCTCATCAAGAACCTGATGAAGCAGGGGCAGATGGTGACGGCCAACGATATTCTGGACGCGGACACCGCTCAGCTGATCGCCGAAGATTTCGGCCACCAAGTGAAGCGTGTTTCTGATTCCGACGTCGAAGAAGGCCTTGGCGGCGCGCCGGACGCGGCGGAAGATCTCCAGCCGCGCCCTGCGGTCGTGACGATCATGGGTCACGTCGACCACGGGAAGACGTCGCTGCTCGATGCGCTCCGCGACGCCAATGTCGTTTCCGGCGAAGCGGGCGGAATCACGCAGCACATCGGCGCCTATCAGATCGAGACCGAGGGCGGCCAGAAGATCACCTTCCTCGATACGCCAGGCCACGCTGCGTTCACGCAGATGCGGGCGCGCGGCGCGAAAGTGACGGATATCTGCATCATCGTCGTGGCGGCGGACGACAGCGTCATGCCGCAGACGGTCGAGGCGATCAGCCACGCCAAGGCGGCGGGCGTGCCGATCATCATCGCCATCAACAAGATCGACAAGCCGGACGCCGACGCCAACAAGGTGCGCACGGATCTTCTCCAGTATGAGATCCAGGTCGAAGGCATGGGCGGCGAAATCCAGGACGTCGAAGTCTCGGCCATGAAGAAGCTCAATCTTGATGGTCTTCTGGAAGCTATTCTTCTGCAGTCAGAACTTCTGGAGCTGACGGCGAACCCGAAACGCGCCGCCGAAGGCGCGGTGGTCGAAGCGCAGCTCGACAAGGGCCGCGGCCCCGTCGCGACGCTTCTGGTGCAGAAGGGATCGCTGAAACGCGGCGACGTCTTCGTCTGCGGCGCGGAGTGGGGCAAGGTCCGCGCGATCATCGACGATAAGGGCAAGCAGCTGAAAGAAGCGGGCCCGTCATTGCCGGTGGAGGTTCTCGGCCTCAATGGCGTACCTGATCCGGGCGAGCAGTTCGTCGTGGTCGATAGCGAGGCGCGCGCGCGCGAAGTTGCGGAATTCCGTCAGCGGAAGAAGAAAGAGAAGTCGGTCGCCAAGTCGTCGGGCACGTCGCTTGAACAGATGATGGCGCAGCTGAAGGACGCGGAAATCAGCGAACTGCCGATCGTCATCAAAGGCGACGTGCAGGGGTCGATCGAAGCGATCATCGGTTCTCTTGAAAAGCTCGCCACGGACGAAGTGCGGGTCAAGGTTCTGCACTCCGGCGTCGGCGGCGTTTCCGAAAGCGACGTCATTCTCGCCGAAGCTTCGGGCGCCCCTGTCATCGGCTTCAACGTCCGCGCGAACAAGGATGCGCGCATCGAGGCGGAGCGCACCGGCGTCGAGATTCGGTATTACTCCGTCATCTATGACCTGATCGACGACCTGAAGGACACGCTCTCGGGCATGCTGTCGCCGGAGATCCGCGAGGAGTTCATCGGCAACGCCGAGATCCTCGAAGTCTTCAACATCACCAAGGTCGGCAAGGTCGCCGGTTGCCGCGTGGTCGAAGGCCGCGTGAAGCGCGGCGCCAAAGTCCGTCTCATCCGGGACTCCGTCGTCATCCACGAAGGCACGCTTTCGCAGCTGAAACGCTTCAAGGACGATGTCGATGACGTGCCGATGGGACAGGAGTGCGGCATGAGCTTCGCGAATTACGACGACCTGAAATCCGGCGACATCATCGAGTGTTTCGACGTTCAGGAGATCCAGCGCTCGCTCTGATCTGCTTGCGGATGAGAGCGACGCGAGGGACGGCAGGCGAGAGTCGGGGAACGTTATGGCGTCGCGTTTCGCTTCCAAGGGTCCATCCCAGCGCCAGCTCCGCGCGGGCGAACTGATCCGTCACGCGCTCTCGGAGGCCTTCCTGCGCGGCGAAGTGCATTCGCCCAAAATCCGTGGTCTCGACATCACCGTGACGGAAGTGCGGGCGTCCCCCGACCTTAAAAACGCGACCGTCTACTGCACCACTCTTGGCGGGCGCGAGGTTGACGCCGCGATTGCGAAACTCAACGAAGCGGCGCCCGCCGTTCGCGGCGTCCTCGGCCGCAAAATCGATCTGAAGTACACGCCAACCCTCGTTTTTCGCCGGGACGACAGCTTCGATGAAGCGGGAAAGATCGACGAACTTCTGGCCCGCCCCAACGTGCGCCGGGACCTGTCGGACGACGACTAGCTCGCTCTGAGAGCGGACGTTCTGCTCGCTTCTGAAAACGCGTGCCGGTGAAGGCCGTCGATCAGCGCATCGCGCTGGATCGGCTTGGAGAGAACATCCGACATTCCGGCTTCGGCGTATTCCGCCTTCTGATCCTTCATGACGTTCGCCGTGAGGGCGATGACCGGCGTCTTCCGGTTCAGACCGGGCTCAGCGCGCAGCTTCCGAACGGCGGTGACGCCGTCCATCACCGGCATCTGGATGTCCATCAGCACGACGTCGAAGCGTTCTCGGGACAGAATGTCCAGGGCCTCCGCCCCGTTCGTCGCCATGGTCAGGTCAACCGCTTCACCGGTGAGAAGCGCCTGCACGATGCGTCGGTTGACGTCGTTATCCTCGGTCAGCAGAACACGAATGATTTGATGGGGAGCTGCTGCTTGTGCGGATGGCCCTTTGTTCTCGACGAGGTCGTCCGCAGCAACATCAGCCCGTTCGGCCGGTATCTCGACAACGAATACGGAGCCGCCTGACGTCGCAGGCGCGAACGTTACGTCGCCGCCCATCAAGCGCGCCAGGCGCCGGCTGATGGAGAGCCCCAGCCCGGTGCCGCCGTATTTGCGGGTAGTTGAAACGTCAGCCTGCATGAACGCTTCGAACAGGCTGTCGACCTTGTCGTCCGGTACGCCGCATCCGGTGTCGGTTATTGAAAACCGTACGACGCCATCCGTGTAAGTCGCCTCCACAAGGACTTCGCCGACGCTGGTGAACTTGATGGCGTTGGAAACGATGTTGAAGAGGATCTGGCGCAAGCGCGTGGGGTCGGCCAGAAAGCCCGCTTCGGGCTCCGACAGGATATCGACACGCAAAGAAAGGTCTTTGCGTTCCGCCACTGGTCCCCAAAGCCCGCGGATGTCGGACGCAACGTCGCTGATGCCGACGGGACGAAGCTCAAGCTCCAGTTTTCCGGCTTCGATTTTTGAGAAGTCCAGGACGTCGTTGATGACGGTGAGCAGAACGGACCCTGACGATGAAAGTATCTGCGTCAACTGCTTCTGGTCCGCGCTCAGGTTCGTGCGGTCCAGAGCCTGCGTCGCACCAAGCACGCCGTTAAGGGGCGTGCGGAGCTCATGGCTCATCATGGCGAGGAACGCGTCTTTGGCCTGGTTGGCGGCCTCAGCCGTCGCCCGTTCGCGCAGCGCCGTTTCGCGCTCCTGAAACACATTCCAGAACGCCTGCTTGTTCCGGGAATAGGCTTTCACGAGATGGCCGAGATAGAGGATCATCGGCAGGAAGAGCCCCCAGGCGGCGGGACCGATGTTCTCCGAGTTGAGGAAGAGTTCGGCGACCGGCGTGGAGAAAAACGTGATAGAGTGCGGAATAAATGCGGCGAGGAATAGCGCCTTTACATAGTGCATGTGAATGACGGTGTGCAGCAGCATGCCGCAAATGAGAAACGCCGCGAACGTCTGACCGAACGGCTCCATGCCGAACCAGATGATCGGCGCGGCGAGGCCGTAAACCGCCGTCGCCAATGCGGTGGAGCTCAGTACAATGAGGCGCTCTTGCTTGGATAGCGGGTCTGTCCGCCCTTTGCGACGCAGTCCGGCGTTGGCGCGAAAGTCGATGAGCTGGGTGATCGCCACCAGAACGCCCCAGCCAAGGGCGTACTTAAGGGACACCGCGCCCCCGATGATGATCATGCAGACGACACAGAAGAAGACGCGCGTTTTCAGTTCCGCCGCCCGCTCGATCGCGGTGCGTTGAAAGCCTTCCAGTTCCGTCCCCAGGGCGTCTTGCGAGGCCAGTGAGAGCTCGTGCATCGCGATCCCTCGGTTAAGCGTCCCTGAATTTAAACCGGAAAGTCTTTCCAACGCCTTTCAGCGCTTGACGAGAAAGGGCCGCCCGTGCGAGCCCGCGGCCCCTTATTCAGTCGGGTCGTCCGTCCGAACCGGCCGGCCTGCAGGAGAGACCATGGCGCGTCGCAAACGCGGCCGGCCGATCAGCGGCTGGCTCATCCTCGATAAAAACTACGATGTCGGCTCGACGGAGGCGGTGAGCGCCGCGCGGCGGCTCTATGACGCGAAGAAGGCGGGCCACGCCGGCACGCTCGATCCGCTGGCGACGGGCATCCTGCCCATCGCCTTCGGCGAGGCGACGAAGACGGTTCCCTATGTTCAGGACGGCGAAAAGACATACCGCTTCGGCGCGAGGTTCGGCGTCGCCACCTCGACGGACGACGCCGAGGGCGAGATCATCACCCGCTCAGATGTCCGGCCTGATACGGACGACATCATCGCGGCGCTCGACTGGTTCACGGGTCACATTGAGCAGCGCCCGCCCGCGTTCTCAGCGGTGAAGATCGGCGGTGAACGCGCCTACGATCTCGCGCGCGCTGGCGAAGAGGTGGAGCTGCAGGCGCGCCCCGCCTTCGTGCGCGAGTTTCGTCTGATCTCGCGCGAAAGCCCGGACGTCGCGTTGTTCGAGGCGCGCACCGGCAAAGGCGTCTATGTCCGATCCTTGGTGCGCGATCTCGCCGTGGCGCTCGGAGCAGTCGCGCACGTCTCGTCCCTTCGTCGCACGGCGGTCGGGCCGTTCACGGAAGAAGATGCGGTCAAGCTGTCCGATATTGAGGGGCTTGAGAGCATTGAGGAGCGTGACGCCGAACTGCTGGGGCTCGAAGCCGCGCTCGGCGATCTCCCACGCGCGCGCATCGACCGCGGCGCGGCCGCGCGGCTTGCCCGTGGGCAGTCCTGCGTGCTGGCGCCCGCCGACGCGCGCGGCGTGCGCGCGGGGACAAGCGGGCGGCTAGAGGCTGTTTATGTTGAATGCGATGATGCGCCCGTCGCCATCTGCGCGCTGGACGGCCTCGCGCTGGAACCGTTCCGGGTTTTTGGCGGGGCGGGGTGAGGGCCTAGTGCGCCTCGCCCCAGTTGGCGCCGACGCCTGCTTCGACTTTCAGGGGGACGGAGATGTCGACGGCGGGGCTCGCGGCGGCGGACATGATGTCTTCGACGACGGCGCAGGTTTCCTCGGCTTCCTCCGCCGGCGCTTCGAAGATCAGTTCGTCGTGGACCTGCAGCAGCATCTTCGCCGATAGTTTTTTCGCTGCGAGCGCGTCCGGCATACGGATCATCGCGCGGCGGATGATGTCGGCGGCGGCGCCCTGAATGGGGGCGTTGATGGCCTGCCGTTCGGCGTAGCCGCGCTCGGCCTGGTTGGAGGCTTTGATCTTCGGCGTATGGGTGCGCCGCCCGAAGATGGTTTCGACATAGCCGTGCTCGCGCGCAAACGTTTTCGTGTCGTCCATATACTTACGGATGCCGGGAAACTTCTCGAAATAGGCCTCGATATAGTCCTGCGCTTCGCCGCGCGCGATGCCGAGATTGTTGGCGAGGCCGAAGGCCGAGATGCCGTAGATAATCCCGAAATTGATCGCTTTCGCCTGCCGGCGGACCATCGGGTCCATGCCCTCGATCGGGGCGTCGAACATCTCCGAGGCCGTCATGGCGTGGATGTCGAGATCGTCGTGGAAGGCCTGCCGCATGGGCTCGATGCCGGCGACATGGGCGAGGATCCGCAGCTCGATCTGGCTGTAGTCCGCCGAAATGAGCACGTTTCCTTCTTCCGCCACGAAGGCGTCGCGGATGCGTCGGCCGTCTTCGGTACGTATGGGAATGTTCTGTAGGTTCGGATCGTTGGAGGAGAGGCGGCCCGTCGTCGTCGCGGCGAGAGAGTAGGAGGTGTGTACCCGCCCCGTATCCGCGCAGATGTCCTCGACAAGCGCATCCGTATAGGTGCTTTTCAGTTTTGAGAGGCCTCGCCAGTCAAGGATGGCGCGCGGCAGGTCATGTCCCTCCGCCGCCAGACTTTCGAGGATGTCCGCCTTGGTGGACCAGGCGCCCTTTGCGGTTTTCTTGCCGCCGGGCAGGCCGAGTTCGCCGAATAGGATCTCGGAGATCTGCTTCGGCGAGCCCATATTGAACTCGTGGCCCGCCGCTTCATAGGCGGCGGCCTCGTATCCCGCCATTTTCTGGGCGAACTCGGTGGAAAGTTTTCGCAGGACGCTCGCGTCCACCTTCACGCCCGCCATCTCCATCTCGGCGATGACGGGGGCGAGCGGGCGCTCCAGCGTCTCATAAACCGTCCGCATGCCTTCTCGCGAGAGGCGGGGCTTCA
Source organism: uncultured Caulobacterales bacterium (assembly GCA_964342855.1). Lineage (GTDB taxonomy): Bacteria > Pseudomonadota > Alphaproteobacteria > Caulobacterales > Parvularculaceae > JBCBJX01. The sequence goes on from CAYFIB010000032.1 coordinate 23,287, forward strand.
GGACCTGATGCAGACGGAGCGTCACGTCCGCGTCCTCGGCGGCGTATTTCGCCGCATCCTTGATTGGGATTTCGTCGAAGGTCTTCTGCTTCTTGCCCGTGCCCGCGAGCTCCGAGAACGAGATCGGCTTGTGGCCGAGATGAAGCTCTGACAGCTCGTCCATGCCGTGTCCGTGGACGCCGCAATCGAGCGCATAGGAGATGAGCATGGTGTCGTCGACGGGCGCGACGTGAACGCCGCGGCGCAGCAGCAGGCCCATATCGAACTTGGCGTTCTGGGCGATCTTCAGAACGGCCGGGTCTTCCAGAAGCGGCTTGACGATCTCCAACGCCGTCTTTTCCGACATCTGACGGCCGGCGTCTTCATCGTCGAGTTGCAGCCCGTCGCCGCCATGGCCGAGGGGGACGTAGCAGGCTTCCCCCGGCCCCCAGGCGAGGCAGAGGCCGACGAATTTCGCGGAGACGGGGCGCAGAGAATTCGTCTCCGTGTCGAAGGCGACGACGCCGCGGGCGCGACAGATTTCGACGATCTCGCGCAGGCGATCCGGCTCGTAGACTGCCTCATAGGCGCCCGTGTCGATGGCCGCGTCCGGCGCCGCGCTGGCGCTTTCAGAAGCTCCGCCGCCCTCGCCGAAGGCGGAGACCGCGCGCCGACGCAGGGTCGTGAACTCCATGGCGTCGATGAAGGAGAGGAGCTTCTCGGGATCGACGTCCTTCAGGCGGAAGTCGGCGAGCGTTTCCTCCGTCTTCACATCATCCTTCAGCGTCACCAGCTGTTTGGAGATGCGGGCGTCTTCGGCGAACTCGATGAGGTTCTCGCGGCGCTTCTTCTGTTTGATCTCCTCGGCGCGCGCCAGCAGCGTCTCGACATCGCCGTATTCGTCAATCAACTGCGCCGCGGTTTTGACGCCGATGCCCGGCACGCCCGGCACGTTGTCCACGCTGTCGCCCGCAAGCGCCTGCACGTCCACGACCCTGTCCGGATCAACGCCGAATTTCTCGCGCACGCCGTCCGCATCGATCATTTTTCCCTTCATCGGGTCGTACATGACGACGCGATCGGTCACGAGCTGCATCAGGTCCTTGTCCGACGAGATGATGACGACCTCGGCGCCCGTCTTCTCTGCCTCCCGCGCATAGGTCGCGATGAGGTCGTCCGCCTCGAAACCTTCCATCTCCACGCATGCGACGTTGAAAGCGCGCGTCGCGTCGCGGACGAGGGAGAACTGCGGACGCAGGTCTTCCGGCGGCTCCGGGCGGTGCGCCTTGTACTCGGCGTAGAGATCATTCCGGAACGAATGTGCGGAATAGTCGAAGATGACCGCGAAATGTGTCGGCGTCGGCAGCGCGTCGTTCTGCTCGTCGCGACTGTCGGCGAGCAGCTTGAACAGCATGTTGGAAAAGCCGGAGACCGCGCCGATGGGCAGTCCGTCCGACTTGCGCGTCAGCGGCGGCAGGGCGTGATAGGCGCGGAAGATGTAGGCCGAGCCGTCAACGAGGAAGAGGCGCTCGCCTTCGGCGATGGGTTTTTCGTGGGGCATGTTCTGGCGGGCGGGTTGCGTTCGGAGACGTTACCCGCGCGCGCCGTCGAACCCAAGCGCCTCAGGCGGCTGAACGCACCAGCCGGATGCCGCGCGCCGACTGCTCGCGGAAATCGCGTTCGCGGGCGACGTCGAAGCGGGTGCGGATGAACTCCGCGACGCGCGGTTGGATTTCCGACTGCCAGCGGGAGCCGTTGAAGACGCCATAGTGGCCGACTTTCTCCTGCACGTGGTCGATCTTCATGTCCGCTGGAATATTGACGCACAGATCGTGTGCGGCCTGTGTCTGGCCGATGCCGGAGATATCGTCGTTCTCGCCCTCGACGGTCATGAGGCCGATATCGCGGATCGCATCGGGGCGCACGAGACGGCCATGGTGCGTGAACGTCCCGTTCGGCAGGCGATATTCCTGAAATACCTCACGGATGGTCTGGAGGTAGAACTCCGCCGTCAGATCGAGCACGGCGAGATATTCATCGTAGAACGCGCGGTGCTTTTCGGCGCTGTCGCCGTCGCCGGCCACCAGATGCTCAAAGTACTGATAGTGCGCGTCGCGGTGGCGTTCGGCGTTCATGGACATGAACGAATAAAGCTGCACGAAGCCGGGATAGACCTGCCGCATCATGCCCGGATAAGGCGCGGGCGCGGTGAAGATCATGTTCTCTTCGAACCATTCGAAGGGGCGTTCTTCCGCAAGCTTGTTCGGCACGGTCGGCGAGCGGCGCGCGTCGATGGGCGAGCCCATGATGGTCATGGTCGCCGGGCGCGCGGCGTTGTCGTCTTCCGCCATCAGCGCGGAGGCGGCGAGCAGCGCCGGGCCCGGCTGGCAGACGGCCATGGCGTGGGCGCCCGGGCCGATGTGTTCAAGGAACTCGATCAGGTAATCGATATACGTGTTGAGATCGAACCGTCCGTAGGCGAGCGGAACCATGCGCGCGTCCGCCCAGTCGGTGATGAAGACCTCATGGTCCGGCAGCATCGCCTCGACCGTGCCGCGCAGCAGCGTGGCGTAGTGGCCCGACAGCGGCGCGACGATGAGGACGCGCGGGTCCGGCGTTCCGGACTTCGCCTCGGCGAGCGCTTTCTTCTCGCGCTTGAAATGGACGAGATTGCCGAACGGGCGGCGCAGCACCGTTTCGGGCTTCACCTTCATCTCAACGCCGTTCGAGGTCGTGGTCTCCAGATGCCAGCCCGGTTTCGGATAGCGGCGCACCGCGTTCTCAAAGAGATCGAGCGCGGCGGCGGCGGTCCGCGTCGGCCAGAAGTCCGAAAACGGGTTGGCGCCATGGGCGAGAAACTCAGCCGTCGCGCCCGCCATAGCGGAAGCGGGGCGCATGGCGGTCAGGCCGAATTCATAAGCGGCGTAGGTGAACGCGTTGAACGACTTGCGCACGACCGATCTCCTCGAAACAGGGCGGCGCATCTGTCCTTCGCGCCGCAACGCAACACGCTCGCGGAATCCCGCGAGCGATGCAAGTTATTCAAGCCGCTTTCGAAATGGATGAACGCGCGCGCTTCTATTTAGCGAGCGCGCGCAAGGTTTCAGCCAGCTGGTCGGGCGTCAGGGCGTCGGTAATCGCATAGGTCGGCGCGCCCGCATCGTCGATGACGTAGAAAAGGCTTGAATGCGCCATGGTGTAGCCGATGGCGCTTTCCGGCAGTTCTTCACGCTTGGCGTAGACGTGCATGGCGTCGAGGAGGGCGCGCACTTTCTCGGGATCGCCGGAAACGCCGGTCAGGCGGTCGTCGAAGGCGAGATAACCCTTTAGCGCCTCCACGGTGTCGCGCTCCGGGTCGACGGTGATGAAATAGGCGTCGTAAGCGGGCTTGTCGTTCAGAATATCGAGGGCGGCGGTCAGGCGGGCGATGGCCGTCGGGCAGACATCCGGGCAGTTCGCGAAGCCGAAATAAACGATGGATCGGCGGCCCTGAAACGTCGCCTTCGTCACCGCCGAGCCGTCGGTCGCGGTCAGTTCGGGATCGAAAGAAAAAGCGTCCGACAGCTCTTTCGCGCCGATCGCGTCGTTCTTGGAGCACGCCGCGAGCACGAGAAGGGCGGCGAAGAGGATTGAAAGGCGCATATCGGTCCCTTTTTGCAGAGAGCTGTGACATACGGTTCCGCTTCTTGGGAAGGAAGTCGCCATGATGGATCGTGTCGCGCGTCTCGCCGTCGCGGCGGGCGCCGCCATCGGCCTCGCGCCCATCGGCGCGTCTGACCGGCCTGGCGCCGGCGTCTCGCTGCGAACGTTGACGGGGCTGCGGTGGCTCGCCGTCATCGGCCAGAGCGCCGCGGTGCTGGTGACCTATCTCGGGCTCGGCTACATCCTGCCGCTCGGTTGGTGCCTCGGCGTCATCGTCGCGAGCGCGTGGCTCAATATTTTCTGCAGCCTTGTCTTTTCGCCTCAGAGACGACTGGACGATTCCGAAGCGTTCGTTCTCCTCGCCTGGGACGTTCTGCAACTCGCCGCGCTCCTCTTCCTCACCGGCGGGATGAAGAACCCTTTCTCCATCTTCTTCCTGGCGCCGACCTCGATCGCAGCGAGCGTGCTGACCGCGCGTCCCGCTCTCGCCATTGGCGCGCTGGCGATCATGGCGACCTCCTTTCTTGCATTCTTCCACCTGCCGTTTCCCTGGCGTCCGGGCGAAACGCTGGAGCTTCCGGCGCTCTATCTTGTCGGCCACTGGATCGCCCTGTCGCTCGGCATCGGTTTCGCAGCGACGTATGCCTTCCGCGTCGCGGCGGAGCGCGAGCGGATGCGTGACGCTTTGTCGGCGGCGGAAACGGTGATGGCGCGCGAGCAGAAGCTCGCCGCCCTCGGCGGGCTCGCCGCCGCCGCGGCCCATGAATTGGGAACGCCGCTCGCGACCATTCAGGTGACGGCGAAAGAAATCCAGCGCGAGGCGGCGGGGGTCGATGAGCATCTGGTCGAAGACGCCGCTCTGCTCGTCGAGCAGGCCCAGCGCTGCCGCTCGATCCTCGAACGGCTCTCAAGCTATGGCGATGCGGGCGACGTGATGCACGACACGGTCGGCGCGGCGCGCATCATCGAAGAGGCGGCGGAGCCCTTCCTCGACGGGGCGAAGACCATCGTTCTCGATGTCGCGGGGGCTGAGACCGCCGACCAGCTCGCGCGGCGCGCGGAAGTCATTTACGGGCTGCGGAACATCATTGAGAACGCTGCTGATTTCGCCGCCGGAAAGGTCGTCGTGCGCGCTGAATCGGACGGCGAGACGCTGGTCATCGATGTGGAGGATGACGGCCCGGGCTTCGCGCCGGAAATCCTGCCGCGTCTGGGCGAGCCCTACATCTCCTCGCGCGGTCGCGGACGTCGCGACAAGGACATCGCCCTTGCGGGCGGCCTCGGGCTCGGCTTTTTCATCGCCAAGACCCTGCTGGAGCGCTCCGGCGCGGTGGTGAAGTGCGAAAACCGGGCGGGCGCGCGCGGCGCGCGGGTGCGCGTCTCGTGGCCGCTGGAAGCGCTCGCCCCCGTCAGTCGCGACCCGGCGCCGCACGCGGCCGGCGACCATGGACCCGGCGCGGCGGCGCTATAAATATTTGAAAAAAGGAGTCGATCCTGATGTTGACCTCCGAAGCGCAGACCCCGCGCTCCGATATTCCCGATCCCACGATCCTGATCGTCGAAGACGATGACGCCTTCCGCACGCGTCTTGGCCGCGCGCTGGAGCGCCGCGGATTCGTCCCGACCCTTGCGGCGTCCGTCGCGGAAGCGCGCGCCGCGCTCTCGGGCGACGCGCCGGCGTACGCCGTGGTCGATCTGCGACTGGACGACGGCGACGGTCTCGAAGTGGTCGAACTCATCCGCCAGCGACGCGCCGACTGTCGCGCAGTTATCCTGACCGGCTACGGCGCGATCGCGACGGCGGTCGCGGCCGTGAAGGCGGGCGCGGTCGACTATCTCGCGAAACCAGCGGATGCGGACGACATCGAAAAAGCGCTCCTTGCTCAGGAAGGCGCGAAGCCCGAACCGCCGGAAAACCCCATGTCCGCCGACCGCGTGCGTTGGGAGCACATCCAGCGCGTCTATGAGCTGTGCGGCCACAATGTTTCCGAAACGGCCCGCCGCCTCGGCATGCACCGGCGGACGCTGCAGCGGATTCTCGCCAAACGCGCGCCGCGCTGAGTTCGCGACGAACCGCTTCACAAATGCGATGAGCCGAGCCTGTGCGGGTTGACCCCGCGGGCATTGCGGGCGTCCGATCCCGACCAACTCCAACAGCTGTTCTGAAAGGCGTTTTTCGTGACGAAACCGCTCTCTCTTCTCGCCTCCGCCGCGCTCGCCCTCACGGCGCCGTTCGCGGCTTTCGCCCAGTCCGTCGATATTCCGTTCGAGAAGTTCGAGCTCGATAACGGTCTCACCGTCGTCGTGCACGAGGACCGCAAAGCGCCGCTCGTCGCGGTGTCGATCTGGTACGGGGTGGGATCGAAGGACGAGCCGGAGGGCAAGACCGGCTTCGCGCACCTCTTCGAGCACCTGATGTTCAACGGCTCGGAGAACTATGACGACGAGTGGTTCAAGCCGCTGCAGGAAGTCGGCGCGACGGACCTCAACGGCACGACGTCTTTTGACCGTACGAACTATTTCCAGACCGTTCCGCGTCCGGCGCTCGACCGCATCCTGTGGATGGAATCGGACCGGATGGGCCACCTTCTCGGCGCGATCACGCAGGACAAGCTCGATGAGCAGCGCGGCGTCGTGCAGAACGAAAAACGCCAGAGCTACGACAACCAGCCCTATGGCTTCGCTTTCCGGAACATCGTCGAGCACCTGTTCCCCTCGGACCATCCGTACTCGCACCTGCCCATCGGCTCGATGGAGGATCTCGACGCCGCGTCCCTTGAGGATGTGAAGTCGTGGTTCGAGCAGTATTACGGCGCGGCCAACGCGGTTCTCGTTCTCGCGGGCGATATCGATACGGAAGAAGCCAAGCCGCTCGTTGAGAAGTATTTCGGCTGGATCGACGCCGGCCCGCCGCTCACCAAATGGGAAGGCTGGGTGCCGGCGCGCGAGGCGGCGACCCGCGAAGTGATGTTCGACGAGGTGCCGCAGGCGCGCATTTACAAAGTCTGGGTCGCGCCGGGCTCCACGACGAAACCGGCGACGGAGCTTTCCATCGCCGCCAGCGTCCTCGGCGACGGCAAGAACAGCCGTCTTTATAAAGATCTGGTCTACGACAAGCAGACTGCGTCCGACATCTCCGTCTTCACGCTCGACCTTGAAATGGCGTCGATCTTCGGCGTCGTCGCGACCGTGAAGCCGGACGCTGACGTCGACGAGGTTGAAGCCGATATCGAAGCGACGGTCGCTGAGTTCCTGAAGGACGGCCCGACCCGCAAGGAGGTGGAGCTCGTCTCGACGAAAACGTCGGCGGGGCTGATCCGAGGTCTCGAAAAAGTCGGCGGCTTCGGCGGCAAGGCGGTCACCCTCGCGGAAGGCGAGCTTTATGCGGACGATCCGGGCTTCTATAAAAAGCGCCTCGCTTGGCTCGACGCCGCGACGCCGCGCGAGGTGACGCTCACCGCCCGCGAATGGCTGTCGCGCGGCTCCCACACGCTCACCATCATGCCGTTCGCGGATTATAAAACGACGGCGGATACGGCGGATCGCTCCAGCCTGCCGCTGGTCGTTTCCTCGCCGGACCTCGTCTTCCCGGCGATCGAGACCGCGACCCTTTCGAACGGGCTTGAAGTCGTCTTCGCCCGCCGCGCCGCCGTGCCGGTGGTCGAGATGCAGCTGCAGTTCGATGCGGGCTACGCGGCCGACAAGGGCGGCAAGCTCGGCGCCGCCTCCTTCGCCGGCGCCATGCTGGACGAGGGCGCAGGCAAGCGCGACGCGCTGGAGCTTGCGGGCGATCTGGAGCGGCTCGGCGCCCAGCTCTCGGTCAGCTCCAATGTGGACGTGACGACGGTTTCGCTGTCCGCGCTGAAGGCGAACCTGAAAGACAGCGTCGAGATCTTCGCCGATGTCGTCCGTGAGCCAACCTTCGCTGATGCTGAAATCGAGCGCCTGCGGTCCCGCTGGCTCTCGACGATCGCTCAGGAAAAGGCGCAGCCGATCTCCATCGCGCTTCGCACCCTGCCGCCGCTGCTCTATGGCGAGGATCACGCCTATGGCGTGCCGCTCACGGGTTCCGGCACGGAAGCCTCCATCACCTCGCTGACGCGCGACGACCTCGTCGCCTTCCATGAAACGTGGATGCGTCCGGACAACGCCAAACTCTATGTCGTCGGCGATACGACCCTTGAGGACGTCACGGCGATCCTGGAGCGGACCCTCGGCGGCTGGCGCGCGCCGAACACGCCGAAGCCGCAAAAAAGCATCGGCGTCGTAGATCTCCCGACGACCTCGAAAGTGGTCATCGTTGATCGTCCGGGCTCGCCGCAGTCCTTCATCCTCGCCGGTCACCTGGCGCCGGGGCTTGGCGGCGAGAACGACATCGCCATCGACGCCATGAACAAGGTCTTTGGCGGCTCGTTCAACGCGCGGATCAACTCCAATCTTCGCGAAGATAAGGGGTGGTCCTACGGCGCCTATTCGATCCTCTTCGGCGCCGCCGCGCAGCGCCCATGGGTCGTTTACGCCCCGGTGCAGACCGACAAAACCGCCGATTCTCTTGCTGAGATCCGCAAGGAGATTGCGGGGTATCTCGGCTCGAAACCGGCTTCGGCGGAGGAGCTGCGTCTCGTCACGCTCGACGAAATCCGTTCCCTGCCGGGCTCCTATGAGACCGCGGGCAACGTGCTCGGCTCGCTCGCCTCGTCGGGCCGGTTCGGTCGTCCCTACGATTATCCGACCACGCTCAAAGGGAAATACGATGCGTTGACGCCGGGTCTCCTCGCCGAGACCGCGAAAGCGACGATCAAGCCGGGCTCCATGACCTGGCTCATCGTCGGCGACCGCGCGGCGATCGAAGAGGATATCGCCAAGCTCGGTCTCGGCGAGATCGTCGCGGGTGAAATCCGCTAACGACCCATTCGCGTTTGTTTGACCTGAAACCGCCTCCGGAAACGGAGGCGGTTTTTTCATGCGGACGCGCTTGCGCGGCGACGCCCGAAAGTCTGTAAGCCCCAATTGACGATAAGCGCTGCGACAACCTGTTCGATCCACGCGAGTGGTAGAGCCGTCGCCATGATGTCGAGGGTCGCGAGGTTCATGTTGTAGAGGCCGACCCAGAGCAGGCCGAAAACGGCGAGCCACGCAGCAGTTCCGGCCGCCAGCGCCTGCTTCGCACCGTATCCGAACTTTTCGAACCAGAGCCAGGCGAAGCCGGTGGCGAAGATGAGCAGGATCGTGTCCCACACGCCCCAGACCATGAAGACGCCCACGTTCATCGGCGCGACGTTCTCAATTTGAGGGAACGCGGCGCGCATGTCGCCCATGACAAACGCGAAATAGCGAAACACCTCGGACGCGTTGATCCAGAGCCCGTTGATCGCGAGCGTCGGCCAGAATGCTTTGTGCGGGAAGGGCGTTTTTGTGTCGGTGAACGTCATGATGCGAGGTCTCTTTCAACAAGGCCGAGCAGGGCGGCGACGAGCCGGCGCATTTCGGTTGCGTCTTTCGCGACGCGTGAGTGCGACCAGAGCCCTTGCGCGTT
>CAYFIB010000033.1:0-30795 GCA_964342855.1 uncultured Caulobacterales bacterium
CTCCCGCCGCTCCGCGCCCTCGCGACCGCCGCCGCGACGGTCGGCGTCTCCCAGGACGTCGGCCGCGGCGATCGCACCCGCCTCTAACTCGGGGCCGAGCCGGTAGGCCCTACGCGCCGCGCGGGTCGCGCCAATGAGAAGGTCGTCCGCATCCACCGCGAACAGTACGGCCCCGCTCGATCCGTCGCCGCGGCCCCGCACGATGCGGGCGTCGGCGTAATAGTCCTCGAAATGATCCGCCTCGATCTGGCGGGCGGCGTCCTCTACCGCGCGGCCTACAAGGCGCGCGAGCGCCGCGCCTACGCCGCCCCGGCAGGAGGAAACGTCAAGCACCGCCGCCAGCGCGCCGCGCTCGTCGAACACCGGCGCTCCCGCGCAGGACATCTCGATGTTTTCCGACCGGAAATGCTGATCCCTGAAGATCGAAACCGGTCTGGCCTCCGCCACGCAGGTGCCGATCCCGTTCGTGCCTTGCACGCTTTCCGACCAGTCGGCTCCGTTCGCCAGGCCGGCAGCCTCATAATCCGCCCGCTCATTTTCGCTGGTCCGGTGATCGACGATGATGCCGTCCGCATCGCACAGGAAAACGCTGCACCCGACGAGATCGAGACTGCGATGAAGCCGGTCCATGGGCGCCTGCGAGACGCGCATCATGCGCTCCATCACCTCGCGCCGCTCGGTTAACTCGCGAGCGCCGTAGCGTCGCTTACGGACGTCATCATCCGGAATGAGGCCGTACCTGAAAGACGAACGCGCCCAAGACGCCGCTATGGATGACCGCGCGGCTTCATTATCTGAGGCGAGAGTAGCAGCGACCCGCTCAGCATGTATGCTTTTGGGCGTTCGTTCGACCATGTGACGAGCATAGAGTACTTAAGCGCGCCGTACCAAAAAAGGGCGGCCCGAAAGCCGCCCTTTCCTTACGAAACTGGCGTCGCGCTTATTGCGCGCGGCGGCGCGAGGCGTAGCCGAGGCCGAGAAGGCCGAGGCCGAAGAGGCCGATGAGGCCCGGCTCGGACGTTTTGATCGGCGGCGTCGGGCGAACGGTGAATGCGCCTTTCAGGATCGCATCGTTCTGCTTGCCTTCCTTGGTGAGGAATGACGAACCGATGTCGAAGCCCGTGGTCGAAAAGACGTATGTCTTCCCGTCGATAACGACCGAATCGGACGCGCCAAGATTGAGCGTCGGAGTCACGAGGTCCGGGCACGGCGCCGTGCCGCCAGCGGCGCACGGATTGCCGTTGTTCGGCGTTTCAAAGTGCGTGAAGTCGAAAAACGAGTTCAGCATCAGATTTTGAGTGATGCCGTTGGTGATGGTGGCGTTGATCGTCACTTTCAGCGTGGCGCCGGTGATGGACGGTGCGTAGATCGGAAAGTTAAAGTGCGTGAACGTGCCGAGATCGAAAACGACGCCCGCGCTGAACGGGCCTTGGGCCGGCGGCGCGATGCCGTCGAATTTGTAGCCGGACTGGCCGGAGCCGGAGGCCGGCGTGCCCCAACGGATTTCGTTGGTGCCGAGACCGGAGACCGTCGCGCCAGAGGCGGACGTCCACTCGCCGACGACGGAGTTCACGGTGACCGTCACCGGCGCGGCGGCCGCGACGGCGATCGACGCGGTGCCGGCCATGAGAGCCGCCGTCGCGAGTTTGATTGTTTTGTTCATTGTCTTCCCCTTGGTGAACGGCGCCGCACGAACCGCGACGCCGCTCGTTAACCATATGCAAGGGGCGGGCCATAAGCTTGGCCGAAAATCGCGCCAATTTCTTCTATCTATTCAAATACTTAAATCGGAAATAGCGCACTCAGACCGCCACCGTAATGCACGAAAGTGTCCTGGTGCGTTAATATAACCGACGTTCTGCGTGTGCGAACACGAGTTTACAACGCGCCGCCGAGGCGAGCTTCCAGCCGGTTTTCGAACCACTTGATGAGGTGCCGCCACAGCTCGTCTTTCAGGATGGCGGCCTCGACGTCGTGCTCCAGATTGGGGTTGTCGTTGACCTCGATGACGACGACGCCTGCCTCGGTCTCTTTCAGATCGACGCCATAGAGCCCGTCGCCCATCAGCCGAGCGGCGCGCACGGCGGAGTCGATGACCGCGGGCGGCGCATCGGCGACCGCCATCGTCCGGAAGCCGCCTTCCGTCGTTTTGCCGTCATCGCCATGACGGATGATCTGCCAGTGGCCGCGCGCCATCTTGTATTGGCAGGCATAGAGCGCCTCGCCGCCCAGAACGCCGATCCGCCAGTCGAAGGAGGTCGGCATGAACCCTTGCGCGACGAGGAGCGCGGTGGTCTTGAACATCTCTTTCGTCGCGGTGCGGAACGCCTCCAGCGAGGCGGCTTTCGCCATCTTGGCGCCGAAGGAGCCGTCCGGCAGCTTCACAATCACCGGCGAACCGAGACGCTCCATGACCGCGGCGAGATCCGATTTCTCCGAAATGATCTCCGTCGGCGGAATGGGCACGCCCGCCGCCTCAAGAATCTCCTTCAGATAGACTTTGTTCGTACACCGGATCATCGAGGTCGGATCGTCGATGACCGGCATGCCCTCCTGCTCCGCGCGTCGGGCGAAGCGATAGGTCGCGCTGTTGATCGCCGTCGTTGTACGGATAAAGAGCGCATCGAACTCAGTGAGGCTGGGGTAATCTGTCAGGTCAAGAAGCTCGACCTCCACGCCCATTTTCGCGCCGACATCGATGAGGCGCGCCAGCGACTTCTGGTTCGAGGGCGGCGTTTTCTCGTCCGGGTCGACGAGAACGGCGAGCGACCATTTCGCGGGCGCCTTGCGCTTCTGCGCGGCGGGGCGACCTTCCGTATACCGCGCCATGGCGTCGATGAAGAACGCGCGTCGCTCGCCTTTCAGCTTGTGCGGCGAGACGAGGCGGATGCGGAGAATGCGCGACGGCTGCGCCTCATCGAACTCAACTTCCAGCGCCGGGGCGCGGAACCAGTCCGAGGCCTCGCGGGCGAAGCGTTCGTAGCCCGGCGCGTCCGGTTTGGAGAACGCGATGAAGAGCGAAGCGACGGGCTTCGCGCCCTTGCCCTGCGCCTCCTGCGCGCTTTCGGAAAGGTCCGCGACGGCGTTGGCGTAAAGGCCCTTGGCCGAAAGCTCGACCATGGTCGCGACGCCCGGGCTCACCCGGTGGCCGCGCGCTTCGGCGAGCAGGGAGGCGTAATAGCCCTCCGACTGGTACCCGTAAGACCGCGCCAGGTTGAGAACATAGGGCCGACGCCCGGCGAACAGCGCCGGGTTCGCGAGATAGTCCGAAATGCGCATGACCTTGTGGCGCGTATCGGTCTGCGCGATGTCGTTCGCGCCCTCGACCAGGATGATCCAGTCCGTCACGCGTGCGCCTCGTTCAATTTTTTCTCCATTCGGATCGCGGTTTCACCGTCCGGATAGTACCCGGAACGTTCGCCGATAGATTGAAAATGCAGTCGGCGATAGAGGGCGATCGCCGGCGCGTTGCCAGCCCGCACTTCCAGCCGCAGTCGGTCGCAGCCGCGCTCGCCAGCGACCCGTTCCGCCTCGCCCACCAAAGCCGAACCGACCCCCGCGTCGCGCGCCGCAGGCGCCGTCGAGAGCGAATACAATCGTGCGACGCGGGCTCCGGCGCGCGTCAGAATGGAGGCGGCGCCCACGACCGCGCCCTCCCATTCGGCGACCAACACCGCGGACGGACCGGCGACGAGACGCCGCCACGTCCGCCGCGAAAAGCGGTCTTCCGGGGCGAAGGAGCGCTCAAGCATCAAAAGCGCGTCGATGTCGTCCGTGCGCGCCTCCCGAACGCGGACGGCGCGCCGCTCCGTACTCCGATCACTTTTTGTTTCAGCCATCCGAAACATCTTACAGCGGGCCGATTTCAGGCGCATCCTTTATCGTGCGGCTTCCGCCGCCCGGCGACGCGTCGGCGTTCGCCGGGGTTCTTTTTCAGGAGAGCGCCATGGGCGCTGACGGACCACGACCACCCTGCGAGCCGGAAAAATCCGCGCCGCGACCTCCATTCAGCCTTATCGCCGGTCTGCGGGCCGGCATGCTGCTGCCGCCGCGGCGCGCGCCGCTGCTCAGCGTTCTGAAGGGCGGTCGAACATGAGCGGTTTGAAAAAAGTCGGCCCCAGCCGCAAAGCGCCAAAACAGCGCTCGCGCCTCGACGACGCGGCGCCGGGCCGATTTGAACGCGGCGCGACACGACCGTTCGCCGCGCGCGTTCCGGACGATTTTGCAGACTATTTCAGCTGGGACGAAAGCCGCCCATCTGACCGGTCGCGTCACGTTCGCGGATAACCCAAAATGAAAACGGCGGCCGAGAGGCCGCCGCTTCTAGCTCTGGTCAACGCTAGCGTTATTCCGCCGCGACGACCTTCGCGCCTTCATCGATGACGCTCTGGACGTGCGCCTGACGCTCGTCGAGTTCCTTGGCGCGGTCCTCATCGGATTTGAACAGGGCGTCGATATCGGTGTCCGCATACTGCAGGACGCCCATGTCCTCATAGGCGGCGCGGACTTTCGGGCCCCAGAGGCCGATCTGCTTCACGATCGGCACGATGCGCGTGAAGAGGTGCGTCTGGTACATCTTTCTGTACCCGGACTCTTCCTGAATGGCGATGCATTCATCCGCTGGCAGGCCGAGCACTTCGTAGACTTCGCGCATCTCGAAGCGGTCGCGCATGTGGTAGCAGGCCTCCACGAGGAAATCCTCGCGCTCGTCACGCTCGGCCTGCGTCAGCTGCGGGTAGTAATCGCGCAGGGTCAGGCGGCCGAAAGCGACGTGGCGGCTTTCATCTTCCATGACATAGGCGTTCACCATCTGCGCGAGCGGGTTCTTGGCGGTGTCGCGCGTGATGCCGAAGGCGGCGAGCGCCAGGCCTTCGATCACGACCTGCATGGCGAGATAGGTGATGTCCCAGCGCGAGTCGCGCAGGGCCTGATCGATCAGGATCTGCAGCGGGCCGGTCATCGGATAAGCGACGCCGAATTTTTTCAGGAGCCCGCGATAGGCTTCGACGTGACGCGCCTCGTCCATCACCTGGGTCGAGGCGTAGAACTTGGCGTCAAGATCCGGCACCGATTGCACGATGCGGGCGGCGCAAATGAGCGCGCCCTGCTCGCCCTGCATGAACTGGGAGATCTGCCAGGCCTGCGCGTGACGACGGAACTCGATCTGCTCCTTCTTCGTCATTTTCTCCCAGATATAGGAACCGTGGATCGCGCCGAGCTCGTCCGGCAGCTCCATGGGGTTTTCCGGGTCCAGCTCCTCGGACCAGTCGATGCGGTTCACCGCATCCCACTGCATGTCCTTACCCTTCTGGTAGAGGTGCATCATGTGCTTGCGGCCTTCGTCATACTCCCAGTCGAAGGCGGCCTCGAAGTCCTGCGGCACCGTCCAGTGGCGGTCGATTTCAGGGATAGGGTACAGCTCGCGGAGCGTTTTCGGTTCACCGAACGCCATCATTTTCCTCCCGTACGCGCTTGAACGCGCGCGCCATTATTCATGTCTCTCCGGACACAGAGAACACTGTCCAGTTTACCCTTGAGACGCAAGGGCGCCTGCTGAAATCGCAAGAAAGCGCTCGCTGACAGGGAGAAAGTGCCAAGAGCGACTGAGGGAAGGGTTAAGGCGCCCGCTCGAATTGAGCCGACCCGCGCTCAGTCCTTTTTCAGCGGGACCCCGTAAAGCTCGAGCCGGTGCGCGACGAGCTTGTAGCCGTGCTCGGCCGCGATTTTTTCCTGCAAGCGCTCGATTTCCTCGTTCACGAACTCGATCACTTCGCCGGAGCGCACGTCGATCAGATGATCGTGGTGCTCATCGGTCGCTTCTTCATAGCGGGCGCGGCCGTCCTGAAAGTCATGGCGCTCCACGACGCCGACTTCCTCGAAGAGGCGCATGGTGCGGTAAACCGTGGCGATGGAGATGCGGCTGTCGATCTCCACGGCGCGGCGGTGAATTTCTTCGACGTCCGGGTGATCTTCGGCGAGGGAGAGGACGCGCGCGATGGTTCGGCGCTGGTCCGTCATCCGAACGCCCTTATCGGCGCAGATTGTTTCTAGGCGGTCCATGGCTCTCTCCTGCAGACGGGAAAAGCATATAGGCCGCGCCCGTCCCGCGCGACAAACCCGCTATCGGTTGAAATTCACCCGCAGAACGAGCGCATCCGCGCCGTCTGAATAGTAACGGGGCCGACGGCCCGCTTCGACAAAGCCAAGAGAGCCGTAAAGCGCCCGCGCCGCCGCGTTTGTTTCGGAGACGTCAAGAAACATGGCGTCGTCGCCTCGGGCTCGCGCCGCGGCAAGCGCGGCGACCATCAACGCCCGGCCGACACCGCCGCGGCGGCTAGGCGGATCAACGCCGATAGTGAGGATTTCCGCCTCGCCAGCCGCCGCCTGGTCGAGAACCAGCCCGACATCCTCGCTGCCTATGGCCGCGACGCGCGCCGAACAGGCGGGCGTCGCCAACAAGCGCTCGAAGAGATCGGCGGACCAAGCCTCGCTACCGAAGGCGCGCGCGTGAAGAGCGGCGAGACGGGCGGCGGCGCTCGGCCCGACCTCGTCGACGCTGATCGCCGTCATTGCGGCGCGAACGGCGACGGCGGGGGCAGAGTCGCGTCAGGCGAGCGAATATAGAGCGCGCGCGGCCCGTCCGGCGTCGTCGCGAGAGCCGCGCCATGGGCTGCGAGAGCAACCACGTCGATGACATTCGGCCCGCTCCGGATCGCGGCGAGACCCGCGGACGCGAGCATCGGCGCCGCCAGATCCGCGCCGGAGCCGACGAGACGGACAGCCCGGCCATCAGCGAGCGCGGCGATCCGCGTCGAGGCCGCCTCAAGGGTCGCGACCGCGGGCTCGCTCAGCTCTTCACCGTTTTCAAAAACCTGAAAGAAGACTTCGCCGCGTCGCGCGTCGATGACGACAGCCGTCGCTTCAGCTTCGCTCGCGGCCCCCGCCGTCGCCGCCAACGCTTCCAGCGACGAGACGCCGACCGCTTGCGCCGCCGTCCCGATGCAGAGCCCGCGCGCAAAGGCGATCCCGACGCGCACGCCGGTGAAGGAGCCGGGGCCCGTCACCACCACGACGCGCGCCAGCTCGCCCGCTTCGACGCCTACAGCCTGAAGCGCCTCGCGCGCCATGAGCGGCAGACGCTCCGCATGCCCCTTGGTCATGGGTTCGGCGATCACGTGGCGAACGCCTTGGCCGACCACCGCGACGGCGCACTGGGCGAGAGCCGTGTCGATGGCGAGGATGGGCCCCGTCACAGGATCTGGCACGCCTCATCGAAGGGAAGGCGCGGCGAGCGGTCGAACAGGTTTTCGTCCGTGCCGTAACCGATATTGCAGATGAAGTTGGATTTGACCGGCGTGCCCGCGAAGAACTCCGCATCGACGCCCGCCTTGTCGAAGCCGGACATAGGCCCGCAATCAAGCCCGAGGGCGCGCGCGGCGATCATGAAATAGGCGCCTTGCAGCGTCCCGTTGCGGAAGGCGGTTTCGGCGATGAGGTCGTCATTTCCCACGAACCAGCTTTTGGCATCCGTATGTGGAAAGAGTTCCGGCAGCTTCTCGTAGAACGTCATGTCGTGGCCGATGATGACGCAGGCGGGCGCGCTCTCGGTCTTCGCGCGATTGCCCTCCATCAGGTGCGGCAGAAGACGCGCCTTGGCGTCTGTCGACGTCACGAACACGAACCGCGCCGGCGAGCAGTTGGCCGAAGTCGGCCCCATCTTCGTCAGATCGTAGACCGCCTGCATCAGCGTTTCGCCGACGGGCCTGTCCTCCCACCCGTTGCGGGTGCGCGCCGTACGGAAAATGACGTCGAGGGCGTTGTCGGAAATCGGATCGGCGGGCATGGCGGGGTCTCCTTCTGGCGAGCGCCACAGCTAGCGCGCGTTTCGCGCCTAGGCCACCGCCTCCACCCGCGTCACCTCGGGCACGTAGTGCTTCAGCATGTTCTCCACGCCCTGTTTCAGGGTGTAGGTCGAGGCCGGGCAACCGGCGCAGGCGCCCTGCATGTGGAGGAACACGACCCCTTCGCCCTCTTCATAGCGAGAAAAGGTGATGTCGCCGCCGTCCTGCGCGACGGCCGGGCGCACGCGCGTGTCGAGAAGCTCGACGATCTGTTCGACGATCTCGCGGGTCTCACCTTCATAGTCGTCGAGGTTCGCGCCCGCTTTCGGCGCGCCGGCGCCGGCCTCCAGCGCGGGCAGGCCCGCTGCGTAGTGATCGGCGATGACGCCGAGCACGGACGGTTTGATGTGAACCCAGTCGACCGTCTGATCCTTGGAGACCGTCACGAAGTCCGCGCCGAGGAGAACGGAGACGACGCCGTCCACCGCGAACAGCGCCCGCGCGAGGGGCGAGCCTTCCGCGCTCTCGAAGGTCGGGAAGTCCATGGGCGGGGCGCCGGCGCCGAGCACGGGCTCGCCGGGCAGGAATTTCAGAGACGCGGGGTTCGGGGTGTCTTCGGTCTGGATGAACATGGGGCGCTCCTCGCGCTAAACTCGAGTCTTTCGCTCGGATATATAAGTCGCGAATGTGCGGTGCGAAACCCGACGAACCCGGTTTTCCCTTGAAAAGGTTTGTCTATAACGATTTCGCGATCCCGCGCCCGCCGCCCCCAAAACAAGAAAGTTTGACCGATGTCCGAGGAGAACTCCCGCCTGACCGATCAGGAAGCGCTTGCGTTCCACAAGGAGGGCAAGCCGGGCAAGCTGGAGATCACGCCGACGAAGCCGATGGCGACCCAGCGGGACCTCTCCCTCGCTTATTCGCCGGGCGTCGCCGCCCCGGTGCAGGCGATCGCCGACGATCCGGACACCGCCTACGACTACACCTCCAAAGGCAACATGGTCGCCGTCATCTCCAACGGCACGGCCATTCTCGGCATGGGCGATCTCGGCGCCCTCGCCTCCAAACCGGTGATGGAAGGCAAGTCGGTTCTCTTCAAACGCTTCGCCGACATCGACTCCGTGGACATCGAGGTTGATACGAAGGACCCGGAAGAGTTCATCAACTGCGTGAAGTATCTCGGGCCCGCATTCGGCGGCATCAACCTTGAGGACATCAAGGCGCCGGAAAGCTTCGTCATCGAGCAGACCCTGAAGGATCTCATGGACATTCCGGTGTTCCATGACGACCAGCACGGTACGGCCATCATCGCGGCGGCGGGTCTCATCAACGCGCTGGAGATCGCCGGCAAGAACATCAAGGACGTGAAAGTCGCCGTCTCCGGCGCCGGGTCCTCGGCGCTTGCGGTGGTCGGTCTCATCAAGGCGATGGGCGTCACCCACGAAAACGTCCTCGTCTGCGACCGTAAGGGCGTCATCTATCAGGGCCGCGAAGAAGGCATCGACCAGTGGCGCTCCGCCCACGCGATCGAAACCGACAAACGCACCCTCGCCGACGCCATGGACGGCGCCGATGTCGCTATCGGCCTCTCCGTCGCCGGCGCCATCGACCAGCAGATGGTCAAGTCGATGGCAAAGAACCCGATCATCTTCGCCATGGCGAACCCGGAACCGGAGATCCGCCCTGAAGCCATCGAAGAGGTGCGCGGGGACGCCATCATCGCGACCGGGCGTTCGGACTATCCGAACCAGGTGAACAACGTTCTCGGCTTCCCCTATATCTTCCGCGGCGCGCTCGACGTCCGGGCCCGGACGATCAATGAGGAAATGAAGATCGCCTGCGCGCAGGCGCTCGCGAAACTCGCCCGCGAGGACGTGCCGGACGAAGTCGCCGCCGCCTATGGCAAGCGTCTTTCCTTCGGACGCGGCTACATCATCCCGACGCCGTTCGATCCGCGCCTCATCTCCGCCATTCCGCCGGCGGTGGCGAAAGCGGCGGTCGAAAGCGGCGTTGCGCGCAAGCCGATCGAAGATTTCTACGCGTACAAATCAAAACTCGCTCAACGGCTCGACCCCTCCGCCTCGTTCCTGCAGCAGGTTCAGGGCGCGGTGCGCGGTTGCGACCCGAAAAAGCGGATCGTCTTCGCCGAGGGCGAGGAAGAAAGCGTCATCCGCGCCGCCTACGCCTTCAAACAGGAAGGGCTGGGCGAGCCGATCCTTATCGGTCGCGAGGACAGCGTGCGCGAAACCATGGCCGCCATCGGCCTCGACGCGAGCGCGGATATCGAAATCCACAACGCCCGCGTCTCGCAACATAATCCGGACTACACGGATTATCTCTATCGCCGCCAGCAGCGCAAAGGCATGCTGTTCCGCGACTGCCAGCGCCTCGTCAACAATGACCGGAACGTCTTCGGCGCCTGCATGCTGGCCCTGGGCCATGCCGACGGCATGGTGACGGGCGTCACCCGGAACTTCGATGTCGCCATGACGAACGTGCGCCTCGCCCTCGACCCGAAACCGGGCGAACGGGTCATTGGCATGTCGGCGCTCCTCTCCAAGGGGCGGACCATCTTCATGGCGGACACCAACGTCGAGGAGCTGCCGGACAGCTACGAACTCGCCGATATCGGCCTGCAGGCCGCCCACGCCGCGCGCCATCTCGGCTTCACGCCGCGCGTTGCGTTCGTCTCCTATTCGAACTTCGGCAATCCGCAGACGGAGCACTCCGAGCGCATCGCCGAAGCCGTGCGCATTCTCGACAATCGCGACGATGTCGATTTCGAGTACGAAGGCGAAATGACACCCCGCATGGCGCTGAACCCGGTGGCGCGCCGCGTCTTCCCGTTCTCACGCCTCAAAGGCCCCGCCAACGTTCTCGTCGCGCCGGGCATTCATTCAGCGTCGATTTCAACGAAGCTGCTCGCGGAAATGGGCGCGGCCACGGTGCTCGGCCCGTTCCTGATCGGTCTCGAGAAACCGATTCAGATCGCCCAGATCGGCGCGAAGGTCTCCGAGCTCGTCACCCTCGGCGCCATGGCCGCTTACAATCTCGACGAGGCCCACCGTCAGTGGGCGGAGGGAGACAGCTGAACCCTACTCCGCCCTTTTCCGAAACCGCTCCGACTGTTTGCGGGCGATGTTCGCGGCCATCTGGCGCGGCAGGTGGCGGACGAACCAGGCGATGCGCTTGTTGTTGCCGCCCGGCACGACGACGATGCGGCCGCGCTCCAGACCGTCGAGCCCTTCCGCGACCACCTCGCACGCTTCCTGAAACATCGATTTCGGCATCTGCGAGACGAGCCCGCGGGTGCCATTGACGTCGTGAAACTCCGAGTACGTGAAGCCCGGGCAGAGGGCGGAGACCTTCACGCCGGTCCCGTGGTTCTCGGCCGCCAGCGCCTGAGACATGGAGACGAGGAACGTCTTTGACGGGCCGTAAAGCGTATGCCCCGCCGAACCCGGAATGAGCCCGGCGAGGGACGCGATGTTGACGATCCGTCCCCAGCCTTTCTTCTGCATGTGCGGCAGCGCCAGATGGCAGAAGTGGGCGTAGGACGTCATCATCAGCTCGATGAAGTCGCGCTGTTCGACCCAACTCACATCATTGAAATGGCCCGGCAGGCCGAAGCCCGCATTGTTGACGAGGATGTCCGGCGCGGCGCCTTCCGCCGCTAGGCTGTCGACGACCCCGGCCGGTGCGTCCCGCACGGAGAGGTCGGCGACGCGAACGAGGGATGTCGTCCCGTATTCGCCCTCCAGCTCCCGCGCCAGTTGTTCGAGGCGCTCGCCGCGACGCGCGACGAGGATGAGGTTCGCGCCTTTGGCGGCGAGCTGACGCGCGAACTCCGCGCCGATGCCGGCGGAGGCGCCCGTCACCAGCGCCCATTTCCCTGCGTATTCGCTCATGCGGAACCTCCGTTTTTGGTGTCGGACTGTCCGCCCGTTCGCCTCAATGGACGAGAGGGCGCGGAAAATCTCCGACGGTGTGGCTTCGGCGGGCTTCCGCGGCGACGCCTGCTTGGTTAGTTTCCCCCTAACGTGAGGGAGCGTCCCATGAACGTCGACAAGATTTTCGGCATCCTGCTGATCGTCATCATCGTGGCCGCCGCGTCGTTCGTCGTGGTGGACCGGTTCGTCGGTCCGTCCGGCGCACCCGCGCCGACGCCGTCGGCCACGTCGGCGCCATCCTCGTCGCTGCCGACCGTCAGTCTCGCCTCCGGTCCGCGCGTGAATGAGCGCTGCGAGTGCTACAACAAGGCTGTCAGCGTCGCCCAGAAAGAAGATCTCGACGTGCGCTCGCCGCTTTACGAGGCGGGCTTCCGCGACTGCTATTCGCGGCTCGGTCAGGAGGGCGGCGACTACTGGACCGCCGGCTGGCGCGCCCGCGCTGATAATCCGCGTCGCCCGCAGAGCTGCCGCGCGTATCAGGCGACGCTCGACTGATCCTCAGACCTCCGCCCGGAACGGCCGGGCGAGCAAGGACTGCATCGCTTCCGAAACGGTGACGCGACCGGCGACGAGATCGTCCACAGCGGATGCGATGGGCGTATCGACGCCCTTTTCCTTGGCGAGCTTCACCAGCGCGACCGCCGTCGCCGCGCCTTCCGCGACCGAGCGACGCTCGCCAAGCACCTCGTCGACCGTGCGGCCCTGACCCAGCTCGAACCCGAGCGACATATTGCGCGACTGCCGCGAGCCGCAGGTGAGGATGAGATCGCCAAGTCCCGCGAGCCCGCCGAGGGTCTCCGGCTTCGCGCCGATGGCCGCGCCGAGGCGCGTCATCTCCGCATAACCGCGCGCCATCAGCGCCGCTTTCGCTGAGTCCCCAAGACCCAACCCCTCCGAAACGCCGCAGGCGATGGCGAGGACGTTCTTCGCCGCCCCGCCAAGTTCGACGCCGAGAAGGTCGTCGGACCAATAGGGCCGGAAGGTCGGCGCGCCGACGGTCGCGATCCAGCGCGCGCCGCGCGCGGGGTCGGGGTCGGCGAGCGTCACCGCTGTCGGCAGGCCGCGCGCGACATCGGCGGCGAAGCTTGGCCCGGAGAGGACGGCGATCGCGGCGCTCGGCCAGATCGCGCCCGCGACGTCGGTCATGAAGGCGCCCGTCCCGCGCTCGATGCCCTTGGAGCAGAGAAGCACCGGCGGTCCCTCCGGTCGCGCGCTCGCAAGCGCCTCAAGCACCGGGCGCGCGAACTGGACCGGCGCGACGAAGACGATCGCTTGAACATCAGCGACGGCGGCGTTGAGATCGGATGTGACGGCGAGCGTTTCCGGCAGCTCCACACCGGGCAGGAAGGCCGCGTTCTCGCGCGTGCGCGCCGCCGTCTCGGCGACGTCCTCCTCACGAATCCAGAGGCGCGTCGCGCGTCCGTTGCGCGCGAGCACGCAGGCGAGCGCCGTGCCCCAGGCGCCACCGCCGATGACGGCGACAGGATCGAAGGGATGCGCTTCGGGCGCCTCGCTCATCATTGTTTCGGCTCCGGCATGATTCAGGCTTTCGCGCCCTTTCGACCCGATCCGTAAGCTTTCGTCCGCGGCGTCGGGTCAAGCGGCCAGCGGGCGCGGGCGGGCGCAGCGTAGGCGGTCTCGGGGTCGTCCGCGAGACCGGCGGCGGCGCGCTCCAGCCCCGCCCAGGCGACCATGGCGGCGTTATCCGTGCAGAGCTTCGGCGGCGGCGCAAGAAGCGCGTAGCCGTGCTCCGCGGCGACGGCATCAAGCCGCGCGCGAATGGCGGCGTTGGCGGCGACCCCGCCGGCGACGACAAGGCGCCCGCCCTCGCCCAACTCCCGCATGGCGCGCGCGGTCCGCGCGGCGAGGTGCTCCGCGGCGGCTTTCTGGAACGCCGCCGACAAGTCGTCGACATCGCGTTCGGTGAGACCGCCTCTCTCCACGAGCGCCTCGGCGTGCACGCGCACCGCCGTCTTCATGCCGGAAAACGAGAAGTCGCACCCGGCTTGTTTAAGAAGCGGACGGGGCATTTCGAAGCGCGCTGCGTCGCCCGCCTTCGCCCGCCGCTCGACCGATGGACCGCCCGGATGCGGCAGGCCGAGAAGCTTCGCCGTTTTGTCGAAAGCCTCGCCCGCCGCGTCGTCGATGGTCGTGCCGAGGCGCCGATAGCGCCCTACGCCTTCAACCGCGACCAACTGGGTGTGGCCGCCCGAGACAAGCAGCAGAAGATAGGGAAACGCCGCCGCCTCGGTCATGCGCGCCGATAGGGCATGCGCTTCCAGGTGATTGACGGGCTGCAGCGGAACGCCATGCGCGAGAGACATGGCCTTCGCCGTCGTCAGCCCGACCATGACGCCGCCGACGAGCCCCGGCCCCGAGGTCGCGGCGATCTGATCGATTTTCCCGAAGCCGACGCCCGCTTCCGCCAGCGCTTGGGCGATCAGCCCGTCCAGCCGATCAACGTGCGCGCGCGCCGCGATCTCCGGCACCACGCCGCCGTAAATTTTGTGCGCGTCGATCTGGCTGAAGACGACGTTCGACAGGATCTCCGCCCGCCCCTCGGGGCTGCGGCGCACCACCGCCGAGGCGGTCTCATCGCAGGAGGTTTCGACGCCGAGCGCCGTCATCGATCCGGCGCGCGCCGGCTTGTCGTCGGTCATGGCGCCCGGTACCTCGCTCTTATGGCCTTGTCGAGCGCCGCGCCGATCCTCATCGCGACCCGCCCCGAACCGGACAACGCGCGCCTCGCCGCCGCCGCCGAAGCGCGCGGCTGGCGCGTCGTCCGCGCGCCGTTGATGTCTATCGCCCCGCTCGACGCCGATGCGCGGCTCGACCCCGGCGAAGCGCTCGCCTTCACCTCCGCGAACGGCGTGCGCGCCTTCGCCGCCGCCAATCCAGAGCGAAACGCAGACGTGTGGTGCGTCGGCGAGCAAAGCGCCGCTGTAGCGCGGGATCTGGGCTTTCGGACCGTGACCGCGGCGGGCGGCGATGTCGCCTCCCTCGCGGCCGCCATCGCGGCGCGCCCGCCCGGCGCCCTTCTCCATGCGGGCGGCGCCGATCGCGCGGGCGACCTCGTTGCTGCGCTCGAAGCAAAAGGCGTCGCCGCGCGCCGCATCGACCTCTACAAGGCGCGCGCCGCTGAGGACTTGCCGGAAGAGGCGCTCGCCGCGATCGACGACGCCCGCTCCGGCGCCGCGGTCTGGGTCGCCCTCTTTTCGCCCCGAACGGCGCGAATTTTCGAGCGTCTCGCCCCTCAGGCGGCGCTTACCTCGCTCCGATGCGCCTGCCTCAGCGCAGGCGTCCGCGACGCCCTCGCCGATCCGAACGCGTGGCGGCGTGTCGCGATTGCGCCGGAACCGCGCCTTGAGGCGCTGATCGACGCAGCGACGCGCGAAATGGGACGAAGCGCCTTGTGAGCAGGCGCAGCGGATGTCTATCTAGGGGGGTGACAGGAAGCGGCGCTTCCGTCCGTAAACGTACCGATCAGGCTCGAACCTGATCCCCGGCGGAGAGAGAGATGACCGGACCGACCGACACGCCCGAAGAACGCCCTGAAGACGCAATGAACGACGCCGCTTCCGAGGCCGCTGAGACGGTCGAGGCGGAAGTCGTGGACGAGCCGCAGGCGGCGTTCGCCGGCGACGCCTCGCCGGATGATGAAACCGTCGACGCAGAACCCCTCGCCGCGGAGGCCTCCGGCACCCGCGCGGGCTGGTACACGCTCGGCGTTCTCGGCCTTGCCGCCGCTGGCGCCGTCGCCCTGTCTTTGACCGGCGGTCCCGCGACGAAAACGCCTGAGCCCATCCGCATGGCGAACGCGACCGAAGCCGATCTCGCCGCCGGTCACGACACCGAAGTCCCCGCCGAAGCGGCGCCCGTCGCCGAACCGTCCGCGTCCGTCATCGAGGAGGTCTCAGCGCCCGCCGATCATCACGCCGGCGCCTCGATATCGGGGGACTCGCAAACCTCAGCGCTGCTGAGCGACGCCGACGCGAACACCGAAACCGACGCCGCTGACGTCGCAGCGACAGAGGATGAAACGACGGACGTCGCTCTGGAGATCGCCGCGAACGGCAACGCGTCCGCCGAGAACGCCGAAGCGGCGAAAGGCGAAAGCGAAAGCGAAAGCGAAAGCGATCAGACCGCGACCGATGCGGACGATGAAGCGACCGCCAAGCCGCTCGTCTCGGACGATACTGGCGACGAAAACACCGTCGACGCTGAAGAAGTAAACGCGGCGGTAGCGGAGACGCCCGCCGCTCAAGATGCGTCCGAGACGACCTCGGAAGAAGAGGCGACGCCGGAGCAGGAGCCGGAGCAATCTCAAGAAGACGAGACCGAGCCGGCCGCCGAAGCGCCGCAGACGGATCCGCTCGTTCAGGCGCGCATTGACCGTCTTGAAAGCCAGCTTGCAGCGGCGCAGGCGCGCGCCGATGAAGCGCTCGCCCTCGCGCAGGAAGACCCCGCGGCCGACGCCGAGGTCGAAGCGCTTCAGGCGCGCGTAGCGGAGCTGTCGCAGCGCCTCGATGAAGTGCGCGGCGGCGTCGCCAGTCGCCTCGAAAACGACCTGACCAGCCTGAAAGCCGAGCTTCTGCAGGAGACGCAGGCCGCGACGGATGCGGCGAACGCCGCCGTTGAAGAGGCCCGCCAGTCCCGCCAATCGCTGGCGGCGGACCGCGAAGCGATCACTCGCCAGATCGAAGAAATCGAGCGTCTGCGTGCGGAGGTTCGCTCCTCCATGGCGGCGCGCGACCAATCCGCCGAGCAGAGCGCGGCGGACATCGAGCAACTGCGTTCCGAACTCCTTTCCACCTTCCAGCAGCGCGAAGCGGCGTCAGCCCAGCAGATCGACGCGCTGCGCCAGCGCCTTGAGCGTCTGCAATCGGAGGAAGTTGCGACGGCGAGCAAGACGGCGGCAACGTCTCTCGCGCTCTTAAACCTCCAGCGTCAGGTGACGCAGGGAAAACCGTTCGCGACCGAACTCGCCGCCGTGCGCGCGCTTTCGCCGAACCTCGCCCCGCTCGGCCAGCTGCAGAGCTACGCCAATGACGGGCTTCCTTCGCAGGCGTTCCTCAGCCGGACCTTCCGGGAGACCGCTCGCGAGGCGCAGCGCGCCGCCGTTCAGGGGAGTGCGGAGTCCGGCCTGTCTAAACTGGCGGCGAATTTCATGAGCCTCGTCACCGTGCGCAAAGCAGGCGACGTGCCCGGCGAAACGCCTGCGGCGATCCTCTCGCGCGCCGAGACCCGCCTCGAAGCGAACGACCTTGAAGGCGCCGTTGAAGAACTCGACGCGCTGAAAGGTCCGGCCGCGGAGAAAATGGACGAATGGCTGAGCGCCGCCCGCGCCCGCGTCGCCGTTGATGAACTGATGAACCAGGTGAGCGCCCAGCTGATCAGCGACATCGAAGCCCGCTGAGAAAGGGGCGCTTAGCATGGTCCGCGCGGTCTTCTTCCTCATCGCTGTCGCACTACTGGGTTGGCTGGCGGCCTTCCTCGGTAGCCTCGACGGATTTATCGACGCAGAAGTGAATGGCGAAATCGTCGGCATTCACACCGGAGCCGCAATCGGGCTTACGTTGATCCTTGTCGCGATCGTCTTTGTCAGCGCCTTCGGTTTTAAGAACTTGATCGACTGGCCGGGAAAAATCCGGCGCAAGGCGTTCGAAACAAGACGTGCGAAGGGGATGCTTTCGCTCACCCGCGGCCTCGAAGCCGTCGCCGCGGGCGATGCGACAGATGCGACGCGCCTCGCCAAGGCCGCCACGCGGCAACTGGAAGAGCCCGCGCTGACGCGGCTCCTGACGGCGCAAGCCGCGCAGCTTTCCGGCGATGAAGAGACCGCGCGCGACGCCTTCACCGCCATGCTCGCCGCTCCGGAGACGGAGTTTCTCGGTCGCCGCGGGCTCTATCTGCAGGCAATGCGCGCGAACGACGCCGCGGCGGCGGCGGAGCATGCTGAACGCGCCTTCCGCCTGCGCCCCAATGCGGAGTGGGCGTTCCGCTCCGTCTTCGATCTCGCCCTTGAGCGCGCGGCGTGGGGCGAAGCGCGCGCAGCGCTGGATCTCGCCCAGAAGAACGACGTCGTCGAAGGCGAGGATGTGCGTCGATCGAAAGCCGCGCTTCTCGCCGCGGACGCGTATGCCGCCAATGTAGCCGGCGACAGCGC
Source organism: uncultured Caulobacterales bacterium (assembly GCA_964342855.1). Lineage (GTDB taxonomy): Bacteria > Pseudomonadota > Alphaproteobacteria > Caulobacterales > Parvularculaceae > JBCBJX01. The sequence continues at coordinate 17,958 of CAYFIB010000033.1, forward strand.
GACGGCGCTGCGCGAAGCGGAGGAAGCCGCGAAGCTCGCGCCGGACTTCGCGCCGGCGGCCGTGCTCGCCGCGCGCCGCCTTTCCGCATCCGGCAAAACGGGACGTGCGGAGAAAGTTCTGGAGGCCGCCTGGAAAGAGCGCCCGCACCCGGCCATCGCCGTCGCCTACGCCGACCTGAAACCGCGGGACGACGCGAACGCCCGCGCCGAGCGCCTCTCACGGCTTGCGGATCTCTCGCCCTTCGAGGAAGAGAGCATTCTTCTGCGTGCGGAACAGAACATTGTACTGGAGGACTGGGCCGCCGCGCGCGAGGGCCTGGAGCAGATCCTGACGCGCCGCCCGACGGCCCGCGCCTTTTCGCTCATGGCCGCCGCCGTCGAGGGCGAGACCGGCTCCGCCTCCGCCGCGCGCCCGTTCTATAATCGCGCGGCGACGGCGCCGCGGGAGACCGGCCTCGGCCTCGATGGCGACTTCGATCTCTCCGCCGCGACATGGACCCGGCTGGTGCGCGAATACGCCGAACACGGACGCCTGGAGCCCCCCGCCCTCGCCGACGCGCCGCGCGGGCTCACGCCGGATGAAATCCGCCGCCTCGCGCCAGCGCCGGCGCCGGCGGCGAAGCCCGAACCGGAGGCGGATGAAGCATCCGCTGCAGAAGACGACATCATCGATGTCGAAAGCGTGGAGCCGGAAGAGGCCGCCGAGGCCGCCGAGGCCGACGTGACGGCGACGCCGGACACAGAAGCGGTCCCTCAGGACGATGCGAGCGCCGACGCGCCGGATGCGGCCCCAGAGACTTCCGACGCGGCCCCGTCGGAAGTCGCATACGCTGAAGACCCGGCGAATGAAGACGCTCACGCGCCCGACGCGACAGCCTCAGAAACCGACACGGCTCAATCCGAAACCAAGGACGAAAGCGCCAACGCCGCCGAGAAGAAGCCGGAAAGCCACTAGGCTGGTTGCGCGCGTCCGCTTTCATCGGTAAAGAGCGGCTTCCCCGAGCGGGGGACCTTTCGAGGCCCTCACTCATCAACCCGTAAGGCGTTGATTTAAAACAGCTTTCGCCGCTGTAGCTCAGGGGTAGAGCAGGTCATTCGTAATGACAAGGTCGGGAGTTCAAATCTCTCCAGCGGCACCAGCTGTTTTCGAATGCTCGCACGCAGGCTCTCTGACGATCTGCGGACATCGCGCGTTACTCTTCTTGCCGCTCGTGTTCCGTGCGCCATCAGACTGGTCGAGAATGTGCTCTTAAAGCCGTCGGCTTTCGAAAGACCAGCGAATACGAGACCCGTTTCGGGCGCGGTCTGCTTATGACGCGCGCAATCCAGAGCTGACTCCCGCATCGCACCCGGCGTGTCGCATCAACGGTAAGCATGTGCTAATCAAGACAAATCGATTTCGGGAGGCGGGCGTGAGACGGACCCAATTCGGAACCCGCCTGGCGGCGGTCGCAGCGATGGCGCTCCTCGGCGCGTGCGGATCCCTAGACGTGCTCTCGCGCAAAAAGGCCGAACCTGACGCACCGACCTATGAGGCGCGCGCAGGTCTCACCGCCGCCGAACGTCTTCTGGAAGCGCGCTCGTTCATGAACGAAGGCGCCTATGAGAACGCCGCAATTGAACTGCGCGCCGCTACGCTGACGGCGAACGCCCGTCAGCTTGAGGACATCGACATGTTCCTCGCGCAGATCGAAACAGATCCTCTCGTCTTCTTCGCAAGCGAAGGCGGGCGCACCTTCACCCATCGCGTCCAGTCGAACGAAAGCCTGGCCAAGATCGCCCGCGACCAACTTGGCGACGCGAACCTGTTCGTGGCGCTGGCGCGCTTCAACGGCATCGTGAAACCGGGCGATATCTCCCGCGGACAGCGGATCGTCATTCCCGGACAACCGCGAGCGCGCGCGCCTGAACCGGCGCGGGTCGCCGAAACGACCGAAACCGCTTCGCCGGCGCCTGTCGATGCGCTGGCCGCCGCGCGAAGCGCGATGAGCGGCGGCGACCACCTCGCTGCGCTTAAAACTCTTCAGACGACGCCTTCGGCGGGCCTTTCTGCGGAGAAATCAGCCGAACGCGCCAAGCTTCTGCTCGATATTCAGTGCAAGGAAGCTGATGAGCGTGAAGCGGCCGACGCGCGCATCACGGCGGCGGCTCTTGTCGCCTGCGCCAAGCCCATCGCCGGTCGTTCGGATGCTGAAAGCCAGCTTTCCGCCCTCGCCATGGCTAGCGACGCGCTCGGCCTCGACCGGAATGCAGGCGGCGCAGAGGCGATGGCGAGCAGCCTGCGCCTCAAACTGGAAGACGAAGCCGCGCAGTGGGTGACCGAAGCCTCCGCCGCCTTTACTTCGCGCGATTATGTGAAAGCCGCCGCGCTCGCCGAGAAAGTGGTGCTGGTCGAGCCGGACAATTCGTTCGCGCGGACGCTGCTTGATCGCGCGCGCCGCAATCTTCAGCGCCAGTAACGGACCGTTCTCAATCGCCTTGCGGCGTATCAGCTCCTTGCTCGAGAACGGATCGAACGCGGTTGAAATAGTCGCCGAAGCTTTTCTTGAATTCCTCGATCGACGGCTCCGCCTCCGGTTCATCGTCCGGGGCCGCGGGTACAGACGGCGGCGCGGCGAAGCTTGCGACCGTCCGTCTGCGTTCAAGAACGCGCAGTTGCTCGAATGCGTCCATTCGCGTCGGGTCGATCGAGAGCGCCAGAAGATACGAGGCGCGCGCGGCGGATATCTCGCCGCGCTTGCGCTGCGCTTCACCCGCGTCGAACGCCTCGGAAGCTCGCCTTTCCGCGCGCGCATTCAATGAAGACAGCTTGTCCGTCACCGGCGCGCCGGTCGCCGCGGCCGCCTCGTATGTCAGGCGCGCCTCAGGATAGAGCCCGAGACGCTCCAGGCTTTCCGCGCGGCGAACCAGCTCCACTGACGTTTCGTTATTGAAAAGCGCCTCCGGTCCCGGCGCGGCGCAGGCGGCGAGTGTAAGCGCGGCGATACCGGAAAGAAGTTTGTTCCCCATGCGTCAGAACTCCACGGAAACAGCGGTCTCCAACCGCCGTGCGAACGTCGCAAGATCATCCCCACCATAGATCATCGTCCGCTTCAGGACGAACGGATGGGCGAAAGCGGGGTTCGGGCCGCGCACGACTGTGGCCGCCATGCGGTAGCCCGCCTTTTCAGCGGCGTCAGCGATCTTCCGGTCTGTCGCGCCGTATGGGTACGCGAATGCGAATGGCGCGACGTTCAGCCTGTCGGCGATGACCCGGGCTGGGACGCTCAGCTCACGGTCAAGGCGCGCGCCGTACGCGGCATGGTTTTCGTTCGACTTGCGTTTGGTCAGATCGGCGTGCGTTTTTGAATGGGATTGCACATCGATGACGCCCCCGGCTTTCAGCCGCGTCGCCTCACTCCAATCGAGGGCCGATCCGGCGCCGACGAAATCCGTATAAAGAAAGAGGGTCGCCTTGACGTTTCGCGCTGCAAGGATCGGTTCGGCGATCTCGATGGTCGACTTCCAGCCATCGTCGATGGTCAGAACAACCGCCTTTCGCGGCAACTGCTTCTTTCCGTCAAGAAACGCGGCGAAGTCCGCGAGCGGCACCACCTGATAGCCCTCGCGCTCCAGAAAATCGATCTGCGCGGCGAAATCGGCGGCGCAGACCGTCATGCCCTCGCAAGGTCCAGAGAACGCGAAGCGGTGATAAGTCAGCACGGGAACGACCTGATACGCACCGGACGAGACGCCGGTCGGTCGCCAGTCTTTCAGCGGCGCGATGGCGACGCCGCCGCTTCGCAGATCTTCCGGCCTGTTGAAATCAACGAGCCGCCACGCCGCCTCAGGGTCGCCTAGAAATCGCTTTGCGAGCTTTTCCGGTGTCGCGCGGGCGCCGACCTTGATGACGACGAGATCGTCCGTTCGCGCAATTTCTTTGCTGGCGCAGGCCGCGGCGAGCGTCGCGACGCAGAGACCGGATATCCTGAGCGCCCGCCGCATCACCGACCGTCCTATTCAGAGCCCGCGGGCTTTGGAGGCGTGAAAATCGCCGTACGGTCCGTATCGTCAGCCGCCGACCTTGGCGTCGTCGGTTCATCCGGCGTCGCGGGCCCTGCGGCGTCCGCCTCGCCGCTCTGATCGGCATCCGTTTGCTCCGCCGCCGCCGGAACGGCGAGCGCATCAAGGAGATCAGCCGAAGCCTCCACGCTGGAGTGCCCCTGCCGGGCGGCGACCGCATTGAACGCCTCGAATGTTTCGGAAATCACGCCCTGCCCGCCTGAGAGACGCACGTCGGCGTCGCCGATTGCGAGGTCCTTCAGAGCATCCCGCAAGCGCGACATGGGGTTCGCGAACCGTCGCGTGGCGAGATAGGCGAGCGATCCCACCGCGCCGACGGTCAGCAGGGTGAGGAGGGCGAGCAGGCCAAAGGTCAGCCGCGCGGCCTCGCGCAGCGGCGCGGTTGAAACGGCGACCAGAAACTCCGCTTGGTCGATGCCGCCATCGACATTGCGCAATTCCATGGACGTACGCACGCAGAGGGCTTTCCCGATGCCGCCGGAGAGCTCCACCTCATCGACCCGCGCCCGCCCGAACTCGCCGACGACCTGATCGCCCCACGAGATGACGACGCGCTCATCTTCCGGCGTCGCCGGATCATCCCGGTCGCTGGAGACGATGGTCTCCCCGTCCGGCCCGATCACGCGGATGAGGCGTACGGACTCCGTCGTCTCGGTGATGACCGGCAACGCGCCGCCGTAAACCAGCGACCATTGCGCCGGGAAGAAGTCCGACGTGTTGAAGAAGAGGCGGGTCAGAACTTCCGTCACCGCCACGGCGTTTTCCGCCGTCTGCTGGCGCGCCGAATTCGTCAGCTGATTGAACAGCATGGCGCCGCCGACGACCATAAGCGCCGCGACGATCGCGGCGAGCAGACCCGCCGCGCGCACTTCGGGCGGCAGGCCGGTCTGTTCGCGCATGTCCCTGTCGGACAGGTTTTTCAACTCCCGCCGCAGGGCGGCGGCGGCGTCCTCGCCGGTCTGGAAGCGGCGGGACGGGTCCTTCTCCAGAAGCTTGGAGACGATGTGCTCCAGCCCCGGCGAGACATGCGGAGCGATTTTGCGGATGGGTTCGGGATCGTTCTGGGTGATCTCGATAAGAAGCGCCGTAATCGTGTCTGAGCGGAACGCCTTGCGCCCCGTCAGCAACTCATACAGAACGACGCCGAGACCATAGAGGTCCGACCGTCCGTCCACGCCCTTCGCGAGCGCCTGTTCTGGCGACATGTAGCGCGGGGCGCCAATGACGACGCCTGTTTTGGTCGCGGCGTGATCGTCTCCGGATTTGACGCGGGCGACCGAAAAGTCCGTCAGCTTGGCGATCTCACCGTCCGCGCTCATCATGATGTTCGCCGGCTTCACGTCCCGGTGGACGACGCCGTGCGCATGTGCGGAGGCGAGCGCCTCACAGAGCTGGATCCCGATACGGATGACCGACGAAGAAGGAAGCGACGCCTCGCCCGCCATGATAACGTCCAGCGGCTGACCGCGGAAAAGCTCCATGATGATGTACGGGCGACCGTCGAGCTCGCCGACATCATAGACCGTGACGATGTTCGGATGCGCGAGATCGCCCGAGGCGCGGACGGCGGCGCGGCCTTCCTCGCGAAACCGCCGAACGGCGTCCTCGTTATCGATCTGATCTTCACGAAGGATCTTCAGGGCGCGGTCGCATGAGAATACCGGATCATGCACCCGATAGACGACGCCCATGGCGCCGCGGCCGATCTCTTCCTCAATCCGATACCGGTTCTCGATAATGTCGCCCGAACTGAGCGTTTCATCCGCGGCCATTCTTCCGCTCCCTCGAAGCGCCCGTTCGACGCGCGCGTTATCTACAACCGTTCGCCAGCGACTTCACCCGGCTCCCGATCAGCCCTCGCTCACCTCGAAACGGACGCAGGCGTGACTTTCCGGGTTCCAGGCGAAAAGACCGTCCCATGGCGCCGCGCCGTTGAGGATGGCGAGCTCTTCGGCGCCGAACCGGTCGCGCGCCATCAATCGGAACGCCTCGGCTTTCACTGCGCGCGCGGCGACTTCCTTCGCCCAAGCTGCTTTTTCGTCCGGGCTGATGGCGGCGCCTGCGGCTTTGGCTGTCCGCAACGCTTTCAGAAATTCCTGATAGTCGACCTCGACCAGACGGGCGATCTTCATGGGACCTATCGCAGCGCGCGCCCGACCGGGCGACGCCGCGCCTGTTGCGGCTTATGAATTTCAAATCCTTAGACAATTTCGTAAAGGAAGTCCCCGTTTTCGACGGCGATCGACGCTTTTGAGACGGGTTCCCCGTTCATCGCACGTTCCAGAAGCCGCTCGGACAGGGTCGGCAGCACCGTATTGGTGAGGATCGCGTCGATGACGCGCCCGCCGCTTTCGCGCTCCAGACACCGCGAGGCGATGAGATCGACCGCTTCATCGGAGTACGCGAACGTGGCGCCGTGCGAGTCGGCCAGACGGCGACCGAGGCGTTCAAGACGCATCCGGATGAGCGTTGAAAGAACCTCATCGGAAAGCGGGTAGTACGGCAGCACGATCATGCGGCCGAGCAGCGCGGGCGGGAACACATCGAGCAGCGGCGCCCGCAGGGCGGCGCGCGCCTCTTCCGCGGCGGGCGGGCCGCCTTCCTGTTCGGCGAGATCGGACAGCACGCGGTCGCCGACATTCGACGTGAGAAGAATGAGCGTGTTCTTGAAATCGATGAGGCGGCCTTCGCCGTCTTCCATCGCGCCCTTGTCGAACACCTGGAAGAACACTTCGTGGACGTCCGGGTGCGCCTTTTCAACCTCATCGAGAAGAATGACGGAATACGGTCGACGGCGGACCGCCTCTGTCAAGCGTCCGCCCTCGCCGTAACCGACATATCCCGGCGGCGCGCCCTTCAGTGTCGAGACGGTGTGAGATTCCTGAAACTCGCTCATGTTGAGCGTGATGAGGTTCTGCTCGCCGCCATAAAGCGCCTCGGCGAGCGAAAGCGCGGTCTCCGTCTTGCCGACACCTGAGGGGCCGCACAGGAGGAAAACGCCGATCGGCTTCTGCGGGTCGGCGAGGCCGGCGCGCGACGTCCGCACGCGCTTGGCGATTTCATCCAGCGCGGCGCTCTGACCGACGACGCGCGATTTCAACGTATCGCCGAGCGAGAGAATGGAAGCCATCTCGTCACGGACCATTCGGCCTACAGGAACACCCGTCCAGTCGCCGACGACATGCGCGACGGCCGCCTCGTCGACGGCTGGCAGAACCAGCGGGTCGTCGCCCTGCGCGCCCGCCAACTCCTCAAGCGCGGTTTTGAGCGCCGCCTGAAGATCGGCGACGTTTTCAGCGGGTTGAACGTCTTCTGACTTGGCCTCCCCGGCTCCAGCGTCCGTCGGCGTCGCCGCGTCTCCGGTCAGCTTCGTGCGAAGTTCGAGAATTTCGTCCGCTTTCGCCTTTTCACGCGCCCACCGTTCGTTGAGAGCCTCCAGCTCAGTCTCCGCCTCGGCTTTTCCGGTAAGCGCGGCCGCACGTCGGTCCTCGACATCGAGACCTTCTTTGGCTTCCCGATCAATGATCGCCAGTTCACGCGTCAGGGCTTCTATGCGACGGCGCCGATTCTCGATACGCGCAGGCGTCGAGTGCTGGCTGAGCGCGACGCGCGCGCAGGCGGTGTCGAGCAGGCTGACAGCCTTGTCCGGCAGCTGGCGATCAGGAATGTACCGACGCGACAGGGTGACTGACGCGGCCAGCGCCTCATCCAGCACCCGGACGTTATGGTGCTTTTCCATGGCGCCGGCGATGGCGCGCATCATCATGATCGCGCGTTCGTCGTCCGGCTCGTCGACTTTCACGGTCTGGAAGCGACGGGTGAGCGCCGGGTCTTTCTCGATGTGCTTTTTATACTCCGCCCACGTTGTCGCGCCGATAGTGCGCAGTTCGCCGCGCGCGAGAGCCGGCTTCAGCAGGTTCGCCGCATCGCCCGTTCCGGCCTGACCGCCCGCGCCCATGAGCGTGTGCGCCTCGTCGATGAACAGGATGATTTTCGTGGGGCTCGATTGCACCTCCTCGATCACCTGCTTTAGGCGCTTCTCGAACTCGCCCTTGACGCTGGCCCCGGCGGACAGAGCGCCGACATCAAGGCTGAGCAGACGCACGCCTTTCAGAGACGGCGGGACGTCGCCGTCCGCAAGGCGGCGCGCAAAGCCCTCAACGACCGCGGTCTTGCCGACGCCGGCCTCGCCGACAAGAATGGGGTTGTTCTGCCGCCTGCGGAGCAGAATATCGACGACCTGACGGATTTCATCGTCGCGCCCGACGATATTGTCGATCCGACCGGTTTTGGCGTCCGCGGTGAGATCAGTCGTGAATTGAGAAAGCGCCTCTTCACCAGCCCGCTTCGGCGCGGCGGGCTCGCCATCTGACGCGGCCGCTGAAGGTGGCGCCGACTTGGCGACGCCCCCCTCTTCCGGGGAAGAAGCGACGAGCCCGGCGAAACGTTCCGACAGGTCCTCCGCCTTAATCGAAACAAAGCTGGGCGCAGCGGCGATCAACGCGTTCTTCAGCGCCGGGGTCTTCAGAATTCCGTACAGGAGGTGCCCGGAGCGAACGGCGCTTTCGCCAAACAGCAGCGACCCGAAAACGTAGCCGCGCTCGGCGGCTTCTTCGAGATGCGGCGAGAAATCAACGACCGCCGTGGCGCCGCGCGGCAACGCATCCAGCGCCTTGTCGAACTCCTTCTGCACGCGCGCCTTATCGATTCCGTAGGCGTCCAGGATCAGCATGAGGTCGGAAGATTGCAGCTGCAGCACCTGGTGCAGCCAGTGCACAAGCTCGACATACGAATTCTCGCGCAATCGCGCGAAGGCGTGCGCGCTTTCCAGGCTCTTGAAACAGAGACTGTTCAGGCGTCCGAAAAGCGACGCTCGCGATATTTCCGCCATGACCTCAGTCTCCCCTGTCTGCGGTTGCTTCTGTTTCCGTATAACGCTCGCCAGCGATCACCAGATCGTCAAGCGGCGGGCCAGACGGTTTGACCGGTCCCAGCCACGCATCGAACCCTAGACGGTCGCTCGCTCCCAATTGAGCGCCGACGACCGAGGCGCGGTCGCGTTTCAGCCGGATCCGCCAGTCGAGTTGCAGCCCGGCACCCAAGCGAACGGCTTCGGCGACTTTCTTCGCTTTCGCGCCACGCGGGGCGACCGCGGCGTAACCAGTGGCGTCCAGCGGTCCGAGCGAAACCTCAATCGCGTGCGACGGCGCGTAGACGCGCGCGCCAAGCACGGGCGGCGTTGTTCCCTCAAGGCGCGTTGAGCGAAGTCGCGCGCTGTCGGCCCTCGGGATCGACGACCAACCGCCAGCGAATTCCCGTACGGACGTATCAGCGCCAGCCGCACGCTGCACAAGCCCTTCCAGCGTTTCTGCACGCGCCTTTCCGGCCGCCAACGCGCCGGCGAAGGGCGGCGCTGCATCGCCTAGCGAACCGTGCGTCCGAAACGCTTCGAGCCCGGCCAGAGCCGCCAGATACGCCGCATAGCGATCATCGGCGCCACGATCGCGCTGGACGTCCGCTCGCCCATCGGCCCAGGCGCGAAAGAGGAGGGAGTAGAAACGATGGTGAAAAATATCGGCGAACGCCGCCTGCGTTCGATCTCGCGCCTGTTTCGCCCGATCACTCGCGCGTTCGGTATCCACGCTTGGCAGGGGCGCGTTCGGACCAAAGAGACCGTTCGCGTAAAGCGCCACACGATAACCGCCGCCGGGCGTTGACGGCGCGGAGAGTTCGGCGATGGTTCGAGGGGCGAACGCCGAGCTCGGGACCTGACTGAAGCGAATGGCGTCGTCCGACGGACGTTGACTGCGGCCGACGCCGGACTTTTCCGGGCGCAACGCCTGAAGTCGCCGCGTCGCCGCGAAGAAATCATACGCCCAGGGCGCATCGCGCAGGGACGATATGAGATCTAGAGCGCTTGGCCGCGCCCGGTCCTTACCGGCCATCGCACCCTCTCTTTTCCGTCTGCTGAAAAAGCGAACTCCGTAACGGCGTTCAACGTCGTCGCACGCGCGAAGAACTCCTCCAGAACCGCGGCGAGCGTGAACGAACCCGCGCCGCGAAAAGCGCCGTCATCAACCACCAGATCGAGCCCAACGCCGGAAGCGTAGGCCGGCGGCCCATCGCCCGGAAAACGGCGAACGATGCGGGAAACGTCAAGGCCGATCACGCCCTCGATCAATCGAGCCGTCTCCGCACGCGCGCCTGCGAACAGGCCCAGCGCCGCACGAAGCGCGTGCGCGTTTTCCGCCGGACCGCTCGAAAGCGTCGCATGGCTGAATGACAGCAGGTCGACAAGAGCCCAGGCCGGACCGGCGGACGAAAGAGGCGGACGCGGCGCCGTCGGCCCGTCGATGAACTGCGCCCCGGCCACGGGGCCCGCGCTCTGCGGCGCGAGCGAGCCGCCGCGCTTCAGTCGCTTGGGAAGCGCGCGGTTCGTACACAGCGTATCAACGACGAGATGCGTGATGTCTGGATCCGACCCGGCGCGACCGTATTGGTGAAGACCGAGATGTGTCTCCACGCCATAGTACCCGTCATCATCAACGAGCGATCGCTCCCGTCGAACGGAAAACTCGCCGTCGGCGTCCTTTCCGTCCGCTTCAGCGCGGTAGAGCGGAGCAAATCGCGTTCGCTCCGAACCTTTATCGCGAACGCCTTCGACGCTCTCGACCGCGAAGATTTCAAAGTCGCGCGGTCGGGTTCGGTCGACGACTACGTGGTGCTCGCGATCGCCGGAGTTGTGACGAACACGGTCCGCCCTACGCGGAAAGATATTGACGGCGGGCGCGCAGTGGAGACGGATTGTTTCCGCGGTGAATCGGTCGCGCAGATCCGCCATCTCACGATCCAGCAGAATGAAGATGTCCGCCCCGCGCGCATCATCGCCTGAGAGCGCCTTATCGAGCCCTGCAAGCTCCAGAAAACGGAACTTCTCAGGGGCGATAAAGTATTCCTGCAGGAGACGATGCCCCGTAAAATTCTCCGGCGTCTGTGGTAAGAGAGCTTCATCCGCCTGAAACCCAGCATGACGGATCGCGGACTTCGGCAGCGTCTTTCCGCCGCCCGTTCCTTCCAGCGGTCGCACGACGAGACCGACCGACCGGCCGGCCGCCGCCTCGAGAGCCATCTCAGCCACGCCGCCATCGCCCTGAAAATAGACGCTCAGCGTTTTCAGATTAAGAGCTGAGAGCGGGTGCGGCGCGACACTGCGTATCCGGATGCGCAAGGCCGCCCGCACCTCTCGCCCGGCGCCAATCGCCGAAAGCTCCGTGGGTCGATCAACATAGGACGCGTCGTCAATCGCAAGCGGGCGAAGAATGACGGGCGCGCAGAGCCGGAAATCGCAGGCCGCGCTGCGCCCGTCCGCGCGAGCCGTAAACGAGGCGCCGCGCGGAATGCGGAAGCCGTCCTTCAGAGCGCCTTCAGAGAAATCCGGTTTCAACTCCAAGATCGCCGCCGATGGCGTGGGCGCCGTGACGTTCGGAAGAATTTGCGCGAGCAGGCTCTCGGTTAGCTGAGGAAACTCATTGTCCATCCGGAGACGAACGCGCGCGGCGAGAAAGGCGAACCCGTCCAGAAGACGCTCGACATATGGGTCCGGCGTTTCGCCTTCCGCCAGCCTCAGCCGACTGGCGATCTTCGGGTGACTGACTGCAAACTCCGCGCCCATTTCACGAACGAAGCGAAGTTCTTCTTCATAGAGATCAAGAAAACGCGGATCCATCTCAGCGAGCCTCGTCGCCGACGAGACGCACGGCGCCGGTTTCCAGATGTATTTCCGCCGAGAGCGACACGGGCTCGCCGGCGCCGGGATATACGCCGGAGATCACCATGCCGACGACGTCACGCGCTTCGCCGTCACCGCGCAGCTCGACCGAAACCTGAAGGGAGTTCGCTTCCAGTCGCGGCTCGTAAATGAGTATGGCGTCACGGATTTCACGAGCCGCCGCATCCGGATCAAGCGCGTCAGACGATGAACCGGAATAGTCGCGAATACCGTAATTGAGAGCCGAACGCTCGATGAACGGATAGGCCGAGAAGTCCACGCGCTCGGAAAGTCGGATGCTGCCGAGCAACGCTGCGAGGTCTCGTCGGATGATGCCCCGCATCCGACGCGGCGAAACCTCGCCCGCTTGCGCCGCCTCGGTTTTCGACGAGGGGTCCGGATCGATCAAGCGATCGAAGAGCGCCGGCGCGACAGCCATCAACCGCGCGCTTTCCGTCGGGCGATCTCCGCCTGACGTTCGTACCCATCCGAAAAAGCACGCCAGAAAACGCCGCTTGAACGCTCATGGAGGTCGGTTTTGAGCTTCTGGAAAACTTCGCGATATCGGTCCTTCGAGGCGCCGCCGAGCGGTCCGATCTTCAACTTCGGCCCTCTATCGAATTTATCCGGGTCCAACTGATCGAGAAGCTTCGCCACGCCCGCCTCCACGCCGGCCATGACGGCGAGTTCGTGAGCGCGCAGGTCGGCCATCATCTCGCGCGACGCCTCAACCGGCTCCATGAAACCGGCGCCGGAGCCGCCGATCAGCTTCTGGAGGGCGTCATCGACGTGAACGGAGAACTTGAGCGGATTGTTGGAGTCCGCCCGCACCATCGTCGCCGCGAGGCGCAGTTCGTTCCGAAGACCCGAACGCGCGTTCAACAGATCAAGCGCGCCCGACATCAGCTCGCGAAACGCCGCACCAAGCACGCGCGCGGCCGCTTCGCGGTCTGCGGGAGGCGCGACGCCGAGGGCGTCGAGAAACGCGTCGAAGGCGGCGTCTCCTGT
>CAYFIB010000034.1:0-11713 GCA_964342855.1 uncultured Caulobacterales bacterium
GCGCCTCCTCCAACAAACCGGAGCTGGTGGTCGTCTGCGAAAGCCCGACGAGCGAAGAGAACATGAAGGCGATGTTCCGGGAGATCGACGGGCGGTTGAGCAAGCACCCGGAGGTGGGGGCTTATAATCAGAAGATTTGAGGAACTCCCTGCTATGCCCGTGACCAACGACCGAAACTGGGTCGAAGTCGTTTACTCGATTTCCGAAAGCGAGGCTGGTGATCACCAGGATTTTTTAATCGCCTTAGAGACCGTTTTCCTCGATCTCGGGCAGCCGAAGTCCTTTGCCGTATTTTCCGAACCTCCTAGCTTACTTGTAGGGAACGTCTTCCATTTATCTCCGCACGCTGCGGAATATTTTGATGCACCACTCTCAACTGGTCACGCGACAATAACAACGTCTCCAAATGCTCGAAATTTACGCCTAGAAGTGGGATTTCCCGGACTGAGTCCACACGACTTGGATCGGTAGTTCGTGAGTTTTTCTGATCAAAGCACAGGGCCCAAACGCTTACATCCCGCTCCCGTCATCCCGGCCGAGCGCAGCGAGAGCCGGGACCCAGGGGCCGCAAGCTCCGCACGCAGACACCCTGGGTCCCGGATAACGGCTGCGCCGTTTCCGGGATGACGCGGGATGGGGCGTCGCGTCCTAAAAAAGCCGCCATTTTACCCCGCCGCGCGGGCGGCGTACCCTCCCGCCATGGCTGACGAACTCCACATCCCCTCCGTCCGCGCCTTCGGCGCCGAGGTCGATTTCGGCGAGACCGCCGCCGATTACGGCAAGCACCGGGCCGGGTTTCCGGCGCAGTTTTTCGAGCGGCTGGCCGAGCAGGTCGCCCTCGCGCCGGGGCTCGCCGCGCTTGATGTCGGCACGGGCGCGGGGACCATCGCGCGGGCGCTGGCGGCGCGGGGGCTCGCCGTTTCCGGCCTCGACATCGCCGAAAAGCTGATGGCCGAGGCCGCGCAGCTCGATGCGGAGGCCGGCGTCTCCGTCGCCTACCATGTCGGCTCGGCGGAAGACCTTCCGTTTCCGGAGGAGCGCTTCGACATCGTCGCCGCTGGCCAGTGCTGGCACTGGTTCGACCGCGAAAAGGCCGCAGCGGAAGCCGTCCGGGTGCTGAAGCCGGGCGGCGCCCTCGTCATCGCCCACTTCGACTGGCTCCCCCTCCCCGGCTCCGTCGTCGAGGCGACCGAGGCGCTGATCCTCGAGGCGAACCCCAAATGGACCTTGGCGGGCGGGGTCGGCATGTACCCCCGCTGGCTCGCCGACATGGCGGGCGCGGGGCTGACCGCGCTGGAGACCCGCTCCTTCGACGTCGATCAGCCCTACACGCACGAAGCGTGGCGCGGCCGCATCCGCGCGAGCGCCGGCGTTTCCGGCTCCCTGCCGCCGGACCAGGTCGCCGCCTTCGACTCCCGCCACGCGGCGATGCTGAAAGAGCGGTTCCCGGAAGAGGTGCTGCAAACGCCTCACCGCGTCTGGTGGGCCGTGGGGCGGAAGACCGCATGAAGCCGCCGTCCTTCGTGACGCCGCCTTCGGCGGCTCCTCAGGACGAAGACCGTGCTGGCTTCATCCTGAGGAGCGCGTCCCGAAAGACATCCTGAGGCGTCGCGACCCAACGTCTAGCCGACCTCGCGCGCAAGAAAGGCGAGCATTTTCTCGGCGATGAAGGGCCCGTGGCTTTCCAGCGCGAAGTGGCCGCCATCGAGCAGGTGCAGCTCGACATTCTCCAGATCGCGCCGGTAAGCGAGCGCGCCTTCAGCCGGGAAGATCGTGTCGTTCTTGCCCCAGACGATCAGCGCAGGCGGTTGATGCGCGCGGAAGAGCGCATGCCAACCGGCATAGCGTTCAGGGTTCGTGCGGTAGTCATAGAACAGCTGGAACTGGATTTCGTCGTTCCCCGGACGGTCGAGGAGATACTGGTCGATCCGCCAGGCGTCCGGCGAAATCAGCTCCGGCTGCGGTTCGCCGTCGAGATACTGCCACTTCGTGCCGTCGATTTTCAGGAAGTCACGCAGGGCGTCGCGCTCCGCATCGCCGTTCGTGCGCCACAGCGCCCGCAGCGGCTCCCAGAACGGGCTGAGGCCCTCCTCATAGGCGTTGCCGTTCTGGATGATGAAGCCTTCCACGCGCTCCGGCTTGGCTTCGAACAGGCGGAAGCCGACCGGCGCGCCGTAGTCCTGCACGTAGACGGAGAATTTCTGAACGTCGATGGCGGTGAGGAACGCCTCCATCACCGCGGCCAGATTGTCGAACGTGTAGGTGAACGCGTCCGGCAACGGCATGTCGCTCGCGCCGAAGCCCGGCAAGTCCGGCGCGATCACGTGATAGCGCTCCGCCAGCGTCGGAATGAGGTCGCGGAACATGGAGGAAGAGCTCGGGAAGCCGTGGAGGAGAAGAACGCTCGGGCGCGTTCGGTCTCCCGCTTCACGGTAGAAGATCGACAGGCCGTCGACCTCGATGGCGCGATGCGCGACGCGCGCGCTCGGTGCGATGGCGGTTTCTGAGGTGTTGGTCATGGGGCTCTCTGATGGCTGCGTCGGTCATTTACCGAACGTTCGGTACAATACGCATCAGACGGAACCCAACAACCCGTCCATCGCTCACGAGCGCGCGAGAGGGTCAGCCTTCCAGCAGTATTTTCGGAAGGCGCGCCATGGAGGCCTTGAAGGCATCGCCGGACTGCAAGGCCCGAGCGAGAACCAGCGCGCCTTCAAGATCCGTCACCGCATGGAGCGCGCGGGTTTTCGCCTCCGGCTTTGCGAACCCCGCCTCGCGCGCGAGGGCGGCGAAGGCGTCGATCAGCGCCATGGCCAGAGATTTCGCGCCGTCGCGCACGGCGTCTGAGGCGTCCGCGACGCTGAAAAGCTCCACCAGGCAGGCTTTCCCGCCTTTTTCATAGTACCGGTCAAGCCCGGCGATGGCGCGGCCGAGGCGAATGGCGGGCGCGCCCTCCCCGGCCAACGGCTCCAGAACGAGTTCGGAAAACCACGCCGCCGCGTCGTCCATGGCGGCAAGCGCCATGTCTTCCTTCCCGTTCGGAAAATGGTGGTAAAGGCTGGAGCGGCCGAGCCCCGTCGCCGCCGACAACCGTGCAAGGCTCGCCCCCTCCCAGCCATAGGTGCGGAAGGTTGTGAGAACCGCCGCCTGCGTTTCTTCCGGCGAATTTTTCTGTTTCGGCATGACGCGCCCTTCTGTACCGATCTTTCGGTATAAGTGCGCGCGTGCTGGCGTTCAACCACGAACTTATGCACGGGGCCGGGACGTGCACCCACACTCCGCCCCATGAGCATGATTTCAGATGCGGCGGGCAGTCTGCTCGCGGGCGGGGCCACGGGGCTTCTCGGCACGGTCGCCGGGCGCCTGATCGGCCTTTTTGAGCGACGGCAGGACCGCATCGCGGCGGCGGAGAACCGCGGGTTCGAGCGCGAGCGCTGGGCCCATGAGCTGCGGCTGGCGGAGCAGTCCGCGGGGCATGAGGCCGCCGCCCGCGCCGCCGACCTCGAAAAGGCCAAAGAAGAAGCGGCGGGCCGCGCCCTCGCCCGCTCGGTGGAGGCCGACGCCGGGGTGAAGGCGTCCTATCCGTGGGTGGACGCCGTGCGGGCGCTGGTGCGCCCGGCGCTCACCCTCCTCCTCTGGCTGGTCGCGACGGGCATCTACTGGTCGCTTCAGTCCGCCAGCGGATTTCTCGCTGACGCCGAACGCGCGGACCTCGCGCGCTATCTCACCGCCTCCGTTGTTTATTGCGCGACGGCGGCGACGCTCTGGTGGTTCGGCGACCGCGCCCCGCGCCCGCCGGGCTTGCGATAGGCGTTCACCTTGGAGAGGAAAGCGAGCCGGCCGCCCGCGGGCTCCAGACCCGCCTCGCCGAAAAGGGCGTCGAGGTCCGTCCGGCAGTACCCGTCATAATAGGGCTCGTGGAACTCCCGCGGGAACGCCTCCAGTAGTCCGTCGAGCCCGGAGTCATCGCCGTATTGCAGGCTGTCGAGAAACACGAAAACGCCGCCGGGCTTCAGCAGCCGGGCGATTTCGCGGGCGACCTGCGCGCGCGCTTTCGCGGGAAGCTCATGAAAGAGATAGATGCTGACGACGGCGTCGAAGCTCTCATCCGCCTCCGGAACGGCTTCGGCGTTCGCCGCGACGAAATTGAGAGACCGGCGGCGGCCGAGACGTCGGCGCGCCTCCTCCAGATAGGGTTCGGAGAGGTCAAGAAGCGTCAGCTCCGCCGCCGGGTAGGCGTCCTTGATCGTCTCCGCCAGAACGCCCGTGCCGCAGGCGAGATCGAGAATGCGCGTCTCGCGCGGGTCGCGCCCGGCGAGCGCCTCCGCCAGAAACGGCATCGCCTGACGGCGCATGGCGCCGGCGGAGCCGGTGAAGAGCGTCTCCACCTGCATATCATAGCGCCGGGCGCTTTCCGGGCTCAGCCAACCGTCCGTCTGGTAATGGAAATTCTGGAGATAATAGCGCGGGAGATCCGTCTCGCCGCGCCGTTCTTCGAACACCTCCGCGTTCGATCTCGTCTGCTTGCGGCGCGCGACGACGCGGGCGTCGCGAAGGGCGTCGATGGTCCGTCGGCTGAGGGCGAGGACGTTCGGCGGCGCAGCGTATTCGCGGGGCGCGGGATAGAGCCCCGCAGCGATGTTCGCGCGGTCGGACTCCATCACAGCGCGGAAGGCGGCGGCCATGCGCGTGCGGTCGACCGGCGCGAATTCGGACGGCGCCGGAACTTCACCCAGGCGCCCCGACGGGCCAGCAATGCGGCGCACGGCGAGATAGTTCGCGGAATAGAACGCGACGCGCGCGGCCTGCGCGGCGCGCAGGCGCGCGTCCGCCAAACGGGTTCGTGCGGTTTCGGCCATTCAGGACCTCTCAAACACCCCGACAAGCTCAATATGGGCGGCGTAGAGGAACTGGTCCACCGGCGCGACGCGCGACAATCGGTACCCGCCGTCCGCTAGCGCGCGGGCGTCACGCGCGAAGGTCGCCGGGTTGCAGGAGACGGCGACGATGCGCGGAACGTCCGATGCGGCGAGGCGCTCGGCCTGATCCTTGGCGCCCGCGCGCGGCGGGTCGAAGAGGACGGCGTCGAAGCGACTGAGTTCGTCTTTTTCGAGCGGCCGACGGAAGAGGTCCCGCCGCTCAGCGCGCACGGGCTTCATGCCGGGCGCAACGGTCGCGGCGTTCAGGGCCTCAACCGCCGCTCGGTCGCCCTCGAAGGCGCGCACCTCGGCGCGGCGGGCGAGTTCGAAGGCGAACGTTCCGATGCCGGAGAACAGGTCCGCGACGCGGCGGACCTCGCCGATGCCGGCGCGCGCGAGTTGTCGCAAGGCCGCCTCCCCCGCCGCCGTCGCCTGCAGGAAAGCGCGCGGCGGAAGCGTGACGCGGGCGACGGCGATCTCCAGCTGGGGCGCGCGGAACTGGATGAGCGGATCGCCATCAAGGGAGAGCCGCGCGAGCCCCAGCTCGGAACCGGCGGCGATGAGGGCGTGCGCCTCTCGCGAGAACGGATCGAGCCCGGTTTTGTCGAGAGAGACATCGAGGCCCGTCCCCGTCTCAGTGACATGGAGCGCCGCGGCGTCCGTCTTTTTCGGAAGCAGGCTGAGCAGATGCGATGCCGCATTCAGGAAGGCCGTGAGCGCCGGTCGTAGAACGACGCACTCGGAGAGCGGGACGAGATCGCGCGAGCCGCGCGCGCGAAAGCCGATGCGCCAGCCACCCTTGGCGCGCCGCGCGGCGAAGACGGCGCGGCGTCGGCTTAGTTCCGGCGAGCGGACGGGTGTCTCGACCTCCGTCGCCAGCCCGCGGGCGGCGAGCGCCTCGACGATCTGGCGGCGCTTCCATTCCGTATAGGGTGCGTCTGCCAGATGCTGAGCGACGCAGCCGCCGCAGGTCCCGAAATGGCGGCATGGCGGCGTGCGGCGGTCTGGCGAGGGCTCCACGATATCAAGGATGCGCCCGCGGTCGCCTTTGACCTGAGCGCGCACAAGATCGCCCGGCGCCGTGTACGGGATGAACACCGGCCCGTCCGCGCCCGCGGCGACGCCGTCCCCCTGCGCGCCGAAGCGCTCGATGCGGAGAGTTTCTTCAGTCACGGACGACATGGATGAGATGTTCCCGATTGCCGTCGCCACCGGCGATGGGGCTCTCGATCAGCCTGGCGACCCGCCAGCCCTCGGCGGCGTCGAACCAGGCTTTGAGATCGGCCACCGCCGCTGACGCCGCGTCGGGCGCGGCGATCCCACCTTTACCGAGGCCGTCCCGCCCCACCTCGAACTGCGGCTTGATGAGCGCGATCAGAACCCCGCCCGGTTTGACGAACGCCATGGCGGGTGGCGCGGCGATCTTCAGGCTGATGAAGCTGACATCGATGACGAGAAGATCCACGAGATCGGGGATATGCGCCGCGCTCAGCTCCTTCGCATGCAGACCGTCGAAGCGGACGACGCGCGGGTCCCCGGCGAGTTTCGGGTGCAACTGGTCGCGGCCGACATCGACCGCGAAGACGCGCTGCGCGCCGCGCGCCAGCAGAACGTCCGTGAACCCGCCGGTCGAAGCGCCGAGATCGAGACAGGTCAGTCCCGCCGGATCGACGTTGAACGCCTCAAGCGCTGCGGCGAGCTTCACCCCGCCGCGCGAGACCCACGGATGCGGCTTCTCCGCCTCGATGCGCGCGCCTTCCGGCGCCGTCCGGCTCGGTTTGGTTTCCGGTTCGCCGTCGATGGAGACGCAGCCGGCCCTGATCGCCGCCTGCGCCTGCGCGCGGGTCTCAAAGTCGCCGCGGGCGACGAGGAACTGGTCGAGGCGCAAGCGCCTCTCCCTTACGCGCGGAAGGCTTCCGCGACGAATTCCTGACCGAGCGCGGTCATCGCGGTGCGGACGATGCTTTCAGCATCGAGGCCCGCCAGCTTGTACATGAGGTCTGGCTTGTCCTGATCCTGATAGATGTCCGGCAGGGTCATCGTGCGGATCTTCAGACCGCCGTCGAGCGCGCCTTCATCGGCGAGGAAGTGCAGGACGAACGCGCCGAAGCCGCCGACGGAGCCTTCCTCGATCGTGATGAGAACTTCGTGCTCCTTGGCGAGGCGGCGGATGAGATCGTGGTCGAGGGGCTTGGCGAAGCGCGCGTCGGCGACCGTCGTCGAGAGCCCCTGCGCGCCGAGCATTTCAGCCGCCTTCAGACATTCCTGCAGACGCGTGCCATACGAGAGAACAGCGATCTTCGAGCCTTCCTCGATGATGCGGCCTTTGCCGATCTCCAGCGGCGTTCCAAGGGTCGGCAGCTCGACGCCGACGCCTTCGCCCCGCGGATAGCGGAACGCGATCGGGCCTTCGTCATACTCCACCGCGGTCGCGACCTGGTGCATCAGCTCCGCTTCGTCCGCACACGCCATGAGAACCATGTTGGGGAGACAGCCGAGATAGGCCGTGTCGAACGACCCGGCGTGCGTCGCGCCGTCAGCCCCGACGAGACCGGCGCGGTCGATCGGGAAACGCACCGGCAGGTTCTGAAGCGCGACGTCATGGACGACGCTGTCGTAACCGCGCTGCAGGAAGGTCGAGTAGATCGCCGCGAACGGCTTCAGGCCTTCCGTCGCAAGACCGGCTGCGAAGGTGACCGCGTGCTGCTCGGCGATGCCCACATCGAAGCAGCGCGTCGGATAGAGATCGGCGAACTTGTCGAGGCCGGTGCCGGACGGCATGGCGGCGTTAACGGCGACGATCTTTTCGTCCGTCTTCGCATGTTCGATCAGCGCCTTGGCGAAGGTGCCGGTATAGCTCGGCGCGTTCGGCTTCGGCTTGTGCTGTTTGCCGGAGACGACATCGAATTTCGCGACGCCATGGTACTTGTCGCCCGCTTTCTCGGCGAACTCGTAGCCTTTGCCCTTCTCGGTCACGACGTGGACGAGGACGGGGCCGTCCTTCATGTCACGGACGTTTTCAAGAACCGGGATCAGGTGATCGAGATTGTGACCGTCGATCGGACCGACATAATAAAAGCCCATCTCTTCGAAGAGCGTACCGCCGGTGAACATGCCGCGACCGTATTCTTCGCCTTTGCGGGCGAGCTCCTGCAGGCTCTTCGGCAGGTTTTTCACGAGCTGCTTCGAGAAGTTCCGGAAGCCTTGGTAGACGCCCGATGAGGCGGCGCGGGCGAGATAGGCGGACATGGCGCCGACCGGCGGCGCGATGGACATGTCGTTATCGTTCAGGATGACGACGAATTTGCGCGCATCGGAGCCCGCGTTGTTCATCGCCTCATAGGCCATGCCGGCGGACATGGAGCCGTCGCCGATGACGGCGATGGCGTGGTTGTCGCCGCCGAGGATGTCGCGACCGACCGCCATGCCGAGAGCAGACGAGATCGATGTCGCGGCGTGGGCCGCGCCGAACGGATCGTACTCGCTCTCTGAACGTTTGGTGAAACCGGAGAGGCCGCCGCCCTGACGCAGGGTGCGGATGCGGTCCCGGCGCCCGGTCAGGATCTTGTGCGGGTAGCACTGGTGACCGACGTCCCACACGAGCCGATCATCCGGCGTGTTGAAGACATAGTGGATGGCGGTCGTCAGCTCGACGACGCCGAGACCGGAGCCGAGGTGGCCGCCGGTGACGGAGACGGCGTCGATCATCTCGGCGCGCAGCTCGTCAGCGAGTTGTCGCAGATCATCCTTCTCCAGGCGGCGGAGGTCTGCAGGCGTTTTGACCGTGTCGAGCAGCGGCGTGGAAAGCGTCATCGTGAATACACCCCTTGGGATCGGCGAACAGATCGATCCACTTGGAAGAGACATAAAGTTCGAGCTTGATATGGCGAAATCAAGCCGGTGTGAGTGCGTCGTGACCTTAATCGAAGGACGCCGGCGCGGTTTTGGGGGCGCCGTCGGCGTCGAGGCTGATGGCCTCGATCTTCTCCCGTGCGGCGGTCAATGCTGCTTCGCAGCGAGCTTTCAAGCGGGCTCCGCGCTCATAGAGGGCGATCGATTCCTCCAGCGGCGCGTTCCCGGATTCCAGTTTTTTGACGATCTCTTCAAGCTCGCCGAGGGCGGCTTCGAAAGAGAGCGTGTCGATATTCTCGGCGGCGTGTTGCGCTGCAGCCATAGGGTCCTCGTTCGGATTGTCAGGTTCCGGGGTCAGGCGGGTTCCGCGGCGGGCGCGGCGGCGCGCACGCCGTGCGGCTCGTAGACGCGGAAGGACCAATAGCGATTGCCGCCCGCGCGGTCGACCCGACGCCAGCCGTTTCGCGTCAGGTGCACGTCCATCATCCAGTTGAAATAGCCATGGGCGCAGAGCAGCACGTCGCCGTCATCGGCCCCCTCCTCCAGCCGCGCCGCGGCCGCGCGGATGCGCCGCCACGCCGCGAGATGGCTTTCAACGCCCCTCGGCGCGTAGCCGATGAACCAGAAAATCCGCGACAGGACGTTCCAGGTGCCGGCCTTCAGCTTCACCAGCGGCAGCGGCGGCGGCGGCAGGGGCATTTCGACGAAGAGCGCGTCCTCTTTCGGTTCGCGTCCGAAATCAGCGGCGCGGCGCGCGGTCTCGATCGCCCGCGGGCGTACGGACGACCACAGGTGCGTCGCCTCCGCCGCGATGGCCTTCAGCGCGTCCGGCGGCGTTTCGTCGTCGTGGAGCGAGGTCTCTTCATAGGTCGACCACCACGCGCCGTATTCCTTCGCGGAGAGCCGCACCTCGCGCGAAAGATCCGGACGCCCGTGGCGGGCGGTGATGATGCGTCCGGACATGGTGGGTCCTGCGGGGTCCGTTACTCGGTCTCGGCGAGCGCGCGCACGTGGGCGGCGGCGCTCGCGCCTGTAGCGGCGAGGTCATAACCGCCCTCGAGAGATGAGACAACGCGCCCCGCGGCGCGCGCTTTCGCCACGGCGGCGATCTCCCGCGTCACCCAGTCGAAGTCCGCCTCGGCGAGCGCAAGACCGCCGACGGGATCGGCTTCATGGGCGTCGAACCCGGCCGAGATGAAGACAATGTCAGGCGCGAAGGCGTCGAGGGCGGGCAGCAGGCGGGTCTCCCACGCCATGCGAAAGGCGCGCGAGCCGGTTCCCGTCTGGAGGCGCGCATTGGCGATGTTCGCGTGCGCGCCCGTCTCGTCCTCGGTTCCCGTGCCCGGATACTGCGGCCACTCGTGACTGGAGGCGAAGAAGGCGTCCTCGTCGTCCCAGAAGATGTCCTGCGTGCCGTTGCCGTGGTGGACGTCGAAATCGACCACCGCGACGCGCTGCAGCCCGTGCGCGGCGCGGGCGTGGAGCGCGGCGGCGGCGATGGAGTTGAAGAGGCAGAAGCCCATGGCCTTGTCCGGCGTCGCGTGGTGGCCGGGCGGGCGCGCGGCGACGAAGGCGTGCGCGCTCTCCCCCGCGACCACCGCATCCACCGCCCCGCAGGCCGCGCCGACGGCGCGCCGGGCCGCCTCAAGCGAATGGGGGCCCATGAAAGTGTCCGGGTCGAGCTGGACCATGCCCTCCTCCGGCGCCGCCGTTTTCACCGCGGTTGCGTAAGCGCCGACGTGCGCGCGCTCGATCGCCTCCCACGCGCCCAGCCCCGCCTCGCGTCGGTCGAGCCCGGAAATGTCGGCGAGCGCCGCCTCGACAGCGGCGTAACGCTCGGCCCGTTCAACGTGGCCGGGCGGGGTTTCGTGGGCGCCGAAAACGGGGTGGGCGTACAGGAGCATGCGGATCATCCCTTTCTCGGTCGAAAGCTAGGTCCGTTCGACCTTCAGGCGAAACGCTATTCGGCCCGAGAGCAATCCGCGCCGCGCCCCGGTCTCACCCCACTCGCGCCGCTTTTCCCGTCGAGCCTCGCACGCTAGACCTCGACCGACCTTCAAGGGGATGGCCTTCATGCGCTCTCACTTCGCTCTTCTCGCGCCGCTCGCCGCCGCGCTCGTTCTCGGCGCCTGCGATGGCGGCGGCTCGGAACGCCCGCGCGAAGCGGCGCTCAAAGCGCCCGCGCCGGTCGCGACCGAAAGCGCGCGCGTCGCCGGGCTGATGGCGGCGGACGACGCGCGCGCCGAGCCGGAAAGCGACCTCGCGAGCGCCGGCCTCCTCCTCGCCTACACCTATGGCGCGGAAATCCAGACGCCGGCGGAAGCCGTCCGCCCGCTGATGGCGGCGCATGAACAGGCCTGCCGCGCGGCGGGACCGAAGCTCTGCGTCGTTTTCGGATCGAACGTCTCGGAGAATGGCGACTACGCCTGGGCCTCGCTCAACCTGCGCGCCGCGCCGGGCTGGCTGACGGACTTCCGCGCCGGGCTCGCCGCGGACGCCGAGGAAGCGGGCGGACGCCTTACCTCCACGACCATGAACGCCGACGACCTCACCCGGCAGATCGTCGACACCGAGGCGCGGGTGAAGGCGCTCACCACGCTGCGCGACCGTCTGCAGACGATCCTTGAAAACCGTCCGGGCTCGGTGAAGGAGCTGCTGGACGTGGAACGCGAGCTCGCCCGCGTGCAGGGCGAACTGGACGCCACCGCCTCGCGCCTCGCCGTCATGCGCCAGCGCATCGACATGTCCGTCCTCAACATTTCCTATTCGAGCCAGCCGAAAGCGGTCTCCCGCGGCGTCTTCGCGCCCCTCGCCGACGCCCTCACCGGAGCCCTCGGCGCCTTCATCGAAAGCGTCGCGACGGTCATCACCATCGTCGTCGCCGCGATCCCGTTCCTCGTCATCGGCGCCCCGATCCTGTGGTGGCTGGCGCGGCTGGTGTT
>CAYFIB010000034.1:11813-28173 GCA_964342855.1 uncultured Caulobacterales bacterium
AGCTCCGCCAACGAAGCCACATCGATCATCGTCTCCGCAACGCCGGGCGGCGGGGCGGGTTCGTCGGGGACGAAGAAGTCCGGGGCGAGTTTCTGGGTCGGGTCGACGCGGTATTTCTCGAAGTCCGTCACGCCGTGCTCGTAGAGCAGCGTGTCGTCGATGCAGAAATTGCCGGTGAACTCGCGGGCGTTCTTGGTGAGGATCAGGTGCGCCGCGTCGGAGAGAATTTCCGGCGTGCGCGAGGCTTTCATCATGGCGTCGCCGCCGAGGGCGAATTCGACCGCCGCCGTCGCGATGGCCGTACGCGGCCAGAGGGCGTTGAAGGCGATTCCGTCCTTGCGGAACTCCTCGTGCATGCCAAGGACGCACAGCGACATGCCGTATTTCGCCATGGTGTAGGCGACATGGGGCGCGAACCATTTCGGGCTCATGTCGAGGGGCGGCGACAGCATGAGGACGTGCGGGTTCTCCGCTTTTTTGAGGTGTGGCACGCACGCCTTGGAGACGAGGAACGTGCCCCGCGCGTTGATCTGGTGCATCAGATCCCAGCGCTTCATCTCCAGGTCTTCCGTCCCCGTTAGATTGATCGCCGAGGCGTTGTTGATGCAGACGTCGATGCCGCCGAAATGGGCGACGGTCTTCGCCACCGCCTCGAACACCAGTTCTTCGGAGCGGATGTCGACGATGAGCGGCAGCGCCTTGCCGCCGGCGGCCTCGATCTCCTCCGCGGCGGAATAGATCGTCCCCGGCAGCTTCGGGTGCGGCTCGGCGGTCTTCGCGGCGACGACGATGTTCGCCCCGTCGCGGGCCGCGCGCTTGGCGATCTCAAGGCCGATCCCCCGGCTCGCGCCGGTGATGAAAAGGGTTTTTCCGGACAGGGACGTCATAGAGTTCTCCACATCATTTAGAAGACGAGTTTCCAAAGGTTGGCGATGCCGAAGCCCGCTCCGTACCAAAAGAGAGAAACAACAATCATCACGAGAAAAATCCCGCCAAACGTTTTCAGCGCATCGAGTGTAAGTAGTCGATCGTCATCATCGTCGGACGAGTTTTTCTCGGCAAGCTCATTCGACCAAACACGCTTCGCCACTCGAAAAGCCGTTTGCGCGCCTGCACCGACCAATATCGTAGGAATCAATGGCCAGCCGCGACCACCTGCGACGGCGATAACACCGACGATCCCGAATCCGATGACAAAAATGAAGATGAGGTACGTGACGGAAAACTCTGCGCTCTCTTCCTGAGCAATACCCTGACTACTCTCCTGTTGATGCGACACGCGAGTAGCTCCTGTTACGTCCTCTACTGACAATGTTACGCCTCGCCGGTGAACATCTTGAGCGTCTCCGCCGCCGTCAGCTTCGGAGCGGTGTCGGAGAATTCGCAGGCGGCGGGTTTGTTGTCGATGAAGATATGCTCCTTCATCGGACCGAACTGGTCGCGGTCGTCCAGAAAACCGAGCGCCGAATTGAAGTGGCTGCCGTCCTGAAAGCGGTAGAACATCGCCGCGCCGCACTTTGAGCAGTGCCCCCGCTCCGCCCAGTCCGATGATCTGTACCAGACCACCGCGTCGCCGGAGATGTCCGCTCCACCCGAGAACGTGACGCCGAAAAACGGCCCGCCGCACCAGCGGAGGCAATCCTCGCAATGGCAGGCGTGCGGGCCGTCCGGCTCGCCCTTGGCGACGAAAGACGTCGCGCCGCAGAGGCATTTTCCGGTGTAGGTCATGTTCGCCCCCTCACCCCGTCAGCGCCGCCGGATCGATCGGCGCGACCGTCTCCGCGCCCGCCGTCGCGGCCTTGGCGAGAGCGCCCGCCTCCGGCAACAGATTGTCCGCATAGAACCGGGCGATGGCGACCTTGCCCTTGTGGAATTTCGGATCGTCGCCCGCCTCGGCGGCTTCGGCCGCCGCCAGCGCCCCGCGGCCGATATAGTGGCCGCCTGCGACGAGGCCGAGTTGCTTGAGGTACGGAACGGCGCCCGCGAGCGCGTCCTCGACGCCTGACTTGTTCTTTTCAACCAGCCAGTCCGTCGTCTCCGCCGCCGTCTCAAGCTCCGCCTTCAGACGGTCGCCGACGGCGTTGAGGTCCGCGTCGGAGGCGCCCTTCAGGGCAGAGACCGTCTCGCGCGCCTCGTCGAGGAGATCGCGGACGAGCGCGCCGCCGCCCATGCCGAGCTTGCGGCCGACCAGATCGATCGCCTGAATGCCGTTGGTGCCTTCGTAGATGGCGGCGATGCGCACATCGCGCATGTGTTGGGCGGCGCCCGTCTCCTCGATGAAGCCCATTCCTCCGTGCACCTGCACGCCGAGGGAGGCGATATCGTTGCCGCGATCGGTCGAGAACGCCTTGGCGATGGGGGTGAGAAGCTCTTCGCGCGCCTTCGCCGCCCGCGCCGTCGCGTCGTCGTCCGCCGTGTGCGCCGTATCGATGGCGACGCCCTCGGCGTAACAGATGGCGCGCGAGGCCTCGACCATGGCTTTCTGGGTGTACAGCATGCGGCGCACGTCCGGGTGCTCGATGATCGGCACCATATCGCCGGTTTTCACGCCGGGCTTGCGGCCCTGGCGGCGGTCCTGCGCGAAGGCGAGCGCGCGCTGGAAGGCCCGTTCGCCGACGCCGACGCCCTGCAGGCCGACATCGAGCCGGGCGGCGTTCATCATGACGAACATGTTCTGGAGGCCGCGGTTTTCCTCACCGACGAGCCAGCCATAGCACTCCCCGCCATCGCCATAGCTCATGGAGCAGGTCGGCGAACCATGCAGGCCCATCTTGTGCTCGATCCCCGTGCAGCGGAGATCATTCCGGGCGCCGAGGGATCCGTCGTCGTTCACGAACAGCTTCGGCACGACGAACATGGAGATGCCGCGCGTCCCTTCCGGCGCGTCGGGCAGTCGCGCGAGAACGAGGTGCACGATGTTTTCCGTCATATCGTGCTCGCCATAGGTGATGTAGATTTTCGCGCCGTTGATTTTGTAGCGCCCGTCGCCGACCGGCTCGGCTTTCGCGCGCACCGCGGACAGGTCCGAGCCCGCCTGCGGCTCGGTCAGGTTCATGGTGCCGGACCATTCGCCGGAGATCATTTTCGGCAGATAGGTCTCTTTGATCTCGTCGGAGGCGGCGCTCAGCATCGCCTTGGTCGCGCCGGTCGTCAGGGTGAGGCCGATGGCGAAGCCCATGCAGCCGGCGTTCACCGCGTCCACGAGCAGAAGCGAGAGCGAGTCCGGCAGCCCCTGCCCGCCATACTGCGTCGGCATGGAGAGCCCGCCCCAGCCGCCCTCGACATATTGGGCGTACGCCTCCTTGAAGCCCGGCGCCGTGCGCACGACGCCGTTTTCATATGTCGACCCGATGCGGTCGGCATCTTCATTGAGCGGCGCGATGACGCCGTCGACGAACTTGCCCATCTCGGAGGTCACCGCGTCCAGAAGTTCGTCGTTCAGGTCCTCAAAGGCGCCGGAGCGGACGAGCGGGGCGAAGCCCGCCTGCTGCATCAGGGCGAAGCGCATGTCGCGGACGGGGGTGGCGAAGCTCATGGGGGCCTCCGGTCAGAAGATTGCTGTGTCGCGGGGAAACTAGGCCGCCCGCGCGGCCGGAGCCAGCCTCCCCCTCAGCCCCGCCCGCCTGGTCGCCTTGGCGCATGGAACCGGCTAACCAGCGACGATGATCGCCGAACCGACGCCCCAGACCATCGCCCGCGCCGCCGACATCCTGCGCACGGGCGGCCTCGTCGCCCTGCCGACGGAGACCGTTTACGGCCTCGCGGCGGACGCGACGTCGGGGGTCGCCGTCGCGCGCATTTATGAGGCCAAGGGGCGCCCGCGCTTCAATCCGCTGATCGCGCACGCGGCGGACCTCGAAGGCGCCGAGCGCGTCGCGGTCTTCACGCCCCTCGCCCGCCGCCTCGCTGAAGCGTTCTGGCCGGGGCCGCTGACGCTGGTTCTGGAAAAAAGCAGCGGCGCGGTCTGCGATCTCGCAACAGCGGGCCTCGACAGCATCGGCGTGCGCGTCCCGGCGCACCCGGTGGCGCGCGCGGTGCTCAACGCCGTCGGCGGGCCGCTGGCGGCGCCGAGCGCGAACCCCTCCGGCGCCGTTTCGCCGACGACCGCGCAGCACGTCGCCGACGGGCTCGGCGAAAAACTCGACCTCATTCTCGATGGCGGCCCCTGCACGGTCGGCGTCGAAAGCGCCATCATCGACGCGCGCGGCGATCAAGGCGTCCTCCTGCGCCCCGGCGGGCTGGACCGCTTGGCGCTGGAAGCCGTCGCCGGGCCGCTTGGCGCACCCGCCGAGGTCAACGCCAAACCCTCCGCTCCCGGCATGTTGACGAGCCATTACGCGCCACACGCCCGCGTTCGGCTGAATGCGGAAGAAAAACGGGCGGGCGAGGTTCTTCTCGGCTTCGGCGGCGCGCCCGGCGCGGACCGAGACCTTTCCCCGACGGGCGACCTCCGCGAGGCGGCGGCGGCGCTCTTCCGACTGCTGCGCGAACTGGACGCTGAAGGCGCGAGCACCATCGCCGTCACGCCTATCCCCGAAACCGGCCTCGGCGAGGCGATTAACGATCGCCTGAGGCGGGCGGCGGCGGGGCGGTGAGGCCATCGCCTCATACCGCCTGCCGAGCCAATTACTCTCTACATCAATAGCTTATGGTCAATTCTTTGAGCTGACATTGAGGGCGTAAAAAACACCCCCAGCCACTCGCCAGTCATCGCACCACGGATATTCTCACCTTTGACAAAACTTGAAACGCCGCGGCAGCATGGCGTTACGGCGCGAAGCGCCTGTCAAAGGGGAGAAACCACCAATGTCGACCACCATTCTGAGCTCGAGCAGCTCACAGCAGACGCTGACGATCGGCGCCGACGCCTATCTGCCGAAGGGCGCGATCATCTACGACTCCGGCGACCACGCGATCGAAAACGACAGTTCGGCGGACGACAACATCACTCTCGTCGTTGACGGCACGATCATCGGCGACAACAACGCCATCCGTCTCATCAGCCCCGGCGGCGACAACTTCGTCCTTGTCGGGACCAGCGGCGTCGTGCGCAACATCGATGGCGGTTGGGCGGCGATTTATCTCGCCGGAGATTATAGTGTACTGACGAATTTCGGCGAAATCAGCGGCGGTTGGGGCGCGTACTTTGAGGACAGCGAGTACGGCTCGATGTACAATGCGGGATCGATGACAGCGCTCTCCGCCACATCGACATCCGCGTTCTTCGCTGTCAACAGCGACAACTTCCTGTTGACCAACGATGGCGATCTGGTCGGCCACACGCTCGGGAACGCGATTGAATTCGCCGCCTCCACCAATGTCTTCGTGACGAACAACAGCCAAGTCATCGGCGACATCTATTTCGCCGCAGGCACATGGGGCTCCATTCAGAACACGGGCGTCATCGACGGCGATATAGAAATAACGGGAACGAACTCCTCCATCGCCAACACCGGACTGATCACGGGCGACGTGGTGTTCAGTACCGGGAATGATATTTTCGACGGCTTCGGCGGCCTCGTTCTCGGCGACATCCTCGGCGGCGCAGGCGACGACATCATCCGCTCCGGCTACGGAGATGACGTCATTGAAGGCGGCGCCGGCGCGGATCTCATCAATGGCGGGCTTGGCGAGGACTGGGCGAGCTATGAAGGATCGACCGCCGGGATCACGCTCGATTTCCGCACAGGCGTCGGCTACGGCGTCGGCGGCGATGCGAGCGGCGATACGGTGCTCAATGTCGAGAACATTATCGGCTCGGATTACGCGGACGCCATTAAAGGCGACGTCAACGCCAACACTTTACGCGGTCTCAACGGCGCGGACGATCTGCGCGGCTTCGGCGGCGCGGACACCCTCGACGGCGGCGCGGGCGCCGACGTGCTCTTCGGCTTCGCCGATAACGACATCCTTGATGGCGGCGCCGGCGCGGACATCATGGTCGGCGGCGACGGGGCCGACGTCTTCCGCTTCGATGACGGCGACACCGGCCGCGGCGCGGACTCCGACATCATCAAGGACTTCACCGCCGACGACATTCTCGATCTCTCCGCCATCGACGCCATCACCGGCGGCGGCGACGACGCCTTCACCCTCCTCTCCTTCAACGGCGCCTTCTCCGGCGCGGGCGGCGAAGCGCGCTTCATCGGGTCCGCCGGAAACTGGACGCTGCAATACGATCTCGACGGCGATCAGGTTCCCGACGGCGCCATCGTCTTCCAGAGCGCCTATATGCCGACAGCGGACGATATCATTTTATAGCAGCCGCCATCTCGCCGAAACTGACTCAGCGCGTATCCAGCTGCGCAAGACTGCGCGCAGCTGGCCATTCTTTTTTGCTCTCTTTTCTTTTCGAAATAATTCTTTAAATAACTTTTGTTGAATTATTCATTCATCTATTGCGACAGCAATCTATTTTTACTCGAAAATATCTGTTTTATTATTTTGATTGTCGTGATATTTTGCTTGCGCCAACGATCACGCATGACCGTCTACTGACATTCTTTTTGCGCAACGAGGGGGAAACCATGGCGCTTCGAATCATCAATTCTGACATCATCGCATCCGGCGACGCGATCACAAGCTCGCTGCCTTATGCTGACTACGACCAGATTTTAGTTCGAGAAGGCGTGCTTGTATCATCGGCTGCAGCGAGCGCGCTTAATGGCTCCGCACTAACGAACCTCAACGTCATAGTTGACGGCGACGTGATCGCCGCGGAGTACGGCATTCGCCTTTCGGACGCCGGGGCCGCCTCCAGCGGCGATACGACGTTTACGGTTTCTGTTTCCGACACGGGTTCGGTCCGCAGTTCAATAAGCTATAACGCAATCGCCCTGACCAGCCCGTCCTCGGGGTATGATCTGTACGCGACAGTCAACAATCACGGACTGGTGGAAAGCACAGGCGGCGCGGCCATTAGTATCGCGCTGGGGTACATAACAACAATTTTGAATACCGGCGCCATTCAGTCAATCGGCAGCGCCCCCTTTTCCGCCGCCAACGCGCTTATAGTGACAGACCGCTCATTCACCTTAGATAATACGGGCGTTATCTCTTTGAGCAATTATGATCCGGAAGCCGATGTTTCAACAATTCAGAATGCTGCGCAATATGCTGCGATCTACACTGACACTACCTCCGGCACGCTCGCGCCCGAATTCAATCTGACCAATTCCGGCTCCATCCTCGCGCCGGCGGTCGCGATCGTATCTGTCGACAAGTCGGACGACATCGCAAATTCCGGCGAGATTTCCGGTGATATCTGGCTGCACGATCTGAGCGATACGCTGACGAACACCGGTGAAATTCGAGGCGCCGTTAATCTCGGGTCCGGATCGGACGTCTTCTCGAACTTCGGCGACGTGGAAGGCGACGTCGATTTCGAAGATGGCGAGGACTCATTTTTGAACGCCGGCGTCCTCCTTGGCGACATTCAGGCCTATGGCTCTCAGTTCAACGCCGAGATGAACGTCGGCTCGCTTCTCGACGGGGGCATCGACACGTCGAACGCAACACTGTCGCTGATCTCCAACGGCGGCGCGATCACAGGCGACGTCGAGATCGGCGACGGGACGGTCGCCAATTCAGGCGACATTCTTGGACAGATCCTTCTCGCCGCAGGCTCAGCCTACTCCGCTGTCGAGAACGCGGGTTCCATCGGCGGCGTTGATGCGCAATCAGACCAAACTGAGATCACCAACACGGGCGATGTCTGGGGAGACATCTCAAGCGACGTCGATGAACTGGTCTTCATCAACAGCGGCGACGTTTACGGACTTGTTTTAACAACGGCGTCGTCATTCGCACTCTATGAGAACACCGGCAAGATTGTCGGGAGCATCCTTCACGAAGGAGTCGGCGCGACCATCGCGAACGCTGGGCGTATTGTCGGAAACGTTGAGCTTGGAGATGGCGACGACGTGTTCGACGGATTTGGAGGAACCGTCCTGGGGCTGATTGAAGCCGGGGCCGGCGATGACATCATTCGCTCCGGCTACGGAGATAACTCTATCGACGGCGGCGCGGGCGCCGACCTCATCAACGGCGGCCTCGGCGAGGATACGCTGACCTACTCCGGATCCAACGCTGGCGTGACGCTCGATTTCCGTACCGGCGTCGGATACGGCATCGGCGGCGATGGAACAGGCGACACCGTCCTCAATGTCGAACACATCGTCGGCTCGAACTTCGCCGACGCATTCAAGGGTGACATCAATGCAAACACTTTGAGAGGCGGCGGCGGAAACGACGACCTCAGAGGGTTCGGCGGCGCGGATACGCTTGATGGCGGATCAGGCCACGACGTGCTCTTCGGCTTCGCCGATAACGATATCCTCGATGGCGGCGCCGGCGCGGACATCATGGTCGGCGGCGACGGGGCCGACGTCTTCCGCTTCGATGACGGCGACACCGGCCGCGGCGCGGACTCCGACATCATCAAGGACTTCACCGCCGACGACATTCTCGATCTCTCCGCCATCGACGCCATCACCGGCGGCGGCGACGACGCCTTCACCCTTCTCTCCTTCGGCGCCGCCTTCACCGGCGCCGGCGGCGAGGCCCGCCTCATCGGATCGGCCGGCAACTGGACCCTGCAATACGACGCCGACGGAGACCTCGTCCCCGACGGCGCCATCATCTTCCAGAGCACCTATATGCCGACAGCGGACGATATCGTTCTCTGATTGGCTCAAACCTTCGGCGGCCTCTCGAAAGGGGCCGCCTACGCACGCGCCGCATAGCCGCGCGATTGGAGCACGTCTCAGGCCGCGTCTCAATTCCACTGTCACAAAACCAGCACCGGACAGCACTACAATAATGCAACTTGTCGGGTCTCTTTGCGTTCGGCCCTAAAATTGCAGATTGAAAATCGTCCGTCCTGTCGTCGCCGCTGACGCTTCAGGATATCAGCTGCGCTGACGCGATGTCGGCTAATTGAGAAGAGAAACGATGGCGATCCTGTTTGTTGATGAGAACACCGTGACCAGCGGACCGGTGTTCAGCGATCCGTTTCTCAACGATTTTGATTGGATCATCATTGGTCGAAATATAACTGCGATCTCCACTGACGGCCCGGCGATCTTCTCCACCGACCTGTCGCTTCTGACCATCACCGTCGAAGGGTCGCTGTATGGCGGCGACAGCGCTATTGAGCTGATCGCGCTGTCTACGGTCTCAGCTGGATTTCAGTCCGATTACGTCGTGTCAGTCACGGAAACCGGCGTCATCGGCGCCGTACGGCGCGCGGTTCACCTCGCATTTGACAATGAGGACTCGCACCACCGCTCTCAGGTGCGCAATGACGGCCTGATTGAGTCGAACACCTCAAGCGCCATCTATCTGGAATCGGGCGATGAGGGCGTTGTTCTGAATACGGGGATTATTCGCAATTCCGTATCGCTTCAGGGCCTGCAGGTTCCCGTCGCAAACACTATCATCATATCGACAACATACGGACGTATTGAAAATTCCGGTTCAATCCTCGGCGAGACGTATCAGAACGCGGTTCCGCCCATCAGTCAGGGGTTTGCAGGAGAAGACGCTCTCATTCTCTCCACCATAGAAGGCGGCTCCGCCGGCAAGCAGGCGGGAGATGCGTTCGAAGTGTTCAACACCGGCCTCATCGGCGGCCTGGTCTCCATCGTCTCGGAACAGGGTGTCGACAACATCATCAATTCCGGCGAGATCCTCGGGCAGATCTGGACCGGCTCGTTCAATGACCGCGTAGAAAACACCGGCAAACTCAGCGGCGACGTGATGCTGGGCGCCGACGACGACGTGTTCGACGGCTTCGGCGGCCTCGCGACCGGAGAGATCCACGGCGGCGACGGCGACGACATCATTCGCTCAGGCTACGGAGATGACTGGATCGACGGCGGCGCGGGCGCGGACCTCATCAATGGCGGCCTGGGCGTCGACACCTTGAGCTATGCGAGCGCGTCCTCCGGCGTCGAACTGACCCTCGGCCTTTCGATCGGTTACGGCACGCTGGGCGACGCCCAGGGCGACACCATCCTCAATATCGAGAACCTTGTCGGCAGCAATTACAATGACCGACTGCGCGGTAGCGGCGCCGACAACGTGATCAACGGCGGGAGCGGCGCGGACAATCTGCGCGGCTTCAACGGCGACGACCGGCTTTTCGGCGGCGACGGCGCCGACACGGTCTTCGGCGACTCCGGTGATGACGTACTCGTCGGCGGTGCGGGCGCGGACGTGCTGGTCGGGGGAAATGGCCGCGACCGCTTCATCTTCTCGGACGGCGACACCGGTCGCGGCTCGAACGCCGATACGATCTTTGACTTCAACCGTACAGAAGATCTGGTGGACCTCTCCGCCATCGACGCCATCGACGCGACCGCCGAAGACGACGCCTTCACTCTTCTTGAACTCGGCGCGGAGTTTTCAGGCGCCGGCGGAGAGGCGCGCTGGGTCGTTCAGGGTGACGACGTCTTCCTGCAGCTTGAGATGACCGGCGATACGACGCCGGACGCCGCGATCATTTTCAAGGGCGGCTTCCCATCCGTACTCGTCGGCTACGTTCCCGGCACATATACGGAGATACGGGAAGACCTTCCTTATGGGGAAGATATCTTCATTCTGTGATCGCGCCGCTCTCGGCGATGCTGCTACGTCCCGGAAGACCTTTTCGAACCAATTGTCTTGCGGGGCGATCAATACCGAACGCGACGCTCGCACCGCACGTATCGGATGGGGTCTGTCGAGCTGTTCCAGCGATACCTGAATTCGACCGATCTCGCCGAACTGATCGCGTCGGGCGAAACGAGCTCAGGTGACGTTCGCCTGAAAGACGCTTAAGTGATCGTCGTGATGTACGACAAAGGAACCCTCGACCAGATCCGCGCCGCCGTCGGCGTGAACGGCGTCCTCGACGGCGCTGACCGCGATCCTCTCCTTGAAGAATGGCGCGGGCGGTGGCGGGGGGCGTCGCCGCTGGTCGTCGCGCCGGGCTCGACGGAGGAGGTCGCCGCCGTCGTGCGCCTCTGCGCGGAGGCCGGAATCGCCATCACGCCGCAGGGCGGGAACACCGGGCTCGTTGGCGGGCAAATACCGTTTAAGGACGAAATTCTTCTGACGCTGCGCCGCATGACGCGCATCCGCGAGGTGGACGCGGCGGGCGGCTCCATGACCGTCGACGCGGGCGTCACTGTCGCGGCGGCGCAGGATGCGGCGGCGGACGCGGACCGGCTCTTTCCCCTCTCCCTCGGCTCCGAAGGGACCTGCCAGATCGGCGGCGTCGTCTCGACGAACGCGGGCGGGGTGAATGTCCTCCGTTACGGGAACATGCGCGATCTGGTTCTGGGCCTCGAAGTCGTCACCGCTTCCGGCGAGATCTGGAACGGCCTGCGGGCGCTGCGAAAAGACAACACCGGGTACGATTTAAAACAGCTCTTCATCGGCGCGGAAGGCACTCTTGGGGTCGTCACGGGCGCCGTCCTGAAACTCTTTCCACGTCCGAAGGAGACCGCCGTCGGCTGGGCGTCCGTTCCCTCCCCGCGCGCGGCGGTCGACCTGCTCGCGCTTGTGCAGGACGCGAGCGGCGGGCTCGCCTCGTCTTTCGAGCTCATCGGCCGACAGGGGCTGGAGCTGGTCCTGAAAAATGTGCCTGAGACGCGCGATCCGCTCGCGCCGTCGCCCTGGTCCGTGCTCATCGAACTCTCCGCTGGCGAAACATCCGGCCTTGCGGAACGGCTGGAGGCGGCGCTTGGCGCGGGCGTCGAACGCGGGATCGTGACCGACGCGACCATCGCCCGCTCTGAAACGCAGGCCGCGGCCCTCTGGAAGCTCCGCCACGAGATGTCCGCCGGCATGAAGCCCGAGGGCTTCGCCGTGAAGTGCGACGTCTCCACCGCCCTTTCGAAAACGCCGGACCTTATCGAACGCGCGACCGCCGCCGTGGAGCGCATCGCCCCCGGCGCGCGCATCGTCGCCTTCGGTCATATCGGCGACGGCAACATTCATTACGACGCATGCCGACCGATCAACATGTCGCCTGAGGACTTCCGTGCGCGCGGCGACGACATCGAACGCGCCGTGCACGACGTCGTCGCCGCGCTCGACGGCTCCATCTCCGCCGAGCACGGCCTCGGACGCCTCAAAAGGGCCGAAAATGCGGACCGAAAAAGCCCCGTCGAACTTGCCTTGCAACGGGCGGTGAAAGACGCTCTTGACCCGGGGGGGCTGTTCAACCCCGGTAAGCTTCTCTGATCGGGCGCCCGCCTGATCCCAACCTCAGAAGGGGAACCTCCATGATCGATCAACTCATCGCGAAGATCGTCGACCAGATCGGCCTCGACCAGGGCGTCGCTGAAAAAGCGCTCGGCTCGCTGCTCAGCCTCCTGCAGCAAGAAGGCGACGACGCCGCCGTCGGCCAGCTTTTCAACGCCGTACCCGGCGCGGCGGACCTCGCCTCGAAATTCGGCGCGTCCTCCGGCGGCGGCGGTCTCCTCGGCGGCGTCGCGGGCGCCCTTGGCGGCGCGCTCGGCGGCAAGGCGGGCTCGGCCCTCTCCGCGGTCACGGCGCTTCAGAACTCCGGCATCGATATGGGCCAGGCGAAATCCATGATGCCGGTCGTCGCGGGTTTCCTGAAGGAAAACGCGGGCGAAGACGTGCTCATGAAGGCGCTCGAAAGCGTGCCGGCCCTGAAAGACCTCCTCGACTGAGCCGAAAGGCCGGGTTCGCCCGGCGGGGGAAATGGCGTATCTGGCTGGCGATCGACCACGAAAGACGCCGCCATGCTCGCCCTTCTCTCCCCCGCCAAGAACCTCGATTTCGCGCCCAAGCGCGAGGGGCTGGAGACGACCCGCCCCGCCCTTTCCGCCGACACGGCGCGCCTCGCCGCCGTCACGAAAAAGCTGACGGCGGCGGACCTGAAACGGCTGATGGGCATCTCCGACAAGCTGGCGGAACTGAACGTCGCGCGGTTTCAGGCGTTCAGAACGCGCGGTAGGGCGGAAAGCCAGAAGGCCGCCGCCCTCGCCTTCAACGGCGAGGTGTATCTCGGGCTTCAGGCCGAAACCCTGTCGGATGGCGATCTTCAGTACGCGCAGGACCACTTGCGCATTCTGTCGGGACTCTATGGCCTCCTGCGCCCGCTCGACGCCATCCAGCCCTATCGGCTGGAGATGGGAACGAAGCTCGCGACCGATCGTGGCGGCGACCTGTACGCCTTCTGGGGCGACCGCATCGCGAAGGAGCTGAACAAGGCGCTGAAGGCTTCCGGCTCCGACACCATCATCAATCTCGCCTCCAATGAGTACTTCAAAGCGGTCGATCCGAACGCGCTGAAAGCGCGCGTCATCACGCCCAAGTTCAAGGACGAGAAGGACGGAAAGCTCCGTTCCTTGATGTATTTCGCCAAGCGCGCCCGCGGCGCCATGGCCCGCGCCATCATCAAGAACCGCCTTGAGACGCCCGAGGCGCTGAAAGCGGCGACGGTTGAAGGCTACGCCTTCGCTCCCGATCTCTCGGGCGAGGACGAGTGGGTGTTCACCCGCCCGCAACCCGCGGCGAAAGCCGCCTGACAACAGGTAATTCTCTCTGTGAAGACGTTTTTCTCCAATCTGTTCGGTTCGACCCCAAGGAGCGATCCCATGCCCGAAGCCCCCATCAGACAGCTTGACGGTCAGGCGGCCGTCGTCACCGGTTCCACCAGCGGCATCGGCCTCGGCTTCGCCGAAGGTCTCGCACAAGCCGGCGCCAACGTGATGCTGAACGGCTTCGGCGACGCCGCCGAAATCGAGAAGGAGCGCGCTCGCCTTGAAAGCGAACACGGCGTGAAGGTGCTCTATAACGGCGCCGACATGACGAAGCCGGAGGAAATCCGCGCCCTCATCGCTGAAACCGAAAAGGCGTTCGGTCGGCTCGACATCCTCATCAACAATGCCGGCATCCAGAAGGTCTCGCCCATCGACGAGTTCCCGGAAGACAAGTGGGACGCGATCATCGCGATCAACCTCACCTCCGCCTTCCACACCACCAAGGCGGCGCTGCCAATCATGAAGAAGCAGGGCCGCGGGCGGATCATCAACCTCGCCTCGGCGCACGGCCTCGTCGCCTCGCCCTTCAAGTCCGCCTACGTCGCGGCGAAACACGGCGTCATCGGCATGACGAAGACGGTCGCGCTGGAAGTCGCCGAGCAGAACATCACCTGCAACGCCATCTGCCCGGGGTATGTCGAAACGCCCCTCGTCAAGGGCCAGATCGCCGACACCGCGAAAGCGCGCGGCATGACGGAGGATGAGGTCGTGAAGGACGTCATCCTGAAAGCGCAGCCCACGAAGAAGTTCGTCACCTTCGAACAGCTGAACGGCCTCATGCTCTATCTCGCCTCCGACGCCGGCGCCTCCGTCAACGGCGCGGCGCTGCCGGTCGAAGGCGGCTGGACGGCGCAGTAAGTCCGATGGCGGCGAAAAAGCCCATCAACCTCGCCCTGCAGGGCGGCGGCGCCCATGGCGCCTACGCCTGGGGCGTCATGGATCGTCTGCTTGAGGACGGCCGGCTCGATTTCATCGGCGTCTCGGCGACCTCGGCGGGGGCGATGAACGCCGCCGCCTACGCCCACGGGTATTATCAGGGCGGACCGAAACACAGCGTGGAGAACGCCCGGCAGGCGCTGCATGATTTCTGGGAGGCCGTGAGCCGCATCAAGGAGCGCTTCGGCGTCTTCGATCCGCCGTGGGCGCAGCACGCGGTCGAGGGGCCGGCGCCGGAGGAGTGGAAGGACGTTCCCTTCTTCGAAGCGTTCATGAGCTTCTGGGAGCCGGCGCACGCTTTCGCCTACTCCGCCATGGAGACCTTCACCCGCACCGTCAGCCCCTACGATTTCAACCCGCTGCAGATCAATCCGCTTCGGGACATTCTCGACGAGCAGATCGATTTCGACGCCCTGCGCCAGTGCAGGCACACGAAGCTCTTCGTCTCCGCGACCAACGTGCGCACGGGCAAGGTGAAGGTCTTTCGGACGCAGGAGATGACGCGGGACATAGTGCTCGCCTCGGCGTGCCTGCCTTTTCTATATCAGGCGGTGGAGATCGACGGCGAGGCCTACTGGGACGGCGGCTATATGGGGAACCCGTCGCTCTGGCCGCTCTTTTACGACGTGGACACGCGCGACATCCTCGTGGTGCACCTCAACCCCATCGAGCGCGAGGAGATCCCCGTGCGCTCCAGCGAGATCATGAACCGCATCAACGAAATCTCGTTCAACACGGCGCTTCTGAAAGAAATGCGCGCGGTCGCGTTCGTGCAGAAACTATTGCGTGAAGACTGGATCAAGGACGAGAAAAAAGGCGAGTTGCGGGACATTCTTTTCCACGCGATCCGTGCGGACCAGTCGCTGAAGGACTTCTCTCTCGCCTCGAAGTACAATACCCAGTGGACGTTCCTCACCAACCTGCGCGACCGCGGCCGCGACGCAGCGTCGGAATGGCTGGAAAAGAACGCGAAGGACATCGGCAAGCGCTCGTCTGTCGATCTCCATGCGGAGTTTCTGGACGGGTGATTCCCGTTCTTTCAGCGTCATCCCGGAAACGGCGAAGCCGTTATCCGGGACCCAGGGCGTCGACGTGCAGCGCCTGCGGCCCTGGGTCCCGGGTCTCGCTTCGCTCGCCCGGGATGACGGGTTGAGGCGCATCGGGACACCAACGGCTACCGCCCCATCCCGGCGCCCCAGCTTTCCGACCACTCCGCCAGCGGCATGAACGCCTCGATCAGCGCGGCGCCTTCGTCCGTCAGCTGATAGCCTTCTTCGCCAAGCTCGACGATCCGCGCCTCGCGCAGTTCGGCGAAGCGGGCGTTGAGAACGCTCGGGCTCACCTCGGCGGCGGCCTGCGTGTCGCGAAAGGTGAGCGGGCGGTTTCGCAACTCCCAGAGGATACGGAGCGCATGGCGGCGGCCGACGAGGTCGAGCAGCGCCATGAGCGGGCGGCCGGTGCGCGATCCGCGGACGCGGCGGCCGGGAAGCGGGGTTTTGGTCATGAACGTCCGGACTGCATTTTGCTATTGAAACCGTAGCGCCGTCGCGCCACCTTCTGCTTCGAAAATGATAGCAGGAGATTTCGCTCATGTCCGCCCGCATCGCCCCCGCCGAAGCGCCGTTTCCGGAAGCCGTTCAGGCCCAGCTGGATAAAACCATGCCGCCGGGCGTTCCGCCGCTCGCGCTTTTCACCACCCTCGCCCGTGACGAACGCCTGTTCGCGCGCTTCATGGGCGGCGGCCTGCTGGACAAGGGCAACCTGACCCTGCGTCAGCGCGAGCTCGTCATCGACCGCATCACGGCGCGCTGCGGCTGCGAGTACGAATGGGGCGTTCACGTTGCTTTCTTCGGCGAGCGCGT
>CAYFIB010000035.1:0-27902 GCA_964342855.1 uncultured Caulobacterales bacterium
GCCAGAGCCCGCGCGCCGGTCTGCGGCTCGCGGTCGGCGCCCGCCGCCAGCGCCGCCGGAGCGTCGACGCCGATGCGGTCGAAAATGGCGCCTGCGGTTTCGCGCGGATCGGCGGAATAGATCACCGGGCGGATGTTCTCGCGCCCGAAGGCGAGTGCGAGACGCTCGGCGCTCGCGAAAAACGGCGGCTTATGCCCGAAGACGAACTCCGAAAAGCTTTGGCGAAGCCCCTGATCGCGCACGAGGCGGCCATAGGCGGCGACGGCGTGGCTGGTCGCTTCGCGCAGGACGAAAACGACTTCCACGGATCGCCCGTGCGCGGAGAGGTGGGCGCGGAGTTCTTTCAGCCGCTCGACCGGCGCCTTGTGCAGGGCGTCGTCGGAGAGGACGAGGGTGCGCGCTGAGGACGCCGCGATCTGCATCCACGCCATGCGCTTGTTCGCCTGCGCGGCGAAGCTCTCAGGGCGCGGGTTCAGCAGGTAGTTCCGCAGGCAGATGGCGTTGCCGGTCTCGGTCTCCCGATCGCACTCCTGTTCGCGGGGGTCAGGCGGGTAGTCGACATCATCGACGGCGAGTTCATGGCGGGCGCGCTCGCATACGGACTGAAACACCGACGCGCCGGTGAGCCCGGCGCCGACATGCAGAACGCAGCGTTTGCGCTTCTCGCTCATCGCCGATACCGATCCTTGGGAAAGCGCCGATGGAACCAGAGCCACTGGCCGGGCGCGGCGCGGATCATGCCCTCAATCTCCTGGTTGATCTTGAGAGTAAGCGCTTCAATGTCCGCCGCCTGATCGCCCGTCGGCTCGAAGACGATCGGCTCGTGCGTCTGCATACGGAAATTTGCGCCCTCGAGGCGCTGCACGCTCACCGGCACGATGTCCGCGCCGAACTTCAAGGCGAGGCGCGCCGGCGTCGGCGAGGTCATAGCTTCCTCGTCGAAAAGTCGTGACGGGATGCCGTCGTTCATTTTCTGGTCGACCAGCATGGCGAGCGGGCGACCCGCCTTCGCCGCTTTCATCAGCCGCTTGCCGCCACGATGGTCCTTCGGGATCTGATCGACCGACATGACGGCGGAGCGCAGATCGATGATGCGCTGATCAATGAGCGTGTTGTTCGCCGCCCGGTAGAGCACCGCATAGTCGAGCCCGGCGCGGTGGAACGCGATGGACATCACCTCCCAGTTCGCGAGGTGGCCGGAGATGAAGATGACCGGCCGACCGTTCGTCGCGTACGCTTTCAGCCGCTCGCCGTTCACCATCTCCAAGCGCCCGCCTTCTTCGTAAGGACGGAACTGGTCAAGATGAGCGTATTCAGCGCCGGTGCGGCCGAGATTGTCCCACGCCTCACGCAGGATGGCGCGGACCTCGTCGTCGCTTGCCTCCGGGAACGCGGCGCGGATGTTCGTCTCCGCACGGCGCTGGACGCCGCCGAGGAGGGGGCCGAGCGCGCGTGCGAGCGCGCCGGACCAGCGCGAGGCGCGATCGACGCCGAGGAGATGGGAGAGACCGAGATAAGCGTTGAAGACGACAAGTTCCGCCCGGTGCGCGAACGTCACCGGTCGGTCTTCGCGCGGCGCGGTCAAAGCCTGCGGCGCGTCGGCGGAAATGGTCGTCTCAGCCATGGCGGTGGATATTTACCTCGCAGAAGGCGTTCCGTCGAACGCGCGCGCCAGAAGCGTGTCGAGAAGGGCTGCGTCATCGACCTTCATGCGCGCTTTCAGGACGTCGATGTCGGCGCCGGCGGAGCCGAGCCGGGCGGCGTCTTTTTCGGTGGTGATGAGGCGCGCGCCGAGTTCCTGGGCCCGCGCGCGCAAGCGCTCCAGATCGGCCTCGACATAGGGTTCGTGGTCGCCGAAAGCCGCGGTTTCGGCCACGTCGAACCCCGCGGCGCGCAGGGTTTCGAAGAATTTCTCGGGCCGCCCGATGCCGCAGAACGCCAGCACCCGAGCGGGTTCAGCGTTCTCTGGCTCCAGCCATGCGGAAAGGCGCGGCAGCTCGGGCGCGAATTCGGCGAGGTCGTTGCGGATCGCGGAGTCGCGCGAGGATTTCACCAGAACCAACGCGTCTGCGCGGGCGGCTGACACATCCGCGGGTTCGCGCAGGGGGCCCGCGGGAAATACGCAGCCGTTGCCGAAGCCTGTCTCCGCATCGACCAGCAGGAATGTCAGGCGCTTTGCGAGTGTTGGGTTCTGGTGGCCGTCATCGAGGAGGATCGCCTGCGCGCCGTCCGCGACCGCTGCGCGAGCGCCCGCCGCGCGATCGCGCGCGATGTAGGCGGGCGCGTCGGCGGAGAGCATGAGCGGCTCGTCGCCGACGTCCGCGGCGCCGTGGCGATGGGGATCGACCCGGAGCGGGCCTTTCTCCGACCCGCCATAGCCGCGGCTGAGGAAGGCGCCCGCGATCCCGCGCGCCTTCAGCCGTTCCATGAGGAGCCGCGCGAAGGGCGTCTTGC
This sequence comes from uncultured Caulobacterales bacterium, assembly GCA_964342855.1. GTDB lineage: Bacteria > Pseudomonadota > Alphaproteobacteria > Caulobacterales > Parvularculaceae > JBCBJX01. The sequence continues at coordinate 2,455 of CAYFIB010000035.1, forward strand.
CGACGCCGCCGAGGGTGGCGTTGCCGATGCAGATGACGGGAACGCCCGGATCGACCGGCGACGTCTTCTCGATCCGCCGGGCGACGGCGCGCGCGTAGAGCGCGCCTGCGGGGGCGAGGAGGCGCGCCGCGAGGCCGGGCGCATGGGCCGGGTTCGACCAGAAGCGGGGCGGCTTCATGAGGCGGCGGGAAGCTCGGGAAGCATCGGCGCGAGATGGTCGACCACTTCGTCGAGCACGCGTACGGCGCTCGCTTCGGCGCTCGCCTCGGCCGCGTTCGCCATGGAGGCGCGGGTTTTCGCATCGCCGATCAGCCGCGCGACGGCCATGGCGAGATCGCGTTCGTTGCGCACCAGCGCCGAGCCGCCCGCGGCGCGCAGGTCCGCATAGATCTCCGCGAAATTGAACGTGTGCGGACCGTGAAGGATCGCCGTGCGCAGCCGCGCGGGCTCCAGCGGGTTGTGCCCGCCTTTTTCCGCCGCGGAGCCGCCGACGAAAGCGATATCCGCCAGCCGATAGAAAACGCCGAGCTCGCCGAGGGTGTCGGCGAGGTAGACGGAGGTCTCCGCCGTCGGAACCGCGTCGTGCGAGCGTCGCGCGAATGAAAACCCGCGTTCGGCGACCAGCGCCGCCACCTCGTCGCCGCGCACCGGGTGGCGGGGGGCGAGGATGAGGAGGAGGTCCGGGTTGGCGGTCAGAAGCTCGCGGTGGGCGTCGAGGGCGATCTCTTCTTCGCCGGGATGGGTGGAGGCCGCCATCCACAGCGGTCGTCCGCCGACCGCGCCGCCGAGACGGGCGAGAAGCTCCGTGTCCGCCGGCAGTGGCGCCGCGGCGAGTTTCAGGTTTCCGAAAACCGAGACCTCTGCGCCGGAGAGGGCCTTCAGGCGCTCGGCGTTGTCGGCGTCCTGCGCGATGAGCGCGTCGAAGGCGCCAAGCAGCGCGCCGATGGTCCGTTGGCGGCGCTTCCAGTTTTCGAACGACTTCGGCGACATGCGCCCGTTGAGGAGCGCCATGGGCACGCCCGCCGCCTTGGCGCCGAGAATGAGGTTCGGCCAGAACTCGCTCTCGACGAAGAGCGCGGCGTCCGGTCGCCAGTGTTCCAGAAAGCGCGTGACATAGGCCGGATGATCGACCGGGATGAACTGGTGGAGCGCGTTCGCAGGCAGGCGTTCGGCCATCAGCGCCGCGGAGGTGACGGTGCCGGTGGTGACGAGAACCGTCGCCTGCGGACGTGTCTCCGCAATACGCTGAACGAGGGGGAGGACGGAGAGGCTCTCTCCGACGCTCGCGCCGTGGATCCAGACGAGCGAGCCGTCCGGACGCGGACGGCCGGCGTGGCCCATACGCTCGCCGAGTCGTGTCGGGTCTTCTTTGCCGCGCTTCAGCCGCGCGTTGAGCGCCATGCGCGCGATGGGCCCCGAAGCGCTGCTGAGCGCGCGATAGAGCTTGAGACCGAGGGGGAGGGGGGCGTCGGCCATCAGGCGAATTCCGGTTCGGCGGCTTCAGGTGCGGGAAGGGCGGGGTCGGGCTCGACAGGTTCGCGACCGAGGAGGCGGTCGGCCTCCTGCGTCGCGGCGATGAGGCCCTGTTCGATCCGAAGGCGGAGGGCTTCGATGTCTTCTTCGGAGCGCTTGCCGGGTTCGGGCTCGATCAGCGGACCGAAGACCACGGCGCCGCGGCCGAAGGGGCGCGGCAGGAGAAACCGGTCCCAGCTGCCGAGGAGCTTGCCGTTCGTCACCGACCAGCCGAGGGGCAGAACCGGCGCGCCGGTGGTCGCCGCCAGCGCCGCGACGCCTGCCTGCGCGCGCATCCGGGGGCCCCGCGGCCCGTCCGGGGTGATGGCGGCCCATTTTCCGGCGCGCAGCGTCTTGATGAGCGACCGGAACGCGCTGACGCCGCCTTTCTGCTTCGCGGCTTTCTTCTTGTTCGCCGCCGAGCCGCGCACGACGTCGATGGAGAACGGCTTCATGGCCGAGGCGATGACGGCGCCGTCGCGATTGGACGAGATGAGGATCGTCACGTCCTTCGCGACCGCTTTCGACCAGCGTCGGTCGCGCCAGACGGCGGCGCTTTCCGCGATCCGCCCGTGCCAGAAGCACAGAACGCCCGCTTTTTCGGACGATCTGGCGGCGTCGGCGGCTTCCCAGCCCACGCGCTCCCAGCGCGTCGTCGCGTAGACGAAGCGGATATAGGCCGCGGCGATGCGGCCGAGGAGCCAGACGGCGGCGGGGGACTGGAGCAGCTTTTTCAATGCGGGGCGGACCTTACGACGCGCCGTCCTCGGGCTTAAGCCCTTGCGGCGCGCTGCGGGCGTGGCGATGGTCCGCGCTCGATAGCCGGAGACGCTCTCTTGTCCAACCCCGCGACCTCGTCCGCGATCGGCCTCCTCCTCCGCCTCTGGCGCGAGGGGCTCGGCCGGTACTGGCCGCGCGTGGTCGGCGCGCTGCTGTTTACGGGCGTTTACGCGGCCTCGGCGAGCGCCATTCCCATTGGCGTGGAGTGGATCAATTCCGCCTTCACGGCGGAGGGGAGCGAGACTTTCAACGCCGACGTGCGAACGGTGATGATCTTCGGGCCCGTCCTCGTCATCGCCCTCGGCGCGGTGAACGCGCTCTCGCAGTACATCCAGACGCGCCTCACCCTCGGCGCGGCGCTGCGGGCGCTGCGCGACCTGCAGGTGCGCATGTTCCAGAACCTCCTCGCGCTTGATCTCGGCCAGGTGCGCGAGGATGCGGCGGGGAAGATCGTCACGCGCTTTACGTCAGACCCCTTCGTCCTGCGCGAGACCATGACGCGGGTCGCGAACGGGGTGCGGGACGTCCTCACGCTCCTCGCCCTCTGCGGCACCATGATCTATTACGACTGGGTCCTCTTCCTCGTCGTCCTTTGCGTTTACCCGATCGTGGGGCTCCCCATCGCACGCATCGGCAAGGCGATCCGCGAAACCTCCCGCACGACGCAGGCGCAGATCGGCGACCTGACGGCGCTCCTTTCCGAGACCATCGGCGGCGCGCGCATGGTGAAGACGTTCCGGCTGGAGCCTTACGAGACCAAACGCGCCGAGGCGGCCTTCGAGGAGCGATTGGCGCTCGGCGAAAAGCTCGCCTTCACGAAGGCGCTCAACGAGCCCCTCATCTTCTTCATCGGCTCCATCGCCCTCGCCATCGTCGTCGCGGTGGTGGCGTTGCGGGTGGAAGCCGGCGCCATCGACGGGCCGCAGTTCATCTCCTTCATCATCGCGCTCCTTCTCCTCTCCCAGCCCGCCCGCGGGCTCGGGACGCTCAACGCCGTCGTGCAGGAAGGCCTCGGCGCGCTGGAGCGGATTTTCGAATTCCTCGACGAGCGGGGCGAAATCGCCGATGCGCCGGACGCGGTCGATCTACCGAACGCCGCGCCGCGCGGGCGCGTCGCGTTCGAGGCCGTCTCCTTCGCCTATGGCGGGGCGGAGCCGGCGCTGCGCGATCTTTCCTTCGACATCGCGCCGGGGCGGACCATCGCGCTCGTCGGCGAAAGCGGGGCGGGGAAATCGACCGTCTTCAACCTCATCCCGCGGCTTTATGATGTGAGCGCAGGGGCGGTGCGCATCGACGGCGTCGACGTGCGCGCTGCGCGGCTTTCCTCCGTGCGCGATGCGGTCGCCGTCGTCAGCCAGGACGTGACGCTCTTCGACGACACGGTGCGCGCGAACATCGCCCTCGGCAGGCGCGGCGCGGGGGAGGCGGAGATTATCGAAGCCGCGAAGGCCGCCGCGGCGGACGCGTTCATCCGCGCCCTGCCGGACGGTTACGACACGCAGGTCGGCGAGGGCGGCTCGAAGCTCTCCGGCGGCCAGCGCCAGCGCATCGCCCTTGCGCGCGCGTTCCTGAAAGACGCGCCGATCCTCCTCCTCGACGAGGCGACCTCGGCCCTCGACGCGGAATCAGAGCGCCAAGTGCAGGCGGCCCTCGCGCGCCTCTCCGAAGGGCGCACCACCTTCGTCATCGCCCACCGCCTCGCCACCGTCCGCGACGCGGACGAGATCTTCGTCATGGACGCCGGACGCATCGTCGAGCGCGGGCGGCATGATGAGCTCGTGGCGGCGGGCGGCGTCTATGCGCGGCTCGCGGCGCTGCAGTTCCGGGAAAGCGAGGCGGCGGAGTGAGTTATGAAATCAGGAGTTCTCAGATCGGTCGGGCATAATCTTGCGGATTCGTTGGCATCTGGAATTTGCTTGTTGATCGGCTACCGAGAAGTGAGTGTTTTTGCTGACGCAATGCGCAGCCCTCAAAAATATGTAGAAGTCGATTTCTTGAATGGGATTGTTACTGAGGGTAAGGCGTCGGACTCTTTAACAAAGGCAGTCTACGAATATTCGAAATCTTTGGATAAATTTTGTAAGAAGAGCGGAGCGCGGGCGGAGAATTTCGCAGCTCTTGCCGCGCGATTTCACTATGGCGCAACGGAACGTATTGTAGAAGTACTTGTCGCTGACACGAGAGGTATTTTCTCCATAGACACTTACGTTGGAGTTCCTTTGCGCCGACGGCGCACGCAGGACAAATTAGGACGTATACGCCGGAGCCCGGGAAGAGTCTGGCATATCGAACTCCCAGATTTCAGTTCAACGCCAAGAAGAAGGTAGCTCTTCTTGGGCGCCGGGTCCGAATACGGCCAATTCTTTTTGCAGTCCACTCGACTATCGCCGCCGACGCGGAGGTGAGCGCGGAACTAGGCGAGGGAACTGAGATTACTTCCACCTCAGAATTCGCCTTTTCTACAGGTTCTTCTTCCGGCAACCCAGATACTCCGCCTTCACCGCTTTCGGGTCGTAGACCTCCTCGACCCAGGTCCAGAAGTCGCCGCCGGTTTCCGCGCTATCCTCCGCTTTTATCCCCCCCCAGTGCCAACGCCCTCGAAACCGGCTACTCTCCGCCACAACCAGCGGAAGCAACTCTAAGGGGGAGTGAGCGATGGGTTTTCTTGGGGGAGTCGCGAAAGCGACGATCACGCTCGGCGTGGCTGCGGCGTTGGGCGCCGGGGCGGTCGTTGCCTACGATTTTCTGGTTCAGGACCGCAAAGTCCTGAAATGCGTCGGCGAATTCGAAAGCTCCAACTCGTATCCGATTTTTACAGAGCGCACGCTCCGGACCGGTGTTCTGTATCTGCGATTCCACAGGTTGGATCGTTCGCTCCTGCCGCAGCCGCTCGCCGGCGCGTCGGAGCCGACAGATCTGAAGCTGTGCGTCGATATTTTAGCACAGAGTTGCGTCGGAACGCTCGTCTTTTCGAATGCCGAAATGACCTATGAGATCGATCAGTTCGGCGACCGGCGGCTTCACCTCGCAAAGATCGACAAAAGCCAGCCGGAGGACAACTTCAGGTCCTTCGGGATCCTCCGTATGCCCACCGGCGAATTCTCGTTCTCAGCTGAACTATATCGCGTCGATCAGGAAACGGCGTCATTCAGTTATAGTGGTTCGTGCGAGGACCATCGCCTGTCCATCGACGAGTGGACGCGAGGAACGTAAACGGACGGCGTCGAAACGGCGTCGTTCACTCCCGCCTGAGTATCTTCTCCGTCAGCAAATTTCCCCACCAGCTGCCGAGATACTCCGCCTTCACCGCTTTCGGGTCGTAGACCTCCTCGACCCAGGTCCAGAAGTCGCCGCCGGTCTCGTCGCGCCAGGCGATGAATTTTTCGAAGGCGTAGTCGATGACGCCGGTCTTGCCGGCGCGGACATGGCCGTATTTGCGGAAGGAGAGCTGCTCCATGGCGGCCTCCATGGGCTCGCCCTTGTGGAGGAATTTATAGAGCGTCCCCATCAGCCCCGTGCGGTCCGCGCCGGACTTGCAGTGCATGATGGCCGGGTACTGAATGCGGGCGAAGAGCTCCTTGGCGCCGTAGAGGACCTCCTTCGACGGCGCGTCGCGGGAATAGACCTTGAAGCTGATGAGCTCGAGCCCGAGCTTCTCGCAGGCTTCCTCCTCCAGCCGGAAAAAGCCCGTATCGCTCTCCCCGCGGAGATTGACGACCGTCTTCACCCCCCGTTTCGCGAATTTCGCCAGCTTGCCGGGCGAGGGTTGATAGGTGCGCGCCAGCTGATCGTCGATCCAGTGGGTGTTGTCGTAGATGAGGCGCAGGACCCCATGGTCGGCGAGCATGAGCCCGCGCCAGGCGCGCTTGCGGCCTTCTTTGGTTGCGAGGCTCTCGCGGGTGACAGGGTCGGCCACGCTCGTACTCCAGATCAATCTTCATCCTGAGGAGCGCGGCGGAGCCGTGCGTCGCGAAGGATGGCGACGGGGCGCCGGCGCTCGCGGCCCGTCCTTCGTGGCGCCGCTGGCGCGGCTCCTCAGGACGACGTCAGCAACCAATCGCCGCCGAGCTTAAAATTTACCGTCGCCGTCGGGGTCCAGCAGCTTGTGCATGTGGACGATGAAGTAGCGCACATGGGCGTTGTCGACGGTCGCCTGCGCTTTTGAGCGCCAGGCTTTCTCCGCCTCGACGTAGTTCGGGAAGACGCCGACGATGTCGAGGGCCGCGAGGTCGGTGAAGCGGACCGTCTGCGGGTCTTCCAGCTCGCCGCCGAAGACGAGGTGCAGGAGTTGCTGGTCGGGCATGGCGCCGATCTCCCTTGAGTGAGGCATGTCAAGAATCGAGCGGGATATGCCACGGGTTCGCGGGGATGTCTCCCCTTGGCCCGGTTCAGCGTTTCGGCGCGACGGTCGTGAGGTCCGCGGGAAGATGCGCAAGGCGGGAGAGAAGCTCTCCGTGCAGCCCCGGCGTCGCGACGAGGAGGCTGCGCTGGCGCGCTTCGGGCCGCGCGTAGCGGTGCGCCTCGCCGAGATGGTCCGTCACGGCGAGCCCCGCCTCGCGCGCGATGAGGGCGCCGGGCGCGGCGTCCCAGTCGGCTTTCGGGAACAGGGCGAGGACGGCGTCGGCCTCTCCGGCGCCCGCGAGGGCGGCGCGCAGGTTCGTCGAATTCGGATTGGAGACGCGCAGCTCCGGCCACGCCCGCGGCCAGGCGGGGTGGGCGAACATGCGCTCCTGACCAAAGATGCGCGCCCCGTCGAGGCGGCGGGTCTCCGCCGCGCGGAGGCGTTCGCCGTTGCGCGTCGCCCCGGCGCCCGCCTCGGCGATGAAGGTCTCCTTGCGCGCGGGCGCCGAGACGACCGAGAGGACGGCCTTCCCGTCTTCGATCAGCGCGCCGCAGACGGAGAAATCATCGCGTCCGTTCGAGAACGCGCGCGTGCCGTCGATGGGGTCGACCACCCAGACCGCGCCGCCTGCTTCCGCGGCTGGCGTGCGGCGGCTCTCTTCCGACAGCCAGCCATAGTCCGGCGCATGACCCATGAGGCGGGTGCGGAGGATATGGTCGGCGATGAGGTCGGCCTCCGTCAGCGGACTGCCGTCGGACTTCCGGCCGACCTCCATGGGCGCCTTGAAGCGCCCCATCACCGCCTCGGCGGCTTCGGCGACGGCTTCCTCGAGGGCGCGTCGGTCGGCGGCGCGGCTCATTCGCCGGCGACCGTCATCCCCTCGACGCGGACCGACGGGGCGTTGCTCGCGCCGCGGATGAAAAGGTCGGAGGCGGGGCGGAGGCTCTTGAACATGGTGAGGAGGTCGCCCGCGATGGTGATCTCAGAGACCGGATACGCGACGGCGCCGTTCTCGATGGCGAAACCGGAACAGCCGACGGAGTAATCCCCCGTATTCGGGTTCACCTGCGGGCCGAACATGTCGGTGACGAGGAGCCCGAGGGGGATGTCCGCAATGAGATTGTCGAACGAGACATCCGAGGGCTGAAGAGTGAGGTTCGACGCGCCTGCGCCCGGCGGACCGCCGGCGCCGCGGGTCGCGTGGCCGGTCGGCTCCAGTTTTAACTGACGCGCATGGGCGGTGTTGAGAAGCCAGGTCGTGAGGCGGCCCTCGTCGATGATCGCGACCTTTCCGTTCGGCAGACCTTCGCCGTCCACAGCTCGGCTGCCGGCGCCGCGCTTCACATGGGGATCGTCCGTGATCGTGATGGAAGGATCGAATAGCTGCTCGCCCATCCGGTTTTTCAGGAAGCTCACTCCGCGGGCGATCGCCGCGCCGTTGATGGCGCCGGAGAGGTGCCCGATGAGCGAGGCCGCGAGGCGGTTGTCGTAGACGACCGGCATCTTGCCCGACTTCATCTTCCGCGGGCTGAGGCGTTTGACAGTGCGCTCGCCCGCCGATTTGCCGACGGCCTCGGCCGACATGAGGTCGGTGAGGAAGCGCCGCGAGTCGTAATCGTAATCGCGCTCCATGCCGTTGGCGTCTTCCGCCTGCACGGAGACGGAGACCGAATGCGACGTGCCGGAGTGCGTGAAAAACGCGCCCGTGGACGTCGCGAACCATTTCGAGCCGCGCCCGAAGCTCGCCCCGGCACCGGAGGAGTTCGTGACGCCCTTGATCGCCAGCGCCGCCGCCTCGCACTCCGCCGCGCGTTCCGTCAGCGCCTCGGCGGACGGGTCGGAGCCGTCGTCGAGTTCCAGATCGTCGCGAACGGAGGTCGCCAGTTTCTCCGCGGGCGCGAGGCCGCAATAGGGGTCCTCCGGCGCGTTCTTCGCCATGAAGACGCAGCGCTCCACGAGTTCTTTCAGGCCCTCCGCCGAGCGGTCGGTCGTGGAGATCACCGCCTGACGCCGGCCGACGAGGCAGCGGAGGCCGAGATCCGTCGTTTCGGAGCGCTCCACATCCTCCATTTTGCCGAGCCGCCACGAGACGCCCTGGCTGGTCGAGGAATAAAGAACGGCGTCCGCGGCGTCGGCGCCGGCGGTCTTCGCCTGATCAAGAAGGGCGGCGAGGAGGTTTTGAGCCTCTGGATTGGTGATGTCGGTCATGCCCCCGACTTAAGCCGCGCCGAGCGGAAGCGAAAGGCGGGTTTGCCGACGCTGACGCGGCGCGCCAAAGTATGTTTTTCAGCGAGAGGCGAGGGCGCAATGGTGCTGCAGGTGATCGGAGCCGGACTTGGACGCACGGGCACGGCATCCTTGAAGCTAGCGCTGGAGAAGCTGGGCTTTGATCCGTGCTACCACATGTTCGAAGTGATCGCGCATGAGCCTGCGATCGCCCAGTGGTCGGCCGTCGCCGGCGGGGCGCCGGACTGGGGGATGATTTTCGACGGCCACAAAGCCTTCAGAGCGGGCGTCGATTTTCCCGTCGCGGCCTACTGGAAAGAGCTGTCGGAGGTTTATCCTGAAGCGAAAATCATTCTGACGGTTCGCGACGCGGAAAGCTGGTTCGTTTCGACCCAGGAGACGATCTTCAATCCGGAGTTTCTCGCCGCCGGCGCCGGGACGCCCTTCGGCGACATGGTCGGCGCGGTCATCGGCGGGTTCTTCGGCTGCGCGCTGGACGACCGCGACGCCATGCTCGCCCGCTTCGAGGCACACAACGCCGAGGTGCGGGCCGCTTTTCCGTCCGAACGTCTACTCGTCTTCGAAGCGAAGGACGGCTGGGAGCCGCTTTGCCGATTCCTGGACGTCGATATTCCCGACACGCCGTTTCCGCGGGTCAATTCGCGCGAGGAGACGGCGGCCATGCTGCGAGCCATGGCCGCCGAAGGCGCTCAGTAAGCGGCGCGCATCCATCGCTCGATGATTTCAAACGACCGCGGATCGTTGACGACGCTCTGGTGCGTCGCGCCGTCGATGAGAAACACTTCGCCATCCGAGTTCGCTTCAACCACTTCTGCGAAGCCGGGCGCGTAGAACACCTCGTCATGAGAGCCGACGATGACGAGGAGGGGTTCGTCGATCGCCTGCAGGGCGACGGGCGCGTCTTCTGGCGCGTTCGGCTGACCGTTCATCATCGCTCGATAGCTGTAGACAGGCATGGCCGGCGGCGCGTTGAAGGCGAGGGTCGGCAGGTGGTCGAGAGCGGTGATGCCGACGCCGTTCAGCATCAGGAGACCGATCGTCCGCCCGAGGCTGAAGCGCACGAAACCATCGGCTTTCGGTGCGTCCGGGTTCGGTTTCCGGCGGGTTGGACCTTCGCCGAAATTGGGCGCGAACAGAACGTATCCATCGATCTGAGGCGCACCCTTGAGGAGGGCGTAGCGCAGAGCGATGCCTCCGCCCATTGAGTGACCGGCGAGAAGGATTGATCGGCCCCGACGCTCAGACTGCAATGCGTCGATTACATCGGCGATGTCGTCTTCATACTGACCGGTGTAGTCGACGTCGAAGGGCCGGCCGCCCGAGGCGCCGTGGCCGCGCAGGTCCGGCGTGATGATCTCCGCGTCCGTCGCCGCAACCAGCAGGCCCGCGGCGTTGTTGAACCAGGAGGCGTCGCTGGCGACCCCATGCACGAGCACGATCGCCGTTTCGCTTTGCTCCGGGCCGTACCGGCGCGCCGCGATCGTCTCGCCGTCCCGCGCCGTGAACGACGCCTCTCGATAGGGCGTATCCTGGGAGTTCACCCCGCCGCCAAGTCGCTGCAGGCCGATCCACTGTGCTTCGGTCATCGGCGCGTCGTCGAACGTGGTGTCGAACGGTTTCAGGACAAGCGACAACGCGCCTCCCAGATATAACGCCGCCAACGCGCCGCCTGTGATCGCGCCCCATTTCCAAAATCCCATTGGTATCCCCTCTCTCTGGAATGCAATTGAACAGGTTTATTTCGTAAACCTGTTTTGGGTACTTGATGCTCGACGGCGAAGAAGTCAACAAGCCGGTCGGGGAATTCGGAGGTGGTCATGAGCGAGTCGAAAGAATCCGCCCTTGAGGCGCTCGCGTACTTGCGAGGCGTCGCCGCCGACAGCGGAAGCGGACAGGTCTCGCGCTCAACCGGGCTTTTGTTCGCGGTCGCAGGGTTCGCTTACGGGGCTCAGGCGCTTCTCATCTGGGCGAGCATGGTCGGGTTGCCGACGCCGCCGGGGACCGGTCTGCTCTCGGCTGCCGCGGCGACTGGCGTTTTCATCGCGGCTTGCATCTATGTTTTCTGGCGAGAGCGCGGCGGCCTCATACAGAAGGGCGTCGCAGCGCGCGCCATTTCCGGCCTTTTCGCTGGCGCGGGTATCGCGAACGCCGCCATGGTCATCGCCTTCGGATCTGCAGCTTCAAAGGCAGGCGACTGGAGCATATGGGCGCTTTACCCTTCTGTTCTCGCCGCGCTGCAGGGCGCGGCGTGGTTCGCGGCCGCCATGATAAGTCGGCGTCTTTGGCTCGGCGTGGTGGCCTTCGGCTGGTACGCGACGGCGGCGCTTCTCGGCGTCCTCGTCGGCGATGCGCGCTACATGCTGGTGCTGGGACTTGGGCTTGCGGGGTTCATGGGCGGTCCCGGTCTCTATCTCATGCTCCGCAAGCCGACGATGAGCTGAATGTCACGCTTCGACATCTCACGCATCGACGACATCATTCACGGTCGCCTGCGCCTCGGCATCATGGCGTATCTGGCGAGTGCTGAAACGGCGACCTTTAACGAATTGCTGGAGAAGCTCGACGCCACCAAGGGTAATCTATCCGTGCAGCTTCGAAAGCTTGATGAAGCGGGATATGTGGATGTGGACAGACAGATCGTCGGGCGCAAAACCGAAACGCGCGCACGACTCACCAAAACCGGTCGGAAAGCCTTCGGCGACTATCTCGACGCCATGACGGCGCTTGTGAATTCAGGAGACTGACGAGGTGGCTCTCCAGCTGGACGATATTCGCACGTTTCTCGCCGTCGTGGAGGAGGGCGGCGTCAACGCTGCGGCGCGTCGGCTCGATGTCGCGCGATCGGCGGTCAGTCGGCGGATCGCCAATCTGGAAGCGGCGCTCGGCGCGGATCTGTTCATCCGGTCCTCGACGCACCTGACGCCGACTGAGGAGGCCATGGCGTTCTATCGCCGCGCCGAAAAGCTGCTGCTGGAGCTGGAGGATGCGGCGAACGACCTGCGGCCCGCCGAGACCGGGCTTTCCGGCTCCCTGCGCGTCGCGGCGCCGATGAGTTTCACGCTCGCTGTACTGAACGACGTTCTGATTGAATTCGCCGCTCTGCACCCGGCGCTTCGTCTCGCCGTCGACATGGACGATCGATACGTCGATATCGCCGGCGAAGGATACGATCTCGGCGTGCGCGTCGGGCGTATGCCGGACTCGACCCTGATTGCTCGCAAGCTATGCGTCAGTGAGCGGATCGTATGCGCGTCGCCCGGACTGCTCGCCAAGTATGGCCGACCGGAAACGCCGCAGGACATCAAGAGCCTGCCGACCATCGGCTATGCGAACATTCCGTCCAGCCAGAATTGGCGGTTTCAATGCGAGAGCGCTGAGGCCGACGAGGCGAGCGTGGATGTTCGCCCGCGTCTCGTCATGAACAATGGCGAGGCGATACGAGAAGCCGCCATCGCGGGTCTGGGCGCTGTCGCTTTGCCTCGGTTCATTGTCGGAGAGGCGGTGCTGGCGGGCCGGCTGGAACAGATCCTTCCAGGCTGGAGACCGTTTCCTGTCGGCGTTCATGTGGTTTTCCCGCCTGGCCGGGAACGATCCGCGAAGGTTCGCGCGCTCATTGATTTTCTCGCAGTCCGTCTCAAGAGCCATCCCGGACTTGCTTGATCGATGGGTGTTCGCTTTGCGCGAACACCGTGTTCCGGCGCCGACGGCTGGCGGGAAGGTTCTGAAGCGTCATCTTCGAAATGCGTCAGACGTCGCTGAGATCAGTCGGCGAAGCGTCGAAGGAGATGACCATGACGAAAGTTCTCGTTCTTTATTATTCCATGTACGGCCATATCGAAACGATGGCGAACGCCATCGCGGACGGCGCGCGGGCGGGCGGCGCCGAGGTTGATCTGAAGCGCGTGCCGGAAACCATGGACGCCGATATCGCGAAAAACGCCGGCGCCAAAATCGATCAGGCCGCCCCGGAAGCAACGCCGGCGGAGCTTGAAAACTATGACGCCGTCATTTTCGGTACGCCGACGCGGTTCGGCAACATGGCCGGGCAGATGCGCACGTTCCTCGACCAGACCGGCGGCCTCTGGGCGCAGGGCAAGCTGGTCGGCAAGGTGGGCTCGGTCTTCACGTCGACCGGCACCGGCGGCGGTCAGGAGACGACCATCGCTTCCTTCCACACGACGCTTCTGCACCACGGCATGGTGATCGTCGGACTGCCATATGCGTTGCCCGAAACAACGGACATCTCCGAAGTCCGCGGCGGCTCGCCCCTTGGCGCAGCGACCTTGGCGGGTGCGGACGGCTCCCGTCAGCCCTCGGAGAAAGAGCTGAAACTCGCGCGCTTCCAGGGCGAGCATGTCGCGAAAATTGCGGCGAAACTGAAAGGCTAGCCCCCATGTCGGCGATGGAATCTCAACCCTCCAACGTGAGGCGCGTCACGCGCCTCACGCGCGGCGTGCCGACCTCCGATGGGGCGGGCGTGAAGTTGACACGGATGCTCGGCAACGCCGCGCTGCCGGACCTCGATCCGTTTCTGATGCTCGATCAGATTCGTTCCGACGAGCGTGACGACTATATCGCCGGCTTTCCCAACCATCCGCATAGAGGCTTTGAAACCGTCACCATCATGATCGACGGCAAGATGCGCCATGGCGACAACAAGGGCCATTCGGGCGTGATTGAGGGCGGCGGCGTTCAGTGGATGACGGCCGGACGCGGCATCGTGCATTCGGAGATTCCGGAGCAGGAGAACGGCCGCCTCTGGGGCTTTCAGCTCTGGGTCAACCTTCCCGCCGCCTACAAAATGACGGAACCGCGGTATCAGGAGTTTGCCGCTGCGGAAGTGCCGGTGGAAGAGCGCGACGGTGCGACCGTGCGCGTCCTTGCGGGCGAAACCGGTTCCGGCTTCACGGGACCGGCGACCAGCGCCGCGACGAAGCCGCTTCTGCTGGATGTATCGCTAGCACCGGGCGCGCGCTTCGAAGAAGCCGTTCCGCACGGCCACACGGCGTTCATCGCCGTTTTCCAGGGGTCGGTGAAAACCGAAGCCGAGGCGCGCGGACAGGTCGGCGATCTTGAGATCATCGATCCGCACCTCGCGGTTTTTGGCGATGGCGACCGCGTGGCGCTTGTGGCGGGAGCCAACGGCGCGCGTCTTCTTCTCATCGCCGGCGCGCCGCTGAACGAACCGGTCGCGAAATACGGCCCCTTCGTCATGACTACCGAGGCGGAGATCCGTCAGGCGATCACGGACTTTCAGGCCGGCCGCTTCTGAGCCCGGCGCACTTTCTGGAGACATCTCATGGGACTGCTCGTCGAAGGCGAATGGAAAGATCAGTGGTACGACACGAAAGCCTCCAAGGGGCGTTTCGTTCGCTCGACCTCGCAATTTCGCAATTGGGTGACGGCGGACGGGTCAGCCGGGCCGACCGGCGAGGGCGGCTTCAAGGCCGAGCCGGGCCGATATCATCTCTACGTCTCCTACGCCTGTCCGTGGGCGCACCGCACCCTGATCTACCGGGCGATCAAGGGGCTCGACGACATGATCGACCTTTCGGTCGTCCACTGGCTCATGGCCGAAAACGGCTGGACGTTTGAACGCGGGCCCGACGGGATCGTCGGCGACAGGCTGTTCGACGCCCGGTACTTTTATGAGGTCTATCTGAAGGCGGATCCGACCTATTCCGGCCGCGTGACGGTGCCGGTTCTCTGGGACAAGGAGAGGCGGACGATCGTCAGCAACGAGTCCGCCGATATCATCCGCATGCTCAACACCGCGTTCGACGGCGTCGGAGCTGCGGCGGGCGACTACTACCCGGAGGAAAAGCGCGCCGAAATCGATGAGCTCAACGGGCTCATCTACGACACCGTCAACAACGGCGTCTACAAATCAGGTTTCGCGACCACGCAGGCGGCCTACGAAGAAGCCGTGCATCCGCTGTTTGAAACGCTCGATGAGCTGGAAGAACGGCTCGCGACCCGTCGTTTCCTGACCGGATCGGAGCCGACCGAAGCCGATTGGCGTCTCCTGCCGACGCTGCTGCGCTTTGATCTCGTCTATGTGGGACACTTCAAGTGCAACATCCGTCGGTTGGCGGATTACCCGAACCTCTGGGCCTATACGCGGGACCTCTACCAGCATCCGGGCGTCGCGCAGACCTGCAATTTAGAGCACGCTCAGCGCCACTATTATGAGAGCCACGCGACCATCAATCCAACCGGCGTCGTGCCGGCCGGACCGGCGATCGATTTCGACGCGCCGCACGGGCGGGACCGTTTCTCTTGACGTCCGCGTTTGCTCAGCACATTTAACGAACAGGGATCGAAGCGACGATCCCTCGAAGAGGTTTGATGTTCGAGCTTGTCGCCTAGCACGTTGACGTAACCGGCCGCGGACGGGCTCTCCCGCGCGGCCAGACGAACCGTGCTGGCTCGGACAAATTCCATGAACATTTCGAAAGCGGAGCAGCGCACGCTGCACGTGCTCGCGCGCGGCGGCGCGATCGCGGTCGAGAAAGACGACCGCGGCAAGATCATCGCCGTCAACTGCATCTCACGGGAGGGGTGGTCGCTATCGGACTGCACCCTGTCGGTCTTTCAGCGCATGAAGAGGCGCAGGCTGATCGCTTCCGCCGGCGGCGGTCCCTATCGGGCGACGGCGCTTGGCCGAAAAAGCGTACGCGCGCAGCTCGACAATCGCGCCTGACGCAAAAAAGCCCCTCTCCTCGAAGGAGAGGGGTGATGTCTCAGTGGGCGCCGACTTCCTTGACCGCCTCGGCCCGCCACTCGGCGAACGCCGGCAGCGCCCAGACCGCGTCGGCGTAGTCCTGCGCCGCCTGCGGAAGTTCGACGGGGCCGTAGGTTCTGAAGCGCGAGACGACGGGCGCGAACATGGCGTCGGCGATGGTGAACCCGCCGAACAGAAACGGCCCGTCGGCGCTGTGTTTCTCCCGGCACTCGGTCCAGATGCGCGCGATGCGATCGACATCGCGGCGCAGGCGCCCGGCGCAGATCAGCTCGAGGTTTTCCCGGACGATGTTCATCGACCAGACTTTTCTGAGCTCAGCGAAGCCGGAGTGCATTTCCGAAGAGACGGCGCGGGCGAGGGCGCGCGCCGCCGGATCGCTTGGCCACAGACGGGCGTCCGGCGCGAGTTCGTTCGCGTACTCGCAGATCGCAAGGGAATCCCAGACGACCGTGTCCCCGTGGACCAGGCACGGAACAAGCCCGGAGGGCGAGTACTTGACGATGTTTGCTGACGTATCCGGACGGTCCAAGGCGACGCCGACGGTTTCGAATTCAAGTCCGGCGACGCGCATGGCGAGCCAGGGGCGCAGCGACCAGGAGGAGAGGTTGCGGTCGCCGACGACGAGTTTCAGGTCAGCCATGGAGCGTCCTTTCAGCTGAGGCGTGAACAGAAGAAACGGGCGATCGATGCGCCTAGGGCGTGTCGGTCGGTCTCGTGTTTGAGGGTCTCGCGGGCGACGGCGGAAACGTCGGCCGCGATCGACGTCCTGCGATGCTCCAGAAGATCGAGAGCGAAGGCGTGCTCGAACTCCGGGTGGCACTGCATGGAGACGGCGCGCCCGCCCGCGTACTCAAGAACGCCGTACGGGCAGAAATTGGAGCCGGCGATGACGCGCGCGCCTGCGGGCGGCGCGATCACCTGATCCTGATGGGAGACCGCGCAGTCGAACTGGGCGGGCGCTTCAAGCCAGTCAGTATGATCGAGCGTCTGGTAGCGATGAACGCCGACGCCCCAGCCTCGCGCGGACTTCTCAACCGCGCCGCCGAGCGCGCGCGCCATGATCTGATGTCCGAAGCAGATCCCCGCCACCGGGCGGCTCGCGCTCGCCTGCCGGATGAAGTCCTCCAGCGGCGCGATCCACGCATGCGGCTCGTAGACGCCGGCCGCTGATCCCGTGATGAGCCAGCCGTCACAGGCGCTATCGGCTGGGGGCGGCGTCGTTTGCACGTCAAAACGCCTGAAGGCGAAGCCTGCGTCAGCGAGCAGCCGCTCGAACATGTCGGCGTAGTCGCCATGGCGCTCGCGCAGATGCGGCGCGGGCGCGCCGGTTTCCAGAATTCCGATTTCCATGGAGGCTGGCGGCTTTCTGCAAGGCGTCAGAAAATTTTGCGCTTCCGCGTAAAAATCTTTGACATTTGATGGGTTAGAGGGCGCTGTTAACCAAGATTGCGGCGCGTTTCGCTTAGAGTCATGACTTGGCGCGACAGTTGCAACCCAACTGCTAAATCTTTTTTGTCGCGTACCTGAGGGGACCAGAATTCATGTTGCGCACCCGCTTCGCCGCCATCGCGGCCGCCGCTTTTTCCACCGTTTCCGCCGCTTGGGCTGACGTCGTCGAAGTCACCTTCGACCTCACCAGCTATGGTGATGAGGTGCTGAACTCCGGCGGCGGTTGGGGCAATGTCCGCACCTTCGAAAAAGACGGTCTCGTTCTGCACGCCATGGCGTTCTCTGAAACGGGGCACGGCGGCACGCTGGAAACGTCGAAACTCGGCCAGTACAGCCACGGCCTCGGCGTCTGCAACCGCTATGAAGGCTCGCACTGCGGTAACCCGGATCATAAGCTCGACAACGTCGGCGCCGATGACTGGGTGCTGTTCTGGTTCGAAGAGTCCGTCGAGTTCGACAAACTGCTCGTCAATCCGTCGGGTTACGAAGACCGTGACGCGTCGTTCTATGCGGGGTCGATCGACAACATGTTCTCGCTCGCGGGTCTCGATCCGTCGACGTTTGCGGGCAAAAACGACAGCTACGCCAGCAAGTCGTCGTCCTCCATCTGGCATGATCTGAAAGATCTGTGGGGCAACGCGCTGCTCTTCGGCGCGCACTCCGACAGCGATGGTCATGGCGACAAGGACAACGATCGCTTCAAGCTGAAAAAGCTCGTCGTGAACCGGAAGACGCAGGACGTGCCGGAGCCGGCCGGCCTCGCGCTCATCGGTCTTGGCCTCATCGGCCTCGGCGTCGCGCGCCGCCGTCGCTAATCTCGACTGAACATGCTGGCGGCGCTTGCTCTTGCGAGCGCCGCAACCCAGTCTCGCCGGGAAGCTCTCGGCGAGAATTTTTATGACCGACCACGTCAAACTCACCCGCGACGGCGGCGTTCTGCGCCTCACGCTTGCGCGCTCTGACAAGAAGAACGCGCTTACGCGCGATATGTACGCCGCGCTCGCCGACGCCATGGGGGACGCCGAAGCGGATAAAACCGTGCGCGCGCTGGTGTTCGATGCGGAGGGTGACGTTTTCTGCGCCGGCAACGACATGGCGGATTTTCTCTCGGCGCCGCCCAACATGGCAGACCCGCACGACACGCCGCCGGTCGGTCAGTTCCTGCATGCGCTCGCGATCGCTGAGAAGCCGCTGATCGCCTCTGTCAGCGGTCCGGCCGTCGGCGTCGGCGTGACCATGCTTCTCCATTGCGATTATGTGGTCGCGTCGGGCAAAGCCGCTTTCCAGACGCCGTTCGCCAATCTCGCCCTAGTGCCGGAGGCTGGCTCCTCGCTCATCCTGCCGCGCATTGCGGGCCATCATCGCGCGGCGGAGCTATTGCTCCTTGGTAGGCGCATTGATGCAGAACGCGCCCGCGAGATGGGCTTCGTGAACGAGGTCGTGTCGCCGGACAAGCTGTTTGCAACGGCCCTCGGCGTCGCGAGCGAGCTGGCGTCGCGGGCGCCAGAGGCGATCCGCCTTACCAAGCGCCTGATGAAAGGCGACACCGCTGAAATCCTTGACCGGATAAAGGAGGAGGGCGCTCTCTTCTCCGAACGCCTCGGTACGGAGGAGTTCAAGGAAGCCGGCACGGCGTTCATGGAGAAACGGGCGCCGGATTTCTCGAAATTCGGGTAGCCTCAGGCGCCGAGCTTGAAGACCCGTTTCGCGGTCCCCGATAGAAATGCCTCGCGCGTTTTCTGAGACAGCCCGAGCGCATCAAGTTTCTGCAGGCAGCGCGCGGGCGAGAGCATCGGCCAGTTGGTGCCGAACATAACGCGCGACGAACCGATCCCTTTCATGTAGTCGACGAATGCAGGCGGCAGCCGGTGAAGTGCGTAGGCGGACGTATCGACGTAAAAGTTCGGGAACTTGATGGTCATCGACTGCAGCTCGTCAAGCCACGGGAACCCCACATGCCCGCCGACGACGACGAGTTCCGGGAAGTCGAGCATCACGTCTTCAAGATAGGGAATGAGCCGCCCGGTCTCTGACCGAAGCAGGGGCCCGGTATGCCCGATCTGCGTGCAGAAGGGGACGCCGAGATCGACGCACGATGCGTAGACGGGATAATAGCGCCGATCATTGGGCGGCAGGTCCCAGAGCCAGGGGACAATGCGCACGCCAACGAATTTTTCGCCATCCACCCATTTCCGGATTTCCCGCACCGCCTCCATGGGGCGTGTCAGATCGACTGTCGCGAGGCCCCGGAAGCGATCCGGCGCGGCGTCGATCTGGGCGTCGACTTCTTCATTGCTGATGAGCGAGCCTTGCGGGCCATGCCATCCGGCGAGGAGGCTGATCGCGACGCCGGCTTCATCCATGGCGGCGAGGGTTGATTGCGGTGTTGGGACGACTGGCGCGTCGGTCTGTTGCGTCCACCGGAGAAGCGTCTCGAGCCATGGCTGTTTCGCCATGCGTTCAGTGGTCATCTGCGCCCAGACATCGATAACGGTCATCGCGCGGCCTCCTCAAGTAACTACATATGTGTAGTAAATGGGAGATCTGTCGGTCAAGCGTGAAAGGCGATCCGATGTCGGCGTCGAAAGAACGGCTCTATTTTCTGATCCAGCGGGCGGCGCACGTCCTGAAAGCCCGCGCCGACGCCGCCCTGAAGGAATCGGCGGGCCTTTCAACGGCGCAGGGCGCCGTGCTCACCATCCTCATAAGCGACGGTCCGTGTACGCAGCGGCGGCTCGCCGACCGATTGATGCAGCGTGAAAGCGCGATCACGACGATGGCGGAAAGATTGCTGAAGGCCGGGTATGTGACGCGCGAACGCTCGCCGTCAGACGCGCGCGCCTGGGTGCTGGAGGCGACCGGCGAGGGGCGCGCCGCTCACGCTGCGATGCGCGCGCCCTTCGACGAAATCAACGCCATGCTGGATTCTGTCTTTGATGAGAACGATGCGGAGCGTTTCGCCGCTGGGCTTCGCGCGATCATCGACCGCCCGGACGACGACTAGGGGCGCTGCTACGGGTGCGTTTTGTCGATCGTCTTCTTGATGACGGGCGGCACTTTTTCCCGGTAGCGGATGAGCTGCGCATTGAGGTTCGGGTATTTGCGCCGGAGCGCCCGCACCCAGCCCTGCACGAACGGC
The DNA here is from genome assembly GCA_964342855.1 of uncultured Caulobacterales bacterium. Taxonomy (GTDB): domain Bacteria; phylum Pseudomonadota; class Alphaproteobacteria; order Caulobacterales; family Parvularculaceae; genus JBCBJX01. The sequence goes on from CAYFIB010000035.1 coordinate 22,669, forward strand.
AGATACGGCGCCCAGAGGGCGAGGCCGATGATGAGCAGCGGCAGGCCGAGGGGAATCGGCGTGAGGAGCAGCGGCGCGCCGACCACGAGCGAGATCGTCCCCAGAACGCGGTGGAAGAGGGGCAGGATCATTCGGCGGGCGCTTTCCGGGAAGATCGACGTAACATGAACGCGCGAAGATAACCTGCTGCGTCTGCGGGTAAAGCGCCGGATGCGCCTCCTCGCGAAAGCGTGGCTCCCTCGTCCAGCGCCTCGCGCTCCACCGGGCGTGGCGCGCGCGTGCGCCAGCGGCGGACGGCGTCGGCGAGAGCGGCGACCAGCTCTGATTTCGTGCGCTCGTCGAGGCGGTAGGCGACCGGTACGGCGTCCGTTTCGCCGACGGCGTAAAGGGCGTGCGCGCCGTCGCGCCAGGTCCACGGCGAGGATTTGCGGCCCTCTACAACCTCCAGAACCGAATCATGCGCGACCAGCCAGGTCTCGCCCGTCGCGTTACCCTCGGTGTCGAGGCCGACGGCGTTCACCGCAACGCGGACACGGCGGCGGCTGAGCGGCCGGGTCAAAGCGACCCCGATCCAGAGCGGCATGATGGCGGCGATGAGGGCGATCCAGAAGACGGCGCGCCCGACCGCCGTTTCCGTCAGTCGGTCGATGATCGTTTCGCCCGGCTCCCCGAAAACCGTGATGACCGCGAGGAAGAGGACGGATGCGAGCGCGAGGCCGAGGGCGCCGATGGTCCATTCGTTGAGCCAGCCGGGCGGCCGGAAAGCGAAGGTGATGGTGGTCGCCTCCTGCGTTTCCTCGGCCTCCACCAACCGGTCGGGCGAGGGGGCGGGCGAGGGGGCGTCCTGCGCCCAGTCGCGCCGGGCGAGATCGGCGGCGGTGAACGGGTGCGTCGCCGTGCGGCCGACCGGCGGGGCGAGGGCGGGCAGCCCGAAATGCGCCGCGTAAGCGGCGTGATCGGCGATGGGCCGTGGACCCCCGACGGCGCGGAAGATCGGCACGGAGCGCCCGTTCTCGCGATGGCGCAGCTCCAGAACATGCGCGTAACGGGAGGCGGGGCCCTGCCCCTCCGGCGCATCGCCGTCGATCCACCAGGCGATCCCCTCAAACGCCGAAAGCGGCGTTTCCGTGCGAAAGCGCGGCGGGAAGCGGCCGAGAACGCGCACGACCGCGCCATGCTCGAAGCGCAGCTCGGCTTTCGCCCAATAGAAAATGATCGCGCCGATCAGGGCTGGCAGTGCGTTGAGGATGGCGTTCGCCGCGCCGGAAATCTCTTCATCGTCGATGGCGATGCTGATGACGAGGTAGATGGCGATGAGGGCGATGGGCCCCAGAAGCTGCAGCCAGCTCGCCGCGCTGCGGTTCGCGCCGACGCCGTAGGTGAGGCGCGTCGGGTCGTTCTCAAGATCGAGGGCGAACTCCGCCTCGCCGAACTGTTCTCGCCGCACCCTTCGCTCCCCAACCGACCCCGTTGATATCGGGGCTCTGCGCGGAGCGGTAAAGGGTCCGATTGCCCCGCGCGCCGGGCGACGATATCGCGGAGAGCCTTAAGGAGGTCCCATGTCCTACCGCTCCCTGCGCGATTTTCTGGAAATGCTCGAAGCGGAGGGCGAGCTCGTGCGCGTTTCCGAGCCCGTTTCGACCGTGCTGGAGATGACCGAGATCCAGACCCGCCTGCTCGCTGAGGAGGGCCCGGCGGTCCTCTTCGAGAACCCGGTGCGGGCTGACGGGACGCCGTCTGACATTCCGGTGCTCGTCAATCTCTTCGGCACGGTGAAGCGCGTCGCTATGGGCGTCACCATGGGCGGGGAGCAGCGCACGGACGCGCGGGCCCTGCGCGAGGTGGGCGAGACGCTCGCGTTCCTCCGCCAGCCCGAGCCGCCGCAGGGCTTGAAAGCCGCTCTCGATCTCCTGCCGCTCGCGAAAACCGTTCTCTCCATGCGTCCCGGAACGAAGGCTTTCGGAACAGCTCCGTGTCAGGAGGTGGTGCTGGAGGGGGAGGACATCGACCTCAACAAGCTCCCCGTACAGACCTGCTGGCCGGGGGAGCCGGCGCCGCTCATCACCTGGCCGCTTATCGTCACCAAGGGGCCGGGCGAGGCGCGTGAAGACAATTTCAATCTCGGCATCTACCGCATGCAGGTGCTGGGAAAGAACAAGACCATCATGCGCTGGCTGAAGCACCGCGGGGGCGCCCAGCATCACCAGCGCTGGGGCAAGGAGAAGCGCGAGCCGCTCCCCGCCGCCGCCGTCCTCGGCGCCGACCCTGGCACGATCCTCGCGGCCGTGACGCCCGTTCCGGATACGCTTTCGGAATACCAGTTCGCGGGCATTCTCCGCGGAAAGAAAGCCGAGCTGGTCGACTGCAGGACCGTGCCCCTGAAAGTCCCCGCCGAGGCGGAAATCGTGCTGGAGGGCCACGTCTCCCTCGACGAGTACGCCGACGAGGGGCCGTACGGGGACCATACGGGCTACTATAACTCCGTGGAGCGTTTCCCCGTGTTCACGGTCTCGGCGATCACCATGCGCCGCGAGCCGATCTATCTCTCCACGTTCACGGGTCGCCCGCCGGACGAGCCCTCCGTGCTCGGAGAGGCGCTGAACGAGGTGTTCATCCCCCTCATCCAGCAGCAGTTCCCGGAGATCGTTGATTTCTGGCTGCCGCCGGAGGGGTGCTCCTACCGCATAGCCGTCATCTCCATGAAGAAGGCCTACGCCGGCCACGCAAAGCGCGTGATGATGGGCGCGTGGTCGTTCCTCAGGCAATTCCTCTACACGAAATGGATCATCGTCGTGGACGACGACGTGAACGCCCGCGACTGGAAGGACGTCATGTGGGCGATCTCCACCCGGATGGACCCGGTCCGCGACGTCACCCTGGTTGAAAACACCCCCATCGACTATCTCGACTTCGCCTCGCCGGTCAGCGGCCTCGGCGGCAAGATCGGGCTGGACGCGACCAACAAGCTCCCGGGCGAGACGCACCGGGAGTGGGGGGAGAAGCTGGGGATGTCGGAGGAGGTGAAGCGGCGGGTGGACGAGATGTGGGAAAGACTCGGTCTTTCGAAAAGCTAATTATTGAATTTTTTGGAAAGCGTCTTGCCGAGATTAAGTATATCCTTTATTTCCTTTTCATCCAAATCCTCTGTATTTTTAAATTCGTCCAAACACCGAGACTTAATTGAAGAGCGAGCGCTTTTTACTTCATCCTTATTTCCATGAGAAAGAGTTCTTATCAGTTCTGGGCTTTTTCGGCCTACTTCTGAGTAAATTTGATCTGGCAACAAACCTTCAATCGATCGCTTTCCGATCTTATTTTGCCCGATAGCCATAAAATCGGTTCCACGAGCTAGGCCGATAGATTCCAGTTTCTTCGATACTTTATCATCAACATCCAAATCATATGTAATAAGAAAATTATCGATCTGTTTTATAATGAAATTCACAAGAGGTGTATTCGTTATAATATCTGCACCGCCATAAGGATAAATTTCCACATCGGACCCAAATGAAAAATGCTCTTTATATATAGATCTCCAATAATCAATATATTTTTTGTCTATTTCTCCTTCAACAAAAATTATTTTTTTCTTCGTACTAAAAAATAGATGAGACCACGGCAAAAAATCTGGTTTTGTTACGCCGAGGTGTTCTGAAAACGGCTGCATCCAATTTTCGCCATTTGTACTGCAAACTATTGTTTCTTTTGGCTTACCCCGGAAAATTTTCCGCTCCAGTAATATATTTGATTCAGGATTTGTATTGTTCAGCATGAAAGGGCTATGCGTAGTTGCAATAACTTGAATTTCAAGTTCCTGTGAAATTTCTTGAAGAAGCTTTCCAAACTCGGCTTGTGCAGATGGGTGAAGGAAGCTCTCTGGCTCCTCGATAATCACAATAGGAGTTACCTTATCCTCATTCTCTGGATCGAATTTAATTCTCTGGGCAGATAGAATTGACATCAGTATACGAGTTCTATTTTGTGTTCCGCTTCCCCATGCCAAGAATGGTATTTCGACTGTCTTGTCTTTAAGGTTGACCCCAAGCGGTATTCTAGTTGATGAAAATGTATCTAAGGGAGACAGCTCCACTTCATATTTATCACTTAACCTTCCGATCATCTCCGTTAATTCTTCTTTTGAGCGCTTAGCAAACTTCTTAATTTTATTCTCTAGTTGCCTATCAATTTTCGCTAGTTCGTTCTTTTCATCGTGGCTGAAATCAACATCGAATATTTCTTTTGGGTTTCGGCCAGAGAAAAATAGGGAAAATCCTCTATTTGCAGAATCATGGTACAGTATAACTTTCAAGCTTTCTATTTTCAGGATAATTTCTCTTGAGGTCTCTGGATCATATTGGTTTTGATTTATTTCACATTTATAAATTCTTTTCTGATCATATATATCTATGAATACGTTAAGACTATTTTCTCCGTCCAGAAGACTGTCGCCTGTGAATCTCTCTATAAAATCGTATATCGCAGGATCATTTCTTTTGTTTATTTCTATTTCTATTTCTATTTTTATGCAACTTTTATCATCAGACCACTGAGTTACATCATCTGAAAAAGAAAAGTTGTCTCTTCTGGCTGTGAAGAAATTGCTATCACTTTGCTTCTGTAGTAAATTTGTGAGTATTTGAATTACAGATGTTTTTCCACAATTGTTCTGACCAGAAACAGTGCAGTAGTATCCCGAGAAATTTATTTCAACGTTATCAAGTGTTTTAAAGTTATTTGCTGTTATTCTATTTATTCTCATGATAAGTATTCCGCGGGTTGAGTTGACGGGCTAGAGTCAATGAGTGCGATAAAATGTAATGTCGTGCAAGCTAAACGAGCGATAAAACTCCGCGCCCTCACCGCCCTCTTCGCCAGCGCGTTCGAGGACCCGGAGACCTATCTCTCAGCGCCGCCTTCGGACGCGTATCTCGACCGCCTCCTCGCGGACCCCTTGTTCATTCCGCTTGCGGCGTTCGAGGGGGAGACGCTCGTCGGCGGGCTCGTCGCTTATGAGTTGAAGAAGCTCGAGCAGGCGCGCTCGGAGATCTACATCTATGATCTCGCCGTCGACGCCGAGCACCGGCGCAGGGGCGTCGCGACGGCGCTCATCGAAAAGGTGAAAGAGATCGCGCGGGAGCGGGGCGCATGGACCGTCTACGTGCAGGCCGATCTCGGCGACGACCCAGCGGTCGCTCTTTATACGAAGCTCGGCGCCCGCGAGGACGTTCTCCACT
>CAYFIB010000036.1:0-27694 GCA_964342855.1 uncultured Caulobacterales bacterium
CATCCAGAAGGAGCTCGGCGACGGCGAAGACGGCCGCGACGAGGTCGCCGAGCTCGAGGAGAAGATCAACAAGACCAAGCTCTCCAAGGAGGCCAAGACCAAGGCCGAGGCGGAGCTGAAGAAGCTGCGCCAGATGTCGCCCATGTCGGCGGAATCGACCGTGGTGCGAAATTATCTCGACTGGATGCTTTCGCTCCCCTGGGGCAAGGCCGGCAAGATCAAGACCAATCTCGAGAAAGCTGAAGACATTCTCGATACGGATCACTACGGTCTGGAGAAGGTCAAGGAGCGCGTTCTGGAGTATCTCGCGGTCCAGAAGCGGACCAACAAGCTGAAAGGCCCGATCCTCTGCCTCGTCGGCCCGCCGGGCGTCGGCAAGACCTCCCTCGGCAAGTCGATTGCTGCGGCGACCGGGCGCGAGTTCGTGCGCGTCTCGCTGGGCGGCGTGCGCGATGAAGCGGAGATCCGCGGTCACCGTCGGACCTATATCGGCTCCATGCCGGGCAAGATCATCCAGTCGATGAAGAAAGCGAAGAAGACGAACCCGCTCTTCCTCCTCGATGAGATCGACAAGATGGGTCACGATTTCCGCGGCGATCCGGCCTCGGCGCTGCTTGAAGTGCTCGACCCTGAGCAGAACGGCACGTTCGCGGACCACTATCTGGAAGTCGATTACGATCTCTCCGACGTCATGTTCGTGACGACGGCGAACTCGCTCAACATGCCGGGGCCGCTTCTGGATCGCATGGAGATCATCCGCATTCCGGGCTACACGGAGGATGAAAAAGTCGAGATCGCCCGCCGTCACCTCATCCCGAAGGTGCTGGAGAACCACGGCCTGAAAGAAGGCGAGTGGACGATCACGGACGCCGGTCTGCGCGATCTCATCCGCTACTTCACCCGCGAGGCGGGGGTGCGGAACCTTGAACGCGAAATCGCACGCCTCGCCCGCAAGGCCGTGCGCGAGCTGGAGACGGCGAAGGCCGAAAACGTCGAAGTGACGCCGGATACGCTGTCGGAATACGCCGGCGTGCGGAAATACCGCTTCGGCGAGATCGATGACGACGACCAGGTCGGCGTGGTGACGGGCCTCGCCTGGACGGAGGTCGGCGGCGACATCCTCACCATCGAGGCGGTGAAGATGCCGGGCAAGGGCCGCATGACGCCGACGGGCAACCTGAAGGACGTCATGAAGGAGAGCGTCTCGGCGGCGGCCTCTTACGTCCGCGCCCGGTCGATCGAGTTCGGCGTGAAGCCGACGATCTTCGACAAGACCGACATCCACATCCACGTGCCGGAAGGCGCGACGCCGAAAGACGGCCCGTCCGCGGGCGTCGCCATGGCGACGGCCATCGTCTCGGTGCTGACGGGCATCCCGATCCGCAAGGAAGTCGCCATGACCGGCGAGATCACCCTGCGCGGGCGCGTTCTCGCCATCGGCGGCCTGAAGGAGAAGCTCCTCGCGGCGCTGCGCTCCGGCATCAAGACGGTGCTCATCCCCGAGGAGAACGTGAAAGACCTTGAGGAGATCCCGGACAATGTGAAGGGCGCCCTCGAGATCGTTCCCATGAAGACCGTCGATGACGCGCTGAAGCACGCCCTGACGGCGGCGCCGGAGCCGATCGAGTGGACCGAAGCCGACGCCGAAGCCGCCGCCCAGGCGACGGTGGAGAACGGCGATCCCGGTCAGACGCTTCCCCATTGAGGCGATGATGTCTGAGGGGATGAAACGCGATCTGGAAGCGCAGTCGGCCTCTGCAAGGCCGGCTGCGATCGAGCCCGCCCGCACGGCGCCGGATGACTGCGCCGTCATGGACGAGGTGCGCGAGGAAATTGATCGGCTGGATCGAATTCTTGTCGCGCTCATCGCCGAGCGGACCCGCTATATTGAAGCCGCGGCGCGCATCAAACCGGCCGAATCCGACGTACGCGTCCCTTGGCGGATCGAGGATGTCGTGGCGAAAGTCGTAGCTCAAGGCGATGTCGACGGGCTGCCGAAACGAATCGCTGAACCCGTTTGGCGCGAATTGATCGAACGATCCATCGAACACGAGGGGATCGTTTGGCGGTCGATCCGATCTTCGCAATCGACTAAAAATTGATTTGTAACAATGCCTTGGAGTGTGTTCTTCAGGTGTTGCAGCATGCTATGGCGCGAAGCGCTTTGACGCGGCGGCGACGCTCGCCATAGTCCCGTGACCTCCGGAAGGCTGAGCCGCCCGGAAAGCCAGACAGGCAGATAACTGGAAAGGGGTTTCTCCCGTGAACAAGAACGAATTCATCGATCGCGTGGCCGAACTCGCCGACATGACCAAAGCCGACGCCGGCCGCGCCGTCGACGCCGTCTTCGACGCCATCACCGACGCCCTGAAATCGGGCGACGACGTGCGCCTCGTCGGCTTCGGCACGTTCGGCGTCTCCAAGCGCGCCGCTCGCGAAGGTCGCAACCCGCGCACCGGCGAGAAGATCCAGATCGCCGCGTCGAACCAGCCGAAGTTCTCGGCCGGCAAAGGTCTGAAAGACGCGCTGAACTAATCGACCGCCGGATTTTCCGGCGCGATATCCGACGGCGGTCTCGCAACCGGGGCCGCCGTTCGATATTTTAAGGCTTCCCGCGCTATGCGCGGGTCGCATCTCTCGCGTTCCGCACGAGAGATGGGCGGTTAGCTCAGTTGGTAGAGCGCCTCGTTTACACCGAGGATGTCGGGAGTTCGAGCCTCTCACCGCCCACCAGTTCTCCGGTTCACGTGGATTTAACGGGCCCTGGCGTCTTCTTGCGGCGTTTATCCGGAGGCCCTTGATGACCCAGCCGACCGACGCCGCCCTGTTCGATGAGATCGCGGCGAAACGCTTCGTTTCCGCTCAGGATGTGCTGGAGATGCGCCGCGCCGTTTATCCGGACGGCGGCGTCTGCCAAGGCGAGATCGAGCGCCTGTTCGCGCTGGCTGCGAAAGTCGAGGCGGGCGATCCGGCGTGGAAATCGTTTTTCGACGAAGCCTGCGCCGACCGCTTTCTCAATGAAGAACAACCGCGCGGCCACGTCACCGACGCCGAATACGAGGTCCTGAAAGGGCTTGTCGAGCGCTCGGGCGGGCCGAGCCGCTTCGAGATCGAGGCGTTCGTGACGCTCGTGACGAAAGCGAAGACGACGCCGCCGGAAATGACCGCGTGGCTCGGCGAGCAGCTTGTCTCTCTCGTCGCGAAAAAGCCGACGCCGCAGGTCTCCGCCGAGGACGCGGCGCTCTTCAAACGCTTCGTCTACGGACTGGGAAGCGCCGGCAATGTCGCCGTCACCCGCTCCGAAGCGGAATTCCTTCTATCGGTCGAAGCCGTCGCCCGCGACGGCGCCAACGCGCCGGAATGGGGCGCGCTCTACGCCAAGGCGCTTTCGGCGCACCTGATGCAGCATGTCGACGCCGTCATGAACACGCGCGCGGAAGACATCCGCCAGCACGAATTCGTCGAGGACGCCGCGGCCAACCCAGTCGGATTCATGAACCGCATGCTCCAGGGCGGCCTTTCCGGCTTTCGCGGCGGCCAGAGCGAGGCGGACGCGGTCGAAGAGCGTGACGCCGCGCGCGCAGAAGCCGCCGCCGCCGCGGAAGTCGTCACCGAAGACGAGGGCGACTGGCTCGCGGCGCGCCTCGGCGCGGACGGGCGGCTCAGCATCTCCGAGATGGCTTTGATGCAGCGCCTGAAAGACCTCGGCGCGCCGCTGCCGGAACCGCTGAAGGCGTTCGCGCAAGCTTCCTGACCAACTGCGCCCGGCGCTTTTCCCGCCGCGCGCCGCGCCCTAGCGTTCCTGAAAACTCAAGGAGCGCAGTCATGATCGGCGTCGTCGCGGAATTCGAAGTGAAAGAAGATCAATTGAGCGCGTTCGAGGCGGCGGCCCGGACCCTCGTCGAAGCTGTGCGCGCGAACGAGCCGGGCGTGCCGCTCTATGAGCTGCACCGCAAACAGGGCTCGAAAACCGCCTACATCATGATGGAGCGCTACGCCGACCAGGCGGCCCTCGACGCCCACGGCAAGACGTCCCATTTCGCCGCCGCCATCGGCGCCCTCGGGCCGCTCCTTGCGGCGCCGCCTAAGATCGTCACCTACGATCTGGTGGTCTGACCGGGTCTCCGTCGCGACCGGATGAGGGCGTAGACGAGGGCCGCGACGGGCGCGGCGACGCCGAGGCAGGCGATGATGTCCGCTGGTCCGTCGAAAGCGAGCGCGGCGATCAGTCCGGCGACGCTCAAGAGTAGGATCAACGCCGGCGCGCCGAAAATTCCGACAAGCGATTTTCGGCCGCCGTTCACGCACGCTCTCCCGTCGCTTCTCGGAAAAGGCGGAAGAGCCCGTCGCGTTCCCTGGCGATCCAGAGGTAAAGCCCGCTCGCGAGGATGATGATGGTCGCGATATCGAGCAGCGCCCAGAGGACTTTCAGGGCGAGCCCGCCATAGTCGCCGAAATGGAGCGGACGGGAGAGGGAGAGGCTTTTCACATACCACGGCGTCGGACGCAGGCCTTCGGACGTTCCGTCGGCGGCGTCGACCAGCACCGGCGTGATGATGCGCTCCGTCAACGGACTGCGCCCGTGAAAAAAGATGGCGTAATGCCCCGCCGTGGAGAAGCCGCTCCCGGGAAAGGCGACGAACTGCAGCTCCATATCCGGCGCCGCTTCGCGCGCTTCTGAAACCGCGGCATCGAGCGAATAGCGGGTCGCGGCCTGCGGTTCCTCATCGAGACGGTCGATGAGGTCGGCGAGTTCTCCCTCCCGCCAGGCGTCGATGATCGGCCCTTCGAAGGCGTTGATAACGCCCGTCAGCCCGACGACGACGAGCCAGCCCGTCGCGACGACGCCGAGCAGGTTATGATAGTCGAGCCATTTGATGCGGGGCGATTTCCCGCGCCGCACCTCGGCGAAATCCAGCTTGCGCATGAAGGGGGCGTACAGAACGACCCCGGAAACGATTGACGCGATGAAGACGAGCCCCATGAGGCCGAGGAACCACATGCCGGGCTCGCCGAGAAACATGTCCGTATGCAATTGAAGCAGGAAATGCATGACGCCCTCGCCGACATCCTGTGGGGGGACGAAATCGCCGCTCGTGCGGTCAAACGAGGCGAAGTGCATCTGCGAACCGGGCGCGTCCGCGGTCGGACCGGTCGTAACGTTGATGACCGGACGATCGATGTCGAAGCTCATGAAGATCGGCGTCTCGCCCGGTCGGCGTTCCAGCGCGACCGCGAGCACCTCGTCGAGCGACAGGAGCGGACCTTCCGGGCGCGCGGGCTCCCACACGTGCGGGTTAAGCGCGCTGTCGATCTCATCATGGAAAATGAGCGGCAGCCCCGTCACGCACAGCATCAGAAGGAACGCCGTGCAGACGAGGCTGGTCCACTTGTGGATGGCCGCCCAGATGCGGATCGTCGCCCGGGTCAAAGGCGTCGCTCCTTCTCTCAGAAATCGGCCGAAATCGTCGCCATCAGCGTGCGCGGCGCGCCCTGGATCAGATAATTCGCGCCCGGAAAGCCGCCGGTGGAGGCCCAGTAGGCTTCATCGGTGACGTTGTCGAGGCGCGCGCGAAGGGTCACCGGCACGTCGGCGAGGCGAGCGGCGTAACGAACGCCGACATCAAGGCGCGTCCAGTCGTCCAGTTCGATGGTGTTCGTCTCGTTCGTGTACTGCTCGCCCGTGTAGACGATGCGGCCGTCGAACGTGAGGCCCGGCGCGAACGGCGCGTCCCATTCCAGGTTCAGGTTCGCCTGAAGCTCGGGTACGCCGATGACCGTGTTGCCTTCGTTGACGCCCCCTTGCGTCTTCTCAAGCTCCGCCTCGAGATATGTGGCGCCGCCGATGAGGCGTAGGCCTTCGACAGGTTCGCCGAACACGCTCAGCTCGAAGCCGCGGTTCCGCTGCTCGCCGGACGCCTGGAAGATCTGGTTCGCGACGATCGCATTCTGGCGCGAGAGGGAGAACGCGCTGACGGTGAAGCCGAAATCGCCGCCGTCGAACTTCACGCCGACTTCGGACTGGTCGCCGCGGAACGGGTCGAGCGCCTCGCCGGCGTTGAGGATGGTCACGCCGCCGCTCGTCGCCGGCGCGATGGAGCCCGGCTGAAGGCTTTCAGCGTAGTTGCCGTAAAGGGACAGGTTTTCCGTCGCCTTGTAGACGAGGCCGAAGGCGGGCGTCGTCGCGTCCGCGTCGTAGCTGGAAAGCTCCGTGCCCGTATTGAAATCGAAGGAGCGCGTTTCGATCTGCTGGATGCGCACGCCGCCGGTCAGGAGAAGGCGCGCGTCGAGGAGCGCGACCGTGTCGGCGATGGCGACGCTGGTATTCGTGGTTTCTTCCGTGGTCAGCGGGTCGGAGAGGACGCCGCCCGTGAAGAAAGTCGCCGGCGGCAGCGCGGCGAGCGGCGTCGGCGCGTAGAGATCGCTGGCGAACGGGTTCAGGAAGTCCGACAGGGCGAACGCGTTTTTCGATTCCAGATCGACGATCGATGCTGAAATGACCGCGCGGTGGCTGACCGGCCCGGTCGTGAATTCGGCGCGCAGACCGGCGTCGCCGGAGAGGACGAGGTCTTCGCGCGCGTTGTCGAAGCGGTAAGCGGTCGTGGAGCCATCCGCCGCCGCCGTCGGGTTCGCGAGGACGTTCTCTTCCTCGCCCTGACGGCCGCCGCCCGCGACCCACGCCGTTACGGCGTCGGACAGATCAAACTCGGCTCGCAGAACCCCGAAAAGCTGCTGTTCATCGGTGAAAGTGCCGGTCTGGGCATAATTGACGTCCGCATCCGGAACGGCGGGTATGTCGCCCGCTGGCGTTACCTGCGGACGCGGATTGTCTATGCGGTTGTCCTGAAAGCCGAGATCGGCGGAGAAGCGCGCGCGGTCGCCGGCATAGTCGACGCCGATGGAGTAGGCGCCGAGGGATCGATCCTGATCTTCGACGGCGCTTTCGCTCTCGCGCAGCACCGCGTTGACGCGCACGCCCCACTCATCATCCGCGCCGAACCGCTCGCCGAGATCGACGGCGCCGTACGCCTGACCCAGGCTTTCGAAGCCGAGAGTGATGCGCTTGATCCCGTCTTCCGGCGCGCGTTTCGGAACGAGGTTGATGGTGCCGCCGACGCCGCTCGCCCCGGGCGCGGCGCCGTTGACGAAGGCGTTGGCGCCGCGGAACACCTCGACGCGTTCCTGCAGTTCAGCGGCGACGAACTGGCGCGGCAGAATGCCGAAAAGGCCGTTCAGGGTGATATCGTCCGAGAACACCGGAAAACCGCGGATGATGTAGACTTCCTGGAAGTTGCCGAAACCCTTGGCGACGCGGACCACCGGATCGTTCTGCAGCACGTCGCCGATGCTTTCCGATTGCTGGGCGGCGATGAGTTCCTGCGTGAAGGCCGTGCCGCTGAAGGGCGCGTCGAGGAAGTCCAGATTGCCGAGGAGGCCGGCGCGCCCGCCGCGTGCGACCTGTCCGCCCGCATAGGGATCGGTCAGCTGCACCTGCGAGGCCTTGCCGATGACGACGATGGTGTCGACCGCTGCGTCCTGCGCGAACGCGCTGGCGACGAGAGCGACGGTTGCGACGCCGGAGGCGGCGGCGAGGCGGAGGGCGGAGCGTGACATGCGAATGATCCTGCGAAGCGTTAACGAACTTACGCGGCGGTATATGATAATCACTCGCATGTAAATGCGGCTTGATGGGCTCTCCCGGCGAGCGAACGTGCTAGGGAAGGCCCATGACCGAAGACCTCACATACGCCTCCTATCTCGCGCTCGACGATCTTCTCGCTTGCCAGCGGCCGCTTTCGGACCGGCATGACGAGATGCTGTTCGTCGTCATTCATCAGACGAAAGAGCTCTGGCTGAAGCAGATGCTGCACGAGCTGTCGCTCGCGCAGGGGCTGGTGCGCGCCGGGGAGCTGGTGCCCGCCTACAAGGCGCTCGCCCGGGTGTCGCGCATCCAGAAAGTGATGACCGAAAGCTGGGACGTTCTCTCCACCTTGACGCCTGCGGACTACCTCACCTTTCGCGATGTTCTCGGCTCCAGCTCCGGTTTTCAGTCGGACCAGTTCCGCCGGCTCGAATTCATGCTCGGCATGAAGGACGCGAAGTTTCTGGCCTTCGTCGAAGACCGGCCGGCGGCGCATGCGGCGCTGAAAGCCGCGCTGGATGCGCCCAGCCTTTATGACGACGCGCTCGACCAACTCGCGAAGGCCGGTTTCGCAGTCCCGGCGGCGGTGCTGGAGCGCGACGTCTCTCAGCCTTATGCGCCGTCGCCCGAAATCGTCGAAGCGTGGCTTCAGGTTTATCAGGACCCTGACCGCTATTGGGCGCTTTATCAGCTGGCGGAGAAGTTCGTCGACCTCGACGACGCGCTCCTCGGGTGGCGGCACAAACACGTCACCATCGTCGAGCGCGTCATTGGCGCGAAGCGGGGAACGGGCGGGACCTCCGGCGCGGCGTATCTGCGCACCACGCTGGAGCGTCGGTGCTTCCCGGAGCTCTGGTCCGTGCGCACGGAAATGCGGGCGCGCTGATGAGCTGGAAGCCGCTTTTCTCCCGCTCGCTCGCCGCCGCGCCGGAGCGGCTGCACTTCGCCGCGCACTCGCACCATCTGTGGCCGGACGCCGCGTTCGAGGGGCAGATGGCGGCGGTCGAGACGGCCGAACGCCTCGCCGACGACAAATGGGACTACATCCTTGGCGACCTCTGGGCCGAGGCGCAGCGCGAGATCGCCGCGGAGCTGGCGCTGCCGGACCCCGCGACCATCGTCTTCGCGCCGAACACGCACGAATTCGTCATGCGCCTCGTCAGCGCGGTCGAGCAGCGCCCGGTCCGCATCCTCTCCACCGACGGTGAGTTCCATTCCTTCCGCCGACAGATCGCCCGACTGGCCGAGGCGGGCGACATTGCGCTGGAGACCGTCGCGACTGAGCCGTTCGAGAGCTTCGAGGAGCGCTCCCTCGCTGCTGCTGAGCTAACGGACGCGGACATTATTTTCGTCAGCCAACGGTTTTTCGGCACGGGCCGCGCTTTCGCGCGCGTGCGGGAAGTCGCGAGCCTGGCGCCAGCGACGGCCATGGTCGTCATCGACGGCTATCATTCCTTCATGGCGGAGCCGACGGATTTTTCCGCCATCGCCGAGCGCGCCTTCTTCCTCGCGGGCGGCTATAAATACGCCATGAGCGGGGAGGGCGTCGCCTTCCTGCACGCGCCGCCGGGCTGGGCGGAACGCCCGCGCTTCACGGGGTGGTATGCGGAGTTTGAAGACCTTTCCCTGCCGCCGGGCGCCGTCGGCTATGCGCCCGACGCGCGCCGGCTGCTCGGCTCCACTTTCGATGCTTCCGGCCTCTTCCGGTTCGTCCATGTCCGCCGGGCGCTGGCTGAAGCAGGTGCGAACACCGTCGCGATCTCGCAACACGCGCGGGATTTGCAGGAACAGTTTCTGGCTTCCGTCCAAAGGGGCGAGGCGGGCGCGCTCAGCGAGGCGGAACTCCTGAACCCGCCCGGCGACGGCTTCGGCGCGCGGTTTCTGGCGTTCCGCCATGGGCGCGCGGCGGACTGGAAGGCGGCGCTGCGCGAGCGGGGCGTCGTGACGGACGTGCGCGGCGACGTCATCCGCTTCGGCTTCGGCGCCTATCAGGATGCGGCGGACGTTGCGGCGTTGCTTGACCGGGCGGGCGAGGTCATCAAGTAAACGCAGGTTCCAACAGACACCTGCGAGTAGAATTGATGTTCCGCGTCCTCTCCGCCGCCCTTCTTTCCAGCGTCGCCAGCGTCGCTTCGGCTCAGGAAATTACATTCGACTGGTCCGCCGAGCACCGCACGCGGTATCAGTCGCTCTCCGACCAGTTCCGCAACAACCTTGATGGAAGCGATCAGGCGATCGTTCTTCGTACGCTGATCGCCGGCGAAGCGAAGGCGGGGATCATCACCCTCGGCGGTGAGTTTCAGGACTCGCGCAGCTATCTGGATGATGAGGGCTCGGCGGTCGGCACGAACGTCGTCAACGCCGCGGAGATCCTGCAGGCCTATCTCGCCCTTGATCTGACCGAGGCGAGCGGCGCGGATGAAGCAAGCCTCACTTTCGGTCGCCAGACGATCGATCTCGGCTCGCGGCGCCTCGTCGGACGACAGCGGTTCCGCAACTCCATCAACGCCTTCACCGGCGCGCGTTGGAGCTGGGCGAAAGGCGATGCGAGCTGGGACGCCTTCGTCTTCGTGCCGGTGGAGAAACGTCCCTTCAGCGCCGACGGACGCAAGGACAACGTCATTCAGATCGACAAGGAAAACGAGGACGTCCTCTTCTGGGGCGTCTTCTATTCCCGCGAGGGGCTGCCCTTCGACGTGATGGCGGAGGCCTATTATTTCGGCCTCGATTTCGAAGCCGAGGGGTTTGCGACGGATCAGACGCTCCATACGCCGGGGTTCCGTGTCCGGACGAAGCCGAAGGTAAACGCGCTCGACTTCGAGATCGAAGGCGTCCTGCAGTTCGGCGACCGCGAAAGCGTCGTCCTGCCGAGCCTTGCGACCGAAACGCTCGACGTGTTCGCACAGTACGCCCACGTCGAGCTTGGGTTCACCTATGACGCGCGTTTCACCCCGCGCGTTTCGGTGATCTACGACTTTGCGAGCGGCGACGAGAACTCCGCCGATGGCGACTTTGGGCGCTTCAACGGCTTGTTCGGGCCGGTCGTCGGCGATTTCGGGCCGACGGACATCTACACCGCCTTCGGACGGGAGAACATTTCCTCGCCGGGCTTCAAGATCGAAGGGACGCACGCGGACAAGGCGAAGGCGTTCGTGCGCTACCGCGCCTTCTTCCTTGACGCGCCGGCGGACGCCTGGGTGCGCGCAGGGGTGCGCGACCTGACCGGCGACTCCGGCGATCTGGTCGGCCACCAGGTCGATGCGCGCGCGCAGTGGACCGTCATCGAGAACCGCGTGAGCATGGCGACCGGCGGCGTTGTCCTCGCTCGCGGCCCGTTCGCGCGCGATGCGGCGGCTGGCGACAAGGACCCCGTCTCCTATTACGGGTATTTTGAGGTAACGCTGCGCTTCTGATAGCGTCTGTCGTCTCGAGGGGAGGCGGCGCAAGCCGAATGCGGATGCCGCATAACATCTACGTTCGGATTTTCGGATTGGCGGCAGCCGCAGTGACGATCGTCACCGGGCTGATTTTCGGCGGCGTCTATGTCGCGAGTAGTGCGAAGCTTCGCGTCGCGACTGTCGATCCCATCGATTTCACTGTCGACGTCGCGTCTGATCCCGAGGTCATTGAACACGGTCGCCATATCGCGCGCACCCGCGGGTGTTTCGGCTGTCATGGGCAGCAGCTGGAAGGCAAGGATTTCGATACCCAGTGGGACTGGCCGAAACGAGCCGTCGCGCCCAATCTCGCCCAGTACGCGCGCGACCACGATGCCACCGTCCTCGAAGCGGCGATCCGACAGGGAATCGGCGCAAACGGCCGCGCCCTCACGTCCATGCCATCCTACAATTTCACGCGTCTCAACGACGCCGATCTATCCGCGCTGATCGCGTTCCTGCGCGCAGCGCCGGTCGTGGAGATCGCACTCCCCAAGCCGGCCCTCGGTTGGTCGGCGCGTTGGGACATCGCTTTCGGCGGGGAGCGGACCATGGCGGCGTGGGCGGATCTCGTGCCGCCGCTGACCCATGATCCGGTGGCCGCGCCCCAACTGGCGCGAGGCGAGTATCTGGCGATGACCATGTGCAATGAGTGCCATGGGCTCGATGTGCGCGGACAGACGTTCTATCCGCCGTTCACGCCGGACCTCGCCATGGTCGCCGCTATCGACCGCGCGGAGTTCGAGCGCATCATCACGACCGGCATCGGCATGGGCGAGCGCCCGCTCGGCCTGATGCAACTCGTCGCGCCGGACCGGTTTCCCGATCTGCACGACGAAGAAATCGATGCGCTCTATGCGTATCTGACCTCCCTCGCGGAAGAGCCCGTAGCCGAGAACGTCGTCTGGCGTCCTGAGCGTTAGCGCAGCGAATTCACGGCGTCCTCAATCAATAAGGACCGGTTTTCGGCGAAGCGAAGCTGATGCGCGTCGAAGCGATGGCGCGGCGTCTGGTTCTTCCGTGTCGGTCTGATGCTCTGGATCGTAGCCAATCAGGGACCGGTCGGCATTGATGGGAACTTCGACGGGCCGACGGTCGTTGTTCTCAATTTCGCTCAGTATCTCGCGCCCCTCGCGATCCTTGAGCTGTATTTTCGGGCGAGAGACGCAGGCGGCGTCGGCTTCCGGGTCGCGATGACGCTTGTTCTCACGGTCGCCGCATTGGCGACCGCGGCGGGGTCCGTCGCGGCGTATCTCATCCTCTGGGCGCCGCGGCTTTAGGCGCAACTGCGCCCGCGCGTTGCCCGGCGTCCGCCATCGGCCCACATATCGGTTGCAACCGAAACGAGGAGGCCGCCATGGCGACGCAGAGCCGCGAAATTCACCTGAAAGCCTATCCGCAAGGCGCGCCGACGCCGGAGATCTTCGAAACGAAGACCGTCGATATTGTGGACCCGGGCGAGGGGCAGGCGCTGATGCGCACGGTCTGGATGTCCGTCGACCCCTATATGCGCGGGCGCATGACGCCGGGGATCAAAAGCTACATTCCGCCGTTCCAGCTCGGCGAAACCCTCGACGGCGGCGCCGTCGCGCAAGTGATCGCGGGCGGCACGAAAGACCTTAAGGTCGGCGACTATGTCGTCGGCTTCACCGGCGGCTGGCGCGAATACTGGCTGACGGACGGGGAAGGCCTCACCAAGGTCGACCCGAACCTCGCGCCGCTTTCGGCCTATCTCGGCGTCCTCGGCATGCCCGGCTTCACCGCCTGGGCGGGCATCGAAAACATCCTGAAGCCGAAGGAAGGCGAGACCATGTTCGTCTCCGGCGCCGCGGGCGCGGTCGGCTCCCTCGTCGGCCAGATCGGCAAGATGCGCGGCTGTAAAGTCATCGGTACGGCGGGCTCGGACGAAAAATGCGCCTGGCTGACCGATGAACTCGGCTTCGATGTCGCGCTCAACTACAAGAATTTCGAGACCTCCGACGATCTCGCGCGGGAGCTCTACAAGCACGCGCCGAAAGGGATCGATACATACTTCGAAAACGTCGGCGGCATCATGTTGGAAGCGGCGCTGTCCGCCATCGCTTTCGGCGGGCGCATCGCGCTGTGCGGTCTCATCGCGGTCTACAACGACCAGCGCCGCGCGCCGGGTCCGAACAATATGGCGAACCTCATCGGCCGCGGCGTCCTCATGCGCGGCTTCATTATGTCGGAATACATCGACCAGATGCCGAAGTTCTTCGCCGAGATCGCGCCCGCCGTCGCCTCGGGCGAGGTGAAGTTCAAGGAGACCGTGTACGAGGGGCTAGAGAAGGCGCCGGACGCCTTCGCTGGGCTCTTCCGCGGCGAGAACACTGGCAAGGCGGTCGTTCGAGTTTCTCCGGATACGGTTTAACCCCTCACGTCATCCCGGACGCGCGAAGCGCGATCCGGGACCCATCTCGGAAAGTTTCAACGTGTTGAGGGCGTCCGAGATGGGTCCCGGCTCTAACAAGCGTTTGCCGAGCCCTGCGGGCTCGGACGCTTGTAACGGCCGGGATGACGTTGAAAGCGATCTTCGTCCTGAGGAGCGCGCCGCCCTTCGAGACGCCGCCTGGCGGCGGCTCCTCAGGGTGAAGAGGCGCGCGTCACGAAGGACAGCCGCAAGCTCAGACTTCTTCCGCAATCCGGCGCCAGTCCGCCGGCGCGATCTCCTCGGCGCGGGCTGTGGGGTCGAGGCCGAGGCGTTCCAGCGTCTCCTCGGTCGCCGCGCCGAAGAGCGGCTTCAGGGACGCCCGCAGCATTTTCCGGCGCGCGCCGAAACCGGCGCGGGTCGCTTTCTCCAGCGCTTTCAAATCGACCTCCGGCGCGATCGCCTCAAAGAGAACCACGGAGGAATCCACCTTCGGCGGCGGCGTGAAGGCGCGGGCGGGGAGGTCGAAGGCTTTCTTCGCGCGCGAGGCGCTGTCGGCGAGAACGGAGAGGCGGCCATAAGCCTTCGTGCCCGGCGAGGCGACGATCCGCTCGGCGACTTCCTTCTGAAACATGAGCGCCATGCGCGACCACAGCCCCGGCGGCGCCGTCAGCCAGCGGACGAGGAGCTCCGTGCCGACATTGTAAGGCAGGTTCGAGGCGATCTTCACCGGCGGCGCGAGACCGCGCGCGGCGAGGAGGGCGCGTTCGTCCGCCTGCAGCGCGTCGGCGAATTCGACATCGAACCGCCCGTCCGCCGCCTCGGCCAATTCCTCCAGCGCGCCGCGGCAGCGCTCGTCGCGCTCGATGGCGACGACGCGCGCGCCCGTCTCCAGAAGCGCGCGGGTGAGGCCGCCGGGGCCGGGGCCGACCTCGATGACGACGTCGTCCGGGCCGATATCCGCCGCGCGGGCGATCTTCCGGGTGAGGTTCAGATCAAGGAGGAAATGCTGGCCGAGCCCCTTTCGCGCGCCGAGGCCGTGCTCGGCGATGGTTTCGCGCAGGGGCGGCAGGCCGGAAAGATCCGTCATCGGCGCCTCAGCCGCGCGCGTCGTAGCGGGCGCGGTTCTCCGCCATCGCCGACGCCGCTCGCAGGGCGGCGATCAGGCTGTCGGGCCGCGCGATCCCCTTGCCGACGATGTCGAGCCCGACGCCGTGATCGGGCGAGGTTCGGACGATCGGCAGGCCGATGGTGATGTTCACCGTGCCGTGGAAGTCCAGAAGTTTCACGGGGATGAGGCCCTGATCGTGGTACATGGCGAGGGCGACATCGAACCGGTCGAGGGCGTCGGAGCGGAAGGCGCTATCCGCCGGAACAGGCCCGAAGGCGTCGATCCCTTCCGCCTGCGCCGCTTCAATCGCAGGCGCGATTTCCGCGGCGTCCTCCGACCCCAGAAGACCGTCCTCGCCCGCGTGCGGATTGAGGCCGCAGACCAGCACGCGTGGAACGAACAGGCCGAAATCGCGCTTCAGGCTCTGATCGGCGAGGCGGATCGCGTAGAGCACGCGGTCGCGCGTGATGAGCGTCGGCACGTTCGAGAGCGGCGTGTGGATGGTCGCGAGGACCGTCGTCAGACGCTCGCCGCGCATCATCATGGCGGGGCCGCGGGCGAAGCCCTCCGGCATCGGAGCGTCGGCGGCGAGCTCGGCGACATATTCCGTATGGCCCGGATGATCGAGCCCTGCGTCTTTCAGCGACGCTTTGCGGATGGGGTTGGTGACCACCGCCGCCGCTTCCCCCGAGAGTGTGAGGCCCACGGCTTCGGCGATGGAGCGCGCGACGGATGTTTGCTCACTGGCTAAGTCGACGGCGCCTTCGAAAACCGGGAGCGCGTTCGAGAAAATGTCCGTGGCTTCGGAGAGAGCCTTGATCGGCGCGAGCGGAATATCGGTTCCGGCGAGCGGCGCGGCGTCGCCGATCCAGACAAATACGGGCCCCGTCTCCCGAAGCGCGCGCCATGCTTTCGCGGTGATCTCCGGGCCGACGCCTGCTGGATCGCCGGTCGTCAGCGCGAGCGGTTTTAGCGCCATCACCCGTTCGTTTGCGCGAGGCGGTTCTCGATCGCCGCGCTGGAGCGGATATCGCGCAGATACCGCTGGGCGAAGAGCTCCAACTGACGACCGAACAGCTGGTCTTCAATGCGCTCGCGCGGCGGCAGGCCGAGGCCTTCGTCGACGGAGCAGACGACCAAAAGATTGTAAACGCCGTTCGCCTCGATAACGCCCGTGCGGTCGCCGTCGCGAAGACCTTCAAGCGGTCTACGGAACGATGCGGAGATTTCCTGTCCGCGCATCGGCGGCAGCCGCGCGCCGTCGATAACCGCGTCAGGTCCGGAGCGCTGGGCGAGAGCGCTTTCGCATCCGCCCGCAGCGGCGCGTTGAAGCAGCGTCCGCGCGCGGTCGGCGCCGGCGGCCGTGGGGGCGAAAAGGTGCACGACCTCATAGGTCGGCTCGCCCGCTTCGGAAGCCGTCAGCTTCTCACGCATGAGAAACACGCGGAACTCGCCTTCGCCTTCAATCGGTAGCGAGACCTCGCCGCTGTTCAGTTGACGGATCGCCGCGTCGTATTCCGCCGGCAGCTGGCCGGGCGAGACGACGCCGAGATCGCCGCCCGACGCGGCGGACGGACACGATGAAAAGTTCTGGGCGATGCGCTCGAACGGCGCGCCCTGACGCACGGCGTCGGCGATCTGGCGGCCGGCGTCCATGATCTGACGGCGCTCTTCCGGCGCGTTCACGGGCAGGCAGATTTCGGAAACGACATAGCGCTCGCGCAGGCTTTCGGCGCGCATGCGGTTCAGCACCTGGTCGATCTCGGACGGGCTGACCCGCACGCGGTCGCGGAACCGTCCCGAAACGAGACGCCGCCAGGCGATGTCGGCGCGAAGCTGGTCGCGCAGGGCGTCGACGGAAACGCCGTCGGAGGCGAGCGCCTGCGTCAGCTGTTCGACAGATGCGCCGGATTGGGCGGCGATCTGTCCGAGTTCGCGCTCGATGTCCTCATCGTCGACGGTGAGATTGTACTTCTCCGCCTCCAGCAGCTTGATGCGTTCATCGATCAGGTCGCGCACGGCCTGCAACTGCATCTGCGGCAGGAGTTGCGGGGGGATCTGTCCGCCGCGGGAGATCAGCATGAGCTGAACGCGCTGGCGGACATCGTAGGTGGTGATCGGCTGGTCGTTGACGACGGCGGCGACGGCTTCGCCCATATCGGGCTCATCCTGCTGCGCGGCGACGACGGACGGGGCGCACGCGAAGGCCAGAGCGGCGACGAAAAAGCGGAGAGAGAAGCGGTTCATCATCAGGTGTCGTTTCGATCTGAGCGCAACGTCGGTGAAGCGTGGGTTCTAGGGGCGCGAAGCTCTTCTAGCAACGACCGCGCCGAACCAGGCGGAAAGCTGACGCGCCCTTGCGGCGGCATTTTGGCGCCCGTCTACCGCCCAAGGGTGTTCAACGAGAACGTGAAGAGGATCGAGGTCGCGGGCTCCAGGTCGCGGTCGCGCACGAAATCGCGCTGGTAGACCAATTCGAATGTCGCGCAGTCGTCCTGATAGCCGACCCCGAGGCGATGTCGGACCGGTTCGCCCGCGTCGATATCGTTCTGGGTGGAGCCGGTGATGCGCCAGCCGCGATAGATCTCGAGCGCCGCCGTCGCGGTGATCGCCTCGTCGAAACTGCGCGTCCCGCCAGCGCCCCCGGCGCTCGTGTTGATGCGGGCGTAGTTCGCCGTGCCGGAGAACGGGCCGATGCGCGTGGAAAGGCTCGCGTCGTTTCGTTCCATGCGGCCCGTCACCTCGTCGAAACGCACGCGGGCGTTCGCCTGCACCCACTGGCGCACGCGCACTTCGAGGCCGGAGACAATGTCCGAGCGACGGCCGTCGAGGCCGTTGGCGGCGGCGAAATCGTTCGCTTCGCGCAGCCGGAATTGCTGGCCAATGGTGGCGGAGGCGGAGATGTTCCGCCCGAAATCAGCGGAGACGACAACGCCGACATTTGCGCGCTCGCCGTCTTCGAACACGTCGAAGCCCGGCGATTTGTTCAGAACAAAGAGGTTCGTCGCATCGAACTCGATGGACTGGCTGTCCTCGTTGAGGATGTCCTCTTCATCCGCGTTGACGGCGCTGGCGACGATCTGGACGCGCGGTTCGATGACGATGCGCGGGCCGGGGCCGGTGCGGATGAACGGGTAAGACCAGTCGATGGCGGCGGTTGGGGCGATGCGCGTCACCACGTTCTCGGATTCGTCCGGCACCTGAACGCCGATCTCCGTCCCAAGGTCGAGATCGTCCTGCACATAGGCGTCGCCGCGGAGATCGCCCGTCAGAACGACCTTTTGCCCGCCCAGCCCGATGAAGGAGCGTTTCCAGCTAGCCGAGCCCGTGAAGCGCGTGGTGTCCGCGCCATCCTGCCGCCGCAGCTGGACGCCGTTCAACTGGATGCGGCCGTCGCCTCCGATGAACGGCGCTTCGAAGCGCTGAACGATATCGACCGCGGGGGCCGCCAGCGGCGTCAACGTGGCGTCGTCGGACTCACGGATGCCTTCGAACAGGATCGCGTCGATGTCTGCGAAGCCGTCGCCCACCTTGCGCGAGATGGAAAGGTTCGAGCGCAGACGGTTGGAGATCGGCAGGCCGTCGTCATCGGCGACCGCGCCGGTGCGCTCCACGTCATAGCGGCGCAGATAAGTGTCGTCGGAGACCCGCTCGAGATCGAGATCGGCGCGCCACTCGTTCGGCAGTTCGTAATAGCCCTTGGCGAAATAGTGCCAGCGCGTCGACGGCGCTTCACCCGCATCCGGCGCCTGATCGTCGAAATCGAGGACGCCGCCCTGTATGGCGATTTGTCCGCGCCGCGTCCGGTGGCGGTATTCGCCCTGCCACAGGACGCCGTCATCGGCGGTGATCTTGGGAAAGAGCGTCGCGTCATAGTGGCTGGAGAGCGCGAAGTAATAGGGGATCTCGGCGAAGGCGCCTATGCGGCCGTTCTGACCGATGGACGGCGTCAGGAAGCCTGACTGACGCTCGACGGAAGGGTCCGGCATCTGGAAATAGGGCGTGTAGAGAACAGGTACGCCTTTGATCTCGAGCACGGCGTGGCGATAGCGAATGACCTTGCGCTCCACGTCCTGCACGACGCGCAGCGCCTTCACGCGCCAGGTCGGCGTTTTCGGCGAGCCGTCCTCTTTGCAGACATCGCATGCGGAATAGACCGCGTAGTCGAGCTCATTGCGGCGCGCGCCCCGGCGCACGGCGCGTGCGGCGGCGAGGCGGCCGTTTTCGGCGAGAAGCGCCGCGAAGCCGTCGATGACGCCGTCGGCGAAATCGGTCGTCAGATCGACGCGCTCGGCATAGGCGGTCACCCCATTCTGATCGGTGACGGCGACGGAGCCGAGGGCCGTCACGACGCCGGTCATCGGGTCGAAGACAAGTTCGTCGGCGGTCAGCCGTCGGCCCTTGTAGAACGCTTCGATCGCGCCGCGCGCGGTGATCGGTCCGTCCGGTCGGTCGCGGAACACCTCATCGGCCGAGAAGATGACCGCTTCGTCCGGGCTCTGGTTCACGACGTCCTGCGCGCGCGCCGCAGCGAGCGTCGCAAGGAGCGAGGCGATCAGGATGAAGAGGAAGCGGGGCGACACGGGGTGCGGTACGGTGCTCAGTTCTGGAAAGACTGTGGCGTAGCTGAGCCGCGAGGACCGGTAAACCAACCGGCGGGCGCAGCGCTCACCTGTATGACGGGCCTCATGCCTCCTCCTGATGAACGAGCAGGTTCACCCCGAAGGCCGCGCCGAGCAGCACTGGCGTCCACGCCGCGACGATGATGGGCGCGGAGCCTGATTCCCCGAACGCCTCGGCGATTTCTGACAACACATAGAGCGCGAAACCGATGCCGACCCCGGTCGCCGCGAGCCGCGCCGAACCGCCGCCGCGCATGGGACGGACGGAGAAGGCCGCCGCGATGAGAACGAGAACGGCGTACTGTACCGGCGTCGCCCAGAGGAGCTGCAGGTGCAGCTTGTAGTCGAGGGCCGGGAAGCCCGCGGTCTCGGCGAGGTTGATGAAGCCTGGCAGCTGCCAGACGGACATGGTTTCCGGCTTCGCGGCGGTCTTGTTGAGCTGCTGGAAGGTGAAGGCCGAGGGCACGACATCGCGGAACGGCTCGCTGGACCCGTCGGCGATGATGAGGCGCGTCGCGTCTTTAAGCTGGAAAGCGCCGTTCGTCATGGTCGCGGAGGGCGCGCCGATGCGGTCGAGCGCCGTGCCGTCCGGCATGAACCGCCAGATGGTGACGGCCTCCAGACGTTCGTCCGCGGCGCGTACGCGTTCGGCGTGGATGATGAGCCGCCGTTCCTCGGCGTCCGTCTGCCGCAGCCACAGGCCCGTCGGCGAGACCTGCAGCAGGCTCCGCTGAACGCCGGAAAGGGAGCCGCGAAGACGCTCCGCCTGCGCCGTCAGGCGCCCCGCCAGCGGGTCGTAGAGAAAGATGATGGCGAGCCCGGAAATGAGCGCGACGCCGACCGCGGGGCCGAGAATGGTCCACACGGACATGCCCGCCGAGCGCATGACGGCGAGCTCGGAGCGTTTGTTCAACTGGAAGAACGCGAACATGGCCCCGAAAAGAAAGGCGAAGGGCAGGAGCACCTGCACCAGCTTCGGCGTCCGCAGGAGCGTCATGATAACGGCGTCCGCGACGCCGCCTTCTGCAGTCTTCTCCACGATGCGGAGCGTCTCAAAGAGATCGATCAGCACTGTGAGCGCCGTCAGCATGACGGCGAGGCCTCCTGCCGCGATGGCGAAGCGCAGGGCGATGTAACGCGCGAGGATCAGCCGGTTCATACGGGCGCTCCGGCGGTGTCGGCGCGCTGCACACGTGGGCCGCCGAGAGGCACGCCGAGCATGAATGCGCACATAACGATGGCGGCGACGGGGACGGCGTATTGCAACGGGTTGAGGGCGGGGACTTCCGCGGCCGCGCTCTGCACCACGATGCCGAAGGTGCGCATGGCGATGGCCGCGCCGACGGCGATGGCGATGCGGCGCCCATAGCCGCGCCGCGAATGCGCGCCGCAGATGATGGCGACGACCGCGATCAGCACATAGGCGAAGTTGTAGAGCGCGGCTGCGATCCGCGAATGGCCTTCCGCGATGAGCCGCCCCGCGTTTCGCCGATCCCAGAGGTTTTCAAGATCCGGGTTCAACAACTCGCCGAGATAGCGCTCCGTCAGCTCGAGCTGGATTTCGCCGCCTGACCGTTCGTACTGGGACATGTCGATGTCGAACTGCTGGAAGCGGATGATCTGGATCTCGCCCGTCTCCTTGTCGCGGGTTTGGGTGTTGCCGCGGGCGAGGAAAAGCTTCGGGCCCCGCGGCGTCTCCCGGAAAAGCCCGCTCTCGGCGATGATGGTCTGCGGCGTCTCCGGGTCGCGCGCGTCGTGGACGAGGACGCCGGTGAACTGGCCGCCGCGGCGCACGTCCTCCGCATAGAACGTCACGCGCCCCATCGGCGTTGAGAACTCACCGGAGCGGAGGAGGCCCGTCGCGATGTCGGCGCGGATGTCGGCGATGCGCTCCTTCATGGCGCGATAGGAGGCGGGCATGAGCTGCAGGTTCACCCAGAGCGTCGCCGCCGCGCCGAGGGTCGCGACCGCGAGCAGCGGTCCCGCAATGCGCCAGCGCCCGCCGCCGGCTGCCTGCACGACGACAAGCTCGGAATCCGTTTGCAGACGATTGAGCGCGAAAAGCGCGGCCGCGAAGAGGGCGAGCGGGGTGATGATAGCGAGAAGGCTCGGGATGAGGAGGATCGTCACATAAAGAAAAACGCCGGCGCTCTGGCCGCGTTCAACGAGGATCTCCACGCGCTGCAGGGTCTGCGTCATCCAGACGATCGCGGTGAGGGCGAACGTCGTCGCGATGAGCGGTCCGAGCAGCTGGGCGATGATGTAGCGCGTGAGGCGCGTCATGGGCGGGCGGGTCCTGACGGTCTTCTACAGTTGGCGAACCCGCGGCCCCGCCGGCCCCTCGCGCGTTCGGGCGAGAACCCGAACGCGACCACTGGGCGCGACCGCGAAACGTCGTTAGGTGTAGCCCGATCCTTTTCCCTGCGCAGCCCCTTCCGGCGCGCGCCGTCGTTTCCGTTCCAGCGCCCGGGCGCCGCCGTCACTGCGAGGCGGGCGCGGGTCATCTCAACAACTCTCAAAGGAGCCCTTCATGACGCCCAGCTTCTCCCGCGCCGCCCCGCCGAAAACCGGCGCCGTCGTCGTCCCGGTCTTTCAGGACGAGGTCTTTTCCGATGCGGCGTCGGCCTATGACGAAGCCCTCGGCGGCGCGCTGACGCGCGCGGCGAAAGCGGCGGGCTTCATCGGCAAATCGGGATCGCAGGCGGACGTCTTCGGCGTCGACGGCGGCGCGCCGCACATCGTGCTTCTCGGCCTCGGCAAGCGCGCGGACTTT
The DNA here is from genome assembly GCA_964342855.1 of uncultured Caulobacterales bacterium. Taxonomy (GTDB): domain Bacteria; phylum Pseudomonadota; class Alphaproteobacteria; order Caulobacterales; family Parvularculaceae; genus JBCBJX01. Next base: position 21,975 of record CAYFIB010000036.1, read on the forward strand.
GATCTCGCCGCGGCCGAAGCCCTCGGCGGTCGCGCCGTCGCCCGCGTCGGATCGACCGAGGCGAAAGCCCTCGCCATTTTGGCCGATGATGTGGAGATTGACGGCGAGGTCGCCGCCGATATCGCCGCGCGCATCGCCCTCGGCGCGCGCCTCAGAGCCTACCGTTTCGATAAATACCACACGACCGGCGAGGCGGCGGAGAAGCCGAGCCTGGCGAAAATCGCCGTTCACGGCGCCTCGGCGACGGCGGCGAAGTCCCGCTACGCCGATCTCGACGCCATCGCCGACGGCGTCTTCCTCACCCGCGATCTCGTCTCCGAGCCGGCGAACGTTCTCTATCCGGAGAGCTTTGCGGAGCGCTGCAAGGAGCTCGCCTCCCTCGGTCTCGAAGTCGAGGTCCTCGGCGAAGCGCAGATGAAGAAGCTCGGCATGGGCTCGCTTCTTTCCGTGGGAACCGGCTCGGTGCGTGAGAGCAAGCTCGTCGTCATGAAGTGGATGGGCGGCAAGAAAACCCAGAAACCCGTCTGCTTCGTCGGCAAGGGCGTCTGCTTCGATACCGGCGGGATCTCGCTGAAACCCGCCGCGAACATGGAAGACATGAAGTGGGATATGGGCGGCGCCGGCTCGGTGACGGGCGCCATGGCCGCCATCGCCGGGCGCAAGGCGAAAGCCAACGTCATCGGCGTCATCGGCCTCGTCGAAAACATGCCGGACGGGGCGGCGACGCGCCCGGGCGACGTCGTCACCTCCATGTCCGGCCAGACCATCGAGATCCTCAACACCGACGCGGAAGGCCGCCTCGTTCTCGCTGACGCGCTCTGGTACGCGCAGGAGAAGTTCAAGCCCGCCGTCATTGTCGATCTCGCGACGCTGACGGGCGCGATTCTCGTCGCGCTTGCGCACGAGTACGCCGGTCTCTTCTCCAATCACGACGAGCTCGCCGGTCATCTGACGGAAGCGGGCGCCTCGGTCGGTGAGAAGCTGTGGCGCATGCCGCTCGACAAGACCCATGACGAGGCCATCAAGTCCCCCATCGCCGACATGAAGAACATCGGCGGGCGCTGGGCGGGATCCTCCACCGCCGCGGCGTTTCTGAAGCGCTTCATCAAGGAGGGCGGCGCGGCCTGGGCGCACCTCGACATCGCCGGCATGGCCTGGGCGGAGAGCGAAAGCCCGACCTGCCCGAAAGGCGGGTCCGGCTTCGGGGTTCGTCTCCTCGACGCCTATGTGCGCAAGTTCGCCGAATAGGGGCTGATGGCCGAGCTCTGGTTCTACCATCTGGAAGGCGCGCGGGCGGAAAGCGTTCTGCCCGATCTCCTTCTGAAGACCCTGCAGAAGGGCTGGCGCGCCGTCGTGCGCGCCCCTGATGCGGACGCGGCGGCGCGCATCGACGCGGCGCTGTGGACCGCGAGCGATGAGAGTTTCATCCCCCATGGCCGCGCCGGGCCGGACGACGACGTCGCGAAGCGCCAGCCGATCTGGATCACGACGGGCGAGGACGCGCCGAACGGGGCGGATTTCCTGATCGTCGCCGACGGCGCGCCGCTCACCGCGCAGCGCGCCGGGGAGTTCCGCCGGACCGCCTATCTCTTCGACGCCGGCGACGAGCCGGTGCGGGACGCGGCGCGCGCCCTCTGGAAATCCGCCGCCGACGCCGGGCTCGACACCGCCTACTGGACCCGCGGCGCGGGCGGAGGCTGGTCAAAGCGTGGATGAAGAAAGAATCCGTAAGCGCTTGATCGAATTGCAGGAAGCGCTTGCGTGCGAAAGCGCGGCGTCAATAGAGACGCGCGCGGCCGTGGAACTCGACCAGCAATCGGTCGGACGGCTCTCCCGGCAGGACGCGTTGCAGCGCCAGGCCATGGCTGAAGCGGAGGAGCGCCGCCGCGCGCTTCAGCGCAAACGCATCAAGGCGGCCCTGAAGCGTTTGGACGATGACGAGTACGGTCTATGCGCGGTGTGTGGCGAGGAGATCGCCGCTGGACGTCTGGACCGCGACCCGTCGGTCGCGGTCTGCGTCGATTGCGCCGGTTAGGCGCGGCGGCGCGCGACGCCAAGGCCGAAGAGGCCAAGACCAAGCAGGCCGAGAAGGGCCGGCTCGCTGACTTTCGGCGCCGCCGGATCAGCAGTCACTTCAACGACATAACCCGTGCCGCCGCCGTGGTCTTCGCGGAGAATCTGCAGGTAGTGCGTTCCCGCCGAAACGTCGATCGCCGTCGTGGAGTACTCGAACGCGAACGCGCCGCCGGACGACATGGCGCCGAAGAGATAAGCGCCGTCGAGCCAGACATAAACGCCGTTGTCGATGCCGATATTGACGATGAAGTTTGTGAGGCCCGTCGCGCCCGCGTCGAATTCATATACGATCGCCGTTTCGGAGTTCACCGCCCAGGTGGACGGGATGCTGACCGGACCGGCCGACCACGATCCGCCCGTCGGGGCCGCGGCGCCGAGGAAGGTGTCGAACTCGCTGTTGAAGGAGAGGTCCGGCTCCGACGCGACCGGCGGGGTCAGCGGGTCGCCGCCGGCCGAGTTCGCCAGCGGGAACAGGCTGTTGGTCGTCGCAGCGTCGGTCTGGCCGTTGAAGGCCGGATTGGCGCCGAGATCGCCGATGCCGTCGTTGTAATAACCGGTCGTCGTTCCATCGATGATGACATCGGCGAAAGCGGCCGTCGGGGCGAAAGCGAGAAGGGCGGCGAGAAGGGTGCGGCGCATGGGAGCGGCTCCTGATTGTAAGACGACATTAACCATGCAAGAGCCGGGCCGATTTGCATTGACCGTAAGCGCCGGAAATTGTTCGAGAAATTGAGAGCTGGTTCGCGGGCGAGCGTCAGACATGCTTACGGGCGTCGGAATAAATTACATTGAGCGTGCGACATGCAGTTTACCCAGAGATTACCGGCGCCACTTAGAGGGTTGTATACGTGTCCGTGGCCCACATGAAGTATCATGCGTTCTCTCGACCTGTTCATTAGCGAGCCGGAACCGCGCGCCGTCCATCAGGCGGTCAGGTACCTCGCTGGTAATTCCTTGTTTTACAGTATCTTGTGCGAGCTAATCGAACTTAATCCTGAAGAATACGAAGCCGTGCGCAGGGAGGTGAGGGCGCGACGCGAGCGGTCGTCTCGCATCAGCCCTTCGGGTCGCGGAGGCGCTCCTCCTCGTACTGGATCCCCCAACCGATGATCTGACGCCACAGGGCTTCCGCGAGGGCCGGCGGCAGGTCTTTCGTCTCGGCGCGGGCGCGGACCTTGTCGATCACCTGCTGGATGCGCCACGGCACCGTCGCTTCAGAAGGGTTCGATTTCAGCCGCCACGCCTGATCGACATAGGTCCAGCGCTCGGCGATGAGATCGACGATGGCGGCGTCGAGGCGGTCAATTTCAACGCGCACTTCGTCCATGCTGGTGCAGTCGGCGGCGGCTTTGGTCATCGGGCGAACTCCTTTGGGCGGGCGGTAGCACGCTCGCGAGAACCGGCCAACCACGCGCTCATTTTTGGATGAATCAGGCGAGGCGCTTACTGCGCCGCCCGTGCGGCGTCATAGGCTTCGCTGGCTTCCAGCCAGCGCTCCTCGGCGGCTGATAGCGCATCTTCCAGGTCGGAACGGAGCTTGGACAGCTTCACGCCGCGGTCGACATTGGTTTCAAAAAGTCCCGGTTCAGCAAGTAGTTCGTCAGCTTTCTTTAGGTCGCGCTTGAGGGCTTCCATGCGCGTTTCGGCGTCGTCGATCTTCTGCTTCAGGGGTGCAAGAGCCTCACGTTTCTCCGCAGCGACCTTGCGCGGCGTCGCGCGGGTCGACGCGGCGGCGGGTTTGCCGGAGGACGAGGAGCGCGAGGCCTCCAGAATGAGCGCCCGATAGTCGGAAAGATCGCCGGAATAGGGCGCGACCGCGCCGCCGTTCACCAGCCATAGCCGGTCGGCGCAGGCCTCGGCGAGATAGGCGTCGTGGGTGATGAGAAGGACAGCGCCCTCGTATTCGGCGATGGCGCGCACCAGCGCCTCGCGGCTTTCGATATCGAGGTGGTTGGTCGGCTCGTCGAGAATGAGAAGATGCGCGCCGTCGAAGGTCGCAAGACCGAGAAGAAGCCGCGCCCGTTCGCCGCCTGAGAGTTTGCCGACCTTCACGTCCGCCTTTTGAGGGCCGAAACCAAGCTGGGCCGTGCGGGCGCGCACCTGCGCTTCGGTGCCGTCGGGCATCAGCGTGCGCACGTGGTCGTAGGGCGTTTCGTTAAGCCTGAGTTCGTCCACCTGATGCTGGGAGAAGTAGGCGACTTTCAGCTTCTTATGGTTCAGCACCTGCCCGTTCTGGGGGGCGAGGCGGCCGGAAATCGCTTTCACGAGAGTTGATTTGCCCTGACCGTTCGGGCCGAGGATGGCGATGCGGTCGTCCGGATCGACGCGCAGGGTGACGTTCTTCAGAACCGGCGGCGCGTCGCCATAACCGAGATCGACCTCGACAAGGCGCACGATGGGCGGCGCCATGGCCGGACGCGGGGCCGGGAAGACGAAAGGCGTCGCGCGCTCTTCCAGCGGCACGGCGATCTCATTCATCTTTTCGAGCATCTTCACCCGGCTCTGGGCCTGGCGTGCTTTTGAAGCCTTGGCTTTAAAGCGATCGACAAACGCCTGTAATCGCTTCTTTTCCGCTTCCTGTTTTTGGCGACGTTGAACGAGAAGGGCGGCCCGTTCCGCGCGGCGGCGGGCGAAGTCGTCATAGGTTCCGGGCTCGATTGAGAGCTTGCCGTGCTCCAGCGCCAGAATGTGCGTGACCGCGCGGTTGAGAAGCCCGCGATCGTGACTGACGATGAGCGCCGTGTACGGGTAGCGCTTCAGATACGCCTCCAGCCACACCGCGCCTTCCAGGTCGAGATAGTTCGTCGGCTCGTCGAGCAGCAGGAGGTCCGGCGCGGCGAAGAGGACGCCCGCGAGCGCGACGCGCATGCGCCAGCCGCCGGAGAATTCCGCGCAGGCGCGGCTCTGGTCCGCGTGGGAGAAACCGAGGCCGGAGAGGATCTCCGCCGCCCGCGCCTCCGCCGAATGGGCCTCGATGTCCGCGAGGCGGGTCTGGATCTCCGCAATGCGCTCCGGGTCCGTCGCGGTGTCGGCTTCGGCGAGGAGGGCGGCGCGCTCCTCATCGGCTTTCAGGACGACCTCGAGGAGGCTTTCCGAGGACGCCGGCGCTTCCTGCGCCACATGGCCGATGCGCCGCCCGGGCCGCACGGAGACCGCGCCGCCATCGGCGTGCAGCTCGTCGCGGATGATGCGGATGAGGGTCGATTTGCCCGCGCCGTTGCGGCCGACGAAGCCGACTTTCCAGCCGTCGGCGATGGCGGCGGTCGCGGCGTCGAACAGGGTGCGCCCGTCGATGCGGTAGGTGAGATCGTTGATGTGCAGCATGGTCCGCGGGCGTCTATCATCGCCCGCGCCCGACGCGAAGCGTCGTCAGTCGAGGCCCCAGGTCTCCGGCGTCGGATAAGCCTCGCCGCGGCCGAGATATTGAAGGCCCTTCACATTGCGGATGATCCACCACAGGAGCGCGAGGAATCCGATGATGAAGCCGATGAGGATCGGCGTGAGGGCGATGGCGAGGAGGGTGTAGAGAAGCCCCTTCCAGAAGATGAGGATCTGGTGGCGGTAGTGGGTCTTCAGCCAGGGCGCCGCTTCATCGCGGGAGACGTACGCGATGACGAGGCTGACGAGGTAAAAGACCGGCGCGA
>CAYFIB010000037.1:0-27150 GCA_964342855.1 uncultured Caulobacterales bacterium
GGTGGCGAGCCAGAGCGCGCTCGCGGCGACCGCGCCGCCCCCGAACGCGAAGGCGAGCGCGCCCGCCGCCGCGCCGCCGGAGACGACCGCGCGATCCTCCGCCGCGACGACGCCCGCAAGCGCGGCGGCGGCGGCGATGAGGCCGAGGGTCCCGAGAAGCGCCGGATCCGGCGCGCCGAGGATCGCGAACGGCGCTGACCCGCCCGGCGTCGCCAGGAACACCGCCCCGAAGACGACGATGGCGAGGAAAGCTTCAATGATCGCGGGAAGGATCAATTCGCCCTTCATGCGCGGCCCGGCGTTCATCCGCACCGCGATGGAAAGAATGGCGAGCAGAGGGCTGACCAGAGCGAGGAGGCCGGTGACCAGTCCGGCGCTCGCGCTTTCGATGAGCGGCAGCCCCGGCTCGCGCGAGGGCGCGGCCATGGCGCGCAGGGCGAGCGCGAGAGCGAGCCCCGCGGGCCACGCCGCGAGAGGCGCGAAAACGAGGATCGATCCCGCCGCGAGCGCGCCTGCGCCTGCCGCCGCCAGCGAAAGCCGCGGCGCGAGGATGAGAGCGAGAAGCGGCGCCAGCATCGCCGCGAGCCCGGCCCTGGCGGCGGCGAGAGCCGCCCCCGGCTCCGCGCCGCCGCCCGCCAGACCCGAAAGGAGGATGTGCACCGGCAAGCCGCCGGCGACGCCCGCCTCCTCCGAGGAATAGGTCCCGCTCCGCCACGCCTCCGCCGCCGCGAACGGCGCGAGGGTCTCCGCCGGCGCGCCGTCGGCGAGGCTCGTCCCGTTCATCGCGGCGAGAGCGGCGAGGCCCATGAGAACGAACACGGCGAGGAGCGCACGCGTCGGGGTTCCAAAGCCTTCAAAAGACATCTTCTTCCGGGCTTTGCGCGGTTTCGAGGTTCGCGCGCTCGGGCGCCCATCGGGCGACAGCGTCGCGCGGCTCGCCAGCGGCGACGGCGCGGGCCGCTCAGGCGTCGGCGCGTCGTCAGATGGCGTCAGACGATCAGCGAAAGCGGCCTCGGCGAGGCGTTCCAGTTCGCGCACGCCACGCGGCCCATGGGCGCTGAAGCGGACGGGCGTTTCATTGGGGGACTCGGACACGCGCGAAGCTCCTCGTTAACCGGTCGTCAGGCGAATTCACCGGGATAAGGAGCAAGCCGCAGGCCATTAACCGGTTAAGCGGCCGTCGCGAGTGAAAGTCATGAGACGGAAGGTTCATTGACCCCGCTTCGCGGACGCTCCATGCAATATCGGTGACCGAGATAGCCGCCACTTCCGAGCCTGCGCCTCGCTCGCCATTCGCCAAAATCGCGGCGGGCGCCTCCCTTGTGGTCGCTGTATCTCTCGTCGCGGCGAAGCTCTGGGCGTGGCTCGCCTCCGGCTCGGTCGGCGTCCTCGCCTCGCTCGCGGACTCCAGCCTCGACCTTCTCGCCTCCATGATCGCCGCGACCGGCGTCTGGTTCTCCGCCCGCCCGGCGGACGACAATCACCGCTTCGGCCATGAAAAAGGCGAAGCCGCCGCCGCGCTGGTGCAGGCGGTTCTGATCGGCGTCTCCGTCATCTTCATCGCCACGGAAACCATCAACGCTTTCCTTGCGCCTGAACCCCTCGCGGCGGAGGGCGTCGCCATGCTGGTGATGGCGGGATCGCTCGCGGCGACGATCGTCCTCGTCTCGATCCAGACCGTCGCGCTGCGCCGGGACGCCTCCCTCGCGGTGGAGGCGGACCGCGCGCACTATGTCGGCGACATTCTCAGTCAGGGCGGCGTGCTCGCCGCGCTCGCCGCGACGACGTACCTCGGCGCGCCGCGGCTGGACGCCATCGCTGGCGCGGCTGTCGGCGTCATGCTCGCCATCGCGGCGGCGACCATCGCCCGCAAGGCCCTGCGCGATCTTCTCGACGAGGAACTGCCCGACGCCGAGCGCGACGCCATCTGCAAGGCCGCTCGCGGCGCTTCGAAAGCTCTCGGCGCCCATGATCTGCGGACCCGTCGCGCGGGCGAACGGCTGTTCGTGCAGCTTCACCTCGATCTGCCCGCCGAGATGGCGCTGAGAGAAGCGCACGCCGCCGGCGAGCGGGCGCGGGCGGCGATCCTCAAGCTTCACCCAGGAGCAGACGTCATCATTCACCACGATCCGGTGTAAGCCTCGGCTTTTCCCGCGCCGCGAGCCTCGATAGAAGCGCGCCATGCGCGTCCTTCTTCACGACCCATTCGACCCCGGCTCGCGCGCGGCGCGCCTTGCGCTCGGCGAGAAGAAACTCGACTTCAACGCCGTCGAGCAGAAGGCGCCCGAAAGCGATGGCGACTTCCTGCGCATCAATCCGGCGGGGCGCCTGCCGGTGCTTCTGGAGCAATCCCTCACCGGCGAGGAAGCCGCTCTCTGGCCGGCGCCGACCGCAGCTGAATATCTCGACGAAGCCTATGGCGGAACGCCGCTTCTTCCGGGCACGTCGCTGAAGCGGGCCGAAACGCGCCGCCTCGTCGCGTGGTTTGAAGAAAAATTCGCCGCCGACGTCTCCGGTCCCATCATCTTTGAGCGGATCGAAAAGCGCCGCCGACGCCTTGGCCCGCCGGACTACGCCGTCATCCGCCCCGCCGCGGACGCGCTCGGCTGGCATCTCGATTACCTGAACCACCTCGTTGAAAGCCGGAACTGGGTGGCGGGCGAAACGCTCTCGCTCGCCGATCTCTTCGCCGCGGCGCACCTCTCCGTACTCGACTATTTCGGCGCCGTGCCCTGGCATGATGCGCCCGATGCGAAGGACTGGTACGCGCGCATGAAATCGCGCCCCTCCTTCAAGCCGCTCCTCGAGGACCGCATCCCCGGCGTTCCGCCGCACCGCGCCTATGGCGATCTCGACTTCTGAGGGCCCGCGCGCGCGCATTCTTGCGCACGCCCGGGAGCTGGGCTTCGACGCGTCGGGCGTGACGACGCCGGATGCTCTTCCTGACGCGCCTGAACGCCTCGGCGCGTTCCTCGCCGCGGGCCGGCACGGAACCATGGACTGGATGGAGACCCGCGCGCGCGAGCGGGCTAATCCGCGCGCGCTGTGGCCGGAGGCCCGCTCCATCGTCATGGTGGCGACGAATTATGCGCCCGAAGCCGATCCGATGACGGGGCTTGAGGCGCCGGAGACCGGCCTCGTCTCCGCCTATGCGACGCGCAAGGACTATCATGACGTTCTGAAATCCCGCCTCAAGGCGCTTGGCCGCTGGACGGCGGAGGCGTTCGGCGCGGAGGTGAAAGTCTTCGTCGACACCGCGCCGGTGATGGAGAAGCCCCTCGCCGCCGCCGCCGGGATCGGCTGGCAGGGCAAGCACACCAATCTCGTCTCACGCGAGTTTGGCTCCTGGCTCTTTCTCGGCGCGATGTTCACGACGCTTGAGCTGGAGCCGGACGCGCCGGAGACGGATCATTGCGGCTCCTGCACGACCTGCCTCGATATCTGCCCGACCGACGCGTTCCCTTCGCCCTACCAGCTCGATGCGACGCGCTGCCTCGCCTACTGGTCCATTGAGCATAAGGGTCCGATCCCGGAGGAATTCCGGGCGCACATGGGCAACCGCATCTTCGGCTGCGATGATTGTCTCGCCGTCTGCCCGTGGAACAAATTCGCGCAAGATGCTGCGGACGCGCGCCTCGCGACGCGCGAGGCGCTACAGGGCTGCGATCTCGCCGAGCTTGCCGCCCTCGACGACGCCGCCTTCCGCGCGCTGTTCGCCGGCACGCCGGTGAAGCGGACAGGGCGCGACCGGTTCGTTCGTAACGTGATGATCGCTATCGGCAATTCGGGCGCGGAGCGCTTCGTGGCGACGTGCCGCGAGCGAGTGAGCGACGCCTCGCCGCTGGTGCGCGGCGCGGCGGCGTGGGCGCTGGCGCGGTTGGATGGCGGCGCGGCGTGGGAGCTGGCGGAGAGCGCGTTGGTTTCTGAAGTGGATGCGGATGTTCGCGCTGAGTGGAATTCTGTTCTGAGCCGCCGTCCTTCGTGACACGCGGCTCCGCCGTGCTCCTCAGGACGAAGTTCAGAGCAGGTTGTATATCAGTCTTCGTCCTGAGGAGGCGCGAAGCGCCGTCACGAAGGACGGCCGCGCCGCGCCATCTCGCGGCCATCGCGCACGAGCCGCAGGCCGAGCGCGCCCATCTGCGCCGCCAGGAGCATGCTGAGCGGGATCGCGCCGACCACGGCGAAGGCCCGCGTCGCGTTCTGGCCGCCGCCGGAGAGGACCGCCGCGATGGAGAGCGCGGCGATCAGCACGCCCCAGAACAGCCGCTCGCCGACGCCGGGCCGCGCCTTCCCACCGCTTGAGAGCATGGCGAGCACATAGGAGCCGGAATCGGCGCTCGTGATGATGAAGACGGCGACAAGCAGCAGGGTCAGCCCGCCGGTGACCGCCGGGTAAATGAGCGTCTCCAACAGGACGTAGGCGGCGCTCGGCGCCGTCGCGAAATCATCGACACCGAGATCGACGCCCGCCTGCATCTGCGCGTCGATGGCCGCGCCGCCGAAAGCAGAGAACCAGACCCAGCTGAGGACGGTCGGCGCCAGCACGACGCCGAGAATGAACTCCCGAACCGTCCGCCCGCGGGAGATGCGCGCAATGAAGACGCCGACGAACGGCGTCCACGCAACCCACCAGAGGAAGTAGGTGAGCGACCAGTCCCGCGTCCATGAACGCCCCACGCCTTCGGGGCGAAGATCGACGGAGAGCGGCCCGATTTGGGCGAGATAGGCGCCCGCTGACTCCATGAGAGTACGGACGACCTCCAGCGTCGGCCCGACCGTGAAGACGAAGACCAAGAGGGCGAACGACAGCGCGAGATTGAAGTTCGATAGCGGCTCGATGCCGCGCTTCAGCCCGCCCGCGGCGCTCGCGAGATAAACAAGGGCGAGCACCGCGATGACGCCCGCCTGCGCGGCGAGCGGCGCCTCGAGCCCGACGCCGGTGAGGCGGCGCAGCCCCGCGCCCATCTGGATCGCCCCCTGCCCGACGGAGGCGACGACGCCGAAGATGACCGCCGCGGCGGCGGCCCAGTCGATCAACCGGCGCACGCGCGCGGAGGCGCCTGAAAAGACGCTCGATGGCGCGAACGGCCGTTTTTCATCGGCGACATAGGCGACCGCAAGCGCCGCGGCGGCGTAGATCGCCCACGGATGAAGGCCCCAGTGAAAGAGCGTCAGCGCGAAGGCGTCCCGACGCGCCTCGAGGCTTCCCGGCTCCGCGCCGCCCGGCGGCGGGTTCACGGTGAAGATGAGCGGCTCCGCCGCGCCCCAGAAGACGAGCCCCGCCCCCATGCCTGCGGCGAACAGCATGGCGAGCCAGGAAAGGGTGGAGAATTCCGGCCGCGCGTCCGCTCCGCCGAGACGCAGGCGCCCCCATGGTCCTAGCGCGGCGGCGGCGCAGAACAGAACGCACGCGCCCGCGAGCCCGAGCGCGAACCAGTCGAAGCGAAGCAGGAAGAAATCCGCCAGCCCCCGCACGAGCGCAATGACCGTGTCAGGGCTTGCGAGCGCCGCGCCGGTGAAGAGGGCGACGGCGAGATGGGGCCAGTAAGTCGGCGCATGGCGCCGAAGGTCGGTCAGAAAAGGGATCGGTCGCTCCTCTTACGGGCGCGACGGTCGGCTCACCACCTCAGAACGCGCAGTCGGATATAGGCGTCCAACATGAAGGCGGCGGAGAAGCCGAAAAGCAACAGCCCGTCCGCCGCGGCGGCCCCGGCGAGGAGCCCCCATTCCTGCGGCGCGAGCACGTCGCCATAGCCGAGGGTCGTGTAGGTGATGGCGGCGAAATAGAGAGCTTCCTCGAAATGCGCGAAGCCGCCGAGGAATTCGAAGACCCAGCCCCACAACGCGATTTCGAAGGCGTGGGCGGTGGAAAGGAGGACGGCGAGAAGGAAGAAAATCGCCGTCTCCCGGAAGAAGCGGAACGGGCCGACGCCCTTCACGGCGGAGCGGACCGCCGCGGCGCCGAGGCTGATGAAAACCGCGTGCAGCGCGAAGGTCGCGAGCAGCACGCCCGCCGACCACGCGAAAGAGGGCCACAATCCGCCGCTGAACATGAGCCTCTCCCGCGCTGACGTCGCCTCATCGCTTGCCACCGGCGCGGGGCTCGGGCAAGTCCGCGCCATGGACGTGCACGACTTTCCCCTCGCCGGGCTCCGGCTGATCACACCGCGGCGCTTCGCTGATGATCGCGGCTATTTCTGCGAAACCTATAACGAGCGCGCGTTTGCGGACGCGACGGGCGGCGTGCGGTTCGTTCAGGATAATGAGAGCCTGTCCGAAGCCGTCGGCACCGTCCGTGGGCTGCACTATCAGGCGCCGCCGCACGCGCAGGCGAAGCTGGTGCGCGTCGCCGAAGGCGCGATCCTCGATGTCGCCGTCGATGTCCGGAAAGGCTCGCCGACCTACGGCCAATGGGCGTCAGCGGAGCTTTCCGCCGAGAACGGCGCGCAATTGTTCGTTCCCGCCGGGTTCCTGCACGGCTTTGTCACCCGCGCGCCGCGCACCCGCGTCGTCTACAAGGTCGACGCCTTTTACGACGGGCCGAGCGACGGCGCCGTCAACTGGCGCTCGCCGGATCTCGGGATCGATTGGGGGATCGCGCCGGACGCGGCGGTGCTTTCCGACAAGGATGCGCGCGCGCCCTATTTCGAGGACTTCGCGTCGCCCTTCGCGCTCTGAGCTTCGGCTTCGTCGGCGAGCTTCGCCGCATCGCCGGCAAGTAATTTGTACTCCGCCTCCGACCCTGCGAGTTCGCGGCGCAGAGCCCCGATCTCGGCGCGCAGATCAGCGGCGGCGGCGGTGACGTCCGCGGAAACAGCAGGCCCCGCCGCGCCGTTCGCATACGGCTTTTCAGCGGGCCTCGCAGCGGCCGCCTTGCGGGCGTCAGCCAGCGCATTCGACAGACGCCGACGTTCAGCTTCCCATTCGGCAGGCGCGTCGGAGGCTTTTTTGCGAGCGCGCATCCACGGGCGCAGGGCGAGGGTCGCCGCCCCCGCGCCGATGAGGGCGGCGAGGGCGAGGACGATCCACATCTCGGAGATCAACCAGAGCATGGCGACGGTCCTCTCATGGTCCGTCCGCAATCACAATCTCGATGCGCGTGTCGCCGTCGCTCGGCCCGATCGGATCGAGGGGGCGCCAATCGCCGTAGCCGACGCCTGCGAGCCGTCCCGGCGGCATGCCGCGCGCGACGAGCGCCTCCACCACGGCGTCGGCGCGGGCCTGCGACACGGCGGACGCGGCCTCCGGGTCGGCCGCGTCAAACACGTGCGCTTCGATCCGCAGGGGAAACGATCCGCAGCTTTGCGCGGCTGTCGCCAGCGCTTCGAAGGCGGACTCCGCCGCGGCGGTCGTCGTCGCTTCGCCCGGACGAAACGCCCCTGCGAGCCGTGTTGATACGCCCGCCAACCGATTGCGGCAGACTTCCGCCGTGCTGTCCTGCTCCGGCGCGGCGGCGACCGTCACGAGCACGTCGGTGGCGAACGCGCCCGGCGTCGACTCAATGATCGCCCGCGCCGTCGAGGCGTCCGACGCGGTTTGCGCGACACCGCGCAGGCGCAGCGCGTCCGGACTGAGCTGCGCTTCGCCGGTGTTCAGGAACGCGAGCGCGCGCGCGGCGAGCACGGCGGCGCGGCGCGAGGCGTCGCCCGGCGGACGCCCCGTGCTTGCAACCTCCGCCGAAACGATCATGGCGCCGCGGCGGGTAAAGGCCTGCTCGATCTCCTGCAGGGTCTGCGCGTCGTTGAAAATCCCGGCGAGCGATACGCCTTCCGCCGCACGTCGAATGGTGAGGGTGAACGGCGTTGTCGGACGAACCGAGCTCAGCGTCGTCACGCCGCGCAGGTCGACACGACCGATGCCGGCGAAAATGCGCGAACCGGCGGCGTTGGCGACCGCATACCGCGCTTCTTCGCGTATGATCGGGTCCGGCGCTTCGCCGGAAATGCGCGCCGTGCGTCCGTCCACCGCGACATCCGCCCACGGCAGAATGGCGCGCCCCAGCGCGGCTTCGGCCCGACGCTGCAGCCGATTTTCGATCTGCTGCGCGGAGATGAACGGTCCAAGGCCGAGATGGATGGAGGCGACGCCGAGCACCAGCACGGCGAGCGCGCCGAGGACGAGGACGCTCGCCGGGCGCGCGACGAGCCGGGCGAGCGCAAGGACCGACCGCCCGACGCCCCAGCCGGGCGAGAGCCGCCCGGCGACCGATTTTACAGGGCCTAGAAATCGCGAAAGACGAGAGCTCTCTTTCGCCTCCGAAAGGGCGTCGCCGTCGTTTGCCGTTTCGGCGGGAGGCGTCGCGCTTTCGGTCATAGGGAAAGGAGGCGCCGCCTTAGCGGGGCGCCATCACCATGGTCATCTGCCGGCCTTCAAGCTTCGGCAGCATTTCCACTTTCGCCGCAGCTTCAAAGTCCGCCTGCACGCGCTTCAACAGCTCCATGCCGCGTTCCTGGTGCGCCATTTCACGACCGCGAAAACGCAGGGTCACCTTCACCTTGTCCCCTTCATCGAAGAAGCGGCGCATGGCTTTGGTTTTCACATCGTAATCATGCTGATCGATGTTCGGCCGCATCTTGATCTCTTTGATCTCGACGACGTGCTGTTTTTTCTTGGCTTCAGCTTTTTTCTTCTGCTGCTGATATTTGAATTTGCCGTAGTCGAGGATCTTGCAAACAGGCGGGCGCGCGGTAGGCGACACCTCGACAAGGTCCAGCCCGACCGAACGGGCGAGTTCAAGCGCTTCGTCGGTCGGGACGACGCCGCGTTTTTCGCCTTCATGATCGACCAACAGAACTTCCGGAATACGGATCTGTTCGTTGGTGCGGGGGCCTTCCTGTTTGGGCGGCGGGGCCGCGTGGGGTCTGCGTGCTATGGGTCTCTCCTTGGTGACTGCGTCCTGATGTGACGATCGGTAACCTTATTAAGCCGATTTGCTTGGCGAAACGTTCCCGGTATCGCCGAGACTGGGCGATACGATGCGACGTGCGCAAGGTGCAAGAAAAAGCGGTCGTTCCGTCGCCCGGAAGTCGCGAAAATCGCCCGCTGGGCGGATCACGCGAAAAACGCGCGGCGCTTGGGCCCGCGATCGGTTTCCGGCGTGACGCCCATATTGCCGAGCGTGCGCCAGACCAGCTCCGCGTCGATGGACTGCTCCGGCGTCGCGGTGATCGCGACGACATCGCGTCCGCGCGGCGCCCGCGCGCCCGGCTTCGCTCCATTTGGGAACAGCATGACGCCCGGGCAATGGACGCTGGCGATCAACTGCGCGGGACCGGTGTCGTCGGCGACGAAGAAGGCGCCTTCATGAGCCAAAGCGGCAAGCTGCAACAGGTCCGTTTTGCCGGCGAGATTGACGACGTTCGGGTCGGACCGGGCGATTTCATAGCCCATGTCCGCGACGTCCGGGCCGCCGACGACGACGGCGGAAAGGCCGACATCGCCGATGCGCGCGGCGATGCGCGCATAGCGATCGACCGGCCAGCCGCCTTCTTTCTCCAGAGCGGGCGCGAGCAGCGCGAAGGCGCCCGAGAGCCCGTACCAGGAGGGCTGCATGTTCGCCGCGTCCTTGCGGGCGTCGAGCGCCCAGGAGAGATCCGGCGGGCGGCGCTCGGCGGAGACGCCGGCGTTGGAGAGCTGCTGGGCGTAGGCGTCGATCGGGTGGGTCGCGCCCTTCGCGCCGCGCTTTGCGGGCGGCGGGGCGCAGAGCTTCGGTTTGAACGAGCCGAGGGCGCTGAAGAGCTTCTTCGAGGCGTCTGTTCCGTCGAGGTCGAAGACCAGCTGGAACTTCTTCGATTTCAGCTGCTTCACGAAAGACTTGCGCGCTTCCGGGTCCGAATAGGCGTCATCGGTCAGCACGTTGTCGAAATAGGGCGCCGCTTTCGCGAGCCGCACCAGATCGCCGGACGTCAAAAGATGGATGTCCGCGCGCGGATGCGCGTCGCGGATCGCCGCGAACGCCGCGTCGGCGTTGACGAAGGCGCCGAGGCCTTCGCGCTTGATGATGAGGATCGCCGCCTTGCGGGAGCCGAACATCGCGAACTTTCCTTATGCGAGCCGACGCGAGGTCGGCGCGAGCGAACGGTAAACGTCGAGCGTCGAGGCGGCCATCGCCTCGGTCGAGAAACGGGTGCGGGCCCGGTCGCGACCGCAGGCTCCCAGGCCTGCGCGCGCCTCAGGCGTCATCTCCAGAACGGTCTGCACGCCGCGGGCCAGATCAGCGGCGTCTCCGGGCGCGACGAGCACGCCGGTTTCGCCGTCGACCACCGTCTCGCGCGAGCCGCCATGGTTCGTCGCGACCACCGGCTTGCCCATCGCCATCGCCTCCACGGCGACGCGACCGAACGCCTCCGGCCGGTTCGAGGCCGAAACGACGATGTCGGCCGCTGCGTAAGCGGCGGGCATGTCGGCGTAATGTCCGCAGATGCGTACGGCGTCCCGCAGCCCGGCCTCCCTCACAGCGTCGTCCAGTTGGCGCGCATAGCCGTCCCTGCCCTGCGCGTCGCCCATTAAAATAATCAGCAAATCCGCTCTTTGGCCAGCGCCCGCGGCGTGCAGAAGGCGCGCGGCCTCCACCATTTCGCTCTGCCCCTTCCAAGCGGTGAGCCGGCCCGGAAGAAGGATGACCGTGCGCGCGTCGTCCGCCGAGACGCCCCAGTGACGCCGAACGTCGGCGAGACGCGCCGCGTCGATCTCATCGGGCGCGAAACGGGAAAGGTCCGCCCCGCGCGGAATGGCGATGAGGCGTTCAGGGGGCGGCGCGTGCTCCGCGGCGACATGGTCGCGGGTGTACTCGGAGTTCGCGATCACCGCGTCGCCGCGGGCCATGACGGAATTATAGAAGCGCTTCAGCGACGATTTCGCGCGGTAAGAGCCGTGATAGGTCGCGACGTAACGCACGCCCGTCGCGCGCGCGGCCCAGAGAGCGCTCCAGGCCGGAGCGCGGGAGCGGGCGTGGATGATGTCGACCTCGAAACGGCGAATGAGATCGATCAGCCGCCCGCGATTGGCCCACATGACGAGGGGGTTCTTCGACTGCGCGGGCATGGCGAAGAACTCCGCCCCCGCCGCTTCCAGCTCCGGAACCATCCGCCCGCCCCGGCTCGCGACCAGCGCCCGCCCGCCGGCGGCGACGATGGCGCGGGCGATCTCCACGGTCGTGCGCTCCGCGCCCCCGGCGTCGAGCTCGGGGATCACCTGCAGCACCGTGAGCGGCTTTGTTTCCGAGCCGTTTGGCGTCATCGATCGGGTCCGGTAGTCGGGACGCTCACGCCCCGCGAGAAGGAGAGAACCCCATGACGCACGACGCGCCCCGATTTGTCGACGGCCCGAACGGAAAGATCGCCGTGCGCTCGGTTTCAGGCGCGGGCCCGACCGTCGTCTGGCTCGGCGGCTTCAAGTCCGACATGCTGGGGACGAAAGCGGAGACGCTATCGGAATGGGCGACGCGCGAGGGCCGCGCCTATGTGCGGTTCGATTATTCCGGCCACGGCGAATCCGAGGGCGCCTTCGAGGACGGGACGATCTCCGCGTGGACGGCGGACGCCCTCGCCGTTCTCGACGGCGAAACGGAGGGGCCCCTCGTCCTCGTCGGCTCCTCCATGGGCGGCTGGATCGCCCTCCTCGCGGCGCTCGCCCGCACACTGCGCATCGCCGGCCTCGTCCTCATCGCCCCGGCGCCCGATTTCACCGAAGATCTGATCTGGCCGGGCCTCGACGAGGCGCAACGCAAGACGCTCATGGAGACCGGCCGTCTGGAGCGGCCCTCCGAGTACGGCGACGAGCCCTACGTCTACACCCGCGCCCTCATCGAGGACGGCCGCAAGAACCTCCTCCTCGGCGCTTCCATCGATCTCGACGTCCCCGTCCGCATCCTGCAGGGCGCCGCCGACCCCGACGTCCCCTGGCGCCACGCCGCCCGGCTGCTGGATGTTCTGACCGGGAACGATGTGGTGATGACGCTGGACCGCGTGGGGGATCACCGGATGTCGGAACCGCGGCAGCTGGGGATGCTGGTGCAGGCGGTGGGAGAGGTTTCGGGGGGTTAGACCATACGAACTTGCACGTAGGTTCTGATTAGGTGCATAATGGAACCTAATGCAAACGACGAAACACGATGATCAAGCAGTCCATCAACCTGACGGAACCGAACGACGCCTGGCTGTCCGCGAAAGTCGAGAGCAAGGAGTACTCCAGCAAGGCCGATGTGGTGAACGATCTGATCCGACGCTTTCGCGAGCGCGAGCAGGAGAACGAGGTTGTTCGCGCACGGCTGATCGCCGCAGAGAGAAGCGGCTTCACCCCGCTGAGCAAGGCGGAGATACTCTCCGAGATCAAAGACGCTCTGCGGGCGGATGGCGACCTATAGGCTCGCGGAAGCCGCCAAGTACGATATGGCGCGCATCTACCGCTGGGGCGTTCACCGGTTCGGCGAAGCGCAGGCGGATCGGTACTTCGACGAGCTGTTCGCCAATTTTGATCGGATTGCGGAGAACCCTGAGCGGTATCCCAAAACTGAAATCCGCGAGGGATATCGCCTCTGCGCAACGCGCGGCGACACGATCTATTTTCGCGTAAAGGACGGCGTCGTCGAGATCATGGCGATCATCGGTCGGCAGGATACGGAAGACCGGCTCTGAGCAGCAGCCTCCCCACTCACTCCTCCTCCCCGAACCGGTCCGCCACCAGCGCGCACAGCGTCTCCACCGCCTCCTCCGCGTCCTCGCCTTCCGCGCGGATGAGGATGTTGGAGCCTTTCGCGGCGACGAGCAGCATCAGCCCCATGATCGAGCAGCCGCCGACGGTGAGGCCGTCTTTCTCGACTGTGATTTTCGCGGCGAAACGGCCCGCGGTTTCGCAGAACTTCGCCGAGGCGCGGGCGTGGAGCCCGCGCGCGTTGACGATCTCGACGCGGCGTTCGGCGGAAGCGCTCACGGTCGGATCATCGCTCGGTCCGGGCGCTCGCCCAATACCGCACGACGTTCCGCGTCATCCCGGCCGAGCGCAGCGAGAGCCGGGACCCAGGGTAGCGGGTACGGGGCGTTCGGCCCTGGGTCCCGGATAACCGCTTCGCGGTTTCCGGGATGACGGGGACGTAATTCAATTTCCGCATCCGATATCGCTTTTATTCCGTCCCGTTGCTGCGCTTAGGACGCGCCGGCGAGGACGTGGGAGGCGATGGAGATATAGCGCCGGCCGGCGTCGCGGGCGGCTTCGACGAGATCCGGCAGGGCGGCGTCGGCGCGCATGGAGGCGAGCTTGATGAGCATGGGGAGGTTCACCCCGGCGATCACCTCCGCGTTCGCCTTCTCCATCACCGAGATGGCGAGATTGGAAGGCGTGCCGCCGAACATGTCGGTGAGGATGACGACGCCGTCGCCTTTATCGGAGGCCTTGGCGGCGGCGAGGATGTCGGCGCGGCGCTTCTCCATATCGTCGTCGGAGCCGATGCAGATCGCGCGGAACTGCTTCTGCGGTCCGACCACGTGTTCAGTCGCGGCGACGAACTCTTCTGCGAGGCGGCCGTGGGTGACGATGACGATGCCGATCATGCGATCTCGGGCGTTTCCTTAGTTCGGCCCGATATGGTGCGCGGCTTCGCGCGATTGTCCACTCAAAAGCGACCGCAACGCAGCACGAACGCGCGCCGGGGCGGAGGCTTCGAACGGGTGCAGCGCAAAAACCACAGCCTCCGGCAGCCCAGGCGCGACAGGACGCCGCGCCGGCTCCGGCAGGCGTTCGGGGCTGCGGTCGAGATCGAACAGCGCCGAAAGCTGGGTCGGCGCGGCGGGTTCGACCGAGACAAGCCCGACGCCGCGCACTTCAAGGAGACCGAACAGAGGCGCGGGCGCGGAGAGGCTCACCCGCGCGCCGTCGACCGTGAGAACCACCTGATCGTCCGCGATCAGCCGGGACCGCCCAAAGGGGCACCCGTCGATGAGCCGGAGCGCGAGGTCCGATTTTCCGCTCCCGGAGGGTCCGAGAAGAAGCGCGCCATGGAGATCGCCCCCCGCATCGAGCGCGACCGCGACCGCCGTCGCGTGGAGGAGCGTGTCCGTCATCGCGCGCGCGGGATCTCGACGACGAAGCGCGCGCCGGTCCGTCCACCGCCCGCCTCTTCAGCGCTTTCCACACGGACGGTTCCGCCATGGGCCGCGGCGATCTGGCGGCAGATGGCGAGGCCGAGGCCGGAGTTGTTGCCCTTGGCCGCGTGCTGCGGCCGCTCGGTGTAGAACCGGTTGAAGATTTTTTCACGCAGCTCTTCCGGCACGCCCGGGCCGTCATCCTCCACCGCGATGCGCGTGAGGCGGGGGCCGGGGTCTTCCAGCAGCACATGGACCTTCGCGCCTTCCGGCGAAAAAGAGCGCGCGTTGTCGATCAGATTGCGGAAGACCTGTCCCAGCGGCGCGGAGAAGCCTTCGACGAACACGGGCGCCTCGCCCGCCTGCAGCGTGACCGGGACGGCGCCTTCGCGGGAGGTCGCCTCATAGACGCCGATGATATCGGCGAGGAGCGCGCTTAAATTCACCCGCTCGCGCTCTTCACGGGCGAGATCGGCGTCCAGCCGCGAAGCGTTGGAGATGTCCGTGATGAGACGATCCATACGCTCCACATCATGCTGGATGACGCCGACGAGCTTGTCTTTCGCCTCCTGCGTCTTGACGATCCCGAGGGTTTCGGACGCCGAGCGGATGGAGGTGAGCGGGTTCTTCAGTTCGTGCGCGACGTCCGCGGCGAAGGCCTCGATGGCGCGGATGCGCTCGTAAAGCGCGCCGGTCATGGCGATGAGGGCGCCGGAGAGGTGGCCGATTTCGTCGCTGCGGCGGGTGTAGTCCGGAATGACCGTCCGGTCGGACCCCGCGACGTCCGCCCGAACCTGATCCGCAGCTAGAGCAAGTCGGCGCATGGGCAGCGCGAGGAAGGCCGTTAGGAAGAGCGCGACCACCACCTGGGCAAGGAGCGCGGCGAGGAAGACCGGCGTCACGGCGCCGCGCGCCTGCTTCACCAGCTCTTCGACGCCGCCGAGCTCGACGGTGACGACGCCCTGCACCGCCTGCACCCGGCGCACGGGTGCGGAGACCGAGACGATGAGGCGCCCGTTGTCGTTCACCCGCACCTGCGCGGCGGTGTCGCCGCCTAGGGCTCGGAAAATCTCGTCCTCCAGCCGCGCGGCGCGCGCTTCGCGGCGGAGGTCCCGGTCGAGCCAGATTTCGACCGAACGAAAGATATCCGTGAACTGAAAGCCGATACGATCAACCAGCGGTTCATCGCCGACCGGCGGCAGGGTGTCCTCCGCCACGGTCTCGAAAATCAGCTGCGTGTCGGCGAGGAGAATTTCATCAAGATCGATATCGCGCGGCGTCTCCCAGCCGGGCGGCACGGAGAAAATGCGCGTGCGTCCGTCTTCGATACGGCCGAGATATCGGTTGAACTCGCGCGAGGACTGCGCGTCGAGCGCGGGCGGCGTCGCATCGTCGGGAATGAGCGCAAGCGCGAGGGTGCGCGCCAGAAGCTCCGCTTCCAGACGGGCGGCCTGCGATTTCGCCTCTATGAGGCCGTCGCGATAATCATCGAAGGTAAAGACGCCCGCGAAAACGATGCCGAGGGCGAACAGGTTCGCGCCGAGGATGAGAAAGGTCGTGCGCGAGGAGAGGAGCCGCCACAGGCCGATCCCCTCCTTACGCGCGCGCGCCTCGCCCCCGGCGTGCGCCATCAGTCTTCTTTGTACTTATAACCGACGCCGTAGAGGGTCTCGATGGAATCGAACTCCTCATCGACCTGACGGAATTTCTTCCGGATGCGCTTAATGTGGCTGTCGATCGTACGGTCGTCGACATAGACCTGATCGTCATAGGCCGCGTCCATCAGCTGATCGCGGCTTTTGACGAAGCCCGGCCGGTTGGCGAGAGCTTCAAGGATGAGAAACTCGGTGACCGTCAGCGTCACCGAGTCGCCCTTCCAGACGCAGTTGTGACGGAGCGGATCGAGGGTCAGTTCGCCGCGGCGGATGATCTTTTTCTCTTCATCCGGGTTCGACGTCATGTCCGCCGCCGCACGGCGCAGCACCGCTTTCACCCGCTCCATGAGGAGGCGCTGGGCGAACGGCTTCTTGATGTAATCGTCCGCGCCGAGGGTGAGGCCGAGCACCTCGTCAAGCTCCTCGTCCTTGGAGGTGAGGAAAATGAGGGGAACGGAGGAGTTCTGGCGCAGCTTGCGCAGAAGCTCCATGCCGTCGAGGCGCGGCATCTTGATATCGGAGATGATGAGGTCCGGCGGGTTCGCGGAGACGGCTTCGAGCGCGGCGGCGCCGTCCGGATAGGTCGCGACCTGATGGCCTTCGGCTTCCAGAGCCATGGAGACCGAAGTGAGAATGTTTTCGTCGTCGTCGACCAGCGCGATCGTCGCCATGGGGTCTCCCCTTTCCTCGCGCGGCTCTTAAGCCGCGACTTTCTCGATGAATTCCGCCAGCGCGATGTCGCGTTCGGACAGACCGCCGGCGTCGTGGGTGGTGAGCGTGATCTCCACGCGATTGTAGACGTTCGACCACTCCGGGTGGTGGTCGAGCTTGTCCGCCATGATGGCGATGCGGGTCATGAAGCCGAAGGCTTCGTTGAAATCGGCGAATTGAAACGTCTTCACGGCCGCGTCGCGACCGTCCGTCGGCGCCCACCCGGCGAAGCGCTCGAAAAACGCAGCGCGCTCAGCATCGTTCAGTTTCGCGACCATGACCTCTCCCGTTCGCTGCGATGAAACGCGGGCTTACCACCGCAGCGCAGTGTCGGGCTATAGGCGCCCTCTGGGGCGGCGGCAGGGCCGAATGCGGGCCCCGCGGTCACGAGTGCGTCGCATCTGCGCCCCAATCTGGCGGAACGCCTCATGAACCTGCATGGTTGCGCCCATGAGCGACGACGACCTGTGGACGAACCGCCGCGCGCCGGACGCCGACGCATTCGAGGCGCTGGCGCGCGCAGCCTTTGCAACGCTTCCGGAGACGTTCCGCTCCCTCTGCGGCGACGTGCTGATCCGCATCGAAGAGTTTCCGGACGAAGACGTGATCGAGCATTTCGATCTGGACAGCCCGTTCGATCTCCTCGGCCTCTATCAAGGCGTCGACCGCATCGCCCGCGGCGCGGAGCCGGCGGGGCCTGCGTTCGTCTTCCTCTATCGGCGACCGATCCTCGATGTCTGGTCCGAGGGCGAAGAGACGCTGCGCGATCTGGTCGTTCATGTCCTCGTTCACGAAATCGGCCACCATTTCGGCCTGTCGGACGCGGACATGCACGCCATCGAGGACGCCGCATGTTAATCTTGGATTTAATAAAAGAACCCTATAGGTTGTCTCGATGGCGACCTTTTCTCTCACGCTGCCTTCGCACCCGACCGAAGCCCGCACGCCCCTCATCGCGGCCATGTGCGTCGGCGTGGCGATCGCGGCGGTGATCGTGACCCTCGCAGGCTATTTCATTCTCGACGCCGCGTTCGGGCATATCGGCGCGGGGCGCTGAACACGGGCCATTGGCCGGGAGGCTTGAACCCCGCTAAGGAGGCCGCGCCTTCCGCAACGCGCGACCTTCCCCATGTCCGACACCGTCTACTTTTCCATCTGTTCAAGGAATTATCTCGCCTACGCGCGCACCCTCTTCCGCTCGCTCGCGGCGGCGGAACCGGACGCGCGGCGCGTTCTCTTCCTCGCCGACGAAGGCGGGGGCGCGCTGGGCGACCAGCCTTTCGAGGTCGTCGAGGCGCGCCGCGTCGCGATTCCCGATTTCGAGGACATGGCCTTCCGCTACACGGTCATGGAATTCAACACGGCCATCAAACCGTTCTGCATCAAGCATCTGTGGGCGGAGGGCGCAGAGCGGGTCGTCTATCTTGATCCGGACATTCAGGTCTTCCGTCGGCTGGAGCCGATCCGCGAAGCCTTCGATGCGGGCGCGGACCTCGTCCTGACGCCGCACACCACCGAACCGCTGGACGACGGCAAGGAGCCCTCCGACCTCGCGATCCTCCGGTCCGGCACTTACAATCTCGGCTTCGGCGGGTTCCGGAACGCGCCCGAAACGCGAATGCTGGTCGATTGGTGGGCGGAGCGCCTGCGCACGGACTGCCGGGTCGATCTGCAGGAAGGCCTATTCGTCGATCAGCGGTTCATGGACATGGGCCCCGCCTTCGTGCGCAAGACGGCGATCCTGCGCCATCCGGGCCTCAACCTCGCCTACTGGAACCTGAAAAGCCGCGCCGTCGCGCCGGATGCGAACGGATGGTCGGTCAACGACAAACCGCTCATCTTCTTCCATTTCTCCGGCGTCGTTCCGGGCGACCGAACCGTGTTCTCCAAACACCAGAACCGGTTCTCTGCCGCCGATCTCGGCCCGGCGCGACCGCTGCTCGACGGCTATCTGGAAAGCCTTGATCGCGAAGGCCACGCAAGCTGGTCGAAGACGCCCTATGCGTATGCAAAGTTTGCAGACGGAACGCCGATCCCGGAAGCCGTTCGGCGCGTCTACCGACGCCTGACGCCGAAACCGAATTCCTCGCCCTCCCCCTTCGCGGCGGACTGGGCGCTTTACAACAAACCGGCGGATGACGCGCCGGGCTTCGGCGGCGCCTCGCCGGTGACGGCGCTCATGTACGAGGTCTGGCGCGCGCGGCCCGACCTGCAACCGACCTTTCCGTTGACGGACGTCACCGGACGGCAGGCGTTCGCAAGCTGGTTTCTGCGCCATGGCCTTGGCGAGCTTGGCCTTCCGGACGACGCGGCGCCGGGCGCGGTGCGGTCATCGGCGGCGAAAGCCGCTGGCGGCGTCTCCGGCGCGGCGAGCCGGGCGATCCTGCGCCAGGCCGGCCGTCTGCGTCCGATCTATCGCAATCTCCCCGCCCCGCTCCGCCAAAGGGCGCGACGCCTGCTGCTCACGCGGGGCTACAGCTCTGGCGCGGCGGAAGCGGCCGAGCGAACCCATGACGGGTCGCTGGAGCCCGGCGTCTGCCTCATCGGCTATCTCAAAACCGAAAGCGGCGTCGGCGAAGGCGCGCGACGCGCCTATCGGGCGCTCTCCGGCGCAGGCGCGGACCTCGAGGCGATCGCCGTCGGCACGGGCGGGACGTTTCCGGACGATATCGACGAGACGCCCCTCGTCGCCGCCTCGCGCCGACGCATCAACCTCATCCACATGAACGCCGACCAGATGGCGCTGCTCGACACGCTCGTCCCGGCGACGCAGACGCGCGGGCGGTATCAGATCGGCTACTGGGCATGGGAGCTTTCCAAATTCCCCGCGGCCTGGAACGGCGCCTTTCAACATGTCGATGAGATTTGGACGCCAAGCGAGTTCACCGCCGCCGCCGTGCGCGCCGCGACCACCAAACCCGTCCACGTCGTTCCGCACCCGGTCGAAGCGCCCGTGCCCGCCGCGCTGACGCGAGCGGATTTCGACCTGCCGGAGAACGCTTTCGTCGTGCTTGCGGCCTTCGATTTCAATTCCTACGCTTCGCGCAAGAACCCCGCCGGCGCCGTCGCCGCCTTCAAAGCGGCGTTCCCGGAGGACGCCGACGCTCGCCTCGTCATCAAGGCGCACGGAAACGACGAGACCGCCCGCGCGGCGCTCCATGCTCTTGTCGCCGACGACCCACGCATCAAGATCGAGGACCGCGTCATGGAGCGGAGCGAACTCGCCGCGCTTCAATCCGCCTGCGATGTTTTCATCTCGCTGCACCGCTCCGAAGGCTTCGGCCTCCACCTCGCCGAGTGCATGGCGCTCGGAAAGCCGGTGATCGCGACGGACTATTCCGGCGCCCGGGACTTCATGGACGAGACGTGCGCCTTTCCCGTCCCCTATCGGCTGATCCCGGTCGAAAAGGACGCCTACCCCTTCGCCGAGGGGCAGGAGTGGGCGGAGCCGGATATCGCCGCCGCGGCGGAAGCGCTGAAAAACATCCGCGCCTACCCGGCCCTGCGCGCGCGCATCGGCGAGGCGGCCAAAGCGCGCATCTCCGAGCGGTGCGCGCCCGCGACCGTCGCGGCGCAGATGCTTGAGAGACTGAACGAGATCGAGAGCCGGTTCGGCGGCTGACCGTCAGTCCGCGTTCGGACGCCCGGGGCGGCTGAGGACGAAAAGCGCCGAGGCGCTAAGGACGACAGCCTGCACGATCAACACCGTCTTCGACGCGCCGAGCCCCACGGAAAGGCCGAAGACGCCCGCCATGGAGATCGCGCTCACGGCCTTCGTCGGTCGGCTGATCGCCCCGTGTTCGCGCCAGTCGGTGATAATCGGTCCGAATATCCGGTGATTGAGCAGCCAGGCGTGCCAACGCTCGGACGATCGCGCGAAAGCGAATGCGGCGAGAAGGACGAAGGGCGTCGTCGGCAGAAGCGGAAGCACGACGCCGAGGGCGCCGAGACCGAGCGCGAGGAAGCCGAGGGCGAACCAGAACGGCTTCATGAGCTTCACGCGCTTCAGTTTCGAGAGAACATCCACGCGGCGCGCCCTCCGGCGTTCAGATCGGCCTCAGGCCGACCAGCTTTCAGGCGGATCAAGCGGGTAGTCGAAAACCCGGAAGTCGTCGGCGTAGCGTTCGCGAATGCGCTCCAGCCCCTTGGCGGAGAGGCTCGCGCCGGCCGACTTCTCTTTCTTCGAAACGTTTTTCTTCTCCGCCTGCATCGCCCGGCGGTCGGCCTCGTTGACGCCGATAAGGTCGATGACGGCGTTCAGATCCTCCGCATAGGTCTCGACCTTGCCGACATGGTCGACGGCGACTTCGTCCGATTTCAGCCGACGGCGAAGCCAGAGGAATTGCGGCTGCAGCATCCGGTCCGGCCCCGGGCGCGACCAGTCGTCCGAGACGACGAAGTCATCGAAGCTCTCGTACTCGGCCATGAATTTGTAGGTCTTCTGGTGCTGCTTCAGATAGGAATAGGTCGAGAGCGTCCGCTCGAACGGGTTCCGCACGAAGGAGAACGTCAGATACCGCCGCCAGACCTGCTGGCCGACGACGCCGCGGATTTCGGAAGCGAAAGAATGCTTCGAAATCCCGAAGCGCGGGCCCATGATCGCGTGCAGCTTCTCGCCGTACTCCGTGGAGCCAAGCTCGAGGTCCGCATACGTCGTAAGGCGCGATAACGTATGGGTCGTCGACGTCCCGGCGCATTTCGGGATATGGACGAAGATGAATCCGTACGTGTTGTTTACAACGCACATGAGCTATGGCCGACCGTCGAGAAACATATCTGAAGTGGATCGGCGCGCGCCGACTGGGGCTCCGTGATCCGCTGAGCCTTATCGAAAATCAAGGGCGCGGCCGCGCGCCCGGCGCCGAATCTGGAAAAACGGAGGGCGAGATGACCCAGAACGCCCCGGAAGACTTCAACGCCTCGCCCGCTCTGCGGCGGGCGACGGGTTTTGATCCCGCCTGGTTCCACGCCCGTTACGGCGCGCTCATCCCGAACGCTCCAGAGGACGCCCAAGCGCTCGAGAAGCTTTATTTCGAGGGACTGCCCCGCCACGGCTGGTCACCGAACCCATTCGTCGATTTCCGCGGCGCCGCGCCCGCCGTCGCCGAGCGTTCGGGCCTCGCTGACGCGACGCGCGCGCAGCTGACCGGTTCGGACCGCCCGCACTGGCTCTTCGACCGCGCTTTCTATCTGGAGAAAAACGGCGACGTCGCCGAGGCCGTCGCCCGCGGCGACCTCACCCCCTACCGCCACTTCATCGCCAACGGCGCGGCGGAGGGGCGTCGCTCCCACCCGCTCTACTGCCCGGCGACCGTGCGCGAGCTGGCGGGCGACGCGGCGAACCCGCTGGAGGCGTTCCTCACCGAACACGAACCGGCGGGCGCGAGCTCCTCGCCCCTCTTCGATCCCGCTTATTACGCGACCATGAACCCGGACGCCGCCATCGCCGTGCGCGAGGGGCGCTATTCCTCCCTCCTCGCCCACTTCTGCACGGTGGGCATCGAAGAAGACCGTCCGTTTTCGCCCTATTTCGACTATGCGTTCTATACGAAGGAGAATCCGGAGGCGAAAAAGGCGGTGAAGGCGGGCGAAGCGCCCTCGGTCGTCTGGCATTATCTTTATGTCGGAAAAGCCGACTGGCGCGCGCCGAACCCGTATTTCGATACGGACTATTACTGTCGGGAGAACCAGTGGGTCGGCGAGGACATGGCTCGGCTCTCCATCTCCGATCCGTTCGAGCACTATCTCGCCGTCGGCCAGAAGATGCGCCTTCGCCCTGCGCGCCCGCTTTACACCCGCCCGGCGGATCTCGCCGAAGGGAAGGCCCGCTTCGAACGCGCCGCGCAGCTTGATCTTCAGCGCGCGCTCGACGGCGTCGAGCGTCACGACTTCCCGGTCTCCGACGCGCCGAAGCTCTCCATCATCGTCCCCGTCTGCGGCGAGGCGCACTTCACCTTCTCCTTCCTGAAGCAGGCGTGCGCCGCTGCGCATTACTGCAAGTCGGCGGACGATCTCGATGTCGAAGTGATCGTCGTCGACAACGGCAGCCGCGATCAGACCCGCGATCTGGAAGATCATGTGAGCGGCGTGCGGATCATTCGCTTCGACGAACCCATCGGCTTCCCGCGGGCGGTGAACGCGGGCGCCGCCGCGGCGCGCGGCGAGGTGCTGCTGATCGCGAACAATGACATCCGCTTTCCCCCGCAATCGGTCGCGGCAGGCTACGCCAAACTGAAAGCCTCCGACGATATCGGCTTCCTCGGCGGCCTCATCGTCCTGCCGAACGGCGAGGTGCAGGAGGCGGGCTCCCTCGTTTTCCGCGATGGTTCGACGGCGGGCTTCGGGCGCGGCATGAGCCCGCTATCGGGCCTTTTCCGCTGGGAGCGGACGGTCGACTACGCCTCCGCCTGTTTCGCCTTCGCGCTGCGCGACGCCTTTGACGGCCTCGGCGGGTTCGATGAAGCGTTCTCGCCCGGCTATTACGAAGAGACGGCCTTCTGCCTCCGCCTCTCCGAGCTTGGCCTCCGCGCTGCGTTTTCGCCAGAAATCATCGTCGAACACTTCGAATACGGAAGCTATTCCTCCGGAAAGCCGCCGGCGACGTCGCTGGCGCTCATGGGTCGCAACCGTTCCAAATTCGTCGCAGGCGCCGGGGCGGCGCTCGCGAAGAAGCCTGCGGCCGGACCGACCTCGAAGCGCGTCGCGACCGCGGCGCCCTCCCCCTTTAAGGGGCGCATTCTGATGATCGAGGATCAGGCGCCCGACCCCGCGCTCGGCGCAGGCTTTGCGCGCTCATCGGACATCATCCGGTACGCCGTGGAGCTTGGCTGGCAAACGGACGTCTACGCGCTCTACGCCTCGCCCTGGCGGTTTTCGGCGACCCATCGCGAGCCGCGCGCTGTCGACGGCGTCGATCTCATCGCCGGCTGGCATTCGAAACTGACCGCCCCGGAATATGTCGAGCGCCACATCGAGGCCTATGACGCGATCTGGCTCTGCCGCACTCACAACATGCAGCGCTTCGGCGCGCGCATCCGCGACGCCGCCTCGAAAGCGGGCGTCCCCGTCGTCGGCGACACCGAGGCGCTCGCATTTCTCCGCACCATGGACGGCGCGCCGTCGGAGGTGACGGCCGAGATCGTCGCGCGCGTGCGGGATGAAATCGGAACATCCAGCGACGCCAGCCTCTGGCTCGCCGTGAACGCTCTGGAAGCGGATATTCTGGAGCGCTCCGGCTGCGGGCCGGTCGAGGTGCTCGGCCATGCGACGGCGCCGCGCGGCGGGTGGAGCGAGGAGGAGAAGAACCGCCTCCTCTTCGTCGGCGCCCTGCACGACGCGACGAGCCCGAATTTCGAGAGCCTTGAATGGTTCCTCGCCAACGCCTGGCCGCGCATCCGCAAGAACCGCCCCGGCGTCGGTTTCGATATCGTCGGCTATGCGGCGGCGGGGGTGACCGATCGCCTCGCCGGACATGAGAGCGTGACGTTCCACGGCGCGGTGGACGATCTTGCGCCCCGCTTCGCTGCGGCGGACCTCTTCGTCGCGCCGACGGCCATCGCCGCCGGTTCGCCCCACAAGGTGCACACGGCCATGGCGCACGGCGCGCCTGTCGTCATGACGCCGCTCCTCTACAGCCAGATCCGCGACGAGAGCGCCAATCCGGCCGAATTCGCCGTCGCCGGGCGCGAGGGACACGCGTTCGCCGATGCGGTGCTGGCGCTCCTCGCGTCAAAAGAGAAACGCCGCGCGGTTTCCGACGCCCAAAGCGCCCTTCACAAGCGCACGGCGTCGCCCGCGGTCTTTCGCGAAGCGCTCGGACGTGTTCTGGAACGCCTTGAACGCTGAGGCGGAGGCAACATGGCGAGCGAAACGGAGATCGGCGCGGCGCGCATCCGCCCCGCCATCATGAGCGGGGGCGCGGGTACGCGCCTCTGGCCGCTCTCGCGCGCGGAAAAACCGAAACAGTTCCACGCCCTCGTCGGCGAGGAAACGATGCTGGGCGCGACGCTCGCGCGCCTCGCGCCCTTCGCGCCGCCGCTTCTCATCGGCTCCGCCGCCCACGCCGATCTCCTCCGCGCCGCCGCGCCGGACGCCGCCGCCTGGGTGCTGGAGCCCATGGGCCGCAACACGGCGCCCGCCGCCGCCATCGCCGCGGCCCTCGTCGCGGAGGATGACCCGGACGCCCTCGTCCTCCTCGCCCCGGCGGACCACCACATCTCGGACGCGGGCGCCTTCCGGAAAACCGTCGCCGCCGCCGCGCCCGCCGCCGCGGACGGGCGCATCGTCACTTTCGGCGTGGAGCCGACACGTCCCGCCACCGGGTACGGATATATCCGCCGCGGCGCGGCGCTCGGCGCCGGAAACGCCGAAGCGGTCGCGGCCTTCGTGGAGAAGCCCGATCTCGCCACCGCCGAGAGCTATCTCGCGGGCGGCGACTATCTCTGGAACGCCGGCATTTTCCTCTACCGGGCCGACGTCATGCTGGAGGAGCTGAAGCGCCACCGGCCGGACATTCTGGAGGGCGCCCTCGCCGCCCTCGACACAGCGACGCGCGACGGCGCGGCCATCGCCCTTGATCCCGCCCGCTTCGCCGACTGCCCGGCCGAGAGCGTCGACTACGCCGTCATGGAGAAAACCGACCGCGCCGCCGTCGCCCCCGCCGCCTTTCCGTGGACGGATCTCGGCGCATGGGACGCGGTTTACGATATATCCGAGCGTGACGGCGCGGGGTCAGCGATCTCGGGCGACGTCGTCGAGATCGACACGGCGAACTCGCTGCTGCGCACGGACGGGCCGCTGCTCGCCGCCATCGGCGTGGAGGACATGATCGTCGTCGCAACTGACGACGCCGTCTTCCTCGCCCCGCGCGAGCGCGCGCAGGACGTGAAGCAGGTCGTCTCCATCCTGAAAGAAAAGGGCCGGGAGGAAGCCGTGCGCTTCCTGAAGGTTCAATCGGAAAAGGACGCCTCGTGAAGATTTTCATCACAGGCGGGGCGGGCTTCATCGGGTCCGCCGTGGCGCGGCAGGCAATCGCGGGCGGGCACGAGGTCGTTGTCTTCGACGCCCTCACCTACGCCGCGAACCTCGACAATCTCGCGAGCATCGCCGAAGCGCCAGGCTATACGTTCGTGCAGGGCGATATCCGGGACGGCGAGGCCGTCCGCGCGACGCTTGCCGAGACGCAGCCCGACGCCATCATGCATCTTGCGGCGGAAAGCCATGTGGACCGCTCCATCGACGGGCCGGGCGTCTTCATCGAGACCAATATCGTCGGGACCTACACGCTGCTGACGGAAGTGCGGCGCTATTGGGAGGCCCTGCCCGCCGAACGCCGGGACGCTTTCCGCTTCCACCATATCTCGACGGACGAGGTCTACGGATCGCTTGGGCCCGAAGGCCTTTTCCGCGAGGACACGGCCTACGCGCCGAATTCGCCCTATTCGGCTTCCAAGGCGTCATCCGATTTTCTGGTGCGGGCGTGGGGCGAGACCTACGGCCTGCCGGTTCTCACCACCAACTGTTCGAACAATTACGGGCCGTTCCAGTTCCCGGAGAAGCTCATCCCCGTCGTGGTGCTGAACGCCCTCGAAGGGAAGGACATCCCCGTCTATGGCGCCGGCGAGAACGTGCGCGACTGGCTTTATGTGGAGGACCACGCCGACGCTCTCCTCCTCGCCCTGCAGAAGGGTCGGCTCGGCGAGACCTACAATATCGGCGGGAACGCCGAGCGCCGGAACATCGATCTGGTTCAGGCGATCTGTGCTCTGATGGATGAATTCGTGCCTGAAGCCGGGCGCAAACACGCTGATCTCATCACCTTCGTCACCGACCGCCCCGGCCACGACGCCCGCTACGCCATCGACGCCTCCAAGATCGAGCGCGAGCTTGGCTGGCGGCCGAGCGTCGATATCGAGGAGGGCCTCCGCCGCACCGTACGCTGGTATCTCGATAATCGTCCGTGGTGGGAGGCGATCCGCCAGCGCGGCTTCTCCGGCGCCCGCATCGGGCTGAAGGCGGGCTAAGGCCCATGCGCGTCCTTGTCTTCGGCCGGACCGGTCAGGTCGCGCAGGCGCTCGCCGAGGCGGGCGCGGCGCGGGACGATATCGAGATCGCGACCCTCTCCCGCGACGAGGCGGACCTGACGCAGCCGGACAGTCTGCGTGATGCGGTCTACGGATCGTCCGCGGATCTCATCGTCAACGCCGCCGCCTACACCGGCGTCGACGCCGCCGAGACCGACCGCGAGACCGCCTTCGCCGTCAACGCGCACGCCCCCGGCGTCATCGCCGCCGCAGCCGCATCGCGCGGCCTCCCGTTCATTCATCTCTCCACGGACTTCGTTTTCGACGGCGCCGCTGGGCGCCCTTATCGCGAGACGGACCAGACCAATCCCCTCGGCGTCTATGGGGCGAGCAAGCTCGCCAGCGAGACCGCCGTGCTTGACGCGGGCGGCGCGGCGGTCGTTCTGCGCACGGCATGGGTTTTCTCCGCGACCGGCAAGAATTTCGTCAAGACCATGCTCCGCCTCGCGGGCGAGCGTGATGCGGTGCGCGTCGTCGACGATCAGACGGGCGCGCCGACGCCCGCCGCCGCCATCGCCGACGCGATCCTCGCCCTCGCGCCAAAGCTCATGGCCGAAGGCGAAGCCGTCCGCGGCGTCTATCATTTCTGCGGCGACGAACCGGTCAGCTGGGCGGGCTTCGCGC
>CAYFIB010000038.1:0-25988 GCA_964342855.1 uncultured Caulobacterales bacterium
GCGATCAACGGCCGGATTCTCCAGCATGCCGCCTGCTTCCGAAGCGGCTGAGAGGAAACGCTAGTCGAATAGGGTTAATGGCGGATGAAAGGATTTAACCATCTCGCCAAAGGCGTCCGGGATCGGCGCGACAGCCTCCACGGGCGGCTTGGACGCCTGCATGGGAACACGGATTTTGACGGCATGGAGCATCAGTCCGTTTTTTGATCCGGCGTCGCCATAGAGACGATCGCCGACAATCGGCAGGCCGATGGAGGCGAGGTGGACGCGGATCTGGTGCATGCGGCCGGTGGTCGGTTTCGCCTCCACCAGCGTGCGCGCGCCGTCGCCTGAAAGCCGTTTCCAGCGGGTTTCGCTCGGTTGGCCGATTGCGTCAGGGCGCATCACGGCGCGGTTTCCTTCATCGACACGCAAAAGCGGGGCGTCGATGACGCCGTCCTCCGTTTCCGGAACGCCATCGACGATGGCGAGATAGGTCTTCTCGACCCGTTTCGCTTTGAAAAGATCGGCGAGTTTGCGCGTCGCTTTCGGGTGACGCCCGAGGACGAGGCAGCCCGTCGTCTCCTTGTCGAGACGGTGCGCGAGGACGGGGTCGCGCTTCAGGCCGAACCGCAATTGCTCAAAGTGCTGATCGAGCGGGTCGCCGACGCCCGGCGCCGCGTGGACGGCCCAGCCTGCGGGCTTGTCGATGATGAGGAGGAGGCCGTCCCGGTGCAGAAGTCGCGCGACGAGATCCGGCGCAGGGCGACTCATGGATGCGCGCGAATGAAATCCGGGAGCGGGCTGAAGCAGGCGGCGACTTCCAGATACACCTGACGCTTGAAGGGGACGATGAGGTCCGGCGTTTCGGAAAGCGAAGCCCAGCGCCAGATATCGAATTCCGGCGTGTGCGTATCGAGTTTCACTTCGGCGTCGTCGCCTTCGAACAGCATGGCGACCCATTTCTGCCGTTGCCCGGCGAAACCGCGCGAGTTCGAGCCGCTCGGGAAGTCGTAAGTCAGCCAGCCGGGGGTCACGATGATGGGGCGGGCGTTGACGACGCCGGTTTCTTCTTCGAGCTCGCGCTTGGCGGCGCTGAGAATGCTTTCGCCCTCGTCGATCCCGCCCTGCGGCATCTGCCAGGAATATTTCGCGGCCTTCTCCGCGCCGTCGCCGAATTCGCCGACGCGTCGGCCGATCCAGACCTCGCCTTTGCGGTTGAAGAGGGCGATCCCGACATTCGGCCGGTAGCGGGAAAGATCGACGCCGCTCATATGGCGCGCTCCGTCGTCGTCATCAGCCGGCTCGGCGGCACGAGATCGACGCCGCGCTCCGGCAGGCCTTTCGACCATTTCTGGATGGCGGTGATGGCGGCGAGCGAGGCGGGCGCCTTTACGAGAACCGCGCCGGTCTCCTTCGCCTCGATCTCCAGCTTCGTGAGCGCCGCTTCGTCGACGGTCGTCAGCACCCGGTCGATAGGCCGCCACGGTGCGGAGGAGCCGTCATAAACGGCGGCGGCGGCGCTGTCGGTCGGTTTGGGGTCTTCAAGGTAAGTGAGGCCCGCCTGCTGAAGGCGCGACGCGACGGGCGCCATCGCTGCGGCGTCCACGCGGAAGGCGTCGCCGAGATAGGGGGTTGCAAACGAAAACGCGGTCGAGCGCGTCAGCATCCAGTCGAGACGCTTGATATTGTCCTGAGGCGAACGGCTGGTGAGGAGGACGGCGGGGCCGAGGGTCTCAGATGAAATGCGCGTCGCTTCCATCGGGATTTCGAGGCCGATCTCATGGCCGAGACCCGCGGCGGCTTTCGTCCACTGCGGCGTCTGCGCCGCGTAGGGCGCGAAGGAGAGCGCGACCGCCGGCGGCGCGCCGCGGATGGTCTGCTCCGTCGCGTCCGCGTCAAGGCCCAACCCTGCGAGCACGATGGCGATCCGCGGGCGGATCGGCGCGGCATTCGCGAGCGCGGGCTGGACGACCGGTTGCGGTTTTTCCTCCGCGACGACCGGCGCCTCCGGCTTCACCCGGGGCGGCGGCGGCGCGATGACCGAGGCGATGACGGTTTCTTCGGCGGGCGCGGGCGCTGCTTCCGGTTCGGCGACGGGCGACTTCTCGACCGGGACCGGCGGCGGGGCGAAGCGCTCCGGCTCCATTGTCTCAGCGAGGCGGATCGGCGCGGGTGCGGGTTCAAGGCGCTCGGGCAACGCCATCTCCGCAATGACGATTTCGGTCGGCTCCGGGCGTCCGTCGAGCGACTGCGCGAGCAGAAAGCCGCCGAGGATGACGCCGATCAGGCCGATCCAGGCGCGGGAGAGCAGGCCGAAAGCGGGGCGCGCGCGGGCGCGGTGAGGCGTCATGGAGCACCGTAACAACTGGCCGACACTCATGGGTCGGCTATGGTTACCCAAACGATAACGCGCGCCGCCTTCGCGCAAAAACGTCCGTTGCGCCAAAAGGAACTTGTTGATGTTGAGCGAGGCTGAAACCGAGAAGCTGCAGGAGGCCGCGGGCCTCCTCCTCGACGCGGAGGACCGACTGCCCGTATTGCGCACGGTCGCGTGGGACCGCACGCTCGCGGAAGCCTTCTTCGCCAGCGGCGAAACCGAGCCGCCGCAGCCGGTCTATGAGAAGATCGAGACGGCCCCGGTGCTGGAGCGCGTGTTCGCCGCCCGGGCGCTCATCTCCGGCTCAAGCCCGGTCCACGCCTGGCTGACGCGCACGGCGGATATCGTCGAAGAGACCGCCGCGCTTCTCTCCTGCGTCGGCACGGCGGCGTTTCACGGTCATTCGCGCGCGCTCTACGGTTCGCCGACATCGCCCATCGCCGACGGCAAGACGACGGCCCTCGACCTCGCCGATCGCCTCGACGCGCTTCTATCGGATTTCGACTATGGCGGCGCAAAGCTGGAGGCGCCGGCGCGGCTCTCCGCGGAGGAGTTGAAGCTCATCCTCGAAGCGGCGCTGCCGGAGCATTTCGGCGATGAGGCGCCCCGCATCGAGGTGACGAACGACGTCTCCGCCAAGGCGGCGGCGGGCAAGGACTACATCAAGCTGCGCGCGGACGCCGCATTTTCTGATCTCGATGCGGATCAGCTCCTTCAGCACGAGGCGCTCATCCACATCGCCACCGGCAAGAACGGGCGCGCGCAGAACCGCTTCCCGATCCTCGCCGAAAGCCATCCGGGCAATGCGCGCACGCAGGAGGGGCTCGCGGTGTTCGCGGAGTTCATTTCCGGCAGTCTCGATCCGCGCCGCTTCAAGCGCCTCGCCGACCGGGTGATCGCGATCCAGCTCGCCGCCGAAGGCGCCGACTTCGTCGACCTCTATCGGTTCTTCCGGGAGCGGAGCGCGGCGGACGCGCCGTTCGAGGCGTTCGAGAGCGCCCGGCGCGTGGTGCGCGGCGGCCTCACGACCGGCGGGGCGCCGTTCACGAAGGACTCCGTCTATCTAGGCGGGCTCATCGAGGTGCACAGTTATCTCAGAACCGCCGTGCGCGCGGGCGAGGCGGATTTCATCCGTCTCCTGTTCGTCGGCAAGATCGATCTGGAAGACCTCTCCGCCATAAAAATGCTCCGCGACGAGAACCTCATCGCGGAGCCGCGTTTTCTGCCGCCTTGGGCGAAGGACCTGCGATACCTGCTCGCCTATCTCGCCTACTCGACCTTCCTCAACCAGATCGACCTATCGGGCGTCGCCGCCCGATATGATGATCTCTTCAATTGAGGTCAGCCGCGCCGACGGGCGAAGCCAAGGCCGAAGAGCCCGGCGAGGAGTAGCGTCAACGGCGCGGGCGCCGGAACTTCGTTGACGCCGCCGCCGCCGGTGCGGAAGAGGCTCGACAGAAGAAAGTCCGCATGCGCCGCGGTGCGCGTGTCGCCGCCGAAACCGCCAAATCTCTGCGGATCGGAGCCGAAAGACGTGACGCCCGCGAGGATCAACTCGCCGTCCGCGCCGACGAGGAAGTTGCCGCCGCCCGAATCGCCGCCGACCGCGCAGGATTCAAGCGAGCCGAAGCCCAGCGAGCCCGGACCGAATGTCTGGCCAGGCGCCGCGGTCGAAAAGCTCGGCAGGAAGTTGTCCGCCGAATCGCCGCTATCGCAGTCATAGAGAAGACGCGAACCCGGCACGACCGTGTCGAGCGCGATGATGTTCGAGAGGAACAGATCGTATTCGTTGACGCCGACCCGCGCTTGGAAATCGACCGTCACGTCCGACGGATCGGACAGCGGGCTCGACGTACCCCGGCCGACGCGGATGTGTGGGGCGAAGAGTTCTTCGAACGTCTGCTCGAGAAGAATGTCGTAGGTGTTGAAGCCCGTCGCTTCGCGGTCAAGCGTGATCACGGCGATGTCGCCGTCGCCGAAGACGTCCGACACGATCGTGCCGTCCCCGAGCACGTCGACGCCGCCGGTCGGGCCGAGCCAGAGCGGGTTGATGGCGACGTTGGAGATGCCGATCACGTCGTCAAAGAACACCGTGTTGCCGGAAACGGACGAGCTGCCGAGGCCGAGAACGCCGCCGGTGGTCGTGATGCCGGTCATGCTGCCGTCGCCGGCGCCGTCGCCGAAGCAATGCGCGGCGGTGACCGCCTGACGTGAGTTGACGAGCGTCGCCGTGCAGAACCCGCCGCCGATAAAGAGGGAACCAACACCGTTGAAGTCCGGATCGGTCGTCACCGCAAGCTGCGGATCGACGGACGTCGCTAGTTTGGAGTCCACGGAGCCGAGGCCGGCGCGCGAGACGGAACCAATTTCGATGGACAGATCGCCGAAGCCGGTGGGCGCGGCGGCGGCGAGGCTCGGCGCGAGGAACAATGCGGCGCAGAGAAGTTTGGTCTTCATGATCGACCCCCAAGTCGGACTGTTAACCAATAGAGCCTGCCCGTTCGCGACGGATTTGTGAAGCCTCTCAAGCGCCGTTTCTTATCAGCATACGTTGAAGAGTATCGCGGATCGGCGGTTGAACCAGCTCTGCGCCGGCTTTTTGCAGAATGTCGCACGCGCCAATTACGACCGGCGGATCGTCCTTGCGCAACCGGGAGGGGTCCGTTTCCACAGCAATCGAACAATTGATGATGTCGGCCGCCGCGGCGACAAGATCGTCGATGCTCAGCCCACGGCCGGAGGCGATGTTCACCGGTCCGCTTGTCGCTGAGTTTGCGAGACGAATGAGCGTCGTCGCCACCGCATCGACATCGTTGAATTCACGGATGCGGTCGGTCGCGCCGAGTGAAAGCGTACGGACGCCGCGTGAGATTTCGCCGACGATGCGGGCGGCGACGAAATCCTCCGACTGACCGGGGCCGGTGAAGTTGAAGAAGCGCGCAAGGGTGATCGGAAGATCGCCAGCGAACGCCTCGGCGCGCGCCTCCATTTCCAGCTTTGATACGCCGTAGGGGGCCCCCGGCCGGAGCGGCGATGTCTCAGCCAGCGGCTTTTCATCCGTTGGCGGCGCATAAACGGCGGCGGAGCTCGCGAGGATGATGGCGACGGGCGGCGCGTCCGCCGAGGCGAGCGCGCCGAGAAGCTCTTCGGTCGGCGCGACGTTCGCGGCGCGATAGTCGTCCAGAGACGGCCCGAACGTGCGCGCAAGACCTGAGAGATGGAAAACGATCTCGGGGCGCACCGTCTCAATCAGCCTGCGCGTTGATTGGGCGTCGTCGGCGCGCCATTGGTAGAGGCCGGGCGCCTGCGATGGCTCGCTCGCGCGTTCGGCGCGGGATGTTCCGAAGACGACGTATCCGTTCTCAGTCAGTTGTTTCGCCAGCGCGCGTCCGGCAAGGCCGCGGACGCCGGTGACGAGGACGCGGCGGCCCTCACCCGGCATAGGGGCGAAGGCGCTTCAGGTCCGCCTCGACCATCAGTCGGGCGAGGGTTTCAAGATCGGTCTCCGGGCGCCAGTCCAGCGTCTCCCGCGCCTTGGCGGCGTCGCCGAGCAGGGTGTCGACTTCCGCGGGGCGTACGAGATCGGTGTTGATCCGAACCATCGTCCGCCCGCTTTTCCGGTCGACGCCCGTCTCGTCCACGCCTTTTCCGTTCCAGACGAGCTCGAAGCCTGCGGCGGCGAAGGCGAGGCTCGCGAAATCACGGACCGAGTGCTGAACGCCGGTTGCGAGAACGAACGTATCCGGATGGTCAAGCCGCATCATGGCGTAGGCGGCGTCCATATATTCTTTGGCGAAACCCCAATCGCGCCGGGCGTCGAGATTGCCGAGGCGAACTTCGTCCGCGAGGCCGAGGCGGATGCGCGCCGCCGCGTCGGTAATCTTCCGCGTCACGAACTCCCGCCCGCGCAAGGGGCTTTCATGGTTGAACATGATCGCCGTCGTCGCGTGCAGGCCGTGGGCTTCGCGATAATTCACCGCCATCCAGTGGGCGTAGACCTTCGCCGCGCCATAGGGGCTGCGCGGATAAAACGGCGTCGTCTCCCGCTGGGGCGTTTCGGCGACCTTGCCGAACATCTCCGACGTTGACGCCTGAAAGAGTTTGATCGGTGCGCCGGAAAGACGGATCGCCTCCAGAACATGAACCGCGCCCAGCCCGGTCACTTCCGCCGTCGTGATCGGCTGATCGAACGAGACGCCGACAAAACTCTGGGCGGCGAAGTTATAGATTTCGTCTGGCTCATACCGGTCGATCAGGAGGCGGACAGAGCCGGGGTCGGTCGCGTCGTAGGCGGCGAGGGTGAGGTTCGGGTGATCGAGAACGCCGAGCTCCTCCATCCGCCAGAAGCTGCCCGAGGATGTGCGCCGATGCGCGCCGACGACCCTGAAGCCCTCCGCCAGCATCCGTTGCGTCAGATAGGCGCCGTCCTGGCCGGTGATACCGGTGATGATCGCGGTCTTCTGGGTCATGCGCCGTGGTGCGGGTGCGAAAACAAAAACGCGCCCATAGCGGGCGCGTCCTCAAAGCTCAAGTTTCAGCGGCAGGGCGCTCAGTCGACCGCCGCGGCGGCGAGGGTGCTGGAGAAAGTCTGCTGGTCCTTCAGAAGCTCGACGGCGCGCTCCAGCTGGCAGTCGCGACCGATCGGGCATTCCACCGGCTCGATATCCGGGGAGAGGCGCGCATTGTCTTCGTCGCGCACGTCGAGGGCGCCCGGAAGGTCCGCCTCGCCGCGGCGTTCGCGCGGCTCCGAACCCGGCCGATAAATCGGCATCCAGACATCGGGCGCGATGCCCGTCGCCTGAATGGAGCGGCCGTTCGGGGTGTAGTAGCGAGCGGTGGTGAGGCGCAGGGCGCCGTCGACGCCGCCGCGCAGCGGCAGAACCGTCTGCACGCTGCCTTTTCCGAACGAGCGGGTGCCGAGAAGGAGGGCGCGTTTGCGATCCTGCAGGGCGCCGGCGACGATTTCCGACGCCGATGCGCTGCCGTTGTCGATCAGGATGACGACCGGCTTGCCGTCGAACTGGTCGCGGCTGGAGCCCATCTCGCGCATGGTGTCTTTCGCGCGGCGCCCGCGGGTGGAGACGATTTCGCCGCGGTCGAGGAAGTAGTCGGAAACCGCGACCGCCTGATCGAGGAGGCCGCCCGGATTGGCGCGCAGATCGAGGATCATGCCGCGCGGGTCGTGGCCCAGTTCCTTGCGAATGTCCTTAACGGACTTTTTCAGCTGAACTTCCGTCTGTTCCGAGAAGGTATTGATGCGGACATACGCGAACTCATCGCCCTCGATGCGGCTCGTCACAGATGGGACGGTGATGATGTCGCGCGTCAGCGTCACGTCGAAGGGTTCGTCGTCGCCGCGGACGATGGTGAGCGTCACGTCCGAGCCGCGCGCGCCTTTCATTTTTGAGATGGCGTCGTCGATGGAGCCGCCGCGCACGGGCTCGCCGTCGATGGCGGTGATGAGGTCGCCGGCGGTGATGCCGGCGCGGGCGGCGGGCGTGTCCTGAATCGGCGAGACAACGCGCACGAGACCCTCGGCCGGGCCTTCCGTGTCCATCGTGACCGATATGCCGAGCCCGGCGAACTGGCCGCGCGTCGCGTCCTGCATGGACCGGAAATCATCCGGGGAGAGATAGCTGGAGTGCGGATCGAGCCCCGCGAGCATGCCGTCGATGGCGCCGGTGATGAGCTCGGAATCGTCCGGCTCCATCACATAGTTCGAATGCACTTTCTCGAAGACTTCGCCGAAGAGATCGAGCTGGCGGAAGGCGTCGCGGTCGACGGCGGAGGAGGTCGCGAACCCCGCGGAGAGGATCGTGGCGGTCACCAGAGAACCGGCGAGGGCGGCCGCGGCGAGCGAGCTGCGCTGGCCAGCGCGGGGCTTGGCGGTCTTGCGGGGGCTGACGGTCATTTCGTCTTCACTCCTTCACGCGTTTCGGCGCGATCTTTCGTCTCCGACCCTGCGGTCGGCTCTCCACTATGCGCCCATGCGCTCAAAGTCCCAAGCCGCCGCGCATTACGCTTGCGCAAGCCAGACGGCCGGGTCGACAGGTTCGCTGTTCTTTCTGATTTCCAGGTAAAGCTCCGGCGCAGGCGTTCCAGCAGCCATCGCGCCGACGGGTTCGCCCGCTTCGACGGTCGCGCCTTCCGCGGCGAGGAACTGGTCGGCGCCGATCACGATCACGTGGAAGCCGCCGCCGACATCGAGAATGAGGACGTTGCCGACATTCGCCCAATTGCGCGCGAAGACGATCTTGCCGGCGAAAGGCGCCGTCACCAGCGCGCCGGAATTCGCTGCAAAAACAAGGCCTTCCACGCGTCCGCCGCCAATATCGCGACGCTCGCCGAAGCGCGCGACGATGGGGCCGCCGACCGGCGCGGGCAGGCGTCCGCGGGCGTCGGCGAAGCGTGTCGCGGGGGTGAACGGCTCCAGCGGCCGCGGCTTGCGGCGCGGCGAGGGCGTCGCGGCGATGGTGGTGCTCGCCTCGCCCGGAACGACCGGCTTCACCCGCGGGGCGACGGCGCGTTTGAAGCGCTCCAGCCGCCCGATGAGGTCGGACATGCTGGAGGCCTGCGCCGCGAGGCGGGAAATCTCGGCCTGGGTCTCTTCGGCGAGGCGGGTCGCGGCGTCGCGCTCGGCGACCTTGCGGGAGAGAAGATCGGACAGAACGTCCCGGCGCGCCGTCAGCTCGGTGTTGGCGGAGGCGAGGCGGACGCGCTCGGTCGCGGCGTCTTTTTCCAGCGTGCGCAGGCGATCGAGGGCGACGCGGAGCGCTTCGGCGCGCTCCTGCAGCACCGGCGCCGCGTCGGCGAGGAGGAGGCCGATGCGGGCGGCTTCCGCGGCGTCGTCCGGTCGTACGGCGATGGCGGGAGGCCGCGACAGCTCCAGCGATTGCAGGGCGGCGAGGACATCGGAATAGGCGGCGCGGCGGGCGGCGAGATCGCGCTCGGCGTCGCGGGTCTCCTTGGCGAGGCCTTCCATGCGCGCCTCGACGGCGGCGACGGCGGCCTCCTGATCGCGCAGCGCCGCGGCCGCCTCGATCACCTCGCGCTGCAGTTGGGCGGCCTCTTCGGCGCGTTCGCGCGCTTCCGCCGTGAGGCGTTCGCTCTCGGCCTGACGCGCCTCGATGCGGCGGCGCAGCGCGTCGAGCTCGTCGGGGTCCGGCTCCTGCGCCGCGAGCGGGGCGGCGAGGGCGAGGCTGAGTGCGAGAAGCGAAACGAAGCGGATCATGCGCGGTGATAGGGGTGTCCGGCGCGGATGGAGAGCGCCCTGTAAATCTGTTCGGCGAGCATGACGCGAACCAGCATGTGCGGCCAGACGGCGCGTCCGAAAGAAAGCGTAAGATCGGCGCTGTCGGTCATTTCGGGCTCGTGTCCGTCGGCCCCGCCGATGAGGAACGCCGCGGCGGGCGCGCCTTCATCAGCCCAGCGGCCAAGGCGCTCGGCGAGTTTCGGAGTGGGGAGGGAGTCGCCGCGCTCGTCCAGAACGATCCGCTTCGCGCCGACGGGAACGGCGCGGGCGAGAAGGCCGCTCTCCTCGGCGCGGCGCTTGGCGTCTTCCTTCGCGCGGGCCTCGACTTCAA
Source organism: uncultured Caulobacterales bacterium (assembly GCA_964342855.1). Classification (GTDB taxonomy): domain Bacteria; phylum Pseudomonadota; class Alphaproteobacteria; order Caulobacterales; family Parvularculaceae; genus JBCBJX01. The sequence continues at coordinate 9,943 of CAYFIB010000038.1, forward strand.
CGATGTCAGGACCGGACATCCCGAGGCCGCGGGCGAGGCCGGCGGCGCGGGTCCGATAGCGCTCGATCAGCTCGAGCTCGGGTCCTGCTTTCAGCCGACCGACGGCGAGCACCATCAGGCGCATGGACGGGCCGAGACGATTAGTGCGGCCGACGCGCGGCGGGCTCGGAGAGGGCCTCCGGCGACCAGATGCGCTCCAGATTGTAGAAGCGGCGCACTTCCGGCCGGAAGAGGTGGAGAATGACGTCTCCGGCGTCGATCAGCACCCAGTCGCAGGCGGGCATGCCTTCGACCTGCGCCGAGCCGAAACCGGCGTCTTTCAGAGCTCGCAGAACCTTGTCCGCCATGGCGCCGACATGTCGTTGAGAGCGGCCCGAAGCGATCACCATGGCGTCGGCCATGTCGGATTTATCCGACAGGTCGATGGTGAGGACCTCTTCGGCTTTGTCGTCGTCGAGCTGGGTGAGAATAACGTCGAGCAGGCGGGCTGACGCGTCCTGCGCAGCGGTGGCGGACCCATCGGTCTCGGCGTACATCGCGGTGACGACGCTCTCGCGTTCGCCGCCTGCGGGCGAGTTTTCGGAACTCAGGACTTGCCTCCAACGCAAGCGCGGACAACGGCGTCCGCCCTCAACACGTAACATCGAACGCGCTGTCTCGCCACCTCGCGCCGTCCGCGCGCTCTCAGCCCTGTTTGAGATGTGCGACGGCGAACCAGTCCTTCGGATCGGTCCAGCTTTCGGCGATCCGCCAGCCCGCTTTCGCGGCGATATCCCCGAGGCGCTCAAGCGTGAATTTGTGGGAATTCTCGGTGTGGATGCTCTCGCCTGCACGCAGTGCAAAAACGTGCGTTTTGAGCGCAATCTCGAGCGCTTTCCGAGCGACGACGTGCATTTCGAGGCGCCTGTGCGCATCGTTCCAGCGCACTTCATGATCGAAATCGTCCGGATCGACATCCGCGCCGAGTTCGGCGCGCATCCGCATCAGAACGTTCTTGTTGAAGTCCGCGGTGACCCCGGCGGCGTCGTCATAGGCGGGGAGAAGAATGTCGAGGTCCTTTTCCAGATCGACGCCGATGAGAAACTCGCCTTCCGGCCCGAGAGCGGCGCGGGCGCGTTCGAGGAAAGCGACGGCTTCTTCCGGCGCGAAGTTCCCGAGGGTCGAGCCCGGGAAATAGCCGACGCGGCGGACGCCCGGCAGGTGCTCCGCTGGCAGAACGATCTCGTCGAAGAAGTCCGCGCAGACGGCGCCGACGGGGAGGTCCGGGCGTTCTTCGGCGACGCGGATCGTCGCCGACAGAAGCGCCGCGCGGGAAATGTCGATGGCGACATAGGCGGCGGGCGTCTCCATCGCGTCGAGGAGAAGGGCGACCTTCTCGCTCGCGCCGGAACCGTATTCAATGATGGCGGCGTCCGGGCCGATAGCCGCCGCCATCTCCCCCGCCTTCGCGCGCATGAGCGCAAGTTCGGTACGCGTTACATAATACTCCGGCGTCTCGCAGATCGCTTCAAAGAGCGCTGATCCGCGGGCGTCATAAAAATGCTTTGGCGGCAGCGCCTTCGGGTCCTGCGCCAGCCCTTCCAGCACGTCGGCCTGAAAGTCGGCCGCTTTCGGTTCCTGATCGAGGAAAAAAGCGAGGTTTTTAAAGGGCGCGATCAATCGGGCCATGGGCGGCCTCCTTGCGGCTTTTAAGTGCGGAAATTCAAGGGCGAAGCGCGCGTAGCGCGGTGGAGGAGGCGGGGTTTCGCGTGCGGGCGAAATAGACCCAGGAGGGCGGCTCGGCGAGGGGAAGCTCGCGCGCCGCGGAGGCGGGCATGCGATGGGGGCGGAGCGTCTGCGCGGCGGCGGAAAGCGGCGCGCGCAGAACCGAGCCGGGGCGCGAGAACACGGCGATCGGCACGCGGTTTGCGATCTCCCGCCAGCCGAACCAGTTGTCGAAACCGGCGAGATTGTCCGCGCCCATGATCCAGACGAATTTCGCGCCGCGATAGCGCTCCGTCAGTCGGCGGATGGTGTCGACCGTATAGCGCGAGCCGAGATGGGCCTCGATGTCCGTCACCACGAACCGGGGGTGGGCGGCGAGGGCGCGCGTCGAGGCGAGGCGATCGGCGAGGGGGGCGTAGTCGGCGCCGTTTTTCAGCGGGTTGCCGGGCGTCACCAGCCACCAGACGGCGTGCAGGCCGAGCCGGCGCAGCGCCGCGAGCGCGATCTCGCGATGGCCGTCATGAGGCGGATTGAACGAACCGCCAAAGAGGCCGATGCGCATGCCGGGCGAGGCGATGGGCGCGCCGGTCTGAACGAGTTGGAACACGTGCGCGTCCGGGTTGCGGACGCCGAGACGCCCTGAGGAAGGCTGAACTTAGAGAGGGCGCGGGAGGGGTTCAACTGACAGGGCGGTTACGGTAGTGTCTCAGCTTGAATTTTACGCCGCCCGTTTTTTGTAAGGACCGCGTTTCGGCTTCGGCGCGCGGGCGTCAATCATCTCAATAAAGTCCTCGAAGCTCATCAGCGTGTCAGTGGCGTCAGCCTGCATCGCTGGGCTTACCCGCAGCGTCTTATGCACGCGGATGAAGTTGTAGTACACGAAGTAGAGCGAGAGCGAGTGGATGTGGTTCTCCAGCTTCTTTGAGAACGCCTTCGTCAGCCGAGTGAACCGGCGCATGCACATCCGCATCGTGAGGTTCTGGCGCTCTACGTAGGACGTCGAGACTTTCGTTTCATCCGGCTCGCCTTCCACCGTCGTCTTGCGCGAGCCAGTGCAAACCGGCGGGCTGTAGCGGCCCTTCGGATTAAGCGGGTCGGTCCCGTATGGCTTCACAAGCTGGGCGTAATCGACATCCACGCCCTCGACGGCCTCCAGATAAGCGCTGTGACCGTCCGTCGTCAGTTGAACGCGATTGGCGAGACGGCTCGCAACGTCCTGCACGAACTCGTTCGCGTAGCCAGCATCTCGGCCGCCGCTACGTTCTTCGCCTTGGCGTAGCAGAAGCTCCAGATTTCATCGCACTCGACGCGCTTCGCCTCGACGCCCCGCACCATCTCATCGTGGAAGGCGGCGCAAGCCTCGCCCGCATCCCACAGAAGCTTCGTCACTGTGTTGATGGAGACGCCCGTCACGCGGCTTATGGAGCGGAGCGAAGAGCCCTCCACCAGCATGGTGAGGATTTGCGTGCGGGTCTTGAGGGGCAGCTTGTTCATGCCCCTGACATAAAACTGCTATCGCGTATTAGTAAGCCTTTTGTTCATTTTTGCATTAGGCTTTTGAAAAGCATGAACAGAGAATCTACCGTAAGATCGCTATTTGCCTTCAAGTATCGACAGACGTTGTGCAGGTAATCGAAGTCGGGGCGGACCGCATCATGTTGATAAGCCCAGCAGCATTTATATGCCGTGTTAAACGCCATTACCTCGTTATGGTACTCCTCAAAAAAGCGAAGAAATTCTAGGACATGCTCACCATCTGCGCGCGTAACTCGGGTGAAGCCCGCTTCGACCTCCTCAGCGCTTGACTCTAAGCGAAGGTTGGTGACGCAATCCGCCGCATAAAGAGCATGCAAGAGAGCGCCCGATCTCTTAAAGTGGTCAGGGTTCTGCGACCCAAGAAAGAGCGAGAACCGCTCTAGCGACTGCACATACTCTCCATGAGCATATCGTACGCGATCCTCGTCAACCTCTGGATCACACCACATGACGCTGGAGATTTCGGAGGGTACCGCGCGATATTGCGCGCAAACAAATTCTACAAAATGCGCCTCGTTCTCAAGGTCGCGAAATAAGCCGTTCATAGCTGCCCTTTCAAATGAAAAGGGCCTCCGAAGAGGCCCTTATCCGTCGCCGGGACAGCGCTTATAGCGTGCTATTGCCCCTTATCAAAGAAGGTTTCGCGCAGAAGCTCGCCCATGCTGTACGCGTCATCGACGTCGCAAACTTGGTCGCGCAACTCGTTGTTCGGGTACATCAGAACGACGTCGTCGTTCCGATCCTGCGTTTGATCGTGATCAGTCGTTTTATGGTCCATGGCCGTCGCTCCTAGTGTCACCCCGTTTGACCACCGTGACGCAGCCGCTTTTGCTGCAATTTTACGTCGTTCTTCGGCGGTCAGTTTTTTTATTCCTAGCTGCCGCTCCGGCAGCTCCGCTCTTCCGGCGGTTTGGAACGCTTCTAATTTCTTCTTCAGCCTCACCAGTGGCGATTTTTGCGACCATGACTGCACATGCATTTGTGTCGGCTGGCCTTTTCTCGCCTCTAGGTCCCTTGGGCATTGACTTTCCTCGGCGCCCGCGAATCGGTTTCCGTTGTCAAGTGTCACATAACACTTAAAACGCCGTTTCGCACCTGATTTTTCTGCGAGCGCCCTTAGTTCGTCCCGATATCGATGAGTATTCCACGATTCAACCGATTTTTCGGCTTTTATGTGACCAAAGCTGCTCAAGGCCCTGCGACTCATGAGCGGTCAATCCCGCCGGATTTCAAACTGAGACGCTACCGAGGTTACTCCCTTGGGCGTTTGGGGAGAGCGGTCTGTCGCGCGGTTCTCTTGGGCCGTCCTTCGTGACGCCGCCTTTGGCGGCTCCTCAGGACGAAGACCTCAAAGACCCGTTGAACTTCGTCCTGAGGAGCTCGCGCAGCGGGCGTCACGAGGGACGGCGGCGGTCGCCAGACTTAAACGGGGCTCCATTCATCCGGGGCGTCGCCCGGCTCGACCACGATCGACGCTTCCTTCTCGGCCCGCCGGTCGGCGACGACGCGGGCGCCGAGGGCGCGCAGGAACGCGGTGACGCCTTCGCCCGTCGGCGAGGAGATGGCGAAGCAGGTAACGCCCGCTTCGGCTTCCAGCGCGGCCTTGCGCTCGGCGAGGACCTCCGGCGGGACGGCGTCGATCTTGGTGAGGGCGATCAGCTCTTCTTTGGTCGCGAGCGCGCCGCCATAGGCTTCCAGCTCGCCGCGGACGGTGCGCCACGAAGCGACGGGGTCTTCCGCCGTCGCATCGACGAGGTGGGCGAGGGCGGCGCAGCGCTCCACATGGCCGAGGAACCGGTCGCCGAGCCCTGCGCCTTCATGGGCGCCTTCGATGAGGCCCGGAATGTCGGCGGCGGTGAAGCTCGCGCCTTCATCGAGCCGGACGACGCCGAGATTGGGGTGAAGCGTCGTGAACGGATAATCAGCGATTTTCGGCTTGGCGGCGGAGATGACCGAGAGGAATGTCGACTTGCCCGCGTTCGGCAGGCCGACGACTCCGATATCGGCGATGAGTTTGAGGCGCAGCCAGATGGTGCGCTCCTCCGCCGGTTGGCCGGGGTTCGCGCGACGGGGCGCCTGATTGACGGATGATTTGAAATGGGCGTTGCCGAAGCCGCCATTGCCGCCCTTGGCGAGGAGGACGCGCGCGCCCTCCACCGAGAGATCGGCGATGAGGGTCTCCTGATCTTCCTCGAAGATCTGCGTACCGACGGGAACCTTCAGCGTGATGTCGTCGCCGTCCGCGCCCGTGCGGTTGCGACCCATGCCGTGAATGCCCGGCTTGCCCTTGAAGTGCTGTTGGTAGCGGTAGTCAATGAGGGTGTTGAGGCCGTCCGTCGCCTCCGCCCAGACATGGCCGCCGCGCCCGCCGTCGCCGCCGTCCGGTCCGCCGAACTCGACGTACTTCTCCCGTCGGAAGGAGACGCAGCCGGGCCCGCCGGCGCCGGAACGGATATAGACCTTGGCGAGATCGAGAAACTTCATGCGGCGTCCTCCGTGTGGAGATCGATGGCGAACTGGCGGACCGGCTCCGGCTTCGCGCGCACCTGGTTCGGCTGGTCGGTGACCTCGCCGGTCGCCCGGAAGCCGAGCTTTTTAAGAACACGCATGGAGCCCGGATTGTCGTGATAGACGCCGGCGACGATGCGGCGCGCCCGGAGCTTTTCTCCCGCATAGGTGAGGCCGCGATGCGCGACCTGCGTCGCAAGGCCCCGTCCCCACCAGGCGCGGCCGAGCGCGTAGGCGATTTCAAAGACGCCCGGCGCCTGGCGATGGAGGGAGAGCGTGCCCGCGACAGCGCCGTCGACATCCGTCACCCAGCCGATATCGGCGAGGCCGTCGAACGCGGCGTAGCGGGCGACCATCTGTTCCGCGAACGCCCGATCAAAACGCAGGGGAAAACTCGACGTCATGCGGATGACGTCCCAGTCGTCATAGACGGCGACGAGGGCGTCGCGATCCGCTTCCGTCATGGGGCGCAGGCTGAAGTCCGGCGCGCTCATGCGGCGGCTCCAAGATCAAGCGCGGTGTCGATGTGCGCGACCTCCGCGCCGAGCGCGAGCGCGTGGACGCGGCTTTCGCCGACGACCGCGAAGCCGCATTTTTCCTGAATGCGCGCGGAGGCGGTGTTGTCCTTGAAATAGCCGGACTTCAGACGCCGGGCGCGCAGGCCCGTTTTCGCAAAAGCGATCATCGCCTCGACCGCCTCGCTCATGAAGCCGCGACCCCAATAGGGCGCGCCGAGCCAGTAGCCGAGCACCGGGTCCGGATTGTTTTCTGCGCGTTCCAGCGAGATGAGCCCGATGAGGCCGGCGCCTTCCCCGCGCGCTTCGAGCCCCAGGAACGTGGCGAAACCGGTCGCGGCCTCCGTCGCTGACCAATAGACGAAACGTTCCGCATCCTGAAGCGTATAGGGCTGCGGCACGCGCGCGAGGGTCTGCGCGACCTTGCCGTCCTCCAGGAGGGACGCGATCCGCGGCGCGTCGCGGAAGGTCGGCGCGCGCAGGGCGAGGCGCCGGGTGAGAAAGAGGGGCGCTAAGGCGTCGGTTGCGTTCGCCGACATGGGTGTCCTCCGCAAGCGTTCGTTCGGGCGGGTGTTTCTCGCGCCCTAAACGCAACAAAAAAGGAGGCGGCCGCCTCCTTTTCACCCCATCGCTTGCGGGGGCTGGCGGAGGATCGCCGCGGGTGACGCGGCGATCTTCGGCCGCGTCAGGCGTCGTCGGATGCGACGACGTATACGATATTCTTTTCGCCGGTCGTCTTCTTGAAGGCGACCTGGCCTTCGACGAGCGCGAAAATCGTGTGGTCCTTGCCCATGCCGACATTGTCGCCCGGGTGATAGGTCGTGCCGCGCTGGCGGATGATGATGTTGCCCGGAATGACGGCTTCGCCGCCGAATTTCTTCACGCCGAGGCGTCGGCCGGCTGAGTCGCGGCCGTTACGGGACGAACCGCCTGCTTTTTTGTGAGCCATGGATCAAGTCTCCTGTCGGTTCGCGCTTATTTCTCGGCGGCGAAGGCGGTGGCCTTGCCGATCCAGTCGTCGCGCTCGATGCGGCCTTTGAATTTCAGGCGCGCGTCGACATAGGCGACGTTTTCCGGCGTCCACGCGGCGATCTGCTCGAAGGTGTAGACGCCCATCTCGTTGAGGAGCTCCTGCAGCTTCGGTCCGACGCCGTCGATCTTCGTCAGATCATCGGCGTTCGCGGGCGCTTCGGAAAGAAACTCCGGCGCGACTTCCGCGACGTCAGCTTCCGGGGCGGCGGCGGGTTTCGCCTTCTTCGCGCCCGAGGCCTTCGCGCCGCCGGTGAGGATCTCGGTGATGCGGAGCGTCGTCAGGTGCTGACGGTGGCCCTGCTTGCGACGGTAGTTCTGACGACGGCGCTTCTTGAAGACGATGATCTTGTCGCCGCGGCCCTGCTCGACGATCTCGGCGGCGACGCTGGCGCCGTCGATGGTCGGCTCGCCGAGGGTGACCTCGGCGCCGTTTCCGAGCATGAGCACGGTCTCCAGCGCGACGGTGTCGCCGGCTTCGCCTTCGAGCTTCTCGACGCGGATGACATCTTCCGGGGCGACGCGGTATTGCTTGCCGCCTGTTTTCACGACTGCGTACATGGCAGATCCTTTTTCGTATCCGCGTCTTTCGCGCGGTTGTGCTGATGGAAAAGAGCGCGCGGCATAGCCTCCGCGCGCTCCCTCGTCAATCGGTTTCAGGCCGCGCGCACGCGGCCCGCTTTCTTAAATTCCGCGAAGCAGGGCGCGGATGTGGGCGCGGTGAGCTTTCGTTTCCGCCGAGAGGCCGAATTCGAAGAGCCCCATACGCGCTTTCACGTCCTGCAGCGCCGCGAGCAGCGCCGATTTCGAGATCGCGTCATAGCCCGGCGCGTTCAGGAGGCCGCGCAGACCTTCCACATAGGCGATCTGAAGGTTGCGGCGGTAGGCGTTCGGCGCGCCGCGCAGATCGCCGCCGATGACGACCTCGTTGAGGTCCATCATCATTTCGTGCGCCGTGTACGTGCCGCCATAGTTCGCCGCGTTCGTCAGGCGCGCCATGGTCTGCGGATTGACGAAGTGCGACAGGCTGTCGAGCTGAATGTTAAGCGCGAGCTCCTGCAGCTTCGGATCTTCGGTGTTGAAGAAGAAGTCGTAGCCGCGGCGCTGCTGCTGCAGGAACGGCGCGATGTCGTCCGGAACTTCGAACACGTCGCCCGCGTAAATGCGCTCGCCGATGAGTTTGATCGCCGCCTTCTGGCGCTTCTCGGAGACCGGCGTGAACGGCTTCACATCTTCCGAACCCGGCTGACCGGCGTCGAAGCGTTCGACGTAAACGCCGCCGACCTGACGCGAGACGCTCCGCGCCATGACGGCGCGCTGGCCCATCAGCGAGTAGTACGCGTTGCGCAGCTCCTGCCAGCTGTCGCCTTCGGTGGTGAACTTCTCCTTCAGGCCGCCAAGGAGATAGTCGACGAGATCGAAGCGCTGTTCGGCGTAGACGATCATATCGCTCGACATGTCGCCGATCATCGTGCGCGGATCGATGCCGTTCCAGGAGGAGCGCATGTCGTCGGCGTCGTTGCCGAAAACGAGCTGCGGCTCCAGCGAGCGGTCGAGGTGCGCCTTGCGGTCGAGGTCCGGGCTGTAGGCGAACTCGATCGCCCAGTCATCATACGGACCCGGACGATAGTCGATCCAGTCGCCCTGCTCGACGCCCGGGGGAGCGGCGTTGATGGCGTGGTAGTCCATGACCGAGGCGGTGATCTGGCCCTGCGTGATCTCCGGATCATGCACCTCGATCGGGCCGCGCCAGCTGGACGCTTTCATGTTGTGGTTGAGGCCGAGGGCGTGGCCGATCTCGTGCAGGATGAGAAGTTTCACTTCCTGCTCGACGATGTCGGCGATCTCGGCTTCGTCAGCGCCCTGAGCGCGGGCGACGGACGTCGCGAAGAGAAGTTTCTGCTGCAGCTGGCGACCGGCGAAGCAGGCGTGCTTGCCGTGCTTGTGTGCGTGCGTCGTTTCTTCCGGCGCGGCGAGCGCGCGCGCCGCGAGGTCGAGAGCGTTCGCGCCGTCGCCGAAGATTTTGTCCTGGAACAGGCGGTTGGTGATGTAGACGTATTCCAGCATCACGTCCGCGCCGAGGATTTCGCCAGTGCGCGGGTTGGTGAAGCTCGGGCCGTAGCCGCCGAAGGGCGGGATCGGCGAGGACGTCCAGCGCAGGACGTTATAGCGGATGTCGCCCGCGTCCCAGTCGGCGTCGTCCGGCTGCACCTTCACCTCGATGGCGTTGGTGAAGCCCGCCTTCTCGAAGCTCTGGTTCCAGGCGAGCGCGCCTTCCTTGATGATTTCGCGATACTCGACCGGCGTCGTGTTCTCGATCCACCAGGTGATCGGCTTCACGGGATCGGAAAGTTCCGCTTCCGGATCTTTCTTTACAAGCCGCCAGCGGTTGACGAGATCGCGATAGGGCGTCGGGCCCGGATCGGTCTGGTCGGTCACGCGGTCGGTGAAGAAGCCGACGCGGTAATCGTCGAGGCGCGGCTCAAATTCCGTGTCCGGCATGGCGATGAAGGAGTGCTGCACCTTGATCGTCACGTTGCGGCTGTCGGTCACCGCGGCGCTCGCCGGCAGCGGCGCGCCGTCATAGACGTAGTTGACGACAACGTCGGTGTTCTCCGGATAGTTCCGAAGATCCGCGAATTTCGTTTTGGACTTCGACAGTCCGCCGAGAACGCTGCGCCCGCCGCCGTTCGGGTTGAACGGTTTGATCTGCGTCAGGTCTTCGGAAAGGAAGAGCGGGCGCGCGTCGATCAGATAGCGCTCCTCGTCTCCTTCGCCGGAAATCGCTTCGATGCCCAGCTTGGAGACGATGGCGGGCGAGGTGTTGGCCTCCGCCGCGCGCGACAGGGCGTTCTCCGGATCGAAATAGAAGGAGGTGTTCTCCTCCACGAACTCGATCGCGCCGTAGTGCTTCTCAAGAGAGATGACGCGCTGGTCGCGGTACTGGCCGCGGAAGTGACCCGCTTCGAGGACGCCGTTTTCGGTATAGGTGAACACGACGAACTCATCGCCGATCTGGTCGGCGCCGATCTCCATGTAAACCGCGCCGGTTTCCGGGTCGGTATAAAGTGGGAAAAGCCCGTCTTCGACCGCGAAGCCCTCGGTCTTCTTTTCGATGGTCGGCGGCTTCTTATCCCCGCCTCGATCCTGCGCAAACGCCGCCGAAGCAAGCGCGAAAGGCGCGGCGGCGCAAAGAAGCGCCGGCGCCGCAAATCTAGAGATCCGCATTCCACCGTCCCCAAAAAACCGTCCAAGCGCGGGAAGGTTGGCCCGCGGCGCGGGCCGGGGCAAGCGCCTCGCGCCGGTCTCGGGCGACTGTGACCGTTAAGTAACTCTTAAGAGACGCAATCTCTCGCTTGACCCCGCCGCGCGCGCTTGCGAAGAGACCGCCTCCCGAAACGGCGGGCCTTTCAGGCGCGCGGTTTCAGACCGCGGAGAGGTGCCGGAGTGGTCGAACGGGGCGGTCTCGAAAACCGTTGTCCTCGCAAGGGGACCGAGGGTTCGAATCCCTCTCTCTCCGCCATTCAGTCTGCAGATTAAAACGCCTCCGGGCGCGGTTGGCGCAAGTCTTTGACATCGCGGCGGTATTCGGCCCGCGGCGCTACATGATCCCCTGTAAACTCAGCCTTTCGGCGCCCTATCGGCGATATTCTGGCCGAGTGTCTCCGCATCGCGGATGCATGGTCCGGTTTGGTGGATCAGACGCGCTGCAGAAGGCGGCGTTGAGCGGCCCAATCGAGCGGCAAGTCGGCTTCGATGAGGTCGGTCAATGAGAGGCCGGCGGGCGGCGCTTCGGTGAGCAGCTTCGCCTGTAGGTCGGGGGCGAGAAGCGCGAGCCGAACGAGCTTGCGGTGATATCGACTATCAATGGCGCCCTTCGGGGGTCCCGGTCGAGCGGCGCTCTCCCAGGAGAGGAGCCGATGGGCCTGACGAAGCGCCCGCACGATTTTTGGATCCGGCTCTGGATCACCATGGCCGCGCTTCACGGTGACGCGTCCGTTGTCGACGCGAAAGGGCGACGGCAGGACGAGAGCGGCAGCGTCGGGATCGTGGCCTGCGGCGATGATGTCTTCGCCGGGATTGAGCCGATCCGCATCGATGGTCCGTCGAGGGACTGACGTCTCCATGACGATGCTCTGACCCTCGACGATCACCTCGCGCACGACATCGAGATCGTCGGCGCCGATAATGCGCTTGGCGGCGTCGCGGATGATGCTCTCGAGTCGCGGCGCCGGAACCCGGCTGACGACGCGTTTCAACGCGTCGACGTCCTCGCCGCGTACGTGCGGGGCGGAGGTGTAGTAGCGATAAAGCCGCCCGGACTTCCCATGGGCGTGGGTCGGGGCCATCGGATTGCCGAGAGCGTCGTAGATCCTGCCTCGAAGCACGGCCTCCGCCGTCGAGCGTCCCGGCTGCTTTGACCGGGCAATCTGTTCGTCCAAGCGCGCCTGGACCCGCTCGAAAAGATCCGGATCGATGATGGCGGGATGCTGGCCCGGGTAGGCGGCGTCCTTATGGGGAACCATCCCCAGATAGGTCCGGTTGCGGAGGAGATAGTAGAGCGCCCCGCGCGCGATCTTCGCCCCGCCGACTTGGGCGCCGCGTTTGCTCCGCCACCTCTTAGAGCGAACGCCCTCGGCGTCGAGCTCCTTGACGAGCGCCGGGACGGAGCCGAGCGCCAGATAGCGCTCGAAGATCATCCGCACGACGGGCGCTTCGTCGGTGTTGAGCTTCAGCACCTGGGGCTCGTTCGGTCCGGGGGCGTCATAGCCGAGAGGAAGATGGCCTCCCATGAAGAGGCCCTTCTTCTTGGAGGCGGCGATCTTGTCGCGAATGCGCTCGCCGGTCACCTCGCGCTCGAACTGGGCGAAGGAGAGAAGGACGTTGAGGGTGAGCCGTCCCATGGAGGTGGTGGTGTTGAAGGCCTGGGTGACGCTGACGAAGCTCATATCCCTGCGCTCGAAGATCTCCACCATGCGTGAGAAGTCGGCGAGAGACCGGCTCAGGCGATCGATCTTGTAGGTGACGATGACGTCGATCGCCCCGGCTTCGACGTCGGCGAGCAAGCGCTTGAGAGCGGGACGCTCCATGGTCCCGCCGGAGCAGCCGCCATCGTCATAGCGATCGGCGAGTTCGACCCAGCCTTCGCCGGCCTGGCTCGCGATATAGGCCGAACACGCCTCGCGCTGGGCGTCTAGGCTGTTGAAGTCCTGCTCAAGCCCTTCTTCGGAGCTCTTCCGGGTGTAAATGGCGCATCGGATCTTCCTCATCCGACCTCGCCCCGCAGCCCGAAGAACTTCGGCCCGTTGCGGCGGGAGCCGGTGATGGTCGTCGCGATCTCGGTGAGATTGCCGAAGCAGTCGCCCTCGAAGCGGAAGCCGTCCGCTTCGACGGTCACTTCATAGGTGCGTCCACGCCAGAGCTTGCGGATGAGCGCCCCGTCGCCGAGCTCCCGCCCGGCGGGCGCGGGCCGCACGCTCTGGCGCAAGAGGGCGAGCGTCGCCCCGGTGAGCCCGCCCTCGTCGTCGGCCTGCAGACGAAACGCGAGCATCCGGCGCAGTAAATCGGCCGACCGAAGCTTCGGCGGCGGGCCGTAGCGGTCTCGCCAGACGGAACGCAGCTCGTCGAGGCCCATGGTCTCCAACGCGGCGATCTCCGTTCTCATTCAGCAACCAGCCGATACCGCCGGCCGCCGCCGTCGATCTTCTCCGAGACGATGGTCGCCCCGGACTTCTTGAGGCTGCCTGCGATGGCGCCGCGCACCGAATGGGCCTGCCAGCCGGTGGCGCTCATGAGTTCGGCGAGGCTCGCGCCCTTCTTGCGCCGAAGAAGCTTCAGCATGGCGTCCCGCTTGGTCGCGCGGGGTTTGGTGGTCTTCTCGGGCGTCGTCATTGCGCGGTCTCCGATCCTGGCTTGCTTACCGGCTCCTCAAGGGCGACGAACCGGCCGATGGCGGTCGCGAACGTCAGGGCCGTCTCAATGGCGCTCTTCGCGGCGGCGGCCGCGTTGCTGAGGCCGTCTGCGCCGATCCGTGGGTGCTGGCCGTCGAGGGCGCGTTCATGGGCGCGCTCCAGGAGCACGGCGAGCCGGGCAAACCGGTGCCGGGCGATCTCGATCTCGTCATCAGTCATTCTTCCTCCTACGAAGCGTCCCGCACTAGCGCTCCGTATGCAGTGGAAGTCCAGTCGATCTCAGAAAAATTCGCGCTCCCAAAATACAGGGAATTTACAGGGAATTTCGCGCATCCATGGCGCACTGAGAGCGCCTCGCTGGAGGGGCGCCGCGCGCCGAACGTTTTTTTAGCGGCCTGCAGTCCAATTAGCCGCGCGAACGAATAAATAAGCGGGGGACTGCGCCCTGTGCAGAGGACTGAGGGATCACGAAAAAAAAACGCCGGCAGGGCGAATTTTTTCCTTGTCACGCGAGTAATGCGGCTAAATAAAAATGACTGCTACGCAGGCGTCGCTTTCGACGGCCGCCCGCAAACATGAATCTTCTGAATTATGTATTTCGTACGGATCGTACTCTTGCCCATGCGGGCGGGAGCGTCGTTGGGCGCTCTGGGGTTCGGTCCGGGAAGATTTATGGCCGGCCAACGACGGCGTAAAGTAACTACGAACTATGATTGTTAATCAAAAGAAATCTCTAATTTATGAGACCGGACTTCCACGCCGAGGAAATACCGTCCCCATCGAGATGATCCCGATCGATGAGATCGGCGATCCGGTCAGCATGGCGCGTGCGCATTCAGAGGCGGACATCGCCAGGCTCGCCGAAAGCCTGAAGGCGTTTGGCTGGACGCGGCCGGTTCTTCTGGACGCGGCCAATAACGTTATCGCCGGCAATGCGGTGATCGCCGCGGCGCGGCGTCTTGGAATGGACACGGTTCCGGCGCTTCGGTTGTCGGATCTTTCCGAGGACGAAGCGGCGCTTTACGCCATCGCCGACAACAAGCATGCCGAGAACGCATGCTGGGACAAGCCGCAGCTCGCTATCGAGCTCAAGACGTCCGTCTCTTTGAATGCGACGATATCCCTAAGGGCGATCGGCTACGATATCGCTCCCTATGAAGGGCTGTTGCGGTCTCAGGAGGCCGGTTCATCGAAGGCGGACCGCATCGATGCGGCGATGTTGGCCGGGCCGTCCGTCGCGCGTTTCGGCGAGGTATGGGCGCTCGGGAGTCACCGCATTCTGTGCGGCGAGGCGACCGACGGGGCCGGGGTGACGGCGTTCCTCAACGGTGAGGCGCCGCAGATGATCTTCACCGACCCGCCCTATAACGTGCCGATCGACGGGCATGTGAGCGGCAACGGCGCGGTGAAGCACGCCTCTTTCGCGAACGGCGCGGGCGAGATGTCCGATCAGGAGTTCTGGAAGTTCCTCTATGGATCTTTCAAGACGACCTATGACCTCTCGAAGCCCGGCGCGCTCATCTATGTCTGCATGGACTGGCGGGGGCTCTCAGCCCTTTGGGAGATCTCGAAGACGGGCGCGTTCGGCGAGCGCTTCAACATGGCCGTGTGGGTGAAGCCCAATGGCGGCATGGGGTCCATGTATCGCTCCCAGCACGAGCACGTCGTGATCTTCAAGAAGCCCGGGGCGGCGCATGTCAACAACATCCAGCTCGGTAGGAACGGCCGTAACCGGACCAATGTCTGGGAGTACGCGCCAATCGCCAATGCGGCGAAGGTGAAAGACCCGAAGCTCCGGATCCATCCGACCATGAAGCCGGTGGCGATGGTCGAGGATGCGATCCTGGACGCGACGCATCCGAAGGACGTCGTCGTCGATATGTTCCTCGGCTCCGGGACGGCCTTGCTGGCGGCGGAAGGCGTCGGCCGACGTTGCTTCGGCGTCGAGATCGATCCGATGTATGTGGATCTCGCGATCCGCCGATGGCAGGCGCTGACAGGAAGGGCAGCCGTTCTCGAGAGTTCCGGTCGAACCTTCGGCGACCTCGAAGCCGCGCGCGCCCCGGCCGCCGGAACCGCGGGGGCCCAACGATGAGCGATCTGGAGAACACGAAGCCGTCCGTCGAGGCGTCCGAAGTCGCGGCCGACGGGGAGGTCGGCTATGGCCGCCCTCCTAAGGCGGGCCAGTTCCGCAAGGGCGCGTCGGGTAATCCCAAAGGGCGTCCTCAAGGCTCGAAGAACACGAAGACGCTTATCAAGGAAATGCTCGCCTCTGAAATCGACGTGACGGTCAACGGCGCCCTCTCGCCTGAAAAAATGACGCTGAAAGAAGCTGTCATTCGACAATTAGGCGCTAAGGCCGCGAACGGTCACTTCGCGTCCATCAACAAGGTCCTCGCCTACGCCGAGAAATACGAGGACGAGCCAGTCGGGCGTTTCAATCCGCCGCCTGACTTTTCGACCGAGGCGTCGGGGCTGACGCTGGATGAGGAGTTCGAGGCGATCTTGGACCAGATTTATACGGATGGCGGGCTCAATATGACGACGACCGAGCTGCTTGAACATGTGAAGCGCTATGACGGCACCGACGCGTTCAAGCGTTGGCGGGCTAAAGGCTCAGAGACGGACGACGCCCCTGACGATCGGCGCTCGCCGGAGGGTGATCAGGGCGATAGCTGACGATCAGGACGGGCCGCGAGCGATCACGGTCCGTCTGCTTCGTTCGCCCGCCAAGCATCAGGCGATGGCCACAAGCTAGGCTCACCAAAACGGAGGGCGATAACAGATTGACCTGCGCCCCGTTTGGTCCCTCATTTGAAAGGTGAGTCCGTCAACCGGAAGG
>CAYFIB010000039.1:0-23629 GCA_964342855.1 uncultured Caulobacterales bacterium
ACTCACCCTGCTCGAACATCTCTTTGATGATGTCGCAGCCGCCGACGAATTCACCCTTCACGTAAAGCTGGGGAATGGTCGGCCAGTCCGAGAATTCTTTCACGCCCTGACGAATTTCGTCGTCCGCCAGCACGTTCTCCGAGCCGTAATCGACTCCGAGATAATCCAGAATCTGGACGACGACGGAGGAGAAGCCGCATTGGGGAAACTGCGGCGTTCCCTTCATGAACAGCATCACGGGGTTGGCGTCGATTTTCGCCTGGATGCGGTCGCGCGCGGTTTCGGTCATCAATCGGTCCTTCCGGAATGTCCTCTCGCGGAAGTAAGAGCGCCGCCTACAAGGGTCAAGCGCGAGCTGATCGCCGCCGCCGCGGCGTCTCGGTCGTGATCCGAAACGCTTCCGCGACTGCAAAACACGGTGGAAGAAATTCCCTGTTAACTATAAACTCTAAGAAACGGCGAGATGTGGCTCGATCATTGCACGATACGGCTGCGAAACGACCGAATATCGCTGGGAGGCGACGCATGTTCATCGGGTCCATCCAACCGCCGGATCTGGCGGAATATCTGAAACCGCGCGCGCGGACGCCGCGTGATCCGTTCGCCGCCACCGCAGCTAAAGGCGCCAAACGCGCGCCGTTCGCCAACTCGGCCGTTGTCTACGCCCGCACGCGAAAAACGGTCGCGTAGAGCGTCGCGTTAAGCGACGATTGAGTGGCGCGGGGCGAAGCTCGCGCCATGACCGCCGCGGCACTTCCTTCCCAAGACCGTCCGGCGCCCGTTTCGGGCGCCTTTCTTGTGCGCGCGACCATGCTCGCCTTTGCTCTCTGGCTCGCCTCGGCGTTCGCAGCGTTCGTCTTGGAAGGTGATGTCGCGATCGGCGAGCGCGGCGTGCTCGGTGGCGATTTCCTGGCGTTCTACGCCGCCTCGCTCGGCGTGCAGGCGGGCGACGCTCTCGCCATGTACGATATCCCGGCCTTTGAAGCGCAGCTGCGGACGATCGTCGATCTGCCGGTCTACGGCCTTTGGTGGCAGTACCCGCCGCCTGTGTTCACGCTGATTACGCCGCTCGCTTACCTTCCGTACCCGGTCGCATTCATTTTGTGGATCGGCGGAACGCTGGCGCTTTTTGCGGGTGCTTTGCGAACGACGGGCCTTCCGACGCGCTTCGTTCTGTTCGGCGCCTGCTCGCCGTTGGCGCTGATCGTCATCAATCAGGGACAGATCGCATTCCTCACCGCCGCGTTGCTGGTCGTGGCGGCCTCGTGCGCGAAATCGCGCCCGGTGCTCGCCGGCATTTGCGCCGGTCTCCTGGTCATCAAACCGCAATTGGGCGTCCTGCTGCCGGTCGCCTACGCTGCGGCGGGGTGCTGGCGCGCCTTCGGCGTCGCGACGCTGACGGCGATGGCTGCGGTTCTTCTCTCGACACTGATGTTTAGTTTTGACGTCTGGGCGCAGTTCTTCGACGCCGTGGCGCGTCTGAACGCGGACATCTCCGGCCCGCGAACGGTCGCGCCGCTCGCTGGCATGGCGACGCCTATGGCGACGCTCATGAGTTGGGGCGCGCCCGCCGCCCTCGCGCGGGGGCTCCATATCCTCATCGCCGTGGGGCTTGCCGGTTTCGTCGGCTGGGTGTGGCGCCGTCGCGGCGTGGATGATCTGGCAGCCGCGGCGCTCTGCGCGGCGAGCGTGCTCGTCACGCCCTACGCCTACGCCTACGAACTGATCGCGCTGGCGTTTCCGTGCGTCGTGCTCGCGCGACATGCGCTGGCGGAGCGCTGGCTGGTCGGGGAGCGCGAAGCGCTCGCCGTCGGCTGGTTAGCCGCTATGACCTACGGCTTCTGGGCGCATGCGGAAGGCTGGCCCGTCGCATTCGCCATCGCCGTCGCCGGGTTCGCGCTCATCGCGCGACGCGCGGCGGCGCGTTAGGCCGCCACCGTCTCCAGCGCGAGGGCGTGCAGCTCGCCGCCCATTTTGCCCTTCAGCGCCGCGTAAACGAGCTGATGCTGCGCGACCCGGGTCTTGCCGGCGAAGGCTTTCGAGACGATCCGCGCCTTGTAGTGATCCCCGTCGCCCGCGAGATCGGTGATCTCGATTTCAGCATCGGGGAGGGCGTCTTTAATCATCTGTTCGATATCGGCGGCGGCCATGGCCATGGGGTGGGTCTCCTTCATCTCGCCGTCCATATAGTCCGGCAGGGCGGCGTCGTGGAGGGGGTGGAGGTCGGTGAGGGCGAGCACGTCCTTTTCATCGAGAACGAAGTCTTCGCCGCCCAAGGTCCCGATACGGAAGGCCTGCACGCCCGCCATGGAGGCTTTCAGCACCAGCGCGTCTGCCTGATCTGCGGGCGCAGCGACGATGTAGCGGGCTTGATCCTCGCCGAACCAGAACGCCGCCTTGCGCGCGACGACCGGCGTGGAGAGGAGGGCCCCGTAACCGGCTGCAAGCCCCATTTCAGCGACAGCGACGAGGAGGCCGCCATCCGCGACGTCGTGAGCGGCGGCGACGGCGCCATCGGCGATCAGTTTGCGCACGAAGTCGCCGTTGGTTTTCTCCGTCTGGAGATTGACCGGCGGCGGCGCGCCGTCTTCGATGTCGTAGAGGTCCTTGAGGTACAAGGAACGGCCGAGCCAGCCGCGGGTGACGCCGATGGCGATGAGGGCGTCGCCCTCGCGCCCGCCGCCGACACGGACGGTTTTCTCATGGTCCTGAACAAGGCCGACGCCGCCGATGGCGGGGGTCGGCGGGATCGCGACGCCGTTGGTCTCATTGTAGAGCGAGACGTTGCCGGAGACGACGGGGAAGGCGAGGGCTTCGGCCGCTTCCGCCATGCCTTCAACGCAGCCGACGAACTGCGCCATGATGGCGGGACGTTCCGGATTGCCGAAATTGAGGCAGTTGGTGATGGCCAGCGGCGTTGCGCCCGTCGTGGTGATGTTGCGCCAGGCCTCGGCGACGGCCTGCTTGCCGCCTTCGACCGGATCGGCGAGGCAATAGCGCGGCGTCACGTCGGCCGTCATGGCGATCGCCTTTTTTGATCCGTGCACGCGCACGAGCGCCGCATCGCCGCCAGTGGAAAGCGTGTCGCCCATGACGGATCGGTCGTACTGCTCATAGATCCAGCGGCGCGAGCAGAGAGCGGGACCCGCCATCAGCCGCGCGAGCGCGGTGAGGATGGTGTCCGCGCCAGGTTGGTCGGCGAGGGAGACTTTCGTCTCCTCCATCTCGAAATGCGCCGTCGCGACGACTTCCGTTTTGGCGAGGTTGTTCGCCGCTTCCTGTAGAGCGTCGAACCCGGAAGCGCCCGGTTTCAGGCGGACATAGATTTTCGCCTCGCCGTCGACGACGCTCCAACCGCTTGCTTCGACGTTGTCGTCCGACGCAACTCGGTCTTCCATCAGGGCGAGGACGATGGTCTCCAACTCGTCTTTTTTCTTCGCGGGTGCTGTGAGCGTCGCAAGGCCTTCGCGGATGACGATCTCCGGATCGTCCAGATTGCGGTGGCGGAGGCGCTCCGAGTATGGACGGTCATAGTTCGGCGCGTCGTCCGAGAGCGGCGCCACGGGGAGATCTGCGACGACCTCGCCCTTGTGCTTCAGCACCAGATGGCCGGTGTCCGTCGTTTGTCCGATGACGGCGAAATCGACGCCCCATTTCTCGAAGATCGCGCGAGCGGCGTCCTCGCGCCCGGGCTTCAGCACCATGAGCATGCGCTCCTGGCTTTCCGACAGCATCATCTCATAGGGCGTCATGCCCTCTTCGCGCTGGGGCACGGCGTCGAGATCAAGCTCGATGCCGGAGCCGCCCTTGTCGGCCATCTCCACGGAGGAGGAGGTGAGGCCCGCCGCGCCCATATCCTGAATGGCGATGATGGCGTCGGAGGCCATCAGCTCGAGGCAGGCTTCGAGAAGCAGTTTCTCGGTGAACGGATCGCCGACCTGCACGGTCGGGCGTTTTTCCGCGCTCTCCTCATCGAACTCCGCCGACGCCATGGTCGCGCCATGGATGCCGTCGCGGCCGGTCTTGGAGCCGACATAGACCACCGGGTTGCCGGAGCCTTTGGCGGCCGAGAGGAAAATCTTGTCCGTCGAGACAAGGCCGACGGTCATGGCGTTGACGAGGATGTTGTCGTTATAGCGCGGGTCGAAATTCGTCTCCCCGCCGACGGTTGGCACGCCCATGCAGTTGCCGTAGCCGCCGATGCCCGCGACGACGCCGGAGACGAGGTGGCGCGTTTTGGCGTGATCCCACGAGCCGAAGCGGAGCGCATTGAGGTTCGCGATCGGCCGCGCGCCCATGGTGAAGACATCGCGCATGATGCCGCCGACGCCCGTCGCCGCGCCCTGATAGGGCTCGATATAGGAGGGGTGGTTGTGGCTCTCCATCTTGAAGACCACCGCCTCGCCGTCGCCGATATCGACGACGCCCGCGTTCTCCCCCGGCCCCTGAATGACCTGCGGGCCCTTGGTCGGCAGCTTGGAGAGGTGCCGGCGCGAGGATTTGTAGGAGCAATGCTCCGACCACATCACGGAGAAGACGCCGAGCTCCAGCAGGTTCGGCGTCCGGTTCAGCCGCTGCACGATGAGGTCGTATTCCTCAGGCTTCAGGCCGTGTTCGGCGACGATTTCGGGGGTGATTTCGGTCATGGTCGGTCCGATTGTGAGATGAACGTCATCCCGGAAACGGCGCAGCCGTTATCCGGGACCCAGTGTGTCAGGGTGCGGAGCTTGCATCCCTGGGTCCCGGCTCTCGCTGCGCTCGGCCGGAATGACGGTAAAGGCGTGTGGTAGCGGGTCACTGTCTTAACAACGCCTCGTCATTAAAAGAGCCGCCCGCCGAGGGGCGTTTCGATATCGGGGCGGATGAGGACGACCTCACCATCCTCGTCCGGGACGCCGAGGGTCAGCACCTCGGACATGAACGGGCCGATCTGGCGGGGCGGGAAATTGACGACGGCGAGCACGCGGCGGCCGATCAGGTCATCAGGCGCGTAGTGCCGGGTGATCTGTGCGGAGGATTTCTTCTCGCCGATCTCCGGCCCGAAATCGATCCGCAGCTTGATGGCGGGCTTGCGCGCCTCCGGAAACGGCTCCGCGGCGACGATCGCGCCGACGCGGATGTCGACTTTCTGGAAGTCGTCGAAGGAGATTTCGGGCGCGGCGCTCACGCGGCCTCCAGCACTCCGCGCCAGAAGCGGGCGCCGTCGTCGGAGCCGAGCGCTGTTGAGATCGCGCGCTCCGGGTGGGGCATCAGGCCGAGGACGTTGCCCGCCTCATTCAGGACGCCGGCGATGTTGCGGGACGAGCCGTTCGGGTTGTCGACATAGCGGAAGGCGACGCGGCCTTCACCCTCGAGACGGTCGAGCGTCGCATCATCGGCGAAGTAGTTGCCGTCATGGTGGGCGACGGGGATGTCGAGATAGGGATCGTCCGCCAGCGCCTTGGTGAAGCGGCTCTCGGTGTTCGCCGCGTGAAGGGTCGTAATGCGGCAGACGAAATCGAGCCCGGCGTTGCGCATCAGCGCGCCAGGGAGAAGCCCCGCCTCGATCAGCACCTGAAATCCGTTGCACACGCCGATGACGGGGACGCCCGCTTCAGCGCGCTTCTTCACTTCGCCCATGATCGGCGAGCGCGCGGCGATGGCGCCGCAGCGCAGGTAGTCGCCATAGGAGAAGCCGCCCGGCAGGACGATGAGATCGCTCTCGGGAAGCTCCGTCTCGCCGTGCCAGACCATCGCCGGTTCATGGCCCGAAATCTCGCGCAGTGCGACCTGCGCATCGCGGTCGCAGTTCGAGGCTGGAAAGACGATGACGGAGGATTTCATTCGGCGGCTTTCTCAAGGCGGGATTTCACCAGACCGGAGTCGATGAAAATGACGATGACGGTCGCGAAATAGATGAGCGCGACGCTCGCGGGCAGAAGGGTGAGACGGGCTTCCGGCAGTTTCCACCAGATGAAGAAGACGATGACGGCGCGGATGATCGAGTGCGCAGAGAAGATCGCCATGCGCCCATAGCTCCAGCCGATGACCGGCCAGTGCAGAGAAAGACCGATGGCGAGGATGAGCGGAAAAAGGGAGAGCTCCGTCCAGAGCGCGGCGATCGCCATCGGCCAAAAGAGTAGCATGCTGACGAACGCTGGAACCAGAACGCCGCTGACGGCGGTACGTTCTTTCATGAACGGGTTGCGGAAAATCGCCGCGAACATCAGCGCCAGCGGGAATATGGCGCCGGAGCCGAGCAGGGCGGTCAAGTACCAGGCGTGACCGACATCCGCGAACCCCAACGCCGCCAGAACGCCCCAATAGGTCGTTCCGGCGAGCGGGACCGGAAACCCGCCGCGCAGGCGGGCGTAAGAGGCGAGGCGTTCGGTTTTCAGGGCGGCGGCGAGGTCGCTCATACGTCAGGCTATCAGTTCGATCTCGTAATTCTCCATCACCGGGTTGGCGAGGAGCTCGGCGCACATCTTCTCAACTTCGGCCTTGGCGGCGGCCTCATCGGTCGCGGCGAGGTCGAGTTCGATGATCTTGCCCTGACGCGCGGCGTTGACGCCGGCGAAGCCGAGGCCTTTTAGCGCGCCCTCGATGGCTTTGCCCTGCGGGTCGAGAACGCCGTTCTTCAAGGTGATGCGGACGGTCGCCTTCATGGGACTTCGCCCTTTCTTCGCGGTTGGAGTTGAGGCTGTCCCTATCGGACGCGCCGCGCGCGGGGTCAATGCGCGCTCGGCCGGACGTGACGCGAACTGTTGCGAACGGGTTGCGAACCGGCGCGCGCGGCGCGATATGGCGAAAGTGGCTATTCCGCCGCTCAAGCCCGAAAGCCGTACCGCCATGTCAGACGCCGCCGCGCCCGCCGCGGGCGAAAGCCGCCAGTCCTTTCCGGAATTCGTCGGCCTCATGGCCTGCATGATGGCGATGACGGCGTTCTCCATCGACATCATGTTGCCGGGGCTGCCGGCCATCGGCGCGTACTACGCCGTCGCGGACCCCAATGCGCCGCAGCTGGTCGTCTTCTGCTATCTCGCTGGCTTCGCGCTGGGGCAGCCGCTGTTCGGACCGCTCTCCGACCAGTACGGCCGCCGACCGCTCCTCTTCTTCGGCATGGCGGTCTATGTGCTGGCGACGTTCGCGGCGTTCCTCGCGCCGTCTTTCGAGGCGATGCTTGGCGCGCGGGCGCTGCAGGGCTTCGGCAGCGCGGCGGGGCGCATTCTCGCCGTCGCCATCGTGCGCGACCGCTTCGCCGGGCGGGCGATGGCCGAGGTCATGTCTTTCGTCATGATGGTCTTCATCTTCGCGCCGGTCATCGCGCCGACCATCGGCGCGGGCATGATCGCCATGGGCGACTGGAAGGCGGCCTTCTACTTCCTATTCCTCCTCGCCGCGATCGTCGTCGTGTGGGCGTACTTCCGACTGGATGAGACCTTGCCCGCGCACGCGCGCCAGCCGGTGTCGGCCGGCTCGCTCCTGCACGCCATCAAACGTGTGGCGACGACGCGGCAGACCGTCGGCTACATGTGCGCTTCCGGTTTCGTCTTCGGGGCGCTGATGTCCTATGTCGCGGCGTCCGAGCAGATTTTCGCGGACGTCTACGGCTTCGAGAAAGCCTTCCCGTACCTTTTCGGTGCTTCAGCGCTCTCTATCGCCGCCGCATCGTTGTTCAATGCGCGCGTCGTGGAGAAGATCGGTATGCGACGGCTTTCACAGGGCGCGCTCCTCATGCAGGTCGCCATCTGCGCCCTTGTGGCGGTCTCCGGATTTCCTGAGCATCCGCCGTTCTGGCTGATGATGGTTTTTGTCGCAATCATGCTGTTCGGCGTCGGCATCATCGGGCCGAACTTCAACGCCCTCGCCATGGAGCCCATGGGCGATATCGCCGGCACCGCGTCATCGGCGCTCGGCTTCTTCACGACGGCGACGAGCGCAGCCTTCGGCGCCATGGTCGCCCAGTCTTTCGACGGCACCATGCGGCCTATGTTCATCGGCATGACGGCGCTGGCGGTGGGGGCTTTGTTGACGGTGGCGGTTGCGGAGAAGGGGCGGCTGTTTGAGGCGAGCGTTTAGTCGGACGTGCGTGGGGCGGATAGCCGCTTGCAAACAAAAAGGCCGCAGCGATTTGCTGCGGCCCTTCCATAAATTCGCGAACTAACGAGGCGGCGCGATTTATGATGTCGCGCCGTTCGCTTCCAGTTGGTCGAGCGCTTCTTTCAGCTCTGTAGATAGACTGATGTTCCGAACCAGGTCCGCCACGGCGGCGTTCAGGATTTTCGTCCATGTCCCGCTCAGACCGCCGGCTGCGCGTGACGAATAAAAGCCTGTGAACGAGTCCGAAAAGACGACTTCGCCAGTCCGTGCATCAACCAGTTCGATGTCCGCCGCGGCGTTGCCGGAAAATTCGACCGTGAAGGCGCCGGGTTTTACTTCCAGCCACAGGTCTTTCACGGCGATCGTGAGCCCGCCCTCGCCAGCATTGTCGACGACGGCGTGGCCGTTTTCTGCGAGCATCTGCTCAATCGCCGCTTTGACCGTATCGACCGCGGGCTCCACGCCGACAACGTTCCCGGTCTTCTGGCCGAAGCCGTTCCGCTTGTAGGCGAGGAGAAAGGGACGTTTGGGATCTGCGGTCTCGTCCTTGCCGACGGGTTTCCGATCCGGTCGCGCGTCGGTGACTGTAGCGATAGTCAGATCCGTCTGCGGCGCTTCGGAAATCACGCCCACCTGAGGCGCTTCCGGCGCATACGCCAAGGTCAGTTTTTCGTCGCCGAACGCGCACGCGGAAAGCGTCAGCGCGCCAAGCATTGCAAATAGAATTCTCATAGGTGTTTCCCCTGGTGGCTATCGGTAGATGAGATCGTTGGCGATCGTTCGCCCGACTTTTTGCGCAAGGCTGAGCAGCTCGCGTTCGAACACGTCGTCGGTGATCGCCGCTCTGTCGGCGGTTGAAAAATCGCCGACCGAGTTCGGGTAGTCGGTCCACAGCACGTCGCCATCGCTGTCGACCAGTTGCACGCGCAAATTGATGAACGCGCGCAGGTTCTTCGTGGACACTTCCGAGCGAGACAGGCCCCATTGCCTAATGACAACTTCAAGCCGGTGGCTGGCGCCGCCGACGGCGACGGGGAAGCGGTTGGCTTGCGCGAAGCGGTCTAAAGCCGCATTCTGCAGTTCTCTGTCGATATCGAGCGTCGCTGCTACCGCGCGCCACTGGTCGGCTGACTTTTTGTCCTGATCGGCGTTGATGGAGGAATTTACCGCCATGCCGATCAACCCGAAGAGCGCCGCTCCCGTCGCGGTTTCATCGAAGCGGGCGTCGATCACCGTATAGCCGTCGTCTGCGCCGTCGACAGAAACGGACAGGCTCTTGATCGCGCCGTCCGGGAGCACGAGTTGCTCCGGACCCGTCACGCATCCAGTGAGCGCAGCGACGGCGCTCATCCCAATTAAAACGGATCGACGTGTCGCCATGCTGTCCCGCCTGCACCAAACGTTGTGATTGTGCCATGTTCGGGGCGCCGCGACTACAGTTAAAAGCGCCCATCAATGGATGGCGGCTGACTAAATCCAACAATTCTATTAAGCTGAAAAAAATCGATGCTTGGTTCTGTCCCTGCATTTTTTGTGCAGGCGCGAAGGCGCCGCCGGTGAAATTTCGGTTTTCTGGCGAATGGGGCGAGCGCGCCAATTAAAATAAATCGCAATCTTGCCGCAAAAACAGCAGACTGTCGGAATGTAGATAGCTAAAACTATTAGGTGGTTAGTCAGTGGTCGATCTATCAAGAGCGGCCTGCAATTCCGCTGACTGACCGCGCGCCTGCTCCAGGAGCTGGATCTGGATCAGCTGCAGCGTGTGCACTCGAAAGATATGGCGTGCGAGCGTTTCGTCGTCGGCCATGTCCTCCGCCGCCGTCAGCAGCACGCCTGTCTGCATGTAGTCCGGCGCGTAGTCGACGATCTCGTAGGATTTGGAGAACGCGTCGCTGAACGACTGCATGATGACGGTCTGCTGCGTGCGGGAGAACTCAAGAATCTCGAGAAACTCATAGAGCCGCTCGCGAACGTCTCGGTCAGCGAGGACGCCGATCTTGCCCGTGCTCTTCATCTCATCCAGAGCGGCGATGGTGAAGACAACGTCGGGCACGGAATGAATGGCGATGAAGTTCGCTTCGAATTCCTCTTTCGTCGCGTCGGTCAGCTCATTTGCGCGGAGCATTCTGTAGGCGGCGAGCGATCGATCGGCGAGGACGCGTCCACCCTCGATCTCCTGATCGAAGCGATTGACGGTCGCTGTCAGCTCATCGGATAGGCGCGAAACGTAGTACGCCGCCTCGCGCTCCGCCTTTCGCGATTCGCTCCAGGCGTTCGCCTGCATGCCGACGAGAATACCGACGACGACGATGAGGAAGTCGAGCGCGACCGCAGCCCAATTCTGCTCGCGCAAGTTCTGCGAGAGGCGTCGAAGGAGCATCGTCGCGCCCGCGCCGTCCGTTACTGCGGCTCGTTCGTCCGCACGAGGACAGGGCCGGTCGCGGGCGTCGGTTCTGCGTCGCGCATGACGCCGAGGCGGCGGGCGACTTCGTGATAGGCTTCGGTGACGCCGCCCAAGTCCTTGCGGAAGCGGTCCTTGTCCATGATCTCGCCGGTCTCGGCGTCCCAGAGACGGCAGGAATCCGGGCTGATCTCATCGGCGAGGATGAGCCGCATCATGTCGCCTTCGAACTGGCGGCCGAACTCCACCTTGAAGTCGACGAGGCGGATGCCGACAGCGGCGAAGACGCCGGAGAGGTAGTCGTTCACGCGCAGCGCGAGAGCCATCATGTCGTCGATCTCCTGGGGGTTCGCCCAGTTGAACGCGGTGATGTGCTCCTCGGCGACCATCGGGTCGCCCAGCTCATCGTCCTTATAGTAAAACTCGATAATGGAACGCGGCAGCGTTTCGCCGTCTTTCAGACCGAGGCGCTTGGCGATCGACCCGGCGGCGACATTGCGCACGACGACCTCAAGCGGGACGATCTCGACGCGGCGGATCAACTGCTCGCGCATGTTCAGACGGCGGATGAAGTGCGTCGGCACGCCGATGCGCTCCAGCCCGAGCATGATGAACTCGGAGATGCGGTTGTTGAGAACGCCTTTGCCTTCCAGAACCGCGTGTTTCTGGTTGTTGAAGGCGGTCGCGTCGTCCTTGAAATACTGGATGAGGGTGCCGGGTTCCGGGCCTTCAAACAGGATTTTCGCTTTGCCTTCATAGATGCGCTTGCGGCGGCTCATGGGCAGGGGCCTTTCACTTGCGCGGCTCTCACGCCCAACGCCTTGTTTTCGCGAACAAAAAAAGGCGGCGGCGGCCGCGCGGCAATTATTGCGGGCGCTTGCGCGCTCCAGATTCGCTTCGTAACTAGCATGAGGCCGCGGGGCCGTGGAAGCGCTGGCGACGTCAGTGCGATCCGGCGCGCCGCATCCCGAATTCAACTGGCTCCGGAGATGACGCCATGACCACTTTCGACGATCGCGAAAACGCCTATGAATCCAAGTTCGCCCATGACGCCGAGCTGCGTTTCAAGTGCGAGGCGCGCCGCAACAAGCTCCTTGGCCTCTGGGCGGCCGAGAAAATGGGCGTCTCCGGCGACGCCGCCGCCGACTACGCGAAGGAAGTCGTGAAGGCGGATTTCGAAGAAGCCGGCGATGAGGACGTCTTCCGCAAGGTGAAGGGCGATTTCCTCCAGAAAGGCGTCATCGCGAAAGACGACGAGATCCGCGCGAAGATGGCGGAGCTCATGGCCGAAGCCGTTCGGCAGGTTGAAGCCGGCGAATAACACGCGGCGCTGCGCTTCGCGCTTTCGTCGGCGCGCCGCTCGCGGTTAGCTCCAGTCAAATCAGCACGGGAGGACTTCCATGGGCCGCGTCGACGGAAAAAAAGCATTCATTACAGGTGCCGCGCAGGGCCTCGGCGCGGAATTCGCCCGCACCCTAGCGCGCGAAGGCGCCAAGGTCGCGCTTACCGACATCAATCTGGAGGGCGCCCAGAACGTTGCGGCCGAGATCAACGCCGCCCACGGCGATGGAACGGCGTTCGCGTATGCGCATAACGTGACGTCGCCGGACGACTGGGAGCGCGCGCTGAAAGACGCGAACGCGGCGATGGGCGGCATCTCCGTTCTCGTGAACAACGCGGGCGTCGGCGGCTTCGGCAATATTGAGGACGAGACTTTTGAGGAATGGCGCCGCGTCATGGCGATCGATCTCGATTCGGTCTTCCTCGGGTGCAAGCTCGCGCTGCCCTATCTGAAAGAGAACCAGCCGGGCTCGATCATCAACATTTCGTCCATCGCCGGCGTCATCGCGTCCGGCGCCATGCCGGCGTACAATACGGCGAAAGCGGGCGTGTTGATGCTGTCGAAGTCCGTCGGGCTCCACTGCGCCGAGGCGGGCTACAACATTCGCAGCAACTCCGTGCACCCGGTGTTTATCGACACGCCGATCCTCGACCCGCTGAAGGCGATGATGGGCGGGGACGCGGAGGGCATCGCCAAGCTGTCGCGACAGATCCCGATGAAGCGCGTCGGCGAACCTGCGGATGTCGCGAACGTTGTTCTTTACCTTGCTTCGGATGAATCAAAGTTCGTGACGGCGTCCGAATTCAAGGTCGATGGCGGGATATCCGCTCAATAGCCGCTTGGTTCCCGCAAGGGTCGCAACTCCGTGAACCGCTTTGATTGGTGGTTCGCGGCGCGCTCTTTACTTCTCCGGTGTGGGCGGAATTCCCCCGCCCGTGTGTCGGAGTCTCAGTATGGAACACGTTTTCAGGCACGCGCCGGCCGTGATTGTCGGCGCATTTTTCTTGTTCATCGGCGCCCAGAAGTTTGGCGCCGAGAACGTCATCTTCCAGACGATCGCGGATCGGTCCGGCTTGGCGTTTTTTGAGCCGCAGATACGGGTGATGGTCGGCGTCGCCGAGATCGCGGCTGGAGCGGCGATCCTGACGCCAGCCGCGCGGTTGCTCGGGCTCGCCATCGGAGGCGCCGTGCTGCTCGGCGCGATCGGTTTTCATCTGTCGCCGTGGTTGGGCGTCGTCGTCGCCGCCGCGCCGGGCGAGGAGGCGACGCCGGCGCTGTTCGTCGTCGCCGTCTTGATGACGACGCTGACGGGCCTTGTCGCCTGGTTGGAACGCGCGCGGATCAGCACGCTCCTCAAAGCGATCAAGCCGCGCCGCGCTGCGGCTTAGGCCGCATCAGCCGAACACGCGTTCGAAGATCGTATCAACGTGCCGGATATGGAAGCTGAGATCGAACAACGCATCCAGCTTTTCCGCTGACAGAGCGTTCGCGACGTCCGCGTCCGCTTTCAACAGATCCAGAAACGGCGCATCCCCCGCCCAGGACTTCATGGCGTTGCGCTGAACCAGCCGATACGCGTCCTCCCGCGCGACGCCCGCCTGTGTGAGGGCGAGAAGAACCCGTTGCGAATTTACGAGCCCGCCAAGCCGGTCGAGGTTCTCCTTCATCCGCTCCGGATAGACGACCAGCTTTTCAACGACTCCGGCGAGGCGGTGCAGCGCGAAGTCGAGATGGACCGTCGCATCGGGACCGATGCCGCGTTCGACGGATGAGTGCGAAATATCGCGCTCGTGCCAGAGGGCCACGTTCTCCAAAGCCGGAATGGCCGACATGCGCACCAGACGGGCGAGACCCGTGAGGTTTTCCGTCAGGATCGGATTGCGCTTATGCGGCATCGCCGAGGACCCTTTTTGGCCCGGCGAGAAGTATTCTTCGGCTTCAAGAACCTCGGTGCGCTGAAGGTGGCGGACTTCGACGGCGAGGCGTTCGACTGACGAGGCGACGACCGCGAGCGCTGAAAAGAACGCCGCGTGCCGATCGCGCGGGATCACCTGTGTTGAGACCGGCTCGACGGCGAGGCCCATTTTCTCGGCGACGTGCGCTTCAACGCTCGGATCGATATTCGCGAAGGTGCCGACAGCGCCGGAAATAGCACAGACGGCGATTTCCTCGCGGGCGATTTCCAGGCGCCGACGCGCTCGGGCGAATTCCGCATAGTGCGAAGCGAGCTTTAACCCGAAGGTGGTCGGCTCCGCGTGGATGCCGTGAGAGCGCCCGATGCAAATGTCGGCTTTATGCTCTTCGGCGCGCGCCTTTAGCGCCTTCAGAACCCGGTCGAGACCTTCGAGCAGGAGGTCGGAAGCGTCTTTCAACTGCACAGAGAGGCAGGTGTCGAGAACATCCGACGACGTCATGCCTTGGTGAACGAAGCGCGCTTCCGGGCCGACGATCTCGGCAAGGTGGGTCAGGAACGCGATGACGTCATGCTTCACCTCGCGCTCGATTTCGTCGATCCGCTCGACATCGAAGTCGACTTCGCCCGCCTTGTCCCAGACCGCCTTGGCGGCTTCGGCTGGAATGACGCCACGCTCCGCCATCTTGTCGGCGGCGTGCGCTTCAATTTCGAACCAGATGCGAAATTTCCGCGCCGGCTCCCAGATCTGCGTCATTTCCGGGCGGGCGTAACGGGGAATCATATCGGCGCTCCTGTCGCGAAAGGCGGTCGCATACTGCGTCGTCCCGCGCGCGTCAAAACGGGACGCATCAATGACCGCACATCGTTTTTTAACGACCGGCGTGCAACCTCCATTCAACCACAACCTGTTTCTTAGCCATTTGCGGCCAAAAGGCCGGCGCCGATTGCGTGGAGCGACAGTGACTGAAACCGCCGAAACTAACACCGCATCGCCCGTCGTGCTGGACGCCGTTCTCGACGTGCGCGCGGCGAGCGGGCTGCTGGATGCTTTTCGCGCCCGTCGCGGCGAACCTCTGACCGTCGATGCTTCCGCTGTCGGACAAGTCGGGGCGCTCTGCCTGCAGGTTCTTCTCGCCGCCGTCGAAGCGTGGCGGGAAGACGGCAATCCTTTCGAAATCATTTCGCCGTCGGATGACTTCAAAGCTGGTTTGCAGCGTCTTGGAGCAGACGCGGCTTCGCTGGCGTCCTGAGCTTAAGGGGGAGACGACAATGTCGCTCACGGTACTCGCTGTTGATGACTCTCGTACGATGCGCGACATGCTGCGCATGGCGTTGACGGAAGCGGGGTTCAACGTCCTGCTAGCTGAACACGGCGTGCACGGTCTTGAGGTGCTTGAAGGCGCTGAGCCGAACGTCATCATCACAGATATCAATATGCCGGAGATGGACGGCTTCGGCTTCATTGATGGCGTACGCCGCACGGACCGTCATCGCGCTGTTCCGATCCTTGTGCTGACGACGGAAAGCGATCCGGCTCTCAAAACGCGCGCGCGCGACGCCGGCGCAACCGGTTGGATCGTCAAGCCGTTCGACAAGTCCAAGCTGGTGCAGGCCATTCGCCGCGTCGCCGCGTAAAATAAAAAGAGGGGACGACGCGCATGGATCCGATGGAGAGCATCAAGCAGACCTTCTTCCAGGAATGCGAGGACCTGCTCCTCGAACTCGAAGAAGGCCTGCTCGCGCTGAACGAAGGCGCCGGCGACGATGATACCGTCAACGCCGTTTTCCGCGCCGTGCACTCCATCAAAGGCGGCGCAGGCGCGTTCGGCTTCGATAACCTCGTTGAATTCGCCCACACTTTCGAGACGACGCTGGACGAGGTTCGCGCCGGTCGGCTTGCGGCAGAAGGCGAGTGCCTTTCCGTGCTGCTGCGCTCCTCCGATATTCTTGCGGATCTGGTGGTGGAAGCGCGAGACGGCGCCCCGGCGGACCAGTCCGCGCGTGATGAGGTCATCGCCCGCCTGCGTCACTATGTTGGCGAAGATGCAGGCGCGCCTGCGACGTCAGCCTCCTCGGCTCCCGTCGACGCCGATGACGATATCGACTTCCAACCGATGACGTTGGACCTCGACGATTTCGACGAGGCGGGAGACTCAGAGGACGGCGCCGCCGGCTTTGAAATCAAATTCCGGGCGAGGCCGGAACTCTATGTTCACGCTAATGAACCCGCGCTCCTCTTCCGAGCCCTGAGCGATCTTGGCGATATTGACGTGACAATGGACGCGTCAGATCTGCCGCCCCTGGATGAGATGGATGCGCAGGGCGGATACCTCGCCTGGACAATTCAGCTGATAACGGATGAAACGGAAGACGCAGTCCGCGAAGTGTTCGAGTTCGTTGATGGCGATTGCGAACTGAATATACGCGCACTCGACGACTCTGAAACGAACGCTGGTATCGACGATGTCGCGCCGAGCGCCGCTGTCGAAGACTCCGTGACCGAACCGGCATCGGCGCCAGTCGAACTGACGGCGGAACCGGTCGTTGATGTCGAGGACGAAATTTCGGCGCCAGTCGAGGCCGCCGCCGCAGTCGCGGCTGCAGCGCCGTCCCGCGAAAACGCCGCACGCGGCGGTTCCGCCGTGCAGGCTACGGTCCGCGTTGACCTCGACCGCGTTGATCGCCTCATCAACCTCGTCGGCGAGCTTGTCATCAATCAGGCGATGATTTCTCAGAACGTTATTGAGGCGGGAATGGCGGGCAACTCGACGCTCGCCATCGGACTTGAAGAATTCGGCCAACTGACGCGTGAAATTCAGGAAAGCGTCATGGCGATCCGCGCGCAGCCAGTGAAGCCGCTATTCCAGCGCATGTCGCGCATTGTCCGTGAAGCCGCCGCCGCCACTGGGAAGTCGGTGCGCCTCAAGACGGAAGGCGAAATGACCGAAGTCGACAAGACGGTCATTGAACGTCTCGCCGATCCGCTGACGCACATGATCCGCAACGCCGTCGACCACGGCCTTGAAGGCCCCGAAAAGCGCGTTGAATCCGGCAAATCGGAGGAGGGCACGGTTCGGCTGATCGCCGCGCACCGCTCCGGTCGCGTCATTATCGAGGTAATCGACGACGGCGCTGGCATCAACCGTGACCGTGTACGCCAGATCGCGGTTGATAAGGGGTTGATCGATCCGGAGGCTCGCCTCACGGATTTCGAAACAGACAACCTCATTTTCCTTCCGGGTTTCTCGACGGCGTCGACGATCTCCAACCTGTCGGGCCGCGGCGTCGGCATGGATGTCGTGCGGCGCGCGATTCAGTCTCTGGGCGGGCGCATCTCGATCACGTCGCGACCGGGAGAGGGCTCTACCTTCTCCATTAGCCTGCCGCTGACGCTCGCCGTTCTTGACGGCATGGTGGTGCGTGTCGACGACCAGACGCTGGTTGTTCCGCTGACGTCGATTGTCGAAACCCTGAAGCCGGAAGAGCAGGACCTGCACCAGCTTGGCGACGGCGGTCTCGTGATCGCCAAACGCGGCGCGTTCATACCGGTTGTGGATGTCGGTCAGCTTCTCGGTTTCCGGTCGACGCCAATCGATCCGTCAAATGGCGTTATTCTCTCTGTAATGACGGATGACGGTGCGCCGGCGGCGTTCCTGGTTGATGCGATCCAGGACCAACGTCAATGCGTCATCAAGAGCCTTGAGGCCAATTACGGTCGCGTACCCGGCGTCGCCGCCGCCACCATCCTTGGTGACGGCCGCATCGCACTTATTCTCGATACGGACGCCGTGGTGTCGCTGAACGCGCCGTCCGATGAACCTCTCCTCGCAGCGGTTGGGTGATCGCCATGATTGAGAACGATGAAAACGAAAACTTCCACGCCCGCGAGTACGTCGCCTTCCGCGTGGGTAAGCAGGAATACTGCGTAGACATCATGTCTGTCCGCGAAATTCGTGGTTGGACGCCCGAGACGGTGCTGCCGCACTCGCCGAGCTTCGTGCGCGGCGTCATCAACCTTCGCGGCGCTGTCCTGCCCATTGTGGATCTGTCCGCTCGCCTTGGGCTTGGTGAAGGGAAACCATCCGAGCGAAACGTCATCATCATCGCGCAGGTCGAAGGACAGATGTTCGGCTTGCTGGTCGATGCGGTGTCCGACATCATCTCCATCGAGCCCGATCAAATCCAGCAGACGCCGGATGTCGCGACGGAAGCGGCGAAGAAATTCGTGGACGGTGTTATCGCGATCGAAGAACGCATGATCAGCCTAGTTTCACCGTCGCGGCTGCTGCCTCCGCGGGAGCTGGCTGCAGCATGAGCGCCGCGCAACCCGTCGCTGAGGCCCCGTCGTCTACTGGCGGCGCCGACTTTACGTTCACGGATGGCGACTTCCGGACGATCGCCGGAATTATGCATGAACTGACGGGCGTCTTCCTGCCCGAGGGCAAGCGCGCGCTGATATATTCTCGTCTAGTCAAGCGCCTGCGTGCATTAAAAATGCAGACGTTCGCAGACTACTGTGACTATCTGCAGAACGGCGACAACGACGAAGAAGTGCACGAGTTCATCACGGCGCTAACTACAAACGTCACGCGCTTTTTCCGTGAACCGCATCATTTCGATCATCTGAAAACCGTCGTGCTGCCGCCGTTGCTTTCAGCAGCGAAAGCAGGCGGGCGCATTCGTCTTTGGTCGGCGGGTTGTTCAAGCGGCGAGGAGCCGTACTCGATCGCGCTCACTGTGCTGGAGCTCGAGCCGAACGCCGGCAATCTCGACATCAAGATTCTGGCCAGCGACGTAAATCCTCAGGTTCTCGGAAAAGCGCGCGAAGGCGTTTACTCCGCTGAGGATCTTTCCGCTGCGCCGGATGCGCTTCGATCAAAGTACTTTCAGGCGGCGGAACAGAGCGGCTTCATGCGTGCGAACGCCAAGCTTCAGTCCCTGATCTCTTTCCGCGAACACAATCTTAACCAGGCTTGGCCGATGAACGGCCCCTTTGACGCGATCTTCTGTCGGAACGTGGTGATCTACTTCCAGGAGGATATGCGTCAGGGTTTATGGACAAAATTCGTGGACCGGCTGACGAAAGAAGGTCGGTTGTTCATCGGACACTCGGAACGGGTGACCGGTCCGGCTACGAATCGTCTGGTGAACGAAGCAGTCACGACTTATCGGGTAAAATAACACGACCTCTGATCGAGGCTCGCGAAGTGAGGGGAGCGGGACATGGCTCTGAAAGACAAGCTGAGGGTGATGGTCGTCGACGACATGACCACTAGCCGTGGTCTCGTATTCAATTGCCTCGATAACATCGGCATCAAGAATGTCAGCTATGCCAAAAGCGGGACCGACGCTCTGACGCAGCTGAAGTCGGCGCCCGTGCACCTCATCATCTCGGATTTCAACATGCCGGGCATGGACGGGCTGGAGCTTCTCAAAACGCTTCGTTCGGGGCCGGCGACCAAGAAACTGGGATTCATTCTGCTCACGGGAAGTCAGGACAAAAGCCTGATCGAGCGCGGTCGGGGGCTTGGCATGAACAACTTCCTCGCGAAGCCGTTCACGCCGCAGGATTTGGAAAAGTGCATTTCCGCCGTTGTCGGTCCGCTCCACTGACGTACTGGAGGAAAGTGCGCCATGACTTCGCCAGCGGAAAAATTTGACGACGCGAACAATCCGGATGTCACGGAGGCCGTGTTTGCACGCGCGGCGGCCGAACTGCACCGCATGGCTGAGCTATCAGACGCATTGCAGGAGGCGATCGGCGGATTGTTGGACCAGGCGGCCGTCGTCAGCTCGGACGCCGCTAACGGATTGCAGAGCGCTGACAGACTTCGTCAATCGGCCTCTGCGCTTGCGGAGTTCTTTGAACATCTGACCGATGATCTTCGCGAAAAAGGGATCATCGATATCGACCGCGCCGCCTCCGGGCTGGGGCTTCGCGATCTCGCGGCGCGTCTGCGCGCCGGTGATGCGGAGATCTGGCCTGAGAACGCCGACGATGGCGAGTGCGATTTCTTCTGAAGCGTCCATAAGATGACGCACGAGTAACGAAACGGGGTGGAAGGCGATGCCGGCAATACGTGTATTGATCGTCGATGACAGCCCGACCATGCGCGGCGTCATTTCGGCCGTCCTTAACCGCGATCCTGACATTGAAGTCGTCGGCACGGCAAGCGATCCTTACGAAGCGCGCGAGCGCATCAAGGCGCTGGCGCCGGATGTTGTCACGCTCGATGTCGAAATGCCGCGCATGAGCGGCGTCGACTTTCTCGAAAAACTGATGCGCCTGCGTCCGACGCCGACCATCATGGTGTCGACGTTAACCCATCAGGGTACGGAGATGAGTGTGGAAGCGCTGCGTCTCGGCGCTTTTGACTGTGTTGGCAAGCCCACCAGCGGCGATCCGACGGAGGCGCTTTCCGTTTTGCCGGAAAAGGTGAAAGCCGCTTCAAAGTCGCGTATCGCACACCGTCGTTCAGGCGTGGCCACGCCGCCGCCCGGTCAGTATACGCCAGGCGACAAAGTCGTTTTTATTGGCTCCTCGACCGGGGGCGTCGATGCGCTGTTGACGGTTCTTGGCTCGTTTCCGGCGAACTGCCCGCCGACGCTCGTCACACAACACATGATGGCGGGTTTCATCGAAAGTTTCGCGGGGCGCCTCGACCGGTCGTGCGCGGCGAAAGTCGAAGTCGCCACCGAGGGCGCGCGCATTCGTCCGGGATGCATATATATCGCTCCCGGCGGTGAAGCGCATCTGGAGGTTCGCCGCTCGGGCGGGCTAGTCTGTCGGCTGCGGCAAGGAGAACCGGTTTCCGGTCATCGGCCGTCTGTCGACGCCTTGTTTCGCTCAGCTGCGGACGCCTGCGGAGCGCGCGCCGTCGGCGCGATCCTGACCGGAATGGGCGCCGATGGCGCTGAAGGGCTTCTCGCCATGCGAGAGGCGGGCGCCGTCACCTTCGGGCAGAACGAAGCTTCGTGCGTCGTGTACGGCATGCCCCGGGTGGCCAAGCAGATGGGTGCTGTCGTTCATGAGGTGCCGCTTTCAAAGATCGCTGAGCGTGTTCTGGGTGAGAGCGCTGGAATCGCGAGGGCGTCAGCATGAGCCTTCCTGCCCATAACTCAGAGCGCGCAAGCGGCGAACGCGTACTTCACGTTATTCAAGGGACGTTCGAAGTATCGAAAGATCCAGAAATCGTCATGTCGACCATACTCGGGTCTTGCGTCGCAGTTTGCCTGTTTGATCCGGACGCAAAGGTCGGGGGCATGAACCATTACCTTCTGGCGGAAGGTCATGGTTCAGATAGCGTTCGCTATGGAGTGAATGCGATGGAACTCCTGATCAACGGTATGCTGAAAAAAGGCGCCGACAGAAGCCGTCTGCGCGCCAAGGTCTTCGGCGGCGGCCGAATGATGCAGGGGATGTTCGATATCGGCGCTGATAACGCGGCGTTCGCTCGAGAATTCCTGGGGCGCGAAGGCATTCCGATCGACGGTGAAAGCCTTGGGGGTGATCGCGGCCGGCGCATTCGCTTCTGGCCGACATCGGGGCGCGCCCGGCAACTGCTTCTCGGAAAGGCTGAGGCCATACCGGCGGAACCGCCGAAGTCGGCGCCACAGCCTGTTGAAGGTTCGGGCGTCGAACTTTTCTAAAACGAGATCATCGAACTACCGGATAGAGACGTTTCTAGCACGAAGCGGCGAATTCGCACGTTCTCAACGCGTGTTTGCAGCGGAGCGATTGTGACATTCTGCCCGTGGAGCACTCTCTCTACGTTGCATTCGGAACCTGGGCGAATGCTGGCAACCAAAGAGGGTATATCGAGCGGTAATAGCCGCTATAGTTTATCAATTTTCAATGTATTATCGGCAATATCTCGCTTGAAGGTTTGTGTAGGTATCGCTTTTCGAGCTGGAACGGTGGCTGGGACAATGCTGAAATTCAAGTCGAACGACGTTCGGAATCAAACTGACGAAAAACTCAACGTATTCAACCGAGCCGCTTTCAGGACGGGATCGGCGGCGACGATGGTTGTCGATTCCGATCTGGTCATAATCGGGATGAACGACGCCGCCCGTACGCTGTTCCGTGAGCGTACGGAAGTCTTTCAGGACATGTTTCCGGAATTTGATCCGGAGACGCTCGTTGGGACGTGTATCGACGTCTTTCATAAAGAACCGGCGCATCAGCGCCGGCTTTTGTCCGACCCGAACAACCTTCCTTACAAGACAATCATTTCCGTCGGCGATCTGATGATGGAGCTGAACGTCGAAGCTGTGCGAGATGGTGACAACTTCGCCGGTTTTGTCCTTGAATGGGCGGACGTCACGCGGTCTCGTCGCAATCAATTCATCCTGGAAGGACTCGACTTCTCGCAGGCCATGATCGAATTCAAGCCAGATGGGACAATCGTTGAGGCGAATGAGAACTTTCTGAAGGCGGTCGGTTACCAGCTTGATGAGATAGCCGGCAAGCACCACAGCATTTTTGTCGCGAAGGACTACGCTGAAAGCGCAGAGTATACAGAGTTCTGGGCAGGGCTGCGTCGCGGAGAGCTCAATCGTGGCGAGTTTCTGCGCGTCGGGAAGGGCGGGCGAGAAGTCTGGATTCAGGCGGCGTACACGCCGATCGTCGATGGTCGGGGTGAAATCTGGCGTGTCGTTAAGTACGCGACCGATATTACCAGGCAGAAGATTCGCGACCTCGATTTTGAATGGAGCATGAAGGCGATCGACCGGGCGCAAGCCGTAATTTCATTTGATGTAGACGGTAACATTCTCGAGGCGAACGAAAACTTCACTCGCGCCATGGGGTACTCCAAAGACGAAATTGTCGGGCGCCATCACAGCATGTTTGTCGATAGCGCTTTCGCTAGTTCATCTGAGTACCGAGATCATTGGCGTCGCCTTAAGGACGGAGAGGCGCTACCCGGAAAATACACGCGCGTCGGAAAGGGCGGGAAAACGGTATACCTACAAGCATCGTACAATCCCATTTTTGATCCGCATGGCGCCGTCAGCAAGATTGTGAAGTTCGCGACGGATATTACAGAAGCCGAGGAAGCGGCCGCGCGATTGGCGAACGACCAACGGATGATCGTCACCAGTCTTGCGGACGCCCTGAACGATCTGGCGATCGGCAAACTCACGACGCAGATCACTACAACATTTCCAAGCGAATACGAGCAGATCCGTAAGGACTTTAACCGTTCGGTTGCTTCGCTTTGCGACGCCATGCAGACACTGTCGTCCACTGCGAATGGCATCGCCGGCGGCGTCGACGAGATCGGTCGCTCGACGGATGATCTTTCGCATCGCACTGAAAGACAGGCCGCCACGCTCGAGGAGACCGCCGCCGCCCTCGATGAGATCACCGCGACGGTCCGGCAAGCCTCTGATAGTGCGGATGAGGCCGACAAGGTCGTTCACGAAACGAACCAACAGGCCATGGAGTCCGGCACTGTCGTGCGAGACGCAGTCGCCGCCATGGGGGAAATCGAGAAGTCGTCGGACCAGATTTCGCAAATCATCGGCGTCATCGATGAGATTGCATTCCAGACGAACCTTCTGGCTCTGAATGCCGGCGTCGAGGCGGCGCGCGCGGGGGATGCAGGCCGTGGTTTCGCCGTCGTCGCACAGGAAGTCCGCGCGCTGGCGCAGCGGTCGTCCGAGGCGGCGAAAGAGATCAAGGGCCTCATTTCGGCAAGTTCCGGGCACGTCAAATCCGGCGTCGATCTCGTCGGCAAGGCGGGCGAGGCGCTTCAGGCGATCGTCGGGCGCGTAGAAAAAGTGAATGGGCTTGTCACGCAGATCGCCAGTTCCGCCAAGGAGCAGTCGACAAGTCTTGCTGAAGTGAACACGGCCATGAACCAGATGGACGAGGTCACCCAGCAGA
>CAYFIB010000040.1:0-11228 GCA_964342855.1 uncultured Caulobacterales bacterium
CCTACACGCCGCCGCCGCAACCAGCCGCGCCGCTGCTCACGGTGTCCGCGCCCGCTTCAGAGGTCGAAGCGCTGCTCCTGTCTCTCCAGAACGAAGCGGAAGGGCCGCCCGCCGCGCCGCAGTAGGCGTCCGTGTCGCCCTCTTTCTCCTCCCCCGCAAGCGGGGTAGGAGAGATGCTTTTGCAATTTATCCGCTAACGAACCGCTTAAGCGCCGTACCCGTGCAGCCGCGCGCCGTTCTCGCGCAGCCACGACTTTGCGGGCTCCGCATCGCCCATCAGCTTATCGACGACGCGCCAGAAGGCGGGGGAGTGGTCCATGTGCACCAGGTGGGCGACCTCGTGCGCGGCGACGTACTCAAGGACGTCCGCCGGCGCCATGATGAGCCGCCAGGAGAACGAAAGATCGCCCTCCGAATTGCAGGAGCCCCAGCGCGAGCGCGGGTCGCGCAGGGTGAGGCGGCCAGGCTTGCGTTTCACCATCTTCGCAAAGGTTTCAACGTGGACGGAGAAATCCGCCCGCGCTTCCTTCACTAGCCGTTCGCGCACGCGTCGCGCGATCTGGCTCGCATCGCCGCCGACGAGGATCATCG
The DNA here is from genome assembly GCA_964342855.1 of uncultured Caulobacterales bacterium. GTDB lineage: Bacteria > Pseudomonadota > Alphaproteobacteria > Caulobacterales > Parvularculaceae > JBCBJX01. The sequence continues at coordinate 592 of CAYFIB010000040.1, forward strand.
GCTGCGGGTCGTCGGTGAGGCGCGCCGCGCGCGGGCCGTCGGCGGAGCGGCGGATGAGATGGCGCGTTCCGCGCACGGGGATCGAGGAGCCGGGCGCGAAGGGCGTTTGCGCCGGAGCCGCCGAGATCTGCTCGCGGATCCAGTCCTTGCGGCTTTCCGCGAACGCCAGCGCCTTCGGCAGCATGGCGCGCGACGGCGCGGTGACGACGACGGCGCCCGTGCGGTCGAGCCGCACGATCAGCCGTTTGGCGCGCGCGTTGACGACGAGGCGCACGGGAACGGGCCGCCCGTCGATCATGAAGGAAGTGGCGAGGGGCTGGATGCTGCGGGCCATGAAACAAACTCTTGAAGACCTCTTGAAAGAACCGCGGCCGGGGGCGCCCGTCAACGCGGAAAAATCCACATCGGCGCTGATTGAAGCGTCGGCGGCCCCCTTCGACTTTTCACCCCGGCGCCCGTTATAAGCCGGGTTTCCGCTTCCCTTCGGAAGGACTTCGATGGACGGCTCGGCCCGCTTAGAGGATGACGTCACCGACGACGCGCGCGCCCGCGCGCTCGCCGAAGCGCGCGCGGCCGAGACCCCCATGATGCGCCAGTACTGGGAGGTGAAGGCGGACGCAGGCGGCGCGCTCCTTTTCTTCCGTATGGGTGATTTTTACGAGCTCTTCTTCGACGACGCGGTGAAAGCCGCCGCCGCCCTCGACATTGCGTTGACGAAACGCGGCAAGCACCGGGGCGGCGAGGTCTCCATGTGCGGCGTGCCTTTCCATTCTTATGAGGGCTATCTCGCGCGGCTGATCCGCAAAGGCTTCAAGGTCGCGATCTGCGAGCAGACCGAAGACCCCGCCGAGGCGAAAAAGCGCGGCGCGAAATCCGTCGTCGCGCGCGCCGTCGTGCGCCGGGTGACGCCGGGGACGCTTACGGAAGATACGCTTCTGGAGGCGCGCGCCTTCAACCATCTGGCTGTTCTTTCCGTCTCCGGCGCGACGGCAGCCATCGCCTGGGCGGACCTATCTACGGGTGATCTATTCGTGCGGGAGACGTCGGCGGTCGGTTTCGCCGCTGACCTTGCTGAGATCGCGCCGAGCGAGCTGGTGCTCGCCGACCGCGTCGAGGCCGACCCCGAATGGGTGAGCGTGCTGCAGGGGACGGGTGCGGCGTTGACGCCTCTCCCCGCCCAGCGCTTCGATGCGGGCGGCGCGGAGCGCGTTCTGAAAGAGACCTTCGCCGTCGCGAGCCTCGACGGTTTCGGCGCGTTCTCGAAGTCTGAAATCGCCGCTCTCGGCGCCCTCGTCGACTACGCCGTGCTGACGCAGGTCGAGGCGCGCCCCGCCTTCAAGGCGCCCCGAAAAGCCGAAGCCGGACGGTTCATGGCGATCGACGCCGCGACAAGGGCCTCTCTGGAGCTGACGCGCACCCGCGAGGGCGCGCGCGCTGGTTCGCTTCTCGCCGCGGTCGACCGGACCGTGACGGGCGCGGGCGCGCGGGCCCTGAGCGCGCGCATCGCAGCGCCGCTTACGGATGTTCCGGCCATCGCGCGCCGCCTCGACGCCGTGGAGCGCCTCGTCGCCGACAGTTCCTTACGGGAAACCCTTCGGGAGAGCTTGAAATCGGTTCCCGACGCCGCCCGCGCGCTTTCGCGTCTCGCCCTCGGCCGCGGCGGCCCGCGCGATCTCGCCGCCATCGGTCTCGCCGCCGCGCGGGCGGGGGAGATGGCCGATGGCCTCGCCGCCGCCGGTCGCGCGACGCCCCTCGGCGCGGAGCTGGAGGGCGCCGCCGCGCGCCTCGCCCCCGGCGGCGCGGTCGATGATCTCGCAGCTGAGATCGCGCGCGCCATTTCCGACAGCGCGCCGCTCCTCGCCCGCGATGGCGGCTTCATCGCCGACGGTTACGACGCGGATCTCGATGCGGCGCGGCGTTTGTCCGAATACGCGCGCAAGGTGATCGCTGAAATGCAGGCGTCCCTCGCCGAGGAGACGGGCGTCAAGGCGCTGAAGATCAAGCATAACAACGTGCTCGGATATTTCATCGAGGTCTCCGCCGCGCACGGCAAGGCGCTGACCGAGCCGCCGCACGACCAACGCTTCATTCACCGCCAGACCATGGCGAACGCCATGCGGTTCACGACGCCGGAGCTCTCAGAACTCGCCGGCCGCATCGTCCGCGCCCGCGACGAGGCGCTGGGCCGCGAACTCGCCCTCTTTGAAGACATCCGCGCGCGCGTGCTCGCCGCGCGCGAGGCGATCGCCGCGCTCGCCGACGCGCTCGCCGAGATCGACTGCGCGGCGGGGCTTGCGGCCTATGCGGATGAATGGCGTTGCGTCCGCCCGGTGGTGGAGACGGGGCTCGCCTTCGACATCCGCGAGGGCCGCCACCCGGTGGTCGAACAGGCGCTGGAGGGGGGCGCGCGCTTCGCGCCGAACGACTGCGTTCTCTCCTCCGGCGACGATGCGCGGCTGAAGCTCGTCACCGGGCCGAACATGGCCGGCAAATCGACTTATCTTCGTCAGAACGCGCTTATCGCCGTCCTCGCGCAGGCGGGATCGTTCGTGCCCGCGAAGTCCGCGCGCCTCGGCGTCGTCGATCGGCTCTTCTCGCGCGTCGGCGCGGCGGACGATCTCGCCCGCGGGCGTTCGACCTTCATGGTGGAGATGATCGAGACCGCCGCGATCCTCAATCAGGCGGGGCCGAGCTCCCTCGTCGTTCTTGATGAAATCGGTCGCGGCACGGCGACCTTCGACGGCCTCTCCATCGCGTGGGCGTCCCTTGAACACCTTCACGATACGAATAAATGCCGCGGTCTTTTCGCGACCCACTATCATGAGCTGACGCAGCTGTCGGAACGTCTCGCCCGTCTCGACAACGTCTCCATGCGCGTGCGCGAATGGAAGGGCGACATCGTCTTCCTGCACGAGGTCGCCGACGGCCCGGCGGACCGCTCCTACGGCGTCGCCGTCGCGCGCCTTGCAGGTGTGCCGCCGAAAGTGGTGAAACGCGCCGCGGCGGTGCTGAAAGACCTCGAAGCCGACAGCGCGGGCGGCGGGGCGCTGCCGCTCTTCTCAGCCGGTCTCGCCGAACCCGCAGCGGCGGCGCCGGAGCCCTCCGAAACGGAAATACGGCTCGCCCGTCTTGATGTGGACGGACTGTCGCCGCGCGAGGCGCTGAACGTCCTTTACGAACTGAAGTCCTTGACGGAGAGCGGCGAGTAAGCCGCGGCAAGCCCTCATGGCCCTGTTAAAATCCCTCGCCACCGTGTCCGGGCTGACCCTTTCCAGCCGGCTGCTCGGCTTCGCGCGGCAGGTGCTGGTGACGGGCGTCGTCGGCGCGGGCGGCACGCCGGTGGCGGACGCCTTCTGGGCGGCGTTCCGCCTGCCGAACCTCTTCCGCCGCCTCCTCGCGGAAGGCGCGTTTCAGGCCGCGTTCATTCCGCTCTTTCAGGCGGCGCGGGCAGACGGCGGCGACGTTCCCGCGAAGCGCTATGCGGAGGAGGTGCTCTCGGCCCTCGTCATCGCGCTGTCGGCGCTGATCGCCCTCGTGCAGATTTTCACACCCGCCTTCGTCACCCTGCTCGCGGGCGGCTTCGCAAGCGACCCGGAAAAGTTTGATCTCGCGGTCGTCTACACGCGGATCATGTTCCCTTATCTCGCCTTCATGTCGGGCGTCGGACTTCTTTCGGGCGTGCTCAACTCTCTCGGCCGCTTCGCGGTCGCCGCCGCCGCGCCGCTTCTTCTTAACATCCTGATGATCGCCGCCGTCCTTCTGTACGCCGATGGCGGGCCGGTGATCGCGGGGAGCGCGCTCTCCTGGTCCGTCGCCGCCGCGGGCGTCGCCCAGCTTCTCGCGCTCTATTGGGGCGCGTCGCGGGCAGGCTATGCGCTGCGGCCGCGCCTGCCACGCCTCACGCCCGGGGTGAAACGCCTCCTCGTCCTCGGCGCGCCCGGCTTCCTCGCGGCGGGGTCGGCGCAGATCAACCTCATCGTCGGCACCAATGTCGCGAGCCGGCAGTCGGGCGCCGTCAGCTGGCTGATGAACGCCGACCAGCTGCACCAACTGCCGGTCTCCCTCATCGGCATCGGCCTCGGCGTCGTGCTCCTGCCGACCCTGTCGGCGCGGGTGAAGTCCGGCGACGAAGAGGGCGCCCGCCGTGCGCTCAACCGGGCGATCGAGCTGTCGCTCCTTCTCGCGCTCCCGGCGACGGTCGCGCTCGTGCTCATGGGGCCGCTGCTCTGCGACGCGCTCTTCCGGGATTTCGCGGGCGACGCCCTCGCCCTCGTCGGCGCCGGCGGTTCGGCGTTCACGGCGGAGGACGCAGCGAAAACCGGCGCGGCGCTCGCCTGGTTCGCGGCGGGGCTGCCCGCCTTCGTCGGCCAGAAGGTCTTCTCGCCCGCCTTCTTCGCGCGGGAGGACACGACGCGGCCGATGATCTACGCCCTCATCGGCATCGTCGCGAACATGATCATCTCCGTCGCGGGCTTTCCGTTCATCGGGTTCTATTCCGTCGCCGTCGGCACCTCGGTAGCGGCGTTCATTCAGGCAGGGCTCCTCTGGCGAGCGGCGACGGCGCGCGGGCATTTCGCCGCCGATGAACGCCTGAAGGCCCGCTGGGCGCGCATCATCGCCGCGACCCTCGTCATGGGCGCGGGGCTCTATGCGGGCCTTCGTCTGGAGCCGGGATTGACGGACGTTCTCTGGGGCCAGAGCTGGCTTTCGGCCCTCGCCCTTTCCGCGGGCGGGCTTGGCCTCTATGGATGCGCCAGCATCGCCCTCGGCGCGGTCGCCCTTCCGGAGCTGAAAGCCATGCTCCGTCGCTCCGCCTGACGGCCCGAACGAAACGATAAGAAAGACCGATGACTGAAGACGCTCCGCAACCGACCTATCAGGGCCCGAAACGCGTGCTCTCCGGCGTGCAGCCGTCCGGCGCGCTCACCCTCGGGAATTATCTCGGCGCCATCCGCAAATTTGTCGATCTGCAGGGCGACTGGGACTGCATTTATTTCATCGTCGATCTGCACGCGATTACGGTCTTTCAGAACCCGGAGGAGCTGCGCCGCAACACCCGCGAGATCGCGGCGGCCTATCTCGCCTGCGGCGTCGACCCGGAACGCTCGATCATCTTCCATCAGTCAGCCGTGCGCGAGCACGCGGAACTTGCGTGGATCCTCCAGTGCGTCGCGCGCATGGGCTGGCTGAACCGCATGACCCAGTTCAAGGAAAAGGCGGGCAAGGATAAAGAACGCGCAAGCGTCGGCCTCTTCACCTATCCCGTTCTTCAGGCGGCGGACATTCTCGTCTACCGGGCGACCCACGTGCCCGTCGGCGAGGACCAGAAGCAGCATCTGGAGCTCTCGCGCGACATCGCCGCCAAGTTCAACCACGACTACGACCGACCGGACTTCTTCCCCCTGCCGGAGCCGCTGATCGAAGGGCCGGGCGCGCGCATCATGTCGCTCCGCGACGGGACGGCGAAAATGTCGAAATCGGACCCCTCCGACATGGCGCGCATCAACCTCGTCGACGACGCCGACACCATCGCGAAGAAGATCAAGAAGGCGAAGACGGACCCCGAGCCGCTGCCGGACAATCTGGAAGACCTCGAACCCCGTCCGGAGGCGAACAATCTCGTCGGCATCTACGGCGCTCTCGCGGGACTGACGAAAGAACAGGTGCTCGCCGAATTCGCAGGTCAGGGTTTCGGCGCCTTCAAACCGGCCCTCGCCGAGCTTGCGGTGGAGAAGCTCAGCCCCATCACCGCGGAGATGGCGCGCATTCGTCTGGAGCCCGCCGAAATCGACCGCATCCTCGCCGCCGGCGCAGAAAAAGCGCGCGCCATCGCGGCTCCGATCCTTGCGGAGGTGAAGGAGACGGTGGGGTTGCTGACTTAGGGGATGCTCGGAGTGTTTCTCAGCCTTATTGTCGGTGTGCGGTCAAAGTCCGCCCGGCCTCACGCCCCCACCCACTCCAGCCGCGCCGCGGAGGAGAAGAGGCGCTCGCGCGGATAGGCCGTCAGCGGAAAGCGCGGGTCGCCCAGGGGCGAGGCCAGCACGACCGCGACGCGTTCCGCGAGCGGGGCGGGGCCGTACTCGGCGAGGAAGAGCTGGATGTTCCGTAAAAAGAACAGGGTGATGGTGTGGTGATAGCCGTCGCTGGCCGTGTTTGCGACGCCCGTCGCCTCGTTATAGAGGCGGATGAGACGCGGGACGGCTTCTTCCGCTTCGCCGAGCGTCAGGCGGTCGAGCAGGGCGACGGCGAAGATGCAGTGGGCGGCGTGGGTCCAGAGGGGTTTCGGCAGGGTGCGCGCGATCACGCCGTCGAGGATCGCCTCGCAGTCCGCATCGTTCCGCACGCTCGCGCGCGGCGCCGCCAGCGGCTCCCCCAACATCTCTCGCCTCGTTTCTTCTGTTTTAGCTGATATGAAGTCTGCGCGGCGGATCGGCCGCCGTAAAGCCCCTATTGGGGCGTCGGACGGTCGATCTCCCGGCTGACGAGCGCGGCGCGCGCCTTCAGCAGCGTCTCGCCATGGACGCGCAGGGTCTCGAGGTCGGCGACGGACGCGCCGCGTACGGAGGCCTCTCCGATTTCGAGGCGCGCAGCATGGCGGATCAGGTTCGGGTCGAGAGCGGCGAGCATCGCCTCGGTGCGGTAGTCGGAGTGGATCGCGCCGTAGGGGGCCTGCTCGATCCCGAGGGCGGCGACGGCGCGGGCGCCTTCCGGGTCTTCAGAATAATACGCGGCGATGAACTCGACGCCCGCCAGGCGCTCCGCAACCGTCGCGGCGCCGCGCTGGGCCGGGCCGGAATCGGCGATGAGGAAGATGCGCTCGAAGCCCGAAATGGCGAGGCTGCGGCAGATGTCCGTGAGCAGCGCTTCATAGGTCGCTTCCGAAACGCCGAGGGTTCCCGGCGCCATCTGGTGCGGGGACGGACGGTTGAGATCGCCCTGCGGGGAGAAGTGGACCGTTTCCGCGATGAGGATGTCGCCGCGCGCTTCGGCGACGCGGGCCGCGACGGCCTCGATGATGAGATCGTGCTTCGCCGTCACCACATGGGGGCCGTTCTGTTCGAGGCCGCCGATGGGGAGGAGGACATAGCGCGCGCCGGCGCGCTGGGCGGCGGCGATCTCGCCCGCCGTCATCCCCGCCATGAACGCCGTATCCGGAACGCTGAGCGCGCGGTCCCATTCCCACATCTTTTGCTGCGGGGCGGGCTCCGCGCCGCAGGCGGCGAGGAGGAGGGCGAGAGCGAGGGTGCGCATGGGCTTCAGCCTATCGCCGCCGCGTGGCGTCCGGGTTAACGCGCCAAGCCGCGACCAGAGCTGTTCTGACCCTTACGAACCTATTGTTCCGTCATCCCGGAAACGGCGCAGCCGTTATCCGGGACCCAGGATGACGGCGTGCGCCGCTTGCGGCCCTGGGTCCCGGCTCTCGCTTCGCTCGGCCGGGATGACGCTGATGCAACCATGATACTCGGGTCTATCAGAACGTCAGCGCCAGCGGCTCCAGCGTCTCCCCCGCGGCCGCGCGTTTGAGGCCGCCGGAGTTCCACGAGAAGGCGATCCGCCCGCCGGCATCGACGGCGATGAGGCCGCCATCGCCCCGCTGTTTCGCGACGTCGACAAGCATGCCTTCGCAGGCTTCGACCAGAGACTGGCGCGCGTACTGGACCCGGCTCGCGACGTCCTGCGCGCCGCCGGCGAGAATGAAGGCTTCGCCGACGCCGGTGCAGGAGGCGGCGACGTGTTCGTCCGCCCACGTCCCGGCGCCGATAAGCGGCGTGTCGCCAACGCGGCCTTCCATCTTGCCGAAGACCCCGGCGGTGGAGGTCGCGGCGGCGAGGCGCCCCTCCCGGTCGCGCGCGACGCAGCCGACGGTGCCGTGGGAGATCTCCGTCGTCGTCAGGTCTTTCTCATCGACGCCGACGGGCACGCGGTAATAGGTGTGCGGCTCGCCGACGAAGGCGAGACGCTCGGCCCGCGCGAAGGCGGCGGCGCCGGAGCCCGCGAGCAGGACGTGCGGCGTCTTCTCCATCACCCGGCGCGCGGCGGCGACGGGGGAGACGAGATCGCGCACGGCGCAGACCCCGCCGCCGCGCCTCATCGATCCATCCATGATCGAGGCGTCGAGCTCCACGAAGCCGGACCGGTTCGGCGCCCCGCCGCGCCCGGCGACATAGAGGCCGGAGGCCTCCAGTCCCGCGACGGCGTGCTCCACCACGTCGAGAGCGCTTTCGCCGTCGGCGAGCCGATCCCGACACATGGTGGCGAGGGCCAGCATGTGGGCTTCCGTTTCACGGTAATCGCGCCCATGTCTCGGGCCCGCCCCGCCATGCAGCGCGACCGCGTACGCACCCGCCTCATACGTCTCGCTCATGTTCCCTCCGCTCGCTTTCGTCGCGGAACCCTATAGCGTCCGTCGCGCGCCGCCAGCCATCGCCCGAGTTCGATCCGCCCATGTCCGCCGCCGACCCTGTCGCTCGTAAATCCGCCCGCTTCTGGATGCGCCTTCCCGCGAACGCGCGCGGCGCGGCGTGGCTCTTTCTCGGCTGCATCGCGGTGACGGTGATGTTCGTCGGCGTGAAGCTGATCGACGGCGCGCTCAACTCCATGCAGCTGACTTTCATCCGCGCCGGGGCGGGGGCCTTGATGCTCGCGCCGCTCTATCTGCGGCGGAACCCGATGCGGCTCCTGAAGCCAAAACGTCCGCTGGCGGTGCTCTCGCGCTCCCTCACGGCGACGGTCGCGATCACGCTCGCCTATGTTTCGCTGTCGCGCCTGCCGCTCGCCGACGCGCAGGCGCTCTCGTTCGCGAACACGCTCTTCCTCGTGCCCATCGCCGCTTTGTTCCTTGGCGAAAAGGTCGGCCCGCGGCGGTGGTCGGCGGCGGGGGTCGGGTTCCTTGGGGTGCTGATCATGCTGCGCCCGACAGGGGCGGTGAACATCGGCGCTCTTGCGGCGGTCGGCGGGGCGTTCCTCATGGCGGTGACCATCGCGCAGGTAAAAGCGCTCGCGCGGGACCACGACTCCAACGACGTCTACTATTGGGGCATCTCGCTCATGGCGATCCTCTCCGCCGTGCCCGCAGCGTTCGTCTGGCGCACGCCGCAGGCGGAGCATCTCCTTCCCCTCATCATGATCGTCCTCGGCGGCGCGCTTTCCCAGTTCTGCTACGTGCGCGCCTATTCGACAGCCGAGGCGGGCGCCGTCGCGCCGGTCGAGTACACGCGCCTCGTCCTCGCGGCGATCGTCGGCGCGCTCTTCTTCGCCGAAGCCCCCGACGGCCTCGCCTACGCCGGCGCCATCCTCATCGTCATGGCGACGCTCTACATCACCATCCGCGAGGCGCAGCTCGGCATGAAGCGCAATGCGGAAGAGCGGGCGCGCGCGGCGCGGTAGGGTGCGGAACCCAAGAACCGCTCATCCCCGCGCAGGCGGGGATCTAGGGTCGCGTAAGCTGAGTTTGGTTCATCTCACCTTGCCCGAGACCCCCGCCTCTTCATCCTGAGGAGCCGCCGCAAGGCGGCGTCTCGAAGGGGCGGGGGGTGAGCGGATAAAAGTTTGATGCTACCCTCCGCCCCATGCCAGAGCTGAAGACCCGCCCCACCGGCGCTGCGGTCGCCGTTTTTCTCGCCTCGGTCGAGAACGAGCGCCGACGCGCCGACGGCTTCGCGTTGCTCGACATCTTCGCCGAGGTGACCGGAGAAGAGGCGGAGATGTGGGGCTCCTCCATCATCGGCTTCGGCCGCAAGATGATCACGTATGCGGACGGCCGCGAGGAAGAGTGGATGCGCACGGGCTTCTCCCCGCGCAAGCAGAACCTCGTCTGCTATCTAATGGACGGCGCGACCGAGCGCCCGGAGCTGCTGGCGAAGCTCGGCAAGCACAAGACCGGTAAGGCCTGCCTTTATGTGAATAAGCTCGCGGATGTGGATGAGGCCGTGCTGCGCGAGCTGATTTCGCAGAGTTTTGGAGCCTGAAATGCGTTGGTCTCAGCTGCGCAAACGGGTCCGAGAGCGATTCTCAGATGAGATGTCGAAACGAGTTGATTTGGCTGTCGATAGATTTCGCAAAGCGCATGACGAGGTTGGCGAACTTAGAATTACTCTCGATGGAGAGAAAATCTACTCGGCTTCGTTTCTCGCATTTCAATCAAGAATGGCAGCATCCCAAGAGAACTTGCACTACGTTGCAGCTGAAAATAATCTTTACAGAGAGGGAATTATCTCTGACGGATATTTGCAGCGGCTCCTCGAAGAGAGCTTATCGCACTCAATCGACGAAATGCTCGAATCCAAACACCCCGCTATACGGGCAATAGCGGTTGTTGACGCGAGATTTGGTAAGCGCAGAGCGCGCCAGTTTCCTATCGCCGCAGAAGCGGTTGTTGTCAGGCGGCTTTATCAAGCACGCTTCCCTCCTATTGAGCAAAAGCCTTAGCTGCACGCCATCCGCGCCGTGCTGAGCGCTTTGATGATGCCGAGGAGCGATATTTCGTAACTCGCCCCGGGCACAGCATTTTGAGATTGCGTGGGCGGCTTCGCGCTGCTCGACCTCTTCGCCGATGTGACCGGAGAGGAGGCGGAGATGTGGGGCTAGCCCGGCAGAACGCTGGACCAACTGAAGTCGACCAGCTCCTCGCTTCTCTC
>CAYFIB010000040.1:11328-13490 GCA_964342855.1 uncultured Caulobacterales bacterium
GCTAGCCCGGCAGAACGCTGGACCAACTGAAGTCGACCAGCTCCTCGCTTCTCTCCCAGAGCGTCCGCGCATCCTTCGCCCGTCGGGCGTGAGGGGCGATCCGCGCGTCGCCGACCGGGCCGCGGGCTTCCATGAAGCCGGTCGGACCGTAATAGGCGCCGGGACGCGCCTCCTCGCCAGCGGCGCTGAGGACGGTCGGGATCGCGCCTTTTGTCGCCGACTGGGCGAGTAGCGCGTTCGTAACCTTGTAGAAGCCGTTCAGGAACCCTTCGGGTCCGGTGCTCTGCAGGCGCGTATCGGAATAGCCGGGATGGCAGGCGTAAGCGGTGACCGGGGAGCCTGCTTTCATCAGCCTGCGATGCAGCTCCTGCGCGAACAGGAGGTTCGCCAGCTTGCTCTGCCCATAGGCTTTGGTCGGCGTGTAGCCTTTCGCGAACATCAGGTCGTTGAAATTCATGCGGCCAATTCTGTGCGCCATGGATGAAACCGAAACGATCCGCCCACCTGCTTTTTCGACGGCGTCGTAGAGAAGGCCCGCATACAGAAAATGCCCGAGGTGGTTGACGCCAAACTGTAGTTCGAAACCGTCCGCTGTCGTGCTTTCGGGCGTCTGCATGATGCCGGCGTTGTTGATGAGCGCGTCGAGCTTGCCGAAGCGGGCGCGCGCTTCGTCGGCCGATGCGCGGACGGATGAAAGATCGGCGAGATCGAGCGCCAGTCCGTGCACGTCGCCGCGGGCGGTCTTGCGCAGCTCGGCCATGGCGCGGGCGGCTTTCCCGGCGTCTCGCGCGGCGATGACGACATCGCCGCCAGCGTTCGCCAGATAGCGCGCGGCCTCAAGACCGATGCCGGAATTGCCGCCGGTGATGAGATAAGTGCGGCCGGAAAGATCCGGCAGCCGGTCAGGCGTCCAGTTCCGAATTCGTTTATGGGTGTCGCGTTTCGCCATGCTCGCCTCGGTTCGCGCAGGAAGGGTTGGCGACAAAGTAGACAAAAGAGAACAAAATTGTCAACTGTGTATCACAATGTCTGTTTCCGATGAGCGCCAGGTGGCGGAGGCCATCGCTGTTTTCGCCCGCTACGGTTTCCGCAAAGCGTCCATGGACGACGTCGCGGCGGCTTTCGGCCTTTCGCGGCAGGGGCTCTACAAACGCTTCGGCTCGAAAGAATCCGTCTTTCGCTGGGTGATCGATCAAGCGCTCGCGGCGGCGCATCTCGGGGCGATGACGGCGCTGGCGGACAAAGGCGTCCCGCGCGAGGAGCGGCTTGTCCGCGCGTTCGATCAGTGGGCCGGTCAGTATGTGGACATTCTGCGGTCGTCGCCGCACGCCGTCGAGATTCTCGGTATGGCGAAAGCCGACCAGAGCGCTGAGACCCTGTCGGCGGAAACCGCCGTGCTGGACGCCATGGCCCGGACGATCGGCGGCGACGCCGACCTCGCGACAGAGCAGGTCTACGCGCTCAACTGGGCGTCAAAGGGGTTGATGATGTTCGTCGCCAGCCGCGCCGACTATCTCGCCGCCATGACCCGCATCATCGCCATCGTGCTTCGATAGCGCGCGGAGCCCGTCAGCTGCACGCCTTCCGCGCCGCATCCAGCGCTTTGGTGATGCCGAGGAGCGAAATTTCGTAACTTGTCCGGGTGCCGCGTTTGGAGACCGCGCTGACGCGCAGCTCCGAGCCGCGCTTCATGGCGTTGATGAGGGACTTCTCGTCATTGTCGTCGGCGATGAAGGCCTCGTTTCCGGCGACGAACATGTCCCAGTCGTCATTGCCGACGCGGGCGACGGGCGTCGCGCCGTCGCGCATGTCATAACCCGCGGTCATGAAGCTCGGCTGCTCGATGGCGGCGCCGGAGCGCCAGGTGGAGACCAGCATGAAGACGTCGCCATGGGTGACGGATTTCGGCTGCTTGTCGCGCGCTTCGGCGACGGCGTAGCAGATGAGGTCGCCGTTCAGCTCCCGCGTGAAGACGGTCCAGTCGCGATAGGTCGCGACCGCCTTCGGCTCGGCCGCCGCCGCGGCGGTGGAGAGAACAGCGGAAAGAGCGAGTACGGCGGCGCGGAGCATGACGGTCCCTCGGGATTTCTGACGCAAGTCCGATCACAGCTAGCGCGAGTCTGTGACGAACCGAAGGCGGCTTTTGGTATCGGGTCGTTGAG